>JBQCGP010000093.1:0-21638 GCA_051955535.1 Gaiellaceae bacterium | reverse complement strand
GACCGCGCCGTTGGCGTAGACGGTACGGCCCGGCTCTCCGGCGAGCGGCGCCAGGCGCTTGCGGACGTTCTCGCGGCCGACGTAGCGCGCCATGCTGCGAAACGTAGGCAAAAGGAAGGGCGGCCGAAGCCGCCCCGCAATGCCCGCGTCCCCGCCCTCTCAGCGGCCCAGGCGGTCGGTTCGCGTGGTCGGATCGTAGGTGGCGAGCCGGATCGGGCCTCCCCCTGCAGGGGGTTTTCTGGTGTCAAACGAAGAGGCGGGACCCGCCGCCAGGTCCCGCCTCGTTCTCCCGTGAGAGAGCCGCTTTTTCCGCCGAGGCCTCGCCGCAAAGGAGGCCCCTCGGGTGTTATCTGCCGAGGTCGCCCCCGCCGCATCGGGGCGTCTCTCGGTTGCAGACGCACTATCGTCGAAAGGGCCTCGCTTGATCCATCACCCTTCCGCGGTTGACTGCGCTACTTCACTAAGAGCCGTGCCCGAGCACGCGATGCGGCACGTACGGCTCCTCGAGCCGCGCGATCTGATCGGGCGAAAGCTCTAAGTCCGCAGCAGCAAGCGCGTCCTCGACGTGACCGAGCTTCGTCGCCCCGACGATCGGCGCGGCCACGCCTGGCTTGTGCAGCAGCCACGCGAGCGCCACCTGCGCCTGCGGAACGCCCAGCTCGCCGGCCACCTCGGAAAGGCGGTCGACGATGTCGAAGTCGTCTGAGCTGCCGTACCACTGGTCCTGGAGCGGATCCGTCTCCGAGCGCCTCGTCCGGCGCGTGCCCTCTCGTGTACGCGTGCCGGCCAGAAAGCCTCGGGCGAGCGGGCTCCACGGGATGACCCCGACTCCCTGGTCGATGCACTGCGGGATCATCTCGCGCTCCTCCTCGCGGTAGACCAGGTTGTAGTGGTCCTGCATCGAGACGAACGGCGTCCAACCGTTGCGCTCGGCGACTCGCTGCGCCTTCGCGAACTGCCAGGCGTACATGCTGCTGGCGCCGATGTAGCGCGCCTTGCCCGACTTCACGATGTCGTGCAGCGCCTCCATCGTCTCCTCGATCGGCGTCTCGTGATCCCAGCGGTGGATCTGGTAGAGGTCGACGTGGTCCATCTCGAGCCGCTGCAGCGACGCGTCGATCGCCGAGAGGATGTGCTTACGCGAGAGGCCGCGTCCGTTCGGGCCGCGTGTCATCGGGAAGTAGACCTTGGTGGCGACGACGACCTCGTTGCGCGTCAGCAGCTTCTGCAGAAGCCGGCCGGTCGCGACCTCGCTGGCGCCCTCCGAGTACATATCAGCCGTGTCGAAGAACGTGAATCCGCCCTCGACGGCGCGGCGGACGATCGGCTCTGCCGCCGCCTCACCGAGCATCCAAGGGCGGGTCGGGTCCTCGCCGTAGCTCATCATCCCGAGGCCGAGCCTCGAGACGTGCAGGCCGGAGTTGCCGAGACGGACCTGATCCATCAGGCCGCCTGGCGATGGAGGGCGACACCGGCCATGACCAGAGCGATTCCGGCAAGGTCGACGGCTGTTGGCAGCTGGCGGAGGACCACGACGCCGATCACGGTCGCCGTCGCCGGCAGCAGTGCGACGAAAAGCGCATATGTCGCCCGGGGCAGTCGCGCCATCGCCAGCTGATCGAAAACGTATGGGATGACCGACGAGGAGATTCCGACCCCGATTCCAGCGGCAATCGCAACCGGGTCGCCGAGAGCATGCGCGGCTTCGCTGAGCCCGATCGGCGAGACGAAGACGAGGGCGAACACCATCGCCGCGGCGAGGCCGTCCACCCCACCCATCGACGAGCGCCGCGCGACTCTGTGCGCGAGCACGATGTAGGCGGTGAAGAGCGCGGCGTTCGCAAACGCGAAGGCGACGCCCATTGTCTCGCCGCCCACGCGAACGTGGGTCAGCAGGTAGACGCCGAGGGCCGCCGCGGCGACTGCGGCGAGATTGCGTGAAGTCCGCGCGCCGATGACGGCGAGCACGATCGGGCCGATGAACTCGATCGCGGCCACTGTCGCCAGCGGCAGCCGGTCGATCGAGATGTAGAAGCACGCATTCATGGCGGCGAACACGGCGCCGAGGCTGACGATCAGCATCTGCCCCTGCCGGCCGAGGGCAGCGAACTTTCGCCAGGGCCGCCGCCAGACGGCGAAGACGACCGCCGCGGAGGCGATTCGCAACCACGCCACGCCGAGAACGTCGACGCGCGCGAAGAGCAGGATCGCGAACGACGGGCCGAGGTAATGGAAGATCGCGCTGCCGACGAAGTACGCCTGCGGCGGCACGTCGTGCTGCGGTCGTTCGATGAGTGGCGCGGTCGTGGCTTGGGCGATGGAGGAATTGTTGCCGTCATGGCCCGCGATGGACATAGGAGATCGAAGGCATTAGAGTTCTTTCGCGTGGGAAAGCACGGGATTGTGAGTTCAAATGCCGTTAATACTCGGAAGATCGACGCCACCGACCGAAAGATCATCGGTGAGTTGACCACGGACGGACGCGTCTCACTCGCCGAGCTCGGCCGGCGCGTGAGCCTGTCTCCTCCGGCGGTCGCCGAGCGTGTGCAGCGGCTCGAGCGCGCCGGGATCATCACCGGCTATCGCGCCGAGCTCGATCCCCGCGCCCTGGGCTACCAGCTGACAGCAATCGTTCGCATCAAGCCGGCGCCCGGGCGGCTACCGCGGATTCCCGAGCTCGCCCTCGAGATCCCGGAGGTCGCTGAGTGCCATCGCATCACCGGCGAGGACTGCTTCTTCCTCAAGGTGCACCTGCGCTCGATCGAGGACCTGAGCGTCGTGCTCGACCGCTTTCTCGAGTACGGCGAGACGACGACCTCTCTGATCAACGCCTCGCCGATCCTTCGCCGTGACCCGCCGCTCGGCGACGACGAGTAAGCGGCCCACTACGCTGAGGTCGTGACGCTCGCCCTGGAGATCGTTTTCATCATCATCGCGTTCGCGATCCCGCTCGCGGTCGTGTTCGCCGTGTTCGTGTGGGCGGCGCGGAAGGACGGGGAGGAGGATCGTGCGATCCAGCGCAGGCTCGGCATGCGGCGGCGGACGAGGCTGGGCCGATGACGGAGCCGAATTACGAAGCCGCGCTCGAGTTCGAGGAGTACGCGCGGGAGGCGTTGGATTCGCTTCCGCCGGATCTGCGCAAAGAGATGTCAAACGTCGAGATCGTCGTCGACGACGAACCGCCGCCCGGCTCGAGGCTGCTCGGCCTGTACCAGGGCATCCCGCTCACGAGGCGCACGACCTGGTACGCCGGCGTGCTGCCGGACAAGATCACGATCTACCGGGGCCCGCTGGAGCGCCTGTACGGCCGCGACCCGGAGCGGCTACGCCGGGAGGTCCGGCGGGTCGTGTTGCACGAGATCGCGCACCACTTCGGCATCAGCGACGAGCGCCTCGTCGAGATCGACCGGTACTAGGTTCGACCGGCCGAGCACGCTGATGCTCGCCAGGCACGCGCTACGCTTCCAGCGTGCCGGAGATCGGCATCAGCGGGCTGATCGTGATTCTCGTCGTCGCGCTACTTGTGTTCGGGCCTAAGCGGCTACCCGAGATCGGACACTCGCTCGGCAAGGGGATGCGCGAGTTCAAGGACTCGATCACAGGCTCGCAACAACCCGACTCGCCGCCCGAGCGGCTTTCGCTCGAGCAGAGCGACGAAGCTCAAGCGTCGACGGCGACCGACCGAACCGGCGGCCGGTTCTGCACAGGCTGTGGCGCCGAAGCGCGACCAGACGATCGATTCTGCTCCAGCTGCGGAACGTCGCTCGACCACTCGCCCGAAGCGCTGGCCGGCTAATCAGCGCCGAAGCTGCCGGCGGCTCCCCGACCGGCACGGGTACCCAATGGCGCGCGGAGTCTCACCGGCCAGACTGCCACCGCGGCAGCGTTGACTCTCATAGGCAAGAGCCGTAGGCTCGAGTCAAAGAACGGTCGCTCCATCCGCTCGGGCTCTGCGGTCGCCGACCAGTCGGCGAGACCGAACCGACGGAGCAGGTACGAGGAGTCGGGCATCAGCCAGTCGAGTCGGAGCACAGCGCCTCAAGGGACGGTGGACCACAACCTTCGGTCTGGTCTTCCCGGATGTGATCCTGAAATCGAGGAGTGGAGCGGGCGTGCGCGAGGCCGGAAACGGCATCTTGCCCAAGAGCATCGAGGATTACCCACCAGCGGAGCGCACACTCGAGGACGCGCTCCCGTGAGCTGCACGAGATGGGTTTCGAGATGACCTCGTCGCCCCGACGCAATCACCGTAATAAGCCGAAAGGAGCAGTAAGTGAGCACCGTTGACGAAGGAAACGAGCGTTCACGCTACAGCCGGCGCGGCTTCCTAAAACGAGCAGGGGCGGGGGCCGGCGCGCTCGCGCTCGGCGGTGGCGTTGCAGGTGCGTTCTCGCGGCCGGTGCAAGCCAGCCAGGCGCGCAGTCTCTTTGCGTCGACAGGCACGCAGACGTTCGGACGGCTGTTTCCGAACCTCGAGGCGTTCGCGCCTGTATCGAACGGAGTGACGAAGTCACTCCTCGCCCTCGGTGCGCAGGGCGGGCTACTCGATGCCAACGACCAGCTGAGTGCCGGGCCGATCAATCTGATCACCAACCCCGCGTTGAGCGTCAACAACCCCGACAACCCGACGCACACAGCCGGGACGACGTTCATGGGCCAGTTCATCGACCACGACACCACCTTCGACACGACCTCGAAGCTGGGAGTCACGACCGATCCCTTTACGGCGCCTAACGCTCGCACGGCGAGCCTTGATCTCGACTCGGTGTACGGGAATGGGCCGTCGGGGAGTGCTGCGCTCTACAACTCGAGCGATCCGGCAAAGCTGCTGATCGAGTCCGGCGGTACCTACCCGGATGGGACGCAGGGCTTCGAAGATCTGCCGCGGATGGGCGATGGGACCGCAATCACCGGCGATCCGCGCAACGACGAGAACATGATGATCGCGGGGTTGCATTGCGCGTTCATCCTCTTTCACAACCGCCAGGTCGACGACGCGCGAAGCAACGGGAAGACATACCCGGATGACTACAACCAAGCGCGGCAGCTGACGACGTGGCACTACCACTGGATGGTGCTGCACGAATTCCTACCGCTCTTCGTCGGACCAGACATGGTCAACGACGTGTTGCAGAACGGCCGACGCTTCTACACAGTCGGGCTGGGAGAGGCGTTCATGCCGGTGGAATTCCAGGGCGCTTGCTACCGGTTCGGACACAGCATGGTGCGGCCGTCGTACCGCGCGAACCTGAAGGGCAACAACGACGGCAGTCCGTTGTTCGGTTTCATCTTCGACCCCGGCCAGAACAGCTCCGGCTCCGACCCGACCGACCTGCGCGGCGGCTTCCGCGCCCCGCGGCGGTTCATCGGCTGGCAGACGTTCTTCGATTTCGGTGACGGCCAGATCAAGCGCAACAAGCAGGTCGATACGCACATCTCCTCGCCGCTGTTCACGTTGCCGTTGGGTGCGATCGCAAGCCACAACGGGCCGACCGTCCTGCCGCAGCGAAACCTCCTGCGCCAGCTGACCTGGAGCTTGCCCTCGGGACAGTCGATCGCCAAGGCGATGGGCATCACCTCGTTGAGCAAGCAGGACCTCAGCGAGCTGAAGCCGTACGGCTTCGACACCAGTACGCCGCTCTGGTACTACGCGCTCAAGGAGGCACAGCTATCGCAGTCGGGACTACATCTCGGCCCGGTTGCGGGACGGATCGTCGCCGAGGTGCTGATCGGGCTGATCCAGAGCGACCCAAATAGCTACGTCAACGTCAATCCGAGCTGGGCGCCGACGGTTCCGATCAAGAACGCCTCCCTGGGCTTCCGCATGACCGATTTCCTGACGTACGCCGGCGTCGACCCGACGAGCCGGCACGCGCAGAATCCGACTCACGCCTAGGAAAACCAAACGCAGCAAATGACCAGGCCTAAGCCCGCGGAGTCGGTCTCGTTGATCCTCGTAGGGCTGCTGATCTTCGGGTCGAATCGGTTACCTAGCGTCGCTCGACCGGCGCTGAGCTCGATTCGGCTACTGAGACAGTCCCCGTTCGGGGACAGTCCCTCCTACACCCCGTAGTTCTGCCAGCCGAGCGCGCGTCTGCTCGACCAAAGGCACGGTGCGCTTGAGCTCGTACTGCTCCAGTGCTTGCTCTAAGGCGGCCGCTGCTTCGTCGGTCCGACCGGCTAGCTGCAGGACCTCCGCCAGGTCGTAGAGCGCATCGCCGTGCCAGAGCGGTGCGTCAGTTCGCGCGCTGATGGCGACCGCCTCGCGCGCAAGGCGTTCGCCCTCCTCGTAGTCGCCACGGCTCGCCCGCACCAGCGCGGCGACCTCTCGCCAGACCCCCTGCGTCGCCGCGTCCTGCTCGTCCCCGAGCTCGCGGCCGAGCCGCGCCAGCGCCTCTGCCTCGTCGTATCTTCCCAGCGCCCAGAGGAAGCGGCCGCGCGTCGGCGCGTAGGTCGAGAGGTACGAGCGCTGACCG
Source organism: Gaiellaceae bacterium (assembly GCA_051955535.1). Lineage (GTDB taxonomy): Bacteria > Actinomycetota > Thermoleophilia > Gaiellales > Gaiellaceae > 13-2-20CM-68-14. The sequence goes on along the minus strand of JBQCGP010000093.1, from coordinate 15,162 downwards.
TGCGCCTCGGCCCAATCGCAGAAGCGGGCGAGATACGCCTCGGCCGACTCGTGGTCGCCCTCGAACCGCGCGAGGTCGGCGAGCAGATGGCTCCCATCCACGCCGGACACCTCGCGCCAGCGCGCGCCCGCGTCGCGTGCGGCCGGCCACGCCTCGTCGAAGCGCCCGAGCATTCCCAGCAGCAGGCTCCTGATCAGGGCCGAACGAGGAGGAGGATTGGCAGGAAGCGACGCATCGAGCGTGCGCAGGGCGTCGTCCGCAGGCCGCGGGCCCCAGTAGAGCGCGACCTCGAGGTCAAACAAGTGTCGTGGCTGCTGACCGGCGAGCCGCGCGTGCCGAAGCGCCTGCTCGGCAGCTTGCGACATCTCCTCGTACTGGCCACGGAGGCTCGCGACGCCGACTGAGATCGCAAACCAGACCTTGGCAAGGCCGGCGTGGTCGTTCTCCCGCTCGAGCAGCGGTAGTGCGCGGCGAGCAAGCATCTCGAGCTCCTCGGGATTCGCTCCGACCATGGCGTAGTGGAGGCCGGCGAACACGCGGGCGAGCGCTTCGCCGGTTTCGTCGCCTGCCTCATGGGCTCGGGCCGCTGCGCCATCGGCGATCCTCCCCCAGCGTTCGGGCTTGTCGAACCGATAGGCGGTCGCGAGGTCGAGCTCCGTATTGACGTCCGGCCGAAGCGGGCGCGTCAGCGCGAGCGAACGCTCGAGCAGTGCAGCGGCGGCGCGGTCGTCGCCGCGCCACAAGGCGCGCCTGCCGGCGGCCGCGAGCCTCTCCCCCGCCCGCTTGGCGAGTGCCGGCTCGGGATTTCCGAGCTCCTGGCGGTAGCCGGCGGCCTGCTCCAGGTGGTAGCCGACGATCTCGTCGAGCTCGATCAGCTCCGAGCCGCGCTGCTCGAGCCAGACCGCGAACCGTTCATGCAGCTCCGCGCGGGCGGATTTGGGCAGTCCGTCGTAGGCGGTGTCCCTGATCAGCAAATGACGGAAGCGAAAGCCGTCTTCACCCGGAAACACCGGCCGATCGGGGCGGATCAGCTCCTTGCGCACGAGGGTCGCGAGCCTGGGTGTCACCTGGCTCTCCCCCGGCGCTAGCGCCTGGACCGCGCCGCGGTGGAAGAGCTCGCCCTCGACCGCGCCGCGCTCGAGCGTCTGTCGCTCGGGTGGCGCGAGTTGGTCCAGACGGGCAGCGAGAAGCGCACGAAGTGTCGGCGGGACGGTGACCTCGCCGTCGCCCTCATCTGCCATCGCGAGCATCTCCCCGACGAAGAGCGGGTTCCCTCCGGCCGCCTGCGCGATGCGTTCTCGGAGTTCCTGCGGGATTTCTTCGCCGATCAGGTCGTCGACGTCGGTCTTCTGCAACGGGTCCAGCCGGAGCGCGACCGGCCACGTCGGGCGGCGGTCGACGAGCTCGGCCCGCGCTGTGCAGGCGAGCAGGATCGTCGCGCCCGACGACAGCAACGCGACATGCTCGAGCAGGTCGAGGAACGTCTCCTCGCCCCACTGGATGTCGTCGAAGATCGCGACGAGCGGCGCCTGCTCTTCGAGCAGCTTGCGGAAGGCCCAGGCGATCTCTTCCGCGGACGCCCCACCTTCCGACTCGCCGAGGAGCGATCGGATCGCCTCAGCGGCCGCCTGGTCGCTCGGCAAAGCGTCGAGTTGCTTGACCACCTCGATGACCGGCCAGTACGTGATCCCTTCGCCGTACGGCAAGCAGCGCGCGCTGACGAGACGCGCACCGGTCGCCGCGATCGCCTCCGCGACCAGTCGCGACTTTCCGACTCCCGGTTCGCCGACGACCGTGAACAACTCGCACCGCTCCGCCGCGAGCGCGCGCTCCCACGCTTCGCCGAGGAGAGAGAGCTCTCGTTCGCGGCCGACAAAGCGGCGGTCGGACGGTCGGTCGCCCGGCTCGTGCGCCGCGATCAGGCGGAAGGCCTCGACCGGCTGCGCCTTCCCCTTCAGCTCCAGCGCCTGGAGCGCATCGACCTCGACGGCGTCGCGCACGAGCTCGAGCGTCGGGCCGGCGAGCAGGACCTCGCCGGGCTCCGCGGCCTGCTGGAGGCGGGCGGCGATGTTGACTGCGTCGCCGGTCGCGAGGCGCTCTTCGGTGCCGGTGACGACCTCGCCGGTGCTGATGCCGATCCGGCCCTCGACGCCGACCTCGGCGAAGGTCTCGCGCATCTCGACGGCGGCCCGGCAGGCGCGTAGCGCGTCGTCCTCGTGCGTGACGGGAATGCCGAAGATGGCCACCACCGCGTCGCCGATGAACTTCTCGACCGTGCCGCCGTGCCGTTCGACAGCCTCTTTCATACGCTCGAAGTAGCGGGCGAGCAGAGCGCGCAGCGCCTCGGGATCGATCGACTCCCCGAGCGATGTCGATCCGACAACGTCGCAGAAGAGGGCTGTCACCACCTTGCGCTGCTCCTGACCGGTGGGCGGCGCGGCGGGGGCGCCGCAGTCGGGGCAGAACTTGAAGGGCTCGGTGGCCTCGTAACCGCAGACGGCACACGTGCTCATTGCCCCGAGTCTAGGAAGCCGCGAAGATCGGCGAAACCACGGAGGAGGCAGCGAATGGCCACGGCCGAGGAAACGACCCGCCGCGACGAGCTCGTCTAGCGGCTCTTCATGAACGCGATCGGCGCTTTCGATCTGTTCTCCGTGTACCTGGGGGACGAGCTCGGCCTGTATCGGGCGCTGGCGGAAAAGGGGCCACTGACCTCGTCCGAGCTGGCCGAGGCCGCGGGCATCCATGAGCGGTACGCGCGTGAGTGGCTCGAGGAGCAGGCGGCGAGCGAGCTGCTCGAGCTCGAGCCGAACGGCGATGAGCGGCGCTTCCGGCTGCCCGAGGGATACGCCGAGGCCCTGCTCGATGCCTCCAGCCTCAACTACGTCGCTCCGCTGGCGCGCGGACTGGCGGGCGCGATGCGTCCGCTCGACTCCCTGCTCATGGCCTTCCGCACGGGCGACGGCGTGCCCTACGCCGATTACGGCGACAACCTGCACGAAGCTCAGGCCGGCTTCAGCAGGTCGCTGTTCGAGAACCTGCTCGGCAAGGAGTGGCTCCCCTCGGTTCCGGAGCTGGACGAACGGCTCAAGGGCGACCCGCCCGCGCGCGTCGCTGACGTCGCCTGCGGGCAGGGGCGCTCGAGCATCGAACTCGCTCGCGCGTACCCAAAGGTGCAGGTCGACGGGATCGACTCGGACCCCCCGTCGGTCGAGCGCGCGCAGGAGAACCTCGCCGGCTCGGGCGTCGAGGACCGCGTCGCGTTCCACGAGCGAGACGCCGCCGACGCCGGGCTGCAAGGCCGGTACGACCTTGTCACTATCTTCGAAGCGCTCCACGACATGTCGTACCCGGTCGACGTCCTGCGGGCGGCGCGAGGCCTACTCGCCGACGGCGGCGTCGTCCTGATCGGCGACGAGCGCACGGAGGAGGCGTTCACCGCCCCGGCGGGCGAGATCGAGCGGCTCTACTACGGCTTCAGCGTCTTCCACTGCTTGCCGGTCGGGATGGTCGGCGCGGGCGCGGCCGGAACCGGCACGGTGATGAGGCCGGACACAGTCCGCCGCTACACCGCCGAAGCGGGCTTCGCGAGCTGCGAGGTGCTACCGATCCAGAACGACTTCTGGCGCTTCTACCTGCTGCGGCTCTAGAACGGTGGTGGGGGAGCGATCCGCTCCCCCACCGTTGCCTACCTGCGCTGGTGATTCAGCAGACCATGCCCACGATCGTTCCCATTCCGACGTGCCCCGGAGCGGGGCCGTAGCCAGGGGCGACCTGGACGATCACGATATGCACGATCGTCCCGCTGATCGTGGATCCCGACTTACTGACGTTGTTCGAGACGATCACCGCGATCTGGTTGGGAATCGACGCCGGCGGTGAAGAGCTGTTGCCGGGGTGCGTTGTCCAGGTCGATCCGCAAGTGATGCTCACCGGGCTATCGGCGAACCCCTTCATCGCGGAAGGCGCGGGGCCGCCGCTGAGCGAGTTGTTTTTCGACCACTGACTACCCCAGAAATACACGGCCTTGCCGATCGTCGGCGACCCGGCGGAGTTGTCGCCGATCACGAACGCACCCCCAGCCGTTGCCGCGACGACGTCAACGGTCGAGGAGGCCGACGCCGGCAGGTAGAAGCTGTCGCCGGCGAAGCTTGCCGCCACAGCGACCGAACCTGCCGTCTGCGCCACCGACGGGATAGAGCAGGAAGCCGTTCCGTTGGCCAACGTCGTTCCACTACACGTTTGGGCCGTGGCGCCGGACCCGAGCGTGAACGTGACCAACTTCCCGCCGAGCGGCGTGCCGGCCGCGGGATCGTCGGTCGTCAGCTTCCCGGACAGCGTCATCGCTTGCCCATTGATCGCGGTCGTGTCCCCCGTGTAGGAGAGCGCGGTCTCCTCGAGCGTGACGATGAAGTTCGCAGAGCCAGTGCTGGCGAGAAAGTCGGCGTCTGCGGCGAACGAGCCCGCCAACGTGTACGTCCCGGCCGCCTCGCCGGGCGTGATCGGGCAGCTCGCTTTGCCCGTAGCGTCCGTGGTCGCCGTGCAGTTCTCGGCTCCGTTCAGGGTCAACGTCACCGACTTGCCCGCAACCGGGCTCGAGTCGCTCGTCTTGGTGAGCACGGCCGAGACCGTCGTCGCATCGGCAAAGTCGCCAGTCGCCGGGCTCACCGTCAAGGTGGTCGCGGCCGGCCCCGCCGTCACTGTCGCCACCTCGTCACCGCAGTTGGTCGTTGATGGGTTGTTCGCGGCGTCGCCGCTGTAGCTCGCAACCCAGTTGTACGTCCCGGCAGTGTTCAACGGCACTGCATCGGAAGCAGGCACGCCGCCGTTCATCACCGTCTTCGTTCCTGCGTTTGCGTAGACGGTCGAACAACCTGGCCCTTGGTAGACCGTGTAAGTCACCGTGCCGCCGGCAGTCCCGGAGTTGACGCCCGAAAGCGTCGCCTGATCGGTGACCGACGTTCCGGCCGGCACGGTAATCGTCGCTCCCGATTGTCCGCCGCCCGAGAGCGACGTAGCGATCTGCGTGCCGCTGACGAGGCTCCCCGCCTGGATGAAGACGTTCGAGTCGAGGATGGAGTCGCTCCCATCGGCGATAGCCAGCTTCAAGTGATTGGTCACTCCTGGGTTGACGGTCGCGTTACAGGTCAACACGACGGTTAGGCCGTCCATCTCCGTGTTGATGCTGCCCCCGCCGTCATCCAGATCGTTGTTGCGGAACAGGTTCGGGTTCTGCGCGTTGGTTCCGAATGGGTTTCCACCGTTGATCGTGTTGACGCCGACAGGCGTGTTCGTGCCCGGGACCAGCGCACAGTTCTGGCCGTTGATCAAGAACGCAAAGGTGTCGTTGAAGGCCGAGTTCGCGAACTCGTTGTATTCGTCCGACGAGAAGACGTACGTGAACTGAACGGTCGAGAATTGCGGAACGAAGTCGAACTGCAAGACCGCTGCGTCGAAGGTCGTCGTCCCGGAGAGCGTGTCCAGGTCCGGATCGCCCGGCGAGCCGTTTATGGTCGTGTTGTCGTCGAACTGATTCGGCCCTTCGACGCCCTTCGCGGTCGCCGTCGTCTGGACGCTGCCCGTGCCCAGCACGATTCCGTCGTTGAAGCCGACTACGCTGCCGGGCCCAGTGTCGGTGAATGCTCCGGCGGCATTGTTGGTCCCGGTGTACGTGACGTTCGAGATCGTCACCCCGCCTCCGACGAGTGACTGCGCCATCTGTTGTGCGGTTGTTCCGTGGTCCAAGTCCTGAACGACTAAGCCGTCCACAGCCACCGGCGATCCGCCGGGCTCGACAGGCCGCTCCGCCCCGGCCAACCCTGCGCAGGCCAGCGAGCACGCTGCTGCTGCGGCGAAGATCGCAAACCGCCTCCCACTCCCAAACATGGTGCCTCCCCTTTCCTGCTAAGGGGCTGCCGCCAAGCCCTCCACCACGCGAGGCCGCATTCGCACCTACGGTCTCGACGGTACACACTCGTTTCAACGATTACAAGAGCGTTTTCGCGTCAGCGAACGAACACGCGGAAGCCGATCACCGGGTGCAGCTCCGCGTAATTGCGCGCGTGGCCGGACTGGCCGTGCGGGAAGTCGAAGAAGAGCACGCCCGTGAGCCGCACTCGCAGGTTCGGGTGGATCCACGAGCTGCCGATGGGGCCGCCGAACCCACGCTCGAGCTCGGTGCGCACCGCCGCCATCGCGTAGCGGTGCTGGGCACCGGCGGTACAGCCCACCAGCGGCATCTCGGCGATCATCGTCGCGCCGCCCGCGGCGATGATCAGGTGGTAGTCGGAATCCTCCTCACGCTTGACGCCGACGAGCCGCGCCTGGACGGCGAACGTTCGCTTCTCGAGCGGCCCGCGTGAGTCCTGGCCGCCGGGCCGTGCTGGCAGCGAGCCAAGGTAGCGAACCGTCGCCGGGCGCGGCGTGTAGTCGACCTCGCGAGCCTGCGGATCGGAGAGCGTCTTGACCGGCCAGCGCTCGAAACCGCAGACCGCACCGTGGATCACGCGCGTGGCCTCGTGCTCCTCCTCCGCCTCGGCGCCGGCGCGGAGCTGCGCGGTGTTGCCGCCGCGCGGGACGGCCACGGCCGCGACTGTTGCTGCCGCAACGACGACGCCCGCCACGACGAGCTGTCGCCGGAACCTGGCCGCAAAGGACATGGCCCCAGCTTAGGAGTCACGCCGGGCTGCGCAACTTGACGTATCGCGCCGGACCCGGTAAACCGCCGCATCCGCAGTCGACCAAGGGGGGATCTTCGTGATCGGTCGGAGGCACTACGCGGCACTCGTCGTGTCGCTCACGGCAGTGCTGGCCGCGCTGGGAGTCGCATCAGCCCAGGGACAGGCAGCGGGAGCGCCAAGCACGCTTACCGTTGCGCCCAAGAACAGCAGCGAATGCCCGAAAGCGGGCTTTCGCACCATCCAGGAGGCGATCAACGCCGCGAAGCCCGGCGACACGGTCTTCGTCTGCGCCGGCACATACGTCGAGGGCGACGCCGACCCGGGGAGCAACGCGCTGACGATCCAGCGCGACCTCACTCTGCAAGGCGCAGGAGCCGACCAGGTCACGGTCGTGCCGCGGAGCAAGCCCCACTCGGGTGGCATCGCCGAGCCTCAGCCGAACATCCGTGACGCCGAGGGTGACCTCCTTGCCGTCGTCGGCAAGCCCGCCGATCCGATCACGGTCAACGTCTCCGGCATCACCTTCAGCGGCAACGGCGTCCCCGTGACCGCGGGCGCCGTCTTCGTCGACGCGCAGGGATCGATCGACCGCTCGTACGTGACCGGCCTCGTCACCGACGAGGGCAAGAACGGCTACCAGGTGCCGGGCGGCTTCCGCAGCAACGACTACGGGGTCGGCGTCGCGATGGTGACGCGCAACACCCCGAAGAAGCCGACGGTGCAACCGGCGCGCACGCTGACGATCGACCACACGCGGATCGACCACTACAACGCGGTCGGCGTGCTCGTCGACGGCTCGACGGGCTACTACCTGCCGACGCAGTCGGCGCCGCTCGTCGCCTCCGGAATCGACAACCGCGCGCTGATCTCCAACTCCGTGATCGCCGGTCGCAACTCGTGCCAGAACTACAACGACCCGACTGCGGGCGGGCCGACGATCATCGACGGCGACTGCCAGGCATCGGGCGGCTCGAACCCGATCCCGCCGCCGATCCCGCTCTATACCGGGCCGAACTTCGGCCAGGACGGCGTGCGCGTCACGGCCGGCGCCTCGGTGCAGATCGCCGACAGCACGATCTCGTCGAACCTCGTCCACGGCACGGATGCGCCGGTCGGCAGCGTCTTCGCGCCGACCCCGAACAACGACCCCTTCCCGCTCGGCAACCACGCCGACAACAACCAGAACCTGCGGCTCGGCGCGGGCGTCAGGCTCGTCGGGGCGGCCGCCTCGTCGGTGATGCAAAGCAACGTCACCGACAACGCTTTCGGCGTACTCAACACGACGCTCGACGGGCAAGGCAACAACGCGGCGACACCGGTCACGGCTACGAACGACTGGTGGGGGCTGCGCACCGGCACGCTGACGCTGCCGACGCCCGGTCCGGCTGTCTGGTCCAACACGGTGGCCCCCTCGCCGACGACCTACAACCCGCCGATCCCGGAGAACCCCGTCAACGGCAACGCCATGGCGGACGCGAGCTGCCCGACGGGCGTCTCCGACTCCGATTCGGTCGTGTTCTGCCCGTACCGCTCGAGCACGCAATCCGACCAGGCCGGAGGCGAGTGGCCGATCGCGGACGCTCCGATCGCTACGAGCGATCCGTCCGGCTGCACGAACGGGATGCAGCTCGACCCGAACATCCCGACCTACGACTCGTTCTTCGGCGGCGTGCTTGGCGGCCCCGCCACCGGCGACGGGCTCAGCGGCGCGACCCCCTCCGCGAAGAAGACCTATCAGTTGATGGCCTACCTGCAGGCGGTCAAGGACTCGATCGCCAATAACCCGGGCACGACCGGCTCACGCGTCGCGGTCAAGCTCTACCCGGCCGGGACGAGCGTCCTCGGCGTTCCGTTCGACGTCATCGTCGTCGGCACGCCGAGCAACATCGCCAACCTCGACGCCGGCCGCAACGACGGCGCGTTCTGGCGCGGCGTCATCGACGGAACGACCTCGCAGGCTGACGCGCTCTCACAGGTCGGCTCCCGGCCGGCCTTCGGCTGGATCACCGGCACGCCGCACGGCAACGAGCCGGCGGGCGGCGAGGCCTCCGTGAAGGAGCTCTACGACCTGACCGCCCGGGAGGACTGCGCGAACGCGCAGCGGCTGAGCAATCTCGACGTCTTCATCCAGCCGGTCACGGCTCCTGACGACCGCGACCACAACATGCGCACGACCGCCTGGAGCTTCGACCCGAACCGCGACCGCGGGACGATCCAGATGCCGGAGAACCAGGTGCTCTTCGACGATGCGGTTCAGTACCCCGGCCTCTTCTTCATCGACGCGCACCAGCAGACCTCGGGCTACTTCTTCCCGCCCAACGAGGACGCCGCGCTGAACGAGATCTCGCACTTCGCCCTCGACCTGATCGACCAGGTGATCGGGCCGAGCATCCAGAACCGGTTCAACGACCAGTCGTCCCAGTACCGCAACTACAACACCTACGACCTGTTCGTTCCCGAGTACGGCGACACCGTCCCCTCCTTGCTGATGGGCGCAGCCGGGATGACGTACGAGAAGGGCAACAACGAGAACTACGGCAAGCAGGTCTACGACCACTACCTGGCGATGGATGAGACGGTCAACGCGATCGCCGCGAAGAAGACGAGCTTGATGACCGGCTGGGTGAAGCAGTGGCAGGAGGCCGTCGACCAGGGCGCCGCCTGCAAGGTCCAGGACAATACCCAGGTCAGCCCGCCGGCGGTCGACCAGCTCGACATCGGCCAGACCACTGGCGACCAGAACCCGAACGTCGACATCTGCGGGTACTACTTCCTGCCGAACGCGCACTCCGGCGACGTCGCCACGACGATCAAGGAGCTCCAGCGGGCGGGCGTCAACGTCTACCGCCTGACCGCGCCGCTCACGATCGGCGGGGCGCACCGGTACGGGAACTTCAACATCAACGCCGTCCAGGGCGGCGCTTCCCCCGCGCTGACGGAGACGACCACGCTCCCGACCGGGACGCTCTACATCCCGCTCGACCAGGGAGCGAAGCACTGGATCAACGCGGTGCTGGAAGAGAACCCGTTCCTGCCGTTCCACTACTTCTACGACAAGGTGACCTGGTCTTACCCGCTGCTGCGCGGGTTCGGGGGTGACGGCTTCCTCACCCAGAAGCCACCGGCAGGGGCGGCGATGACACTGATCGGCGATCCGGCGCAGGGCACCTCGCCGGTGACGGCGCAGCCGGTCTACGCGTTCAACACCGACTCGATGGCCGGGCTGGCGATGGTGAACCAGCTGCTCGGCCAGGGAGCGAGCGTGACGCGTGGTTCGGCTTCATTCGACTCTGGCGGCGTCCACTTCGCCACCGGTGCGGCGCTCGTGGACGGCTCGACGGTCGACCTCGCCACGATCAGTGCCGACGCGACGAAGTGGCAGACGCCCGTCTTCGGGCTGACGGGCTATCCGGTCGCGCACTACGCGCTGGCCCTGCCGAAGATCGGCGTCTACACGGGCGGGACCACAGCGCCGACGAACCCGGCGTTCCATGGCTCCGGTGACGGCCAGTGCAGCTCGACTGCGTACTGCGAGGTGATGTTCGACCTGACGCAGAAGGAGGGAATCCCGACCTCGCAGATCGGCCAGATCACCTCGACCGACCTCGCGGCCGGCGTCCTGGTCAGCCAGGGCTACACGGCGTTCATCAACCCGACCTCGACGATCGCGGCGGGCGCGGGGGCGACGGCACTGCAGGCCTTCGTCAATTCCGGCGGCCGGTACATCGGCGCGCTCGCGGGCGGAACGGCGAGCGCCCGCAACGCCGGGCTGACGAGCCTGAACACGACCGCGATCAGCGGCCTCACGACGCCCGGCTCGACCTTCGACGCCACGTGGGACACGTCGAACCCGGTGGCCTGGGGCTTCGACGCGGGCGGCTGGATCTACAGGGAGACGAACGGCGATCCGGCCTACGACCCCTCGACGCTCGGCACGGGCAGGGCAGTCGCGACCTATGCACCCGCCGGCGACTGCGGAGGTCCGGCCGGGTTCGGCAACTGCTACGGCTTCGAGGTGAATGCAAACGCGAACCTGCCCGGACGGCCGGCCGTGGTCGACCAGCCGTTCGGCTCCGGACACGCGGTCCTGCTCGGCTTCGACGCCTGGTTCCGCGCCTGGACCGAGCAGGAGGAGCGGATCGTCCTGAACGCGGTGCTCTACCCGACCGGCTCGGCGATCCCGGCCGCACCGGTCTTCAGCGAGTTCGGTCTCGCCCAGACGCACTCGAGCGCTGCGGCCGCTCCGCTCCCGGCCGCGAGCCTGCCGACGGTCAAGAACCGGCCCGTGCGCGCCAGCGGTGCGTTCGGCGGCGACCTGGCCGTGATCATTTCGGTCAGGCCGAGCCGAGCCGCGGCTCTGCGCCTCGCGGTGAGGGCGGCGAAGCTGCCGGCACAGCTCCGGGCGCACGCCCGCTTCGTTAGGTCCCGGAACGCCTATGCATTCGTCGTGCGCGGCGTGCGTACCGGCGATAACGCAGAGCGAAGCGGCTGGGAGGCGCCGATCCTGGGCGCGCTCGCCCAGCGGAAGGTCCAGCTGCTCGTCGGTCAGCTCTGAGATCACAGACGGCCAGGCGCCTCGACGTGAGGCGCCTGGCCGCTAACCCCTCGTAAAAAGGCTGCAAACATCGTAGGATCGATGTGCGACCACGGAGGGTGGGCGAGTGCGGAGCGCACGACCTCGTCGCAAGAGACGCCGCTAGGAGACGAGATGCCGACTGACGACGTCAGGGCCCACTACCTCCAGGTCGAACGAGACCTGCGACGCAGAGCCGAGCTCGCGCAGCTCCTGCTCGACGCCGCGCGCTCCCTCACGGAGACGCTCGAGATCGACCGTGTCTACGACCGTTTCCACGAGCTGCTCGCCGACGTGATCCAACACGACGGTGTGATCGTCTCGTCGTTCGACGAGCGCGAGAGCCTGATTCGCTGCGAGTACGCCTCGGTCGAAGGGAACCGGATCGACCCGGCGACGCTGCCGCAGCTGAAGCTCTCCGCCGTCGGCGGCATGCAGAGCGAGGTGATCCGGACCGGCGAGCCGCTGCTCGCGAACGACGTCGCCGAACGCGTCGAGAGCAGCGAGGGAACGTTCTACGACGTCGACCGGGAGGGCACCGTCCGCAAGGTCCCGGACCTCGGGCCGACGCGGGTGCAGTCCGCGATGATGGTGCCGGTCAAGCACGAGGGGCGGGTCGTCGGGGTCGTGCAGCTGATGAGCGACCGAGGGCCGTACTCGGGGGACGACCTGGAGGTCGTCGAGGGGCTCGTCGCGCAGATGGGCGCGGCCGTCCGGACCGCGCGCCTCCACGAGGAGCTGAGCCGGGCGGAGGCGGCCGAGGCCGCGGCACGAGCGGCGGCGGAGCAGGGCGAGGAGGCGGCGAGGCTGCTCGAAGCCGTTGGCGACGGGGTCTTCTACGTCAACCCCGAGGGTGTCGTCCGCTTCTGGAACCCCTCCGCCGAGCTGATCCTCGGCCTCAGCGGCGACGACGTCCGCGGGCGTCCGGCGGAGGAGGCGGTGCCCGGCTGGCATGAGATCGCCGAACAGGTGCCGGTCACCGAGATCGAAGATGTGCCGCGGGCAGTGACGTTGCCGGTCGACGTCGACCGCCAGGAACTCTGGCTCTCGTTCGTCGCTGTTCGCATCTCCCGCGGAGGCGTCGTCTACGCCTTCCGGGATCAGACCGCAGAGCACAAGCTCGACGAGGCGCAGAGCGACTTCATCGCGACCGTCTCGCACGAGCTGCGAACTCCCATGACCGCCGTGTACGGCGCGGCGCTGACTCTGCTTCGCTCCGACGTCGACCTCGGGGCGGACGAGAGCCGCATTCTGCTCGAGATGATCGCGACGCAGTCGGAGCGGCTGGCTCAGATCACCGACGAGGTCCTGCTCGCGAGCCGCCTCGACAGCGGGGGCGTGACCGTCGAGCAGGAGCAGGTGGACGTCGCCGAGATCGTCCGCGAAACGGCGGCGGCGATGGCACGCCGCGTCGCATCGTTCGAACTCAGACTGCCGGCGTCCGCGAACGTGACGGGCGACCGTGACCGGATTCGCCAGATCGTCACGAACCTGATCGACAACGCCGCCAAGTACTCGCGCGAGGGCGGGACGATCACGGTCTCCGTCGAGGAGCACGACGGACACGTGAGGCTGTCCGTCGCGGACGAGGGCATCGGCATCCCGTCGACCGAGCAGCAGGCGATCTTCGAGAAGTTCTACCGGGTCGACCCCGAGCAGACGCGGGGCGGCGGCGGCACGGGCCTGGGGCTCTACATCAGCCGGGAGCTCGCCCGGCGAATGAACGGCGAGATCTTCGTCGACTCCGAGCCCTCGCACGGGTCGACGTTCGTGCTCGAGCTCCCGCGCGGCTAACCAGGGCCGTTCGGGCCATGTCCGGGGTCTGACCCCAGACTGGCCCAAACGTGACGATTCGCCGGCCCGGCGGTGACGAAACCTGCGCCGCGCGGCTTTCGTCGCGCGGTCGCTGCCTACCCTCGCTGCGATGGCGCGACCACTCCGGATCCAGGCCCACGGTGCGACCTACCACGTCACGGCAAACTCAACATTCGGTCGCCGGCTCTTCATCGAAAACGACGACCGACGGTGGTTCGAGTACAGGCTGGATGACGTTATCCGCCGCTACAAGTGGTCGTGCAAGGCGCACTGTCTGTTGGGGACGCATTACCACCTGCTCGTGACGACCCCGGAGCCGAACCTCGCCGCGGGCATGAAGAGACTCAACGGCATGCACGCCCAGGCCGTCAACGACCGTCACCAGGAGTTCGGCAGCCTCTTCCGCCAGCGCTATCAGACCCAGCTCGTCGAGACCGACGGCCATTTGCTCGCCGCGCTCAGGTACATCGCGCTCAACCCCGTTCGCGCCGGCCTGTGCAAGCGGCCCGCCGACTGGCGGTGGAGCAGCTACCCGGCCGCGATCGGCTGGGCGGCGCCGGCTCTGTCGCTCGACCTGGAAGGCGTGCGGGCATTGTTTTCCGCCGACCCCACTGTGGCGCGTTCGCGACTGCAGGCATTCGTCGAGGATGGGCTCAACGGGAGCGGCCCGTCCGGTTCGGACGCGTCCGGGGTCTGACCCCGGACGGGGCGGAAGGAGTAGGGTCCGCGCGCAGTCGAGCAATCGGAAGGAGCCGCCCCCATGAAGCCTCTCGTTCGCTCCTCGGTAACTCTCCTCGTCGCGATTGCGGCGCTGGCGCTGCCGGTAGGCGCGTCCGCTGCTCCCGCGTCGACCATCTTCGGCATCTCCGGCAACGAGTACGCGTTCACCTCGACCGTCGGCTCGTTCGCGGGCACCGGATCGGGCAACGCCGGTGACCGCGCCCTCTGGAACACCTCCGTCCAGCACGACCCCCTCGGGTCGGTCCCGACGTACGTCAACGGCGGCTCGTTCCAGATGGCCACCTTCAGCCCGACCGGTCATACCGACAGCGTCACCGGGACGTTCGTGCACCACGGCGGAACGATCACGACGCTCAGCACCGGGCCTAACTGCACCAACCAGCGCTTCCAGGTCACCGGCGCCATGCAAAACGTCTCGACGAAAACGAGCTCCGGTGGCTCTGGCGTCTTCTCGGTCGTGCTCACGCACTACCGGATTTCGCTCTTCGGCCAGTGCCTGATCTACAACGCGCGAGTCGTCGGGACGGTGAGCTTCACGTACTGAGGCGCCGGCCCGACCGGCTGGAACGCCTGCCCGAGCAATATTTCGGCGCGCTGCTGACGCGCGTCGCTGCGGCCGGCGAGGTCGTCGACCTCGGACGTGGGAACCCGGAGACCGGCCCACCGCAGCATGTCGTCGAGGCCCTCGCGGGTGCTGCGAACCGCCCGACCGCCCACGGCTACCCGCCGTTCCGCGGGCTGCCCGAGCTCCGCTCGGCGATCGCGGAGCGCTACCGGACGGTCTACGGCGTCGAGCTCGACCCGGACCGCGAAGTCGCCGTCGTCCCCGGCACGAAGACGGCGATAGTCGAGCTCTCGCTGGCCCTGGCGGATTCCCGCTCAGCCGTCGTCTTGCCGGATCCCTGGTACCCGGACTACCCGTCCGGCCCGGCGCTCGCCGGAGCCCGACTCGAAACGGTGCCGCTCGACCCGGCTGCGGACTGGCAGCCCGACTTCTCGCGCGCACCTCGCGACGAGGTCGCGGCCGTCTACCTGAACTACCCCTCGAACCCGTGCGCCGTGGCCGTCCGCGACGGCACGTTCGAGGCCGCGATCGCGTATGCCAACGAGACCGATGCGGCGGTCGTCCACGACTTCGCCTACGGCGACCTCGTCTTCGACGGACGCGAGCCGCGCAGCTTCCTCGCCACGCCCGGCGCAAAGGACGTGGGCGTCGAGATGTTCTCGATGTCGAAGTCCTACGGGATGGCCGGCTGGCGGCTCGGGTTCGTGCTCGGCAACACCGAGATCGTCGAGCGGATCAACCTGCTGAACGACCACTGCCGCGTCGGGATCTTCCGCCCCGTCCAGGAG
>JBQCGP010000092.1:0-3768 GCA_051955535.1 Gaiellaceae bacterium | reverse complement strand
CCCATGTCGGCTGAGGCTCACACGCGTGGGAAGATGGGTCGTCCGTGGAATCGCCCGAGACGCAATACGCATGGAACGGGCGTGTAGCGCTCGCCTACCAGCTGATCGGCGACGGTCCGGTGGATCTTCTGTACCTCCAGGGCCGGTGCTCGAACGTCGACATGAACTGGGAAAGCCCCTATCTCGCAGCGCTTCTTCGTTCGCTAGCGCGTCATGCGCGACTGATCATCACGGACCGTCGGGGCTTCGGCTGCTCCGACCGATTCTCACCGACCGACATTCCTCCTTTCGAGGTCTTCAGGGACGACATCCTCACGGTGATGGACGCAGCAGGGTCGGATCGCGCTGCCATCTTCGGAACATGGGACTGCGCGCTCATCGCAACACTCTGCGGAGCTACGTACCCAGAGCGTGTGGCCGCCCTGATCTTGCTCGACCCTTTCATTACGTACGCGGCGACCCCGGAGACGCCGTGGATGCCGACGGCCAAGGAGTGGGAAGAACGGATCGAGGCTGGCGCACTGGCGACCGAGGAAGACACGCCCGACGCAAACGAGCGGCAATGGTTTCGGCGATATGTGCGAGCGTCGGTGGGTCCGGGCGCGCACAGAGCGGAGGTTCGTCGCTACCTCGCGACTGACGTTCGGCCGATCCTGCCATCAGTGCATGTCCCAACGCTCATTCTCCAAGATGGTGACGGCACGAAGGTGACCTCGCCTGAGGCAGGGCGGTACGTACAGGCGCACATCCCGGGCTCGAGGCTCATCGAGATCCCATGGAAGGACCAGCACCACTGGTATTGGGGCGCTGACGCGATCGCAGCGAACGTCGACGCGTTTCTCGCCGACGTCCGTGATGACGAAGCAAGCTTCGACCGCGTGCTTGTAACTGTCGTGTTCACGGACATCGTGCATTCGACAGAACTCGCTGCGGAGCTCGGAGATCGCCAGTGGCGTGATTTGGTGCAGCAGCATCACGCGGCGGTGCGAAGGCTCCTCGGTCGCTACAGGGGCAAGGAAGTCGATACCGCCGGTGACGGATTTTTCGCAACCTTCGACGGACCGGTTCGAGCTCTGCGTTGCGCGAGGGCGATTGTCGATTCAGTGCCGAATCTCGGCATCGAGGTTCGAGCTGGGTTGCACATAGGCGAATGCGAAATCATCGATAAGAAGGTCGGTGGCTTGGTGGTGAACATCGGGTCGCGCATTGGCGCGCTAGCCCAGCCGTCGGAGATCTTGGCCTCCCAGACGGTGAGAGACCTCGTCATCGGGTCGGGGTTCCACTTCGAGGACAAGGGGACGCACCAGCTCAAAGGAGTCCCGGGGGAATGGCGGCTGTTTGCGCTCGGCGGCGAATAGGCGTCCCGGTGCCTTCTTTGCGAGCCAAGTCGTACAGGGCTCTATTGGCGTTGAAGACTTTCTGAAAAAAGCGCCTGTCCGTTCGCGGAGGACGGGCACCTGGATCAGACTGTGCTTCTGTAGTGAGTGAAGCGCGCGCGAACGGCCGGCAGGCGGTGTTGCTCGTTGAGGATGAGGCGGAGATCGTGGGCCTCATGCGCGATTTCCTCGAGGCCGAGGGCTTCCAGGTACATGCGGCGGTGAGCGGCTCGGACGCCGTTGCTGCGCTCGGTCGGAGCCGCGTCGACTGCGTGCTCCTCGACGTGATGCTCCAGGGCGAGTCGGGGTTCGATGTCTGCCGGCGTCTCCGTGACCGCTCCGGCGTCCCGATCCTCTTCCTCAGCGCGCGCGGGGAGGACAGCGACAAGATCCGCGGCTTGCGGCTCGGCGCCGACGACTACGTCGTCAAGTCGGCGACGCCCACCGAGGTGGTGGAGAGGGTCAAGGCGGTTCTGAGACGGGCCTCTCCGGCGCATTCGGCGGAGCGTCTGATTCAGCGCTTTGGCCGGCTGGAGGTCGACCTTGCGGCGCACGAGGCGATCGTCGACGGGCGTCCCGTTCGGTTCACCGCGAAGGAGTTCGCGATCCTCGGGTTGTTCATCGAGCACCCACGTCAGGTGTTCAGCCGCGACCACCTCTTCGAGTTGATCTGGGGCGACTTCGGCGACCGCAGCGCCGTCGGCGTCTATATCCGGAAGCTGCGCGAGAAAATCGAGGCAGACCCGCGCCATCCCGAACTGCTGGTCACGGTCTGGGGCGTCGGCTATCGGTTCGATCCACCAGAAGGGTCATGAGGCGCAGCTTCACTCTGCGAAAGCTGCTGGCGCTCGCGCTCGTCGCCGGAGTTCTCCTTCCCGTAGCGATCGGCGCGGCCACGTGGTTCGGCGTCCGCCACTGGCAGGAGGATCGGCGGAGCGCTCACGTCACGGCTGCGTCGAAACTGATCGAGGATGGAGTCGGCCGGTTCGACTCGCCTGCCTGGCGCCGAACTGCACGCGGGCGCCTCGACTCACTTGGTATCGGCGCTCAGGTCGTCGTCGCGGGTGCGCATACCAAGGGCGTCGTCTTCACCGCCGGGTCCGGTGCTTCGAGCGAGTTCAAGTCCGCGGCCGGCTCCGGGAAGACGCCGGCTCTCAACCTGCCGCCGGGCTACTTCGGCTCCCTGGTCGTACCCGGTTTGAACAGCAGTTCGCGCTGGGTTGCGGCGCTGCTGGCCGGCATCGCGACGGTCGTCGCCCTGCTGACGGCGTTCTCGTTGCTCGCGCGCCGCTGGGTCGTGCGGCCGCTGGTCGCCCTGAGTGAAGGGGTTGACGCGATCGCCGGTGGCTCTGCATTTCCGCGGCACAGACCGTCTCGCGTACGCGAGATCGACGAGCTCGAGGAAGCGCTCGCGGCCATGGACGAAAACCTCCATGCGGCCGCAGACCGCGACCTGCGACGCGAGGAGGAGCGGCGATTCCTGATCGGCTCGATTGCCCACGACCTGCGCACCCCGCTGTTCCTGTTGCGCGGGCACGTGGAGGCGCTTGCTCGCGGCGTCGGCGACGCCCCGTCGAACCTGCGCAGGGCCGAAGCCGGAGGTCGCGTACTCGATCGCCTTGTCGGCGATCTGTTCGCGTTCAGCACGCTCGAGTACCGGGGCGCGCGGCCCGCCAGGGAGAGCGTCGACCTTGCGGATCTCTTTCGGCAGACGGCCGTTGCCTTCGGCGCCCGCGCCGCGGAGAAGGACGTCGCGATTACGGCGGAGGGTCCCGAAGTCACGACCCTCGCCGACGAGGACTTCCTGAGTCGCGTTGTCTCGAACCTTCTCGACAACGCAGTTCGACACGTACCAGCCGGCGGCGACGTCGAGCTGCGCTGGGCATGCAACAACGGCACCATCGGATTCACCGTGTGGAACAGCGGCGACCCGATTCCGGCCAAGGATCTGGCGCGTCTGTTCGAGCCCTTGTTCCGCGGCGACAGCTCCCGCAACAGCGAGACCGGCGGCGCAGGGCTCGGCCTCGCGATCGCGCGGCATCTGATCGAGGCCCACGGCGGGACGCTCGCCGCCGAAAACCCGCCCGCGGGTGGCGCACGGTTCGCCGCGACGCTCCCTGCTGCGTAGTCGGCTTTCACGAACTTTTCAGCGCCCGTTCGCAGAATCTCGCGCTTGCGGCTGGTCGACTCTGAGCCGTACGCCCTCGACAGAAAGGATGGGTATGAAGCGAAAGGCATTTCTGCCCATTGCCGCGGCGGCGGCGGTCGCAGCCATCGTCGTGCTGACCACGGGCGCCTTCGGCGGAACGCCCGGCCGGTCAGACCAACCTGGTGACGGCGACGCCGCCCTCGTTTCCTGCCTCGCCTCGCACGGGGTGCAAGTGCCGAGCGG
>JBQCGP010000091.1:0-97640 GCA_051955535.1 Gaiellaceae bacterium | reverse complement strand
CCCGCGCCGGGGGGCGGGGGGGCGGGGGGGGGGCGGCGGGGGGGGGGGGGCCGGGGGGGCGGGGGCCCCGCCGCCACGTGGTTGTGACTGCTACCCCGGCGCGCGTCTAGCCGGCGTCCGCGTTCACGGCCGGTCTGCCTTCGGACGACCAACGGACGTTGCCCACACCACGACGGCCTCCCAGTTTCCCGGGAGGCCGTGAAGGTGGGCCATGCGTTGCCGCTCAGCAGCCGAAGCACTGATCTGGCGAATTGGTCGCGATGAAGCTGTGAGTCAACGTCAGCGGCTTGTTCTCGATGTACAGTCCGCCGCCCTGGAGCGCGATGCCTGGGCTTCCGCTCAGCGCAGTGCCGGTGACACTGCTGTTCACGAGCCTCAACGGTCCGCCTGTAGGACCGTTGGCGATCGGTGCGTCGAAGATTCCGCCACCCCAAGCGTTCCCGCTCGCCCCGTTTGCGCCGACCGTGTTCCCGCTCACCTCGCTGTTGCGGACCGTCAGGCCCGGCTCGTCGACCACGATGGCACCTGCCGCGGCGAACACCGTCCCGCTAGGGCTCGAGGCGTGTACGTGGTTGTCGCTGATGACGCTGCTCGTAATCGACCCGAAGTCGATGAGTGCGCCTGCGAACGCGGTCGCGTCACCGGCTGCCGAGCTCACGGTGACCGTGTTGCCCGTGATTCGCGTGTTGGTGATCGTGCCGAGCAGGGCGCCGCCACCGGTGTCGCCTTCGGCATCGCCGTGCGATCCGGGGAGTGTCGTCGAAGTGACGGTGTTGCCGGCGACGACCGAGTTCGCCATCTGGAAGTCGACGTCCGGCCCGACGTTGATGCCGCCGGCGAACGCGGTCGCGTCTCCCTCCGAATTGGTCATCGTGGCCGTGTTGCCGGAGATCGTCGTGTTCGTGATGCTCGCGCGCGCGACGTCGTCGGAGATGAAGATCCCTCCCGGCTGCGCAAGGAGTTCTACGCTCGCAGGCAAAGCCGCGTTGAGCACGGCGCTGTTGTTCGTGACCGAGCTGTCACTCACCGTCACCACCGGTCCACCCTCGATCCAGATCCCGCCGCCCTCGGCGAAGCGGCCGTTCGGAGCCGTCACGCTCGCGACGTTGCCAGAGATGACGCTGTTCCTGATCGTGAGCGCGTCGAGCCAGCTCACTATCCCGGCGCCTTGCGCGTCGCTGGCGAGCGTGGAGAGCCCCGAGGCCGAGCCGACGCGGTTGTCGCTGACCGTCGAGTGGTCGAGCGTGAGCGTTCCCCAGCTATCGATGCCGCCGCCTTTTGCCCACGCAAACGGGCACGGTCCGCCGGGACAGGGTGGGCCGACCGGCAACGTGGTGGTCGGCGCGACTCGGTTGCCTGTGATGGCGCTGTTCCTGACCCTGACCGTTGCGCCTCCGCTGAAGTCCGCGTTCGGCGGAATCTCGACGCCGCCGCCGAGCGCAATCACTCCTTCCTCGCCCACGAACGGCGTCGACTCCGGACTGGAGCGCGTGACGCCGCCCGTGATCGTGATGCCATCAATCGACACCGTAGGCTCGCTCGAGGCGCCAAAGGTTCCGATAGTCAGCACCGGTCCGCCGCCACGGATGATGGTCGACCCGGCGCCTGCGCCGACGAGCTTGACGCTCACGTCGATCGTCACACCGCCGTCGTACGTGCCAGGGCCGATCCTGATCGTGTCGCCGTCGTCGGCCGCAGCAAGGGCGGGTGCGAGCTGCGTGTACGGGCAGCCGCTCGGACAAACGTTCAGCGTTGCCGCGGAGGCCCGTCCCGAAGCAAGCAAGAGAAGCGCCGCCATCCCAGGCATCAACAGCACAAGCCTGTAGGCGCCGCCCCAACTGCGATGGCGCAGCCGGCCTTGAGCGGAATCCGTGTTTTTCATGATCAAGTGTCCTTTCGTTCGCTTGCTTTCAGGCCGCCGTTGCGGTGGCCTGCCACGAGGAGCAGCACGACGGCCCCAGAGGTGATCGCCAGGCCGAACCCCGCCGCGGCGTCGAGCCAGTCGAACCCGTCGCCCGCGGGCACGAGCTCGGTCCGCACCACCACGCGTTGCGGTGGCGCCTGCGGCGGGCGGCCGTGTCTGCCCGCCGCCGCCGCCACCGGCGCGAGCACGGCGGCGGCGACCAGCACCAGGGTTGCCTGCCGGAGCACGCGCCTACGCGCCGGCGATGTGTACGGGCAAGGTGAACGGCTCGTCGAACGGCTCAATCGTCTCGGGTGACAACCCGCCGCCGGTGAACGTGCACTCGCCGTTGGCGTGGCGCTCGATTCCGGGCTTGCCGAGCACGACGACCGTCTGACTTCCGACTACCCGCACCGCACCGGTGTGCGCGAGCGATTGGTTCCAAACGACGACGTCGCCGAGCCCTGTGCAGCTCGCAGCGAAGTAGAACGGCGTGCCTGCCAGCTCGTGCGGAGGCGGATCGGCGCGCGCGACGCCGGCCCCCACGCCCCCGCCGACCACTGCGATTGCTGCCAGCAACGGCTTCATACGCATGGGTTTCTCCTCTCTGTGTGCCGCAGCGGCCGGGGTTGGCGCTCCCGCAGGTGCTTCCTATGCTTGGCCGGTGCGGGCTCTGCTTTCACGACGGCGTAAAACCTGGGTCGCGGCGGTTGACGATCGGTTGACGCCGGTTGATCGGCCACTCGAGTTCCGGATCCTGGGACCGCTCGAGGTCGCGGGCGACGACGGGCCGCTCGACCTTCCGGCGGGCAAGCCGCGCGCGCTGCTCACGGTGCTACTCCTGAGCCGTGGCGAGGTCGTCTCGGTCGACCGGCTCGTGGACGAGCTCTGGGGCGAGACGCCGCCGGCGACCGCCGTGAAGAACGTCCAGGGCTACGTCGCGCGGCTGCGGCGGGTGCTCGGCGACGGAGCGTTGCGCACCCAGGCGCCTGGCTACGCCCTGCGGGTCGACGCGCTGGACGCGGCGCGCTTCCAGGCGCTCCTCGACGAGGCGCGGCACGAGGAGCCGGCCGCCGCGGCGCCGAGGCTCGAGGAGGCGCTCGCGCTCTGGCGCGGGCCGCCGCTCGCCGACTTCGCCTACGAAGACTTTGCACAGGACGAGATCCGACGGCTCGAGGAACTGCGCCTCTCAGCGGTCGAGGACCGAATCGAGGCGAACCTCGCCCTCGGGCGGCATGAGGAACTGGTCGCGGAGCTCGAGTCGCTGACCCGCGAGCACCCGGGGCGGGAGCGGCTACAAGGCCTGAGGCTGATCGCGCTGTACCGGTGCGGGCGCCAGGAGGAGGCGCTCGAGACCTACCGGACAACGCGGCGGAGGCTAGTTGACGAGCTCGGAGTCGAGCCCGGCCCCGAGCTGAAAGAGCTCGAGCGCAGGATCCTCGAGCAGGACCCGTCGCTCGAGGCGCCACGGCGCGAAGGACGGCCGGTCCCGGCTGTCAAGAAGCTGCGCCGCCGAGGCGCGGTCATCGCCTTCGCCGGCTTGCTAGCAGTCGGCGGGATCGCGGCGATCCTTGCAGCGGCGCTGTCCGGGAAGGAGGCGCGCGCGCTCGCGGCCGCTCCCAACAGCGTCGGCGTCGTCGACGGGCGGCACGGTCACGTGCGGATGGTGATCCGAGCCGGGGGCGAGCCCGGCGGGATCGCCGGGGGTGAAGGTGCGGTCTGGGTCACGGACACCGCCTCCGACCTGCTTCTGCGCATTTCCGACAACGGCCGCTCCGTCGACCGGATTCCGGTCGGCCACCGCCCGACGGGCGTCGCAGTCGGCGACGGGCAGGTCTGGGTCGTGAACCAGCTCGACCGCACCGTCTCGGAGGTCAACCCGCGTGCGCTGAGGCAGGTGCGGCCCATCCAGGTCGGGAACGGCGCAGGCGCGATCGCCTTCGGCCACAGCTCGGTCTGGGTCGCAAACGCCATCGACTACTCGCTCTCGCGAATCGACCCGAACAGCGGCCGCGTCTCGATGATCCCGCTCGCGGGCGAGCCGGGCGGGATCGCGAACTCGCGGCAGGGAATGTGGGTCTCGAGCTCATCGACAGGTCAGCTGCTGCTCGTCGATCCCCGGACGAACGCGGTCACACAGTCCGTGCCGATCGGCAACGGTCCGGAGGGCGTCGCGGTCGGCGGCGGCTACGTCTGGGTGGCGAACACCCCTGACGGAACAGTCTCCCGATTCGATCCTGGCAGCGGCCAGATCCGCAAGATCGCGGTCGGGGAGTCTCCGACCGGCGTCGCTTACGGCCACGGCGAGGTCTGGGTCGCAGCAGGCCGCAGCGGGAACGTGCTGCGGATCGACCCCACGAACGGCTCGGTGCGGCGGGTCGCGGTCGGCAACGAACCGCGTGGGGTGGCGACCGTCGGTAAAGACGCGTGGGTGACCGTCCTGCCCGGCCGCGCGAGCCACCGGGGCGGGACCCTCCGTCTCGCCCTGCCCGCGGACGCCGTCCCGTACTCGCCCGACCCGACGCAGTTCGCAGGACTACCCCAGTGGCAGCTGCTCAGCCTGACGAACGACGGCCTCGTGACCTACCGGAAGGCCGGCGGCCTCGCCGGCGCGGAGCTCGTCCCGGACCTCGCCACCGCGATTCCGCAGCCGGCCGACGGCGGCCGGACGTACACGTTCCGGCTGCGCGACGGGATCCGCTACTCGAACGGCGCCCTCGTTCAGCCCAAAGACATCCGCCGCGGGATCGAGCGAACGATGCGCTCCACGAACCCATACCTCACGAACCAGTACGCAGGGATAGTCGGCGCGGAGCACTGCAGCCCGCGCGCCTGCGACCTCCACCGTGGGATTGCCGTCGACCGCGAGGCCGGTACCGTCACGCTCCACCTCGCGCGGCCCGACGCCAACTTCCTCTACAAGCTCGCGTTCACGATGGCATCGGCGATCCCGGCGGGGAAGTTCGGCGGGAAGGCGCTCCCCGCGACCGGGCCGTACATGACTGCCTCCTTCAGGCCGAACCGCTCCTGGGTGCTGGTGCGGAACCCGCAGTTCCATGAGTGGTCGAGCGACGCGCAGCCCGCGGGCTTCCCGAACCGGATCGTTCTGAAGGCCGCGCCGCGGAACCAGGTCGCCGCGCTCGAGCACGGCGCCGCCGACGTGCTGCTCGCGCCGCCCCTCGGCGGTGTCGACGCGCTCGCCAGGCGCTTTGCGAGCCAGGTCCATATCGACCCGGCCGGTGCGACGTTCGCGATGGTGGTGAACACGCGGGTCGCGCCGTTCAACCGGCTCGCGGTGCGGCAGGCGCTGAACTACGCAATCGACCGAAACCGCATCGCACGCCTGACCGGAAGCTCGCTGATAGCCCAGCCGACGTGCCAGGTGCTCGCACCGACACTTCCCGGCTACCGGCCCTACTGCCCGTACACGCTCGACCCGAGCCCAAGCGGCTCGTGGACGGCACCCGATTTCGCCAAGGCGGAGCGGCTGATCTCCGGCTCCGGAACCCGCGGCACGAAGGTGACGCTGCTGCTGGTGACGCCTCCGTCAGCCGACGCGCCGACACTCCGGGTCGGCCGCTACGTCGTTTCGGTGCTCGACCGGCTCGGTTACCAGGCCTCGCTGGAGGTGATCACTAACCCCACCACCGTCGGGCTCGGCGTCCTCAGCGACTCGAGCAAGCGGCCGCAAATCGGCTGGTTCACGTGGTTCCAGGACCAACCGACGCCGTCGAACTTCATCGAGCCCCTGCTGACCTGCCGCGCATTCGTCCCACGCAGCCAAGACAACCTCAACGTCGCCGAATTCTGCAACCGGCGCATCGATGCGCAGATCGCCCATGCCACGACGCTGCAGGCACGCGACCCCGCGGCGGCGGGCGAGCTATGGAGCCGGATCGACCGCGAGCTCGTCGACCGCGCCCCGTGGGTGCCGCTGTACAACCCGCGCACGGTGACGGTGCTCGGCCCGCGGGTCGGCAACTACAAGTACCACCCGTTCTGGAACGTGCTGCTCGACCAGCTCTGGGTCCGCTGACGAAAACGGAGAGGCTCGACGATGCCGCCGAGCCTCTCCGACGTTGAACTACTTGCCGTGCTTCTCGCCGCTGTGCGAGTTGATCTGACCGCGGATCTCGCCGGTCGTGTAGGTCGCTGTGTGGACGTTCGCGTACGCGTATCCCGCCCTCATCGCGCGGATAGCCTCGTCGAACTGACCTGGCGCGACCCCCTGTCCCGCGGGTCCGATCACGTTTGCGGCCGTGACGTCTCCCTCGACCACCGCCGGGCTGGTCGGGCAGGCCGGCTTGCCGCCGCCGCCACAGAGGAAGAACATCACCCCTCCGGTCGTCCCACGCTGTCCAATGTGGACGTGTGAGAAGAGTACGTTGCCGCCCTCGAGGTCGGTGTACCGCAGCACGTAGTGAAGCGTCGTGTCGTTCACAAGCTTCGCGCGAAAGTCCCCAAAGCCGCCGGTGGAGAGCGTTAGGGGCGTCTCCTGGTAGCTGATGAGCTTCGCGGAGAACGTCTTCGCATGCCCGAACTTCGGCGCCTTCAGCGGCTTGTCGCCGGCTAGAGCAAACGAGCCGACGACGAGCCCGACCACGACGATGCCCGTCAGGACGAAGAGCCTGCGCTTCGGAACCATTCCCCCTCCTATCGTTGCCTGCCGTACGGCCGGGCCAGAAGCCCGGCCGCACCCTGGCGATGAACTCTACGTCTTGGGCGGCGCGATAGTCATGTGCGAGAGCGACGGACGACGCAGCGAAAGCCGATGTGACAGGTCGACGTATCGACCGATTCGCCCTGGCGGGCCGCCGGTCGATAGCGCAGGCAGTAGTTCGGGGCGCAGAGATGGGAGCCGCCCTTGATCACCTTGCGCGGGAATCGCTCTGCCGGCGCCGGCGAGACGTGCGGCGCACAACACGGCGACCCGTTCGAGCCCGGCTGCCGGAAGTCGTCGACCGTCCACTCCCAGACGTTGCCGGCCATGTCGTAGAGCGCGAAGCCGTTCGGCGGGAAGCGCTCGACGGGCGAGGTTCGCCCGTCGCCGTCGGTTCCGAGGTTCTGCCAGGGGAACTCGCCCTGCCAGGTGTTCGCCATCATCCGGCCCTTCGGCGCGAACTCGTCACCCCACGTGTAGATCGCGCCTTCGAGGCCGCCGCGGGAGGCGTACTCCCACTCCGCCTCGGTCGGCAACTCCTTGCCGGCCCACTGGGCGTACGCGACCGCGTCCGAGTACGCAACGTGGGTCACCGGATGCAGCTCCCGCCCGCCGACGCTGCTGGTAGCTCCCTCGGGGTGGCGCCAGTCGGCGCCGGGCATCCAGCTCCACCAGTTTCGGAAGTCCCGCAGGTCGACCGGGCCGTCTGTCTTGTGAAACACGAGTGAGCCCGGCACGAGCGACTCCGGCTCGGCGTCTGGATAGTCGGCGGCCTCAGGCGCGCGCTCGGCCCAGGTGACGTGGCCGGTCGCCTTCACGAAGCGGCGGAACTCGGCGACGGTGACGGGGTGGCGGTCGATCCAGAACCCTTCGACGGACACCTCGCGAACGGGCCGCTCCTCGCGATAGAAGCGGTCGGAGCCCATCCGGAACGTCCCGCCCGGCAGCTCGACCATGTTCTTGGTCGGCGTCATCTGCTGCTCAGCGCCTACTCCCGCATCAGCATCAGCTCAGCTTCGCGCTCGAGATCGAGGTACGCGTCCCCGCTGACGTCGATCCCGACGCGGTCGATCGTGCCGGTGAAGCGGTGCGGAGCCGCACCGGGGAAGTCGTCGGTCAACGGCTCTCCCTCGTGACGCCCGACGTAGAGGCCGGAGCCGGCGATCGCGAACGCGCCGAGCTGCGTCTTGATCTCGGCCTCCCCGACCTTGTCGTCGCCGTGGTAGAGCGAGAGCGTCCCGGCCGTGTGATCCTGCTCCTGCGACGTCTTCTCGAACGACGCCGAGAGGATGAGCTTCTCGCCGGTCGGAACGTCGGCCGTGCCGACGACCTTCTGCTCGACGCTCCCAAGGAAGTTGCTCAGGTAGTGGAGCCGGTTGTCCTTGACGTAGAGCGCGTGGCCGCCGAACCGCGTTCCCTGTGCGAAGAGGACCCCTTCTGCGCCGGGTGCCGGGATGTCGACGAGGGCTCCGATCACGAACGAGCGACCGCGCGTGGTGACGGCCTGCCACTCGGGGACGGGCGCAGTCTCGGGGAAGTAGACGTAGCGGGTGCGCGGCGCGGTGAGCTGGGGTCGCTCGGTGTTGAGGATCTCGAGCGCCGAGCGGTCGTCGAGCGGGAATGCTCCGTTCGCGCCCGCCTCGGCGAACCAGATGTTCACGAGCTCGCGGACCTTGTCCGGCTTCTCCGACGCGAGGTTGTGCACCTCGGAGCGGTCGACATCGATGTGGTAGAGCTCCCACTCGTCGTCGTTGTAGTGGCCCCAGCCGGCGATCGTCGGGTGCGTCGTGACGGCCTTCCAGCCCTGGTGCCAGATCGAACGCGAGCCGAGCATCGAGTAGAACTGCGTCGTGCGAGGCGGCGGCGCCGCCGCGTCGTCGATCGTCGAGCGCAGGCTCCTGCCGTCGAACGCGCTTTGAGTGTGACCCTTGATCGTCGTAGGCGCGTCGACGCCGAGCAGATCGAGGATCGTCGGCACGATGTCGATCGCGTGGCAGTACTGCTCGCGCAGCTCGCCGGCGCCCCTCCCGCCGGGCGAGGAGACGATGAACGGGTCTGATGTGCCGCCGTTGAACTCGTAGCGCTTCCACATCTTGAACGGCGTGTTGAACGCCATCGCCCAGCCGTTCGGGTAGTGGTTGTAGGTCTTCTCACTGCCGAGGTCGTCGATCTTCTCGAGGTTCTCCTGGAGGTCGTCGGCGACGCCATTCGCGAACTTCATCTCGTTCACCGAGCCCGTCGGGCCGCCCTCGCCGCTCGCGCCGTTGTCGGACACGAGCAGGATCAGAGTGTTGTCGAGCTGGTCGGTCTCCTCGAGGTAGTCGAGCAGGCGTCCGATGTGATGGTCGGCGTGGGCAAGGAAGCCGGCATACACCTCGGCGAACCGACAGAACAGTCGCTTCTCGTCGTCGCTCAGCTGATCCCACGGTGGCGTGTAGTCCATCGTCGGGAACGGCTGGCCGTCCGGGCCTTTGCGTGTGTCAGGTGTGCCGATGGGGTTGATCGGCGGCAGTTCGGTGTTGTCGGGGACGAGCCCGAGCTTCTTCTGGTTGGCGAGCGTCTGCTCCCGCAGCGCCTCGTACCCCATGTCGAAGCGGCCCTTGAACTTCTCGATCCATTCCTTCGGCGCGTGGTGCGGGGCGTGGCAGGCGCCGGGTGCGTAATAGAGGAAGAACGGCTTCTCCGGCGCGATCGCCTTCGCGTCCTGGATGAACTCGATCGCCTTGTCGGTGATGTCCTCGGTGAAGTGGTAGCCCTCCTCGGGAGGCTTCGGCTGTTCGACCGGATGGTTGTCGTAGACGAGGTCGGGATACCACTGGTTCGTCTCGGCGCCGAGGAAGCCGTACCAGCGCTCGAAGCCGCGGCCGGTCGGCCAGTTTCGGCGGGTCGACGCGAGATGCATCTCGTCGGTCGGGCAGAGGTGCCACTTGCCGACCATGTAGGTGTTCCAGCCCTGCTCGCCGAGAATCTCCGGGAGCATCCCGTTCTCCGGAGGGATCGTCCCGCTTGCGTTCGGGAAGCCGATCGCCGCCTCGGTGATGCAGGCCATGCTGTTGCGCGTGTGGTTCCGACCGTTGAGCAGGCAGGAGCGAGTCGGCGAGCACAGCGCCGTTGTGTGGAACTGCGTGTACCGCGCGCCCCGCTGCGCGATCCGGTCGATATTCGGCGTCTCGATCGGGCCGCCGTAGCAGCTCATCGCCGAGAAGCCGACATCGTCGAGCACGATGAAGACGACGCTTGCCGCGCCCGGCGGCGCCTTCGGCGGCTCGAACGGCGCCCAGTCCGGCACCGAGTCGCGGATGTCGACGTTGATCGTCCCCCTGAACTGCTCGCTCATGAT
The DNA here is from genome assembly GCA_051955535.1 of Gaiellaceae bacterium. Lineage (GTDB taxonomy): Bacteria > Actinomycetota > Thermoleophilia > Gaiellales > Gaiellaceae > 13-2-20CM-68-14. Next base: position 87,737 of record JBQCGP010000091.1, on the reverse strand, counting down.
GCTCGTCCTCCTCTCCCGCCCGCCGCCTGGAGCGATGAAGAGACCAGACGGCGGTGCGCAACGCATCATCCGTATCGGGTGAGCCGGAGTGGTACTAGCTGCGCCTTGCGACCGCGTAGAGTCGCCATTCACCGGGAATGCCCTTCAGCTCGTGCGAGCCGCGGTCATCAAAGGTGAGTCCCGAGCCGGCGACCAGATCTCTCACGGTCGAGGAAACGAGCACTTCGCCCGGCTGGGCTTCGGCGGCAACTCTGGCCCCCGTGTGCACGGCGATGCCCGCCACCTTGCCGTCGACGAGCTCGCACTCGCCCGTGTGCAAACCGACGCGCACATCGAGTCCCAGCTCCGGCATCGCGTCGGCGATGGCGCACCCGCAGCGGATGGCTCTCGCCGGGCCGTCGAAGGAGGCGAAGAAGCCGTCGCCGGCGGTGTCGATCTCCTGGCCGCGAAAACGAGCCAGCTGACTGCGGACCAGTTCGTGGTGGCTCAGGAGCAGCTCGCGCCAGGCCCGGTCTCCGAGCGTCGCCGCCTTCTCACTGGAGCCGACGATGTCCGAGAAGAGCACCGTTGCCAGCACCCGGTCGGGCTCGACCTCGGGATGCGTGCCCTCGACCACGCCGCCGAGGAAGCGCTCGAGCTCGGCGAAGAGCGGCTCTTGCTCGCCGACTGACGGGGAGAAGTCCGCACCCGGCAACTCCACGAAGCGGGCTCCCGGAATGTGCTCGGCCAGGTAGCGCCCACTGCGGATGTCCCATCCGCCTCCGTCCTTCCGGTGCATGACGAGCGTCGGGATGCGGATCAGTGGAAGTACGTCGCACACGTCCACGTCGAGGTTCATCCGGATGTAGGCAGCCGCCGCACCGGGGCTGACGCTGAGCCGGAAGATCCGGGCACGGCTTTGAACCTCCTCTTCGGGCGCGCTCGGGTTGCTCATGCGGAGGAACTCGTACGCGAAGGCGGGATCGCCCCAGCGACGCTCAGCTTGGTCTGCGCGTCGTTCCGTCTCCTCACGGGTCGGAAGCCAAGGAAGGCCGGGGCTCTTCGCGAAGCGCGGAGACGCATTCACCAAGATCAGGCCGGCCGTCCGCTCGGGATACGTGGCCGCGAACAAGACAGAAAGCGGGGACGCGTCACCGAGACCGAAGAGCACGGTGCGCTCCGACCCGACCGCATCGAGGACGGCGCGGATGTCGTCCATGCGCGTCTCGAGCGTGGGCACGCCCACGTCCCGATCCGACATGCCGGTCCCGCGCTGGTTGACCCTGAACAGGCGACAGATGGAAGCGAGGCGGGTGAGAAATCGAGCATTGGAAGAGATCTCCCAATCCAGCTCGATGTGCGAGATCACGTCGACCGCGACGAGGTCGGGTGGACCGTTGCCGACTACCTGGTAGGCGATGTTGACGTTGCCGCTCTTGGCGTAGCGCGTTTCCGGTCGCACCTGCGGCGAAGCTACTCCACGTCACTCACGGGAATCTGCTGCACGATCGCAAGCTTCTTCAGCGTTCCGTTCTTCTTCAGCGTGGCGATCACCGACTCGAGCGCCTTGCCGAGCTTTCCCTTCTCGCTCGGCCTGCCCGGCGAGTTCAGACGATGAGCCTCCGATGCTAGTCGCAAATCGCTCAATTGGTCTACTCGGCTCGGAAGGCGAAACCCGAAAGCGAAGGCGCTTTCACTTCATTCGCCGACCCGGGCCAAGTCCTCGAGCACTAGCTGCTTCAGCGCCTCTGCAAACGGCGAGTCACAGACGATTTCGTCGACCTCGATCTCCTCGGAATCGAGGAGCTGCAACCGGAAGTGGTCATGGCCGTGCGGCCCGTCCAAGGCGAGACCCGCGGCGAAGAACCCGAGCTCGTTCAGCCCGGCCGTCGCCTCCTCGACGTCCCCGACACCGACTAAGTCGACGTCGGCATAAATGACGTCGACATGTCGCGAGAGCAGGTGACGTACGGTCGGCTTCAAGGCGCTGGACGCTGTCTCATCCCATCGCCGAAGGTGCAAAAACCCGAGCGAGCGCGGTTCGTCGAGCCCGGCCGTCACCGGGTCGCCGTCGAGCGGAGCCGGCTCAGTGCGCGCCTCGATCGAGAGCCCGACGTTCCCATAGACGTTCTCGAGCAGTTCGCGGTACGGAGCCGGCAGTGCGACCTGCCGTGGATGCACTTCAAAAGGACGGTACGAGCGGAGCGTGGCGGTTCGCCGTCTAGGGCCCTCGGCGCCGAAGCCACGCATCGTGGTCTGCGCCGGGACCATGCCGAGCTGGAGCGCCGTCTCTCGGTAACCGTGTGAGCGCTCGGCACGCTGACTGTAGGGATGAATGGTCACGGCATCGCCGTAGACCGAGGCGAGGCCGCCCTCGGCCGCCGCGTCGAGCGTGTGCTCGAACAGCCGACCGAAGATACCTAGACCGCGATAGGCGGAATGGACGACGGCGGCGCCCGTCTCAGCGGACGCGACGTCGGCGACGGGCATCAGGGCGTGGTGGCCGATCACTCGCCCGTCGTGGATGGCAATCGCCGACACCAGCTCACCGGACGCGAGGGCAGCCACCAGGTACCGCGGCCGGTAGAAGTCGGCGTGCACGTAGCTCAGGTGGTAATTCTCGTAGAGGAGTTGGGCGATCGCCTCGGCGTCCTGCGGCGTAGCCGCCCTCACCTCGATCGAGCCGGCCGTCTCTTCGGCTGCTCTTGCGAGTCGTGGGGCAGCCTCGATGTGATACCGCCTCACGTATCGACCGACGCCGCTAGAGGGTGCGGGGACGTCCGCGGTCAAGCGCTTCCCGTCAGAACCAAGGTTCAGCAGCTGAATGTTCTGGGCGTCAGTTGCGAGGGCGGCGAGCGGCTCCGGTAGCGGGCCGAAGTCGCCTCCAGCGCTCGTGAGAGGCAGGCCCCAGTCGTGCACGGTGACGTGAACGAGATCGGCGTCCGCCTCGAGGGTCACCTCGATTTCCCCGAACTCGTCGTCCGGGTAGGAGTTGTCAAGAATGAAACTGACGAGGCCCGCCACGACCGTGTCCAGCTGCTGCACGTCCTCTGCGGAGATGCCGGTCGCGGCGGCAAATGCGGGTAGGAGAACCAGCACAAGCGGCTCCGCGCTCGCGTCGCTCAGGACGGTGGCCTTTACCCTCCCCACAGCAACAGGCGATCTTAGAAGCCGCGGTCTGGCTGCCGCTTTGGCCGTAAGGTCCAGGACGTGAACCGCACGCGAATCGCGCCGAGTGACTGCGAATGTGTCCAGCGGATTGCGGCCACCTGCGGCGAATCGCCGATGTGGTCCGTGCGGGAGCAAGCGCTCTACTGGACGGACAACCTCGGCGCGGTGATCCACCGCTTGGAGCCAGAGAGCGGAAGCGAACAGAACTTCCCGCTCGGCCAGAACGTGATGAGCATCGTCCTGCGAGAGCGTGGCGGGCTCATGCTCGCGCTCGCCAAGCAGCTCGCCTTCTACGAGCCGGGCGGTGAGCTCGAGCTGCTTGAGGACGTGGAGCGCGATCAACCGCACAATCGCTTCAACGACGGCAAGGTGGACCGCCGCGGTCGACTGTGGGCCGGCACGATGAACGACATCGACTGGGACGCGCCTTCCGGCTCGCTCTACCGCATTGACCCAAGCCTCGAGCTCAGACTCCTGCAAGGCGCGGTGGTGTGCGCCAACGGGCTTGGCTGGAGCCCCGACGGCTGCACCTTCTACTTCGGTGAGAGCTTCCGCTATGCGATCTTCGCCTACGACTTCGACCCCGATGCCGGCGCCCTCTCAGGGCGCCGAGCGTTCGCGACCGTCGACGGCAGTAGCGGGGCCTTCCCGGACGGGCTGACGGTCGACGCCGAGGGCGGCCTCTGGAGCGTGCATAACGGCGCCGGACGAGTCGTGCGTTACGCCCCCGACGGCGGGGTTACGCACGAGGTCGAGATGCCCCTTCCTCAGCCAACGAGTTGCATCTTCGGCGGGCGTGACCTGGACGTCCTCTACATCACAACCTCGCGGCAGAACATGACCGCCGAGCAACTCGGACGCAATCCGCTATCGGGCAGCGTCTTTGCCGTGAGACCCGGCCTGAGCGGTGTGCCCGAGCCGCTCTTTGCAGGATAGGAAGCGAAAGGCGCCGTTCCGGCGCCTTTCGCAATAGCAGAGCTCAGTGGCTCGTCGAACGTGACCTTGTGCGGCGGGGTGGCGAAGAAAATCGCAAGCCGCGCGAGTTGCAGGCGTAGGATCGAGGGCCGCATGGTCTTCGAGGGCAGCCAGTTCCAGAACGCAATCTACGTCTCCGGCGAGGCCGAGTGGCCGATCGCGCACGAGGACTGGGAGGAGCGCGCGCGGGAAAGTCTCGACGCCGGGGCGTTCGGCTACATCGCCGGCGGTGCCGGGGCCGAGCTGACGATCAAGGCCAACCGGGAAGCATTCGAGCGCTTCCGTCTGCGGCCTCGGGTGTTGAGCGGCAACGTCGAGCGCGACCTCTCTGTCGAGGTGCTCGGGACGCGCTCGGAGGCGCCGTTCCTGCTCGCGCCGATCGGTGTGCTGGCAATCGCGCACCGGGATGCGGAGCTCGCGGTGGCCCGCGCGTCGGCCTCAACGGGCGTCCCGATCGTCCTCTCGAGCGCAGCCTCGAGCTCGATCGAACAGGTTGCGGAGGAGCTGGGTGACGCGCCGCGATGGTTCCAGCTCTACTGGACGAGCGACCGCGACGTGGCCGCGAGCCTCGTCGACCGCGCGGCGGCCGCCGGCTACGGCGCGATCGTCGTCACGCTCGACACGCTGCTGCTCGGCTGGCGACCGCGCGACCTCGCGAACGCCTACCTACCTTTCCTAAGCGGCGAGGGCTGCGCGCAGTTCTTCAGCGATCCCGTCTTCCGCTCGCGGCTTGCCTCGCCGCCGGAGGAGGACCAGCTCGGCGCGGCGGCGATGATGCTTGCGAGCTTCTCGAATCTCGCGCTTTCCTGGGACGATCTCGAATGGCTGCGCGCGCGCGTCGAGCTGCCACTGCTCGTCAAGGGAATCCTTCGTGGCGACGATGCGGTGCGCGCGCGCGAATGCGGAGTCGACGGCGTGATCGTCTCGAACCACGGAGGCCGCCAGGTGGACGGCGCGATCGCGGCACTCGACGCTTATCTCGAGGTGCGCGAGGCGCTCGGACAGGAGGCGACGGTGCTCGTCGACGGCGGCGTCCGAACCGGCTCCGACGTGCTGAAGGCGCTCGCGCTCGGCGCCGACGCCGTGCTGCTCGGCCGCCCGTACGCGTACGGGCTCGCCGTCGGCGGGCAGGCCGGTGCCGAAGCAGTGATCCGGCAGCTGATGGCCGAGACCGACATCACACTCGGGCTGATCGGCGCGTTCGCTGCCCGCGACCTCGACCGTTCGTGGATCGCGGCCTCGTCCTGACGGGCCGACACGAACTCGAGCTCGAGGAGCTCGAGGTCGACGCGCCCGGCCCGGGCGAAGTCCGAGTCCGGATCGAGACGAGCGGCGTCTGCCACAGCGACCTCCACGCGGTCGAGGACCCTTCGGCCGAGCGGCTGCCCCTGCTGCTGGGCCACGAGGGAGCCGGCGTGATCGAGGAGGTCGGCGAGCAGGTAGACCAGGCGCGTGTCGGCGAACGCGTCGTGATCGGCTGGCGCGCACCTTGCGGCGAGTGCGGCGCGTGCCGACGCGGTGAACCTCGTCACTGCGGGCGGCCGCTGCGCGCACGCCGCCGCATCCACCGGGAGGACGGCGAGCTCGTCAGCCAGATGCTCTTCTGCGGAACCTTCGCCACACACACGGTCGTAAATGCGGCCCAGGCCGTCCGTGTCCCGGGCGAGCTGCCGCTCGAGCAGGCCTGCCTGCTCGCCTGCTGCGTCGTCACCGGCGTCGGCTCCGTGCTCAACACGGCCGCCGTCTGGCCCGGGGCGAGCGTCGGCGTGATCGGCTGCGGCGGGGTTGGAATCTCCGTCGTCCAGGGCGCCCGGCTCGCCGGCGCTGAGCGGATTCTCGCTGTCGACCTGGACGAGCGGAAACGCGAGTGCGCCCGTCAGTTCGGTGGAACCGAGACCGCACCCGCGCTCGACGGCGAGCTCGACTTCGTCTTCGATGTCGTCGGGCGACCGGAGACGCTCCAAGCGGCGGCAGACGCGCTCGGGTACCGCGGCACCCTCGTCCTCGTCGGGATCCCGCAGCACGGTTCGCGGGCCGAGCTCGAGCTGCGACGCCTCTTCGGTCTCGGCGCGCGAATCCTCGTCTCGCACGGCGGCGACTACCTGCCGGGGATCGACATCCCGCTCCTCGCCGAGCGCGCGCTCGCGGGCGAGCTCGACCTGGCCGGGATGGTCACGCGAGAGATCGGCCTCGGCGACGTGGCCGAGGCGCTGGTGCAGCTCCCGAGCAGCGAAGGCATCCGCTCGGTGGTCCGCGTCGACGGAGCCTGAGTAGAGTTCGCCTGTGGATCTGCGCGACACGCCGGAAGAAGCCGCCTTCCGCAGCGAAGTCGACGCTTGGATCGAGGCGAATCTGACCGAAGAGCTGCGCGGCGGGCGATTCGGCGAGCGGCGCTTCGAGGAGTCCGGCCGCGAGTGGAGCCGGAGGCTCTACGAGGCAGGCTACGCCGGCCTGACCTGGCCGAAGGACTACGGCGGCGCCGGCGCGCCCTACAGCTATCAGGCGATCTTCCTCGAGGAGGTGGCCAAAGCCGAGGCGCCGCAGCACATCGGCGTGATCGGCCTCGGCATGGCCGGGCCGACGATCATCGCCCACGGTACCGAGGAGCAGAAGCAGCGCTACCTGCCCAAGATCCTCTCCGCCGAGGAGATCTGGTGCCAGGGGTTCTCCGAGCCGGGCGCCGGCTCCGACCTCGCTTCGGTGCGGACGAAGGCCGAGCTCCGGGACGGTCACTTCGTCGTCGACGGCCAGAAGGTGTGGTCGTCGTTCGCGCACACCGCCGACTGGTGCATCCTCGTCGCGCGTAGCGATGCGAGCTCTGAGCGCCACGCTGGCCTGACTTACATGATCGTCGACATGCACGCGCCGGGGGTCGAGGTGCGACCACTGCGCCAGATCACTGGCGAGGCGGAATTCAACGAGATCTTCTTCACCGGGGTCGAGGTGCCGAAGGAGAACGTCGTCGGCGAGATCGGCGACGGCTGGGCCGTCGCGATGACGACGCTCCTGCACGAGCGCGGCACTCTCGGCTTCGCGCTCACCGGCGTCCTCGAAGTGGCGGTGCGGAAGCTGATCGCGCTCGCCCGCGAGCGGGGCGTGGACGACCCGCGCCTAGTTGACCGCGTCGCGCAGGAGTGGATCGAGCTCCAGGCGCTCAAGTTCACGAACTACCGCGCGCTGACTCAGCTGATGAAGACAGGGATCCCGGGCCCGGAAGGCTCGGTCTCGAAGCTCCACTGGTCAGAGTCGAACCAGCGCTTGACGAAGCTCGCGCTCGAGCTGCTCGGCGACGAGGCGCCCGTCCTTTCGAGCGAGAACGGAAGCTGGCAATACCAGCAGCTCCGCAGCCGGGGTAACACGATCGAGGCCGGGACCTCGGAGATCCTCCGCAATATCATCGCCGAGCGCGTGCTCGGCCTGCCGAGGAGCCGCTGATGGACTTCTCGTTCACCGACGAGCAGCAGGAGCTCCGCAACCAGGCGCGCTCGTTTCTCGCCGATCGCTTCCCCGCGGAGCGCGTCGCAGAGCTCGCCGAATCCGAGGCGGGTTGGGATCCGGCGTCATGGGGCGAATTCGCGGAGCTCGGCTGGTTGGGGGTCTCGATCCCGGAGGAGCAGGGCGGCGCCGGCCTCGGCTTCGTCGAGGAGGCGGTGCTGTTCGAGGAGCTCGGCCGTGCGCTCTACCCCGGCCCCTACTTTTCGACGATCGGGCTCGCATTGCCGGCGCTCGGCTCCGAGGAGCTGGCCGAGGTCGCGGCTGGCGAGGCGCGCTGGTCGGCGTCGCTCGACGGCTCCCTCGTGCCCGACCTCGGCATCGTCGAACGCGTGGCGGTGATCGAGGACGGCTATGCGCGTGCGGTGCAGGCAGCGGGCGAGACCATCGACACGGTCGATCGGACGCGACGGCTCGGGCGGCTGGAGCCCGAGAACGGGACGCAGCTCTCGGGCGACACGTCGTCGCTGCGCCCGCGCGCGCTCGCGGCGCTCGCGGCCGAGGCGGTCGGGATCGGTGACCGCGTGCTCGAGCTCGGCGTCGACCACGCGAAGACGCGCGAGCAGTTCGGGCGGCCGATCGGCGTCTATCAGGCCGTCTCGCACGAGCTCGCGGACACGTTCGTCGAGATGCAGCTCGCACGGTCTCTCGCCTACTGGGCCGCCTGGTGCGTCGCCGAGGACGACCCGCAGGCTGCGGTCGCAGCCGCGGCAGCGAAGGCATACGCGGCCGAGGCCGCGGTCGCGGCGTGCGAGCGCTCGATCCAGGTTCACGGCGGGATCGGCTTCACCTGGGAGCACGCGCTGCACCGCTACTACAAGCGGGCGCAGTGGATCCAGGCCTTCCTCGGCTTCGCGGCCGCGCAGCGGGCCGAAGTCGCCGCGGCGCTGCTGGGTGCTCCCGCCGCCGTCTGAGCAGCGGTTGGCGCCGGTCGAGCGGGTCGCCGTCGTCACCGGCACGTCGTCCGGCATCGGCGAGGCGGTCGCGCTCCGGTTAACACGCCGCGGCTGGCACGTGCTCGCCGGGGTGCGCCGCGACGAGGACGCCGATCGCGTGCGTCGCCGGGCGCTCGAGCCGGTGTGGTTGGACGTGACGGAACCGGATTCGATCGCCGCGGCCGCGACACAGCTCGGCGGGCGGCCGCTCGCCGGCCTCGTCAACAACGCCGGCGTCGCAGTCTCGATGCCGCTCGAGATGCTGCCGCTCGACGAGCTCCGGCGCCAGCTGGAGATCAACCTGATCGGCCAGGTCGCCGTCACGCAGGCGTTCCTGCCGGCGCTGCGGCGCGGCCCCGGGCGCATCGTCTTCGTCGGCTCGATTGCCGGGCGCAGCGCGCTCCCGTTCCTCGGCGCGTACGCCGCGTCGAAACACGCGCTAGAGGCGGTTACCGACTCGCTACGCGTCGAGTTGCGGCCGTTCGAAATCGACGTGGCCATTGTCGAGCCCGGGACGATCGCGACGCAGATCTGGGCGAAGGGCGGCGAGACGTTCCAGCGGATCGCCGAGTCGCTGCCCGACGGCGCGCTCGGCGCCTATGCCGACCGGCTCGCGGCGTTCCGCGAGGCGGCCGCGGCTGCAGGCCGTCGCGGCGAGCCCGCGGAGAAGGTCGCCGACGCGGTCGAGCATGCGCTGATGGCCGGCCGCCCCCGCACGCGTTACGTCGTCGGCCGCGACGCGAAGCGGCGAGCGCGGGTCGAGCGGTTGCCTGACCGCTGGCGCGATCGCGTCTACGAGCGCGTCCTCCTCCGCAGGTGAAGCTGCACATGGACGAGTGGGGCGATCCGGGCGCACCGCCGGTCGTATGCCTCCACGGGATCACGGCGCACGGCGGCCACTTCCGCCGCCTCGCCGAGGACCGGCTCGTTGGTCGCTTCCATGTACTCGCGCCCGACCTCCGCGGCCACGGCCGCTCCGGCTGGGAGCCGCCGTGGTCGCTCGAGACCCACGTCGACGACGTTCTCGAGACGCTCCAAGCCGCTGCGATCGAGCCAGCCGCCTGGATCGGCCACAGCTTTGGGGCGCGGCTGATCCTCGAGCTCGCGGGGCGCGCACCGGAGTGGATCGAGCGCGCCGCACTGCTCGATCCGGCTATCCGGATCCGCCCGGACAACGCGCTCAGACTGACCGAGCTCGAGCTGGCAGAGCAGCGGTACGCGGCGCCGGAGGAAGCGCAACCGCCGGCGAGCGCCGCACGTGTCTTACGCGCACCGGGCGAGCGGCTCGCCGAGAACCGCCGCGAGCACCTCGAGCAGCTCAGCGACGGCACCTGGCGCTGGCGCTACTGCCGTAGCGCCGTGGTGGCGATCCTCGGCGAACTCGCTTCGTGGCCGCCGCCCCCGGAGGCGATCCCGTTTCCCACTCTGATCGTGGTCGGCGCCGAAGAAACGGTCGTCGGCGAGCGCCAGCTCGCCCGGTACCGCCGCGCGCTCGGCGACAGGCTGGAGGTCGTAATGGTCCCCGGCGGCCATGTCGTCCTCTGGGACGCGCACGACGAGACTGCCGATGCGGTGGCCGGCTTTCTCGGCGCAACGTAGAGTTTCCGGCATGGCGCACGCGTTCGGTTCGCTCGACGAGCTGGGCGAGGGGTACGGCTTCCGGAAGATCCGCCGCGCACTCGGGGTCACGGCGTTCGGGGTGAACGCGCTCGTGATGCCGGCCGGCGGCGAGGGGATCCCCCACTACCACGACCTCCAGGACGAGCTCTACTTCGTCCACCGCGGAACGGCACGGTTCGAGGTCGACGGCGACAGCCGCGAGCTCGGGCCCGGCGGCCTCTGCCACGTTGAGTCGACGACGCCGCGGAAGATCACCAACGTCGGCGACGAGGATCTTGTCGTCTTCGCGGTCGGCGGCAGGGACGGCTACGTCGAGCGGGACGGGCAGCTCGTCGACCCGAACGACCTCGAGAAGCGGCAGCGGTTCCGCGAGACGGGAGGGGCGCCGGAATGAGGGGCCAGATGATGGAGTACCAGCTGACGCTGCCGCCCTTCCTCGATCGCGCCGAGCGGTATTACGGCACGAAGCAGATCGTCACCCGGCTCCCCGACCGAAGCTTCCACCGCTACACGTACGCCGACTTCGTGCCGCGCGCGCGGCGGCTCGCGGTCGCGCTGCGCAAGCTCGGCCTGGAGCGCGGCGACCGCGTGGCCACCCTCTGCTGGAACCACTACCAGCACCTCGAGGCGTACTTCGGCGTGCCCTGCTCCGGGCTCGTCCTGCACACGCTCAACCTGCGGCTCCACTCCGATGACCTCGCGTACATCGCCAAGCACGCCGGCGACCGCGCGGTGGTCGTCGACCGGGCGCTCGTGCCGTTGCTGGAGGAGTTCCGAGACCAGACGGAGATCGAGCACGTCTTCGTCGTCGAGGACTCATACGAGGAGCTGCTCGCCTCGGCCGACCCCGACGACTACGAGGACCCGCAGCTCGACGAGTGGGAGGCCGCTGCAATGTGCTACACGTCGGGCACCACTGGTCGGCCGAAGGGCGTCGTCTACTCGCACCGCTCGACCGTCCTCCACTCGCTCGGCGTCGCCGCCGGAAACCCGCTCGGGCTCGGTATCTCCGATCGCGACACGATCCTGCCGGTCGTGCCGATGTTCCACGCGAACGCGTGGGGCTACCCGTACGTCGCGACGCTGATCGGCGCGAACCAGGTCTTCCCGGGACCGCACATGGATCCCGAGAGCCTCCTCGACGCCTTCGAGCTGGAGCGCGTGACCTGGACGGCCGGGGTCCCGACCATCTGGCTCGGGATCCTTCAGCTGCTCGACGCGAACCCGGGCCGCTGGGACCTGTCGGAGCTAAAGGGGATGCTCGTCGGCGGCTCGGCGGCGCCGCGGTCGATGATCGCCGGCTTCAGGCAGCGGCACGGACTGGTCGTCTGCCACGGGTGGGGGATGACGGAGACTTCGCCGGTCGCCACGTTCGCGTCGCTGCCGGGAGCGCTCACCGAAGCCGACGAGGAGACGCAACTCGACTTCGGCGCCAAGCAGGGGATCCCGCTGCCGCTCGTCGAGCTCCGTGCGCGCGACGCCCTCGGCAACGAGATCCCGCCCGACGGCGAGACGATGGGCGAGCTCGAGGTGCGCGGGCCCTGGGTCGCAGGGTCCTACTACGACGCGCCCGATCAGGTCGACCGGTGGACCGACGAGGGCTGGTTCCGTACCGGCGACATCGTCTCGATCGACGCGCACGGCTTCATCAACATCCAGGACCGTGCCAAGGACGTGATCAAGTCGGGCGGCGAGTGGATCTCCTCCGTCGCGCTCGAGAATCAGCTGATCGCCCATCCGGCGGTCGCCGAGGCGGCCGTGTTCGCGATACCGGACGAGAAGTGGGGAGAGCGGCCGCTCGCCGTTGTCGCCCTACGGGACGGGCGGAGCGCGAGCGCGGTGGAGCTGCGCGAGTTCCTGGCGCCGCACTTCGTCAAGTGGTGGCTGCCGGACCGGTTCGAGTTCGTCACGGAGATCCCGAAAACCGCGGTCGGGAAGCTTCGCAAGACCGCGCTGCGGGAGCAGTTCGCGCAGGCTCCCGTCTCCAGCTGACGTGGAGATCGCCGACAGGGCGTTCCTCGTCGCCGGCGGCGGCTCCGGGCTCGGAGCGGCGACGGCGCGGATGTTGGAGCACGCGGGCGGGCGCGTCATCGTCGTGGACCTGAGCCCGCGGGGCGACGTGGGCAGCTCCATCGACGCAGACGTCCTCGACGAGGTTGGGGTGCAGCGTGCCGTCGACGAGGCGGCCGAGCTCGGCGTCCTGAGCGGCGTCGTCAACTGCGCCGGCATCGGCGGTGCCGGCCTCGTAGCGGGGAAGGAGGGGCCGCTTTCGCTCGACGCCTTCCGCCGCGTCGTCGAGGTCAACCTCGTCGGCACCTTCAACGTGCTGCGGCTCGCGGCGGCAGCGATGACGGCGAACGAGCCTAACGCGGAAGGCGAGCGCGGCGTGATCGTCAACACCGCCTCGAACGCCGCCTACGACGGCCAGGTCGGCCAGGCCGCCTACTCGGCCTCGAAGGGCGGCGTCGTCAGCCTGACGCTGCCCGTCGCGCGCGAGCTCGCGAGGCATGGGATCCGGGTTATGACGATCGCGCCGGGGCCGGCGGACACTCCGATGCTCGCGCAGCTGCGTGACGACCTGCGCGCGTCGCTCGAGGCGCAGGTCCCGTTCCCGTCGCGCCTGGCGCGGCCGGCGGAGTACGCCGCGCTGGTCCGCCATATCGTCGAGAACCCCTACCTGAACGGCGAGGTGATCCGGCTCGACGGCGCGCTGCGGATGGCCCCGAAGTGAAGGCCGTGGTCATTCGCGAGACCGGCGGACCGGAGCGGCTCGAGCTCGCCGAGGTGCCGGAGCCTGCAGTCGGCGATGGCCAGGTGCCCGTCCGCGTCCGCGCAGCCGGTGTCAACTTCGTCGACCTGCTGATCCGCCAGGGCCGCTACGCGCAGTCGCCCGACCTCCCTTACGTGCCTGGAAGCGAGCTCGCCGGCGAGGTCGACGGGCGTCGCGTGATGGCGCTGACGAACGGCGGCGCCTACGCCGAGCTGACGGCGGTCGACGAAGCCGCGCTGGTGCCGTTGCCCGACTCGGCGTCATTCGAGGAGGGCGCGTCGTTCCTGCTGACCTTCCTCACGGCATGGATCCCGCTGACGCGTCAGGTGCGAGTCGGACCGGGGACGACCGTGCTCGTTCACGCGGCCGCGGGAGGCGTCGGAACTGCGGCCGTGCAGGTCGCGCGGCACCTCGGTGCCCGCGTCGTCGCGACCGCGAGCTCGGCGGCGAAGCGCGACCTCGCCCGCTCGCTCGGCGCGGAGGAGGCCTACGGCTACGACGAGTTCGCGGAGGCCGTGCGCGCCGACGTCGTTATCGACCCTGTCGGCGGCGACGTTTTCGCGGCCAGCCTGCCGAGGCTCGAGCCGCTCGGGACGCTGATCGCGATCGGCTACGCAGGCGGCCTCTGGTCGCAGCTCGATCCCGCGCCGCTCGTCGGACGCAATATCGGCATCCAGGGCTTTTACCTCGCCCGCATGATGCGCCGGCGACCCGAGATCGTGCGCGAGGCGACGGCCGAGGTGGTGGCGCTGTGGCGCAACGGCGCTGTCCGACCCATCGTCGGTGCCGTCCATCCCCTCGCGGAGGCCGCCGAGGCACACCGGCTCATCGAGGAGCGCCGGAACCAGGGCAAGGTCGTCCTTGTTCCCTGAGACGGCGCTCGTGACGGGCGGGGCCTCGGGGATCGGCCGCGCCGTCGTCGAATTGCTCGAGCGCGAGGGGGCGAAGGTGCGGTCGCTCGATCTGAACGACGGCTTCGATGTCGCCGACCCGGCCGCCTGGGCTTCCGTCGAGGCGGTCAAGCTCGCATGCCTGAACGCGGGAACCGGCATCGGGCCGCACGACCTCGCCGCGCTGCGGGACGACGACTACCGCCGCGTCGTCGGCACCAACCTCGACGGCGTCGTCTTCGGTCTCCGCCGGCTGGCGCAGGTGATGGAGCCCGGTTCGGCGATCGTCGTCACCGCCTCGCTCGCCGGGCTCGTGGCGATGCCGCGCGATCCGATCTATGCGCTCACGAAACACGCGCTCATCGGCTTCGTCCGCAGCGTCGCCCCGCAGCTCGAACGACGGGGGATTCGAATCAACGCGGTCGCGCCGGGCTTCGCCGACACGCCGCTGCTGAGCGACGAGGCGCGCGCAGCCTTCGAGGCGGAGGACTTCCCGCTGCTCCGCCCGGAAGAGGTCGCCGAGGCGATACTCGTCGCCGCTCGCGACGGCAGCGCCGGCGAGTGTTGGGTCGTACAGCCCGGCCGCGAGCCGATTCGGTTCCGCTTTCCGAACGTGCCCGGCCCGCGTGGCGGCGTGCACCCGCCGCTCTGATGCTCGACGGCCGCCGCGTCGTCACGACCGCCCTCAACGTCCCGGGCCCGGTCGCTGCGGCGCGCCTGCGCGAGCTCGGCGCGACCGTGACGAAGATCGAGCCGCCGGAGGGAGATCCGCTCGCATCGGCGGCGCCCGAGTGGTACCGCGACCTCGCCGGTGACGACGTCGTCCGCCTCGACCTGAAACGCGGCGGCCTTGTGCGTCTGGACGAGCTGTTAGCCGACGCCGACCTGCTGTTGACGGCGCAGCGCCGGTCCGCGCTCGCCCGGCTCGGTCTCGGTTGGCGTGAGCTCCATCAGCGGTTTCCGCGGCTCTCCCAGGTGGCGATCGTCGGCGAGCGCGACTCGGAGCGGCCCGGCCACGACCTCACGTATCTCGCGGCGCGAGGCGTTGTCCGCCCGCCCGAACTGCCGAAGACGCTCGCCGCCGACCTGCTCGGTGCCGAGCGCGCGGTGACCGCAGCAGTCGCGGTCCTGCTCGCGGCGGAGCCGACTTACCTCGAGGTCGCGCTAGCCGATGCAGCCGAGCTCCTGGCCCAGCCGCTCCGCCACGGTCTCACCTCAGACAACGGGATTCTCGGCGGCGGTTTTCCGGGTTACGGCCTCTACGAGACGAGCGACGGCTGGATCGCCGTCGCCGCGCTCGAGCCGCGCTTCCGGGAGCGGCTGGACGAGCTCGGAGAGAACCTGGGGTCGGTGTTCCGTACGCGTACCGCCGAAGAGTGGGAGGCCTGGGCGTCCGAGCGCGACGTGCCGCTCACTAGGATCGGCCCATGAACCCGAGCAAGCCCGGAAACGACCAGCCCCCGAGCGCCCACGTCTGGCGTACGCTCGATTACCGGTGGCTCGACGGCGCGGCGCTCGAATGGGACGCAGGTGAGGAGTACACGTTCCCGGACGGCTCGGGCGGCTCGATCGTCCACGGCGGCCTCATCGCGACGCTCCTCGACACGGCGATGGGCACTGCGTGCCTGACCGGGCTCGAGGACGGCCAAAGCTTCCTCACCGCCGGCCTCAACGTCGAGTTCTTCCGATCCGCGCGTCCTGGGACGCTCCGCGCCGAGGGTAGGATCGTGCACCGGACACGCCGCGCCGTGTTTTGCGCAGCCGACCTCTACGACGCCGACGGCGCGCTACTGGCGAGCTCGCGCGCCACGCAGATCGTCCGTTAGCCGAACCTCCAGCCGCCGTCCTCGGCGAACGCCTTGAGGATCTGCCGCGAGACGACCATCCTGTGCACCTCGTCCGGGCCATCGTAGATCCGGCCGCCGCGGGCCATCAGGTACATCGACGCCAGCGGCGTGTCGTCGGTGAGCCCGAGCGCCCCGTGCACCTGGATCGCCCGGTCGATGACCTCGTTGAGCACCCGCGCCGCGTAGAACTTGATCAACGAGATCTCGACACGCGCCTCGTCGCCCCGGTCGATCCGGTGCGCGGCCTGGAGCGTCAGCAGGCGGCAGGCCTGGATCTCGGCCGCGGAATCGGCGATCCAGTTCTGAACCGTCTGCTTCTCGGCGAGCGGGCCGCCGAACGCCTCGCGTTCGAGCGCGCGCCCGCACATCAGCTCGAATGCACGCTCCATCTGGCCGATCCAGCGCATCACGTGGTGAATGCGGCCGGGCCCGAGCCGTTTCTGGGCGATCCGGAACCCGGCGCCCGGCTCGCCCAGCGTGTTCGAGATCGGGACCCGAACGCCTGAGAACCGAACCTCGCAGTGCGTCGACCAGCCACGCCCCGTGTGGCCGAAGACCGACACCGGGCGGACGATCTCTACCCCCGGCGCGCCGGTCGGGACGATGATCTGGCTCATGCGCGAATGCGGCGGAGCGTCGGGGTCGGTGACGAGCATCGCGATCGCGAACGAGGCGCCTTCCGCGCCTGAGCTGAACCACTTGTGGCCGTCGATCACCCACTCGTCGCCGTCGCGGATGGCTGTGGCGCGCAGCCCGGTCGGATCGGCACCGGACACCTCCGGCTCCGTCATCGCGAAGTAGGAGCGGATCTCACCGGCGACGAGCGGCGCGAGCCAACGCTCTTTCTGCTCGTCCGTTCCGAACATGTGGAGGATCTCCGCGTTACCGGCATCCGGCGCCTGACAACCGAAGACGAGCTGGCCCCAAACGGTGCGGCCGATCACCTCGTTCAGGTACGCGTAGGCGAGAAAGCCGCGCCCTGTTCCGCCGGCTTCCGGGCCGATGTGCGGTGCCCAGAGCCCCTCCGCCTTCGCCCGCGCGCGCAGCTCCGCCACGAGACGCTCGGCGTCGTCGTCCTCACGCGCAAGCGCGGCCTCGTTCGGCAGCACATGCTCGTCCATGAAGGCGATGTAGCGCTCGCGGAGCTCCTCCACCTCGGCGGTCGGCGCAAGATCGAGCACGGTCACCCGATTAGCATCGCATCCCATGCGCCTCGGCCTCTACCTCGGCTACGCGCCACCGGGCACGAATCCGGCGAAGCTCGTCGCGCTCGCGCAGGAGGCCGAGCGGCTCGGCTACGACTCCGCGTGGGCGGCCGAGGCCTGGGGAACCGACGCCGTCACCGTGCTGAGCTGGATCGCCGCGACGACGGAACGCATCAAGATCGGCTCGGCAATCATGCAGATCCCCGGTCGCACACCTGCGAACACGGCAATGACCGCGGCGACGCTCGACCTGATGAGCGGGGGCCGCTTCGTGCTCGGCCTCGGCGTCTCCGGGCCGCAGGTGGTCGAAGGCTGGCACGGCCAGCCGTGGGGCAAGCCGCTGGTCAAGACGCGCGAGTACGTCGAGATCGTGCGCGCGGCGCTCCGGCGCGAGGTCGTCGAGCACCACGGCGAGCACTACGACATCCCCTACTCCGGGCCCGACGCGACCGGGCTCGGCAAGCCGCTGAAGCTGATGGCGAGGCCGCTGCGCGCTGACATCCCGATCTACCTCGCCGCGCTTGGGCCGAAGAACGTTGCGCTCGCGGCGGAGATCGCCGACGGCTGGCTGCCGATCCACTTCTCGCCGGACCGCTTCGACGGGGTCTTCCGGCCGCAGCTCAAGGGCGCTCGCGACGGCTTCGACATCGCTGCCGGCGTCCACGTCGTCCTGGGCGATGACCTCGACGCATGCCGCGCGCCGGTGAAGCAGATCCTCGCGCTATACGTCGGCGGCATGGGAGCACGCGGCCGGAACTTCTACAACGCGCTCGTACGTCGCTACGGCTACGAGGCCGAGGCGGAGCGGATCCAGAGCCTCTACCTCGACGGCAAGCAGCGCGAGGCCGCGGCGGCGGTCCCGGATGCCCTCGTGGACGAGGTGGCGCTGGTAGGGCCGCGCGAACGGATCTCCGAACGACTCGAGGCATGGCGCGAGACCGTGACGACATTGCTCGTCCAGACGCAGGACGTCGAGACGCTCCGCGTCATGGCAGAGCTTTGAAGGCCGTCGCGCAGTCCGCGTATGGAGGACCGGAAAAGCTCGCCGTCGCCGACGTCCCACGGCCGGATGTAGCGCCGGATCGGGT
The DNA here is from genome assembly GCA_051955535.1 of Gaiellaceae bacterium. Taxonomy (GTDB): domain Bacteria; phylum Actinomycetota; class Thermoleophilia; order Gaiellales; family Gaiellaceae; genus 13-2-20CM-68-14. Next base: position 69,765 of record JBQCGP010000091.1, on the reverse strand, counting down.
GCTCGTCAGAGTCCGCGCCGCGTCGGTGAACCCAGTCGACTGGCACTTCATGAGAGGCGATCCCTTCGTCGTCCGAATCGTCGCGGGCCTTCGCCGGCCGAAGACCCCGGTTCGTGGAGTCGACGTCTCCGGCACCGTCGAAGGAGTCGGCGCCGAGGTGGCCGGTCTGGCGCCGGGCGACGAGGTGTTCGGCACCGCCCGCGGGAGCTTCGCCGAGTATGCGGTCGCGGACGAGGACTTGGCCACGAAGCCGGCAGGCCTGACATTCGAGCAGGCGGCGACGCTCGGGGTCGCGGGCGCCACTGCCTGGGAGGCGGTCTGCAAGCACGGACCGGTCGAAGCCGGGCAGCGGGTTCTCGTCAACGGCGCCTCCGGCGGCGTGGGCACCTTCGCGGTTCAGATCGCCAAAGCCCGCGGCGCGCACGTGACCGGTGTGTGCAGCACTGGGAACCTCGCGCTTGTCCGCGGGCTTGGCGCCGACGAGGTCGTCGACTACACGAGCGAGGACTTCACTCGCACCGGGCCCTACGACGTCGTCCTCGACAACGTCGGCAACCGCAAGCTGGCCGAGGTTCGAAGCGCGCTCGCTCCGGAAGGGACGCTCGTCGTCGTGGCCGGAGGCAAGGGCGTTCCGCTGATCGGCGGCCTTTCGCGCACGGTTCACGCGCGGGCTCTCGGCCCGTTCGTCGGTCAGCGGTTGGCGACCTTCATCGCGGAGCCGACGAAGGCCGTGCTCGTCGCGCTGAAGGAACTCGTCGAGGACGGGAAGCTGACGCCCGTGATCGATCGGACCTACCCCCTGGAGCAGACAGCCGACGCGATGCGTTACGCCGAGGCCGGCCACGCGCGCGGCAAGGTGGTCGTCACCGTCCGACCGAGCATCGCCGGTGCGATTTGATTACGCCGTGACGCCGCAGGAGCTCTTCGACCTCTCGGGCAAGACGGCGATCGTCACCGGCGGCGGCGTCGGGATCGGGCGGCAGATGGCACAGGCGCTCGCCGAAGCCGGCGCCAATGTGGTGCTCTGTGCGCGCAAGGTCGAGCGCTGCGAGGAGGCGGCGACCGAGCTCGCGGAGCTGGGGGTCGGGACGCTCGCGCTCCGCTGCGACGTGCGCGAGCCAGCCGCGATCCAGGGCGTCGTCGACGCCACCCGCGAGCGGTTCGATCGGATCGACGTGCTCGTCAACAACGCCGGCACCGTCTGGGGCGCGCCGCCAGAGGACACGCCGCTCGAGGGCTGGCAGAAGGTGATCGACGTCAACCTCACCGGCGTCTTCCTCTTCTCGCAGGCGACGGGGCGGACGATGATCGACGACGGCGGCGGCAAGATCGTCAACATCGCCTCGGTCGCAGGGCTGAGCGGCGCGCCGCAGGAGGTGATGAACGCGATCCCGTACAACGCGAGCAAGGGCGGCGTGATCGCCTTCACACGCGACCTCGCGGTGAAGTGGGCACGGCACGGGATCAATGTGAACGCGATCGCGCCCGGCTGGTTCCCGAGCGACATGTCCCGCTATGTCCTGGACTCGCAAGGAAACGCGCTCAAGGACCACATCCCGCTACGCCGCTTCGGCGGCGAGAACGACCTCAAGGGCGCCGTCGTCTTCCTCGCCTCGCAAGCGTCCGACTACGTGACCGGCCATACGCTCGTCGTCGACGGCGGCGAGTCCGCGTGGTAGACGCGCCCGACTGGGCGCCGGAGCTCGAGCAGGCGCTCGGTGGGCGCGTCGAGTCGATGCGCCTGCTCGCCGGCGGCGCGTCGAAGGAGGCGTGGGCGGTCGAGGCCGGCGGAGAACGCCTGTTCGTGCGACGCGCCGCCGGCGGCGTCATCCACGCGGACACGCTCTCGCTCGAGCACGAGTTCGCGGTCCTAGAGGCTGCGCACGAGGCCGGCGTGTCCGTGCCGCGGCCCGTGGCGTACCTCGGCGAGCTCGGCGGCCGCGACGCGTTCGCGACCGAGTTCGTCGAGGGCGAGACGATCGGGCGCCGGATCGTCTCGCGGCCGGAGCTGGCCGAAGCCCGCGCCGCGCTCCCGCGCCGGCTTGGCGATGAGCTCGCGAAGGTGCATGCGATCCCGCGCGAGCGCGTCCCGTTCCTCGGGGAACGCGACGTGCTCGAGCAGTTCGAGGCCGAGCTCGACTCCGTCGGCGAGCCGCACCCGGCGATCGAGCTCGGCCTGCGCTGGCTCGACGACCACAGGCCGGAGCCGCTCGAGCCGGTCGTCTCGCACGGGGACTTCCGCCTCGGCAACGTCGTCGTCTCCGAGCGCGGCCTCGAGTACCTGCTCGACTGGGAGTTCGCCCACGTCGGGGACCCACGCGAGGACGTTGCTTGGCCGCTCGTCCGCGCCTGGCGGTTCGGCGCCGACGAGCTGCACCTCGGCGGGATCGGATACGTCGCGCCGTATCTCGAGCGCTACGTCGAGCTGACCGGCCGCGACATGACCGAAGAGGACCTGTTCTGGTGGGAGGTGCTCGGCAACGTCAAGTGGGCCGTCGGCGCCCTGACGCAGTCGCGCCGACACCTGAACGGCCAGGAGCGGAGCGTTGAGCTCGCAGTGCTCGGCCGCCTCGCGGCCGAAATGGAATACGAGCTGCTCGACCTCCTGGAACGGGCGTGAGCGACCGGCCGGCCGCGCCGGAGCTCGTCGAGGCGACGCGGGAGTTCCTCGAGCGGGAGGTCTTGCCGTCGCTTGCCGACCCGCGGCTGCGGTTCCGGACGCTCGTCGCCATCAACGCGCTCGGGATCGCGCAGCGCGAGCTCGAGTCCCCGGCCGAGGACGAGCTCTCGCCGGAGGAGCTGTTGGAACTGGCGCGGCGGATTCGCGCCGACGACGTCCCGGACGGCACGCTGCCGCTGCTGAAGCGTCACGTGGCGGCGAAGCTCCGGATCGCCAACCCCCGCTACCTGGAGCGCTACGGGTGAGCAGGCGTCGCCTTTACCTGATGCGCCACGCCGAGGTCGCGTACTTCGACGATCACGGCCGCCCGGTCGGCGTCGCGGACGTGGGTCTCACCGCCGAAGGCGAGAATCAGGCCCGCGCCGCCGCGCAGGCATTCGGCGACGTCCGCTTCGATCGAGTGATCACGAGCGGTCTCGCCCGTACGCTCGCCACGGCGCGGATCGTCGCGCCCGGCATCGAGGCCGAGTCGTGGCCTGAGCTGCGCGAGCTCGAGCCCGGACGCTTGACGGACATCCCGGCAGACGACCTCGAGGAGGCGTTCGTCGGCAGCTTCAGCGGAGTGGTACCGGAGGAGCGGCGGTTCCTCGACGGCGAAACGATCGGCTCGCTGCTCGACCGCGTCCTGCCCGCGGTAGGCCGCTTGCTCTCCGACCCCGGCTGGGACGTCGCGCTCGCCGTCCTCCACGGCGGCGTCAACCGCGCCATCCTCTCACACGCCCTCACGCGGGAACGGGTCTTCCTGGGCGGCTTCGAGCAAGCGCCGGCGTGCATCAACGTGCTCGACGTCGGCGACGACTGGGTCGTCCGAGCTGTCGGCATCACACCGTACGACCTCGTGCACGTTGCGACGCGGCAAACGACGTTAGAGCTGCTGTTCGCGCAGTACCGTCCATAGAATCGCGGCGATGCTCGAGGGCAAGGTCGCAATCGTCACCGGCGCCGGCCGCGGAATCGGCCGCGAGCACGCGCTCGCCCTCGCGCGGGCGGGCGCGAAGGTGGTCGTCAACGACCTCGGCGGCTCGCTTTCCGGGGAGGGCTCCGACCGAAGCCCCGCCGAGCAGGTCGCGAGCGAGATCCGCGAGGCCGGCGGCGAGGCGGCCGCGAACTACGAGAACGTCGCCGACTTCGCCGGCGCCGAGCGGCTGATCGGGCAGGCGGTTGACCAATTCGGCCGCCTCGACATCCTCGTCAACAACGCCGGGATCCTGCGGGACCGGATGCTCGTGAACATGAGCGAGGACGAGTGGGACGCCGTGATCGCCGTTCACCTGAAGGGCCACTTCGCACCGACGCGGCACGCTGCCGCGTACTGGCGCGAGCGCTCGAAGGCCGGCGAGGAGGTGCGCGGCCGCGTGATCAACACGTCCAGCCCATCGGGCGTGTTCGGAAATGTCGGCCAGGCGAACTACGGCGCCGCCAAGGGCGCGATAGCGTCGTTCACGCTGATCGCAGCACAGGAGCTCGGCCGCTACGGCGTCACCGTCAATTGCCTGGCCCCGAACGCCCGCACGCGGATGACCGAGGAGACGTTCGGCGAGCTGCTGCCGCCCGAGGTTGGGTTCGATCCACTCGATCCCGCCAACGTCGCGCCGGTACTGGTCGCCCTCTGCGCGGACGAGGCGCAGGACATGACCGGCCAGGTCTTCTTTGTCTACGGCGGCGCCGTCAACGTGCTGCGGCCCTGGGACGCCGGCGAGCTGGTCGCCCACGACGGCCCCTGGGAGCCGCAGGAGCTGCTGGCGCAACTGCGCGAGCGGCTACCCGACGGCGCGGCGCCTCCGGGCATGATCGCGATGATGGCCAAGGCCGGCGGCCAGTCGCTGCAAGTTGGCTGAGCGGCCCGGCGAGCACAACCTCGCACGGCTGACCGAGCAGTCGCTCGACCGACACGGCGACCGCGACGCGCTCTTCTTCGAGGACGAATGGCACTCGTCGGGTCGCCTCTTCGAGCGCGCCTGCCGGCTCGCGAGCGGCTTGACGCAACTAGGGATTGGCGCCGGCGACCGGGTCGTCGTGCTGATGTCGAACTGCCCTGAGATCAGGATCGCCTACTCCGCCATCTGGCGCGCAGGCGCCGCGATCACGCCGGCGATCTTCCTGCTCTCGGCCGCCGAGCTCCGCCACGTGCTCGTCGACTCGGAGGCGAGCGCCCTGATGACGACGCCGGAGCTTGCGGCGACCGTGCGGGACACCGGAACCGACGTGAAGACGATCGTCGCCGGCGACACCGTCGACAGCGTGTCGTTCGCCGAGCTGGAGCAGACCGATCCGGGCGAGATCGTTCCACGGGGCGATGACGAGCTCGCGGCGCTCCTGTACACCGGCGGCACGACTGGGCGCGCGAAAGGCGTGATGCTCTCCCACGAGGCGATCTGGCGCGCCGGCAAGGCCGGCCACGACGCCAGCTACATCCCCGGGATCAACCGCTCGCTGGTGACGCTGCCGCTCTCGCATTCCTACGGGCTGCTCGTCACGGCAGCGGCTCTGCACGCCGTGGAAGCGCCGACGACGGCGCTGCTTCGCTGGTTCGACCCGCTCGCGTTCCTGTCGCTCGTCGAAGAGCGCGAACTGCAAGTGAGCGCGCTCGTCCCGTCGATGGTGCAGGCGTTGCTCGTGGCGCCGCTCGAGGACTACGAGCTCGGCTCGCTGCGCCAGATCGTGTGCGGGGCAGCCCCACTGGCGCCGGAGTCGATCCGTGCCTTCGCCGACCGGCTGCCGCAGGTTGAGCTCCGCGAAGGCTACGGCCTGACGGAGACGTCGGCGCTCGTCTCGACGAACCCACCGGGTGCCGTGCGACCGGGCTCGGTCGGCAAGCCAGTCGCCGGCGTCGAGCTCCGGGTCGCCAACGAGCGTGACGAGGAGCTGCCGCCGGGCGAGGTCGGCGAGATCTGCTGCCGGATGCCGTTCGTGATGCTCGGTTACTGGCGCGACCCGGCGCAGACGGCGGACGTGCTACGCGGAGGTTGGCTGCACACCGGGGACATGGGCTACGTGGACGAGGACGGCTATCTCTTCGTCGTCGACCGCAAGAAGGACCTGATCATCCGCGGCGGCTTCAACGTCTTTCCTCGCGACGTCGAGGACGCGCTGCTCGAGCACCCGGCAGTCGTCGCGGTCGGCGTCGTGGGCAGGCCGGACGAGGAGCGCGGCGAGGAGGTGGTCGCGTTCGTCGCGCTGCGCCCCGGTGATGAGCTCACGGACGAGGAGTTGGTCGCGTATGCGAAGGAGCGGATCGGCGGCTACAAGTACCCTCGCGAGGTCCGCATCGTGCCGAGCGTCCCGCTGACGCCCGTCGGCAAGGTCGACCGGAAGGCGCTGCGGGCGTTGGCCCAGGAAAGGAGCGGGTGACGGCGACGCAGCTGACGATCCAGGAGCTCGAGCAGGCGGGCGAGCGAGACCTCGGGACGAGCTCGTGGTTCACTATCGCGCAGCGCAACATCGACCAGTTCGCCGAGGCGACGGGCGACCATCAGTGGATCCACGTCGATCCGGAAGCGGCGGCGCAGGGCCCGTTCGGGACCACGATTGCGCATGGCTATCTGACGCTGTCGCTGATCCCGGCCCTGCTCTCCGAGGTCTTCTCGGTGACGGACGCGAAGATGGGCGTCAACTACGGCGTCGAGAAGGCGCGCTTCACCTCGCCGGTTCCCTCCGGCTCGGACGTGCGCCTGAAGGCGACGCTGCGCGGCACCGAACGGCGGCCGAACGGCGTCCTCTTCCGAGTCGGCGTCGAGATCGAGATCCGCGACCACGACAGGCCGGCTCTCGTCGGCGAAGTGCTCTACCTGGCATACCAATAGGAGGGACGATGGCGGAGGAGCAGGACCTGAAGCAGCTGGCCGACGGCAGCGACGACGAGGTCGCGGATCGGATCCGCACCGCCGGAACCGAGGCGACGCTCGCCCGGATCTTCGACGGGATGCAGGAACGCTTCAAGCCGGAGAGCGCGACGAACGTCGAGGGCGAGATCCAGTGGCAGATCTCAGACGACGGGGCGGAGCACCCGTACGTGATCCAGATCGCGAACGGGAGGTGCGAGACGCGCCCCGGCACGGCCGAGAGCCCACGGGTGACGCTTTCGACCGACGTCGCGTCCTTCGCGAAGCTGATGACCGGTAAGGCGCAGGGCCCCGCCCTGTACATGGGCGGCAAGCTGAAGCTCCAGGGCGACATGATGCTGGCCCAGCGGCTGACGACGTTCTTCCAACCGCTGTAGCCGGCGAGCATCCAGCTCCGGCACGCTCGGACGTTACAGCCGCTCGACGAGCAAAGCGAACCCCTGGCCGCCGCCGACGCACATCGCCTCGAGGCCGATCGTGCCGTCCATCGTCTCGAGGTCGTTCAGCAGCGTGCACATGATCCGCGCGCCCGTCATCCCGTACGGATGGCCGAGCGCGATCGCGCCGCCGTGCGGGTTCAGCTTCTCGCCGAACGGATCGATCCCGAGCTCGCGACAGACGGGCAACACCTGCGCGGCGAACGCCTCGTTCAGCTCGACGACGTCGATGTCGCCGAGCGTCATGCCGGCCCGGTCGAGAACACGCCGCACCGCGTCGATCGGGCCGACGCCCATGATCTCCGGCTCGATGCCAGAGACCGCAGACGCGACGATCCGTGCCCGAGGCTGAATCCCGAGCTCGCGCGCCCGCTCTTCGTTCATCACGATCACGGCCGCGGCGCCGTCGTTGAGAGGGCAGGCGTTCCCCGCCGTGACCTTGCCGTCGGGAAGGAACGCGGGCTCGAGCTGGGCGAGCTTCTCCAGCGTCGAGTCCGGCCGCGGCCCGTCGTCGCGGCTCACCACCGTCCCGTCCTCTCGGGTGAACGGCGTGACCTCGCGGTCGAAGAAGCCCGACCCCCGCGCCGCGACCGCGCGCTCCTGGGAGCGCTGCGCGTAGCGGTCCATGTCCTCCCGCGAGACCTCGAACTGCTCCGCCACGTTCTCGGCCGTCAGGCCCATCGGGATGTAGACGTTGGCGATCGCGCCGTTCTGGCCGGTCAGCTTCGGGTGCAGCTCCTCGGCGTCTTTCGGATAGCCGTCGACCTGCGTGATGGACTCGACGCCGGCTGCGACGAAGGCGTCGCCCTCGCCCGCCCTGATCGCGTGGAAGGCCATCCGGATCGTCTGGGCACTCGAGGCGCAGAAGCGGTTCACCGTCGTCCCGGGCACGCCGGCCGGCAGACCGGCCAAGAGCGCGGTGCGCCGGCCGAGGTTCATCCCCTGCTTCTGCTCCGGGAACCCGCAGCCGACCATCACGTCGACGATCTCGCCGCCGTCGAGCTCGGGCACTTGCCCGAGTGCCGAGCGGACCGCGTGCGCGACAAGATCGTCAGGACGCACATCGATCAGCGAGCCTTTCCGCGCCCGCCCGATCGGCGTCCGCGCCGCCGCGACGATGACCGCTTCGGGCATCAGACGAACGCGCTCTCGCCGGTGAGCGCTCGACCGATGATCAGCTTCTGAATCTGGCTCGTGCCCTCGTACAACGTCGTCACCCTCGCGTCCCGTAGGTACTTCCCGACCGGATACTCGTCGACGTAACCGTAGCCACCGTGAACCTGCACGGCGGCGTTTGCGGCCCTGACGGAAACCTCGCTCGCGTAGTACTTGGCGACGGAAGACTCGAGCGTGTGGCGCTCCCCGCTGTCGGCGAACGACGCCGCACGCCAGACGAGCAACCGCGCCGCCTCGGTCTCCACGGCCATCTCGGCGAGCAGCTCCTGAACGAGCTGGAACTGAGCGATCGGCTTGCCGAACTGCTTCCGCTCGCTCGCGTACGCGAGCGACACATCGAGGCAGCCCTGCGCGATTCCGACCGAGCCCGCCGCGAGCGAGAGGCGGCCGTTGTCGAGCGCAGACATCGCGACGCGAAAGCCGTCGCCTTCCTCGCCCAACATCGAGCCGGCCGGGACGCGAACGCCGTCGAGGAAGAGTTCCGCCGTATCCTGGGCGCGCAGCCCGAGCTTTCCCTTGATCGGCCGGGCGCTGAACCCGGTCGAGTCGGTCGGCACCAGAAAGCAGGTGATCCCGCGCGCCCCCTCGTCGCCGGTGCGCGCGAAGACGAGCGCAACCCCGGCCCAGCTACCGAGCGTGATGAAGATCTTCGAGCCCTCGATTACCCACGCATCGCCGTCGCGCCGTGCGTGCGTGACGAGGGAGGCCGGATCCGAGCCCGACCCGGGCTCCGTCAGCGCATAGCAGCCGAGCGCCTCACCGGAGGTGAGCTTGGGCAGCCACTCGCGTTTCTGCTCCTCGGTCCCGTAGCGCGCGATCGGCTTGCCGGCGAGGCCGACGTTGACGGAAACGATGCCGCGCACCGAGGAATCCGCGCGGCCCAGCTCCTCCATGATCAGGCAGTACGAGATCGTGTCGAGACCCTGGCCTCCGTGCTCCGCGGGCAGGGCGGAGCCGAGGAAGCCCACCTCCGCGAGCTTCGGGACGATGCCGCGGTCGAGCTCCTCCTTGCGATCCCAGTCGCGGGCAAAGGGGACGATCTCGCGCTCGACGAACTCGCGTGCAGAGCTCCGGATCAGCTCCTGTTCGGCCGACAGCGCGAAGTCGGGCAAGCCGCGAGCGTAAAGCAGAGAGGCCGGCGACGGCCGGCCTCTCTGCGAACGAACTGCCTAGCGGTACGTCAGGAGCTTCCCGAACGGCACGAAGTGGCCGTTCTGGAACTTGTCGAGCATCGCCTGCTCGAGCGGGAAGTGATCCGTCGGTGAGGTCTTCGTCACCATTCCCGGCAGCAGGAACGGATTTGCCTTCGTGTTCGTGTGCAGGAGCGCATTCATCAGGCTCCTGCGCGTCGGGTTCTTGCCAGCGTGCTTGAGTGCGTAGACGAACGCCCAGCCCTGGCCCATGCCGTAGACGTTGAACGCGTCGGTGACTTTCCCCGACGAGTAGTACTTGGCCATCACCTTGCGGTACAGCTTCATCCCGGGCGTCTTCGCGTACCGCGGGTCGTCCGGGATCTGCGTGTAGGCCGTGCTGACGATCCCGTTCACGGCGGTCGAGTCGCCGGCGAGCTTTGCGGCCGTGTTCATCAGGTCGTTCGTGGCCGAGACGTTGTTCAGGTACTTCTGGGGGTGCCACCCCAGCTTGTCGGCGACCACGAGCGCCTGGATCGAGGGGTTCGGCGTGGCCGCGATGAAGAACGTGTTCGCGCCGGAGTGGGCGAGCAGCGCAACCTGCGGCGCGACCGTCGGCTGTGTGATCGAGAAGCCCTGCGTGGCGACGATCTTGCTCTTCGACCCCGCCAGGCCGCCGCGGAACCCACGCAGGTAATCCTTGCCGTAATCGTCGTTCTGGTACAGGACGGCGATCTTGGCGCTCTTCTGCTTGGCGTTGATATACCTGCCGTAGAGCGCGCCTTCGGCAACGTAGTTCGGCTGCCAGCCGATCGTCCACGGGTACTTCTTGTACTGCGTTCCCCAGTAGCTGGCGCCCGTCGAGACGAGCACCTGCGGGACCTTCTGGGAGTTCAGGTAGTCGCGGACGGACAGCACCGGCTCGGTTCCGAGCTGGCCCACGATCGCGAACACGTGGTTCTGCTCGACGAGCTGCTTCGTCAGCGGCACCGTCTTCGCGGGGTTGTAGCTGTCGTCCAGCGTGATGTACTTGATCTTGCGGCCATTCACACCACCGTGCGCGTCGACCCACTGGTAGTAGGCCGTCTCGGCCTTGGCAATCGTGCCGTAGGCCGACGCAAACCCGCTGTAGGGGAACGTCGCACCGATGACCACCTGCTTACTCGTGACCCCGGGCGTCTTCTGAGACGCGGCGCCTGCGACGGCGACTGTCACGAGCGCAACCGCCACCAGGCCGCCAAAGACAGTCCTCTTCACCGATTCTCCTCTCGTAGGTGTCGAACCGGTAATTCCGATTCGTGCCTATTTTGACGTAGTCGAGAAGTCCGTGTTAGGCGGTGGTCGTCGCACCCTTTGCGGTCGCGCCGCGCCTGGAGACCCGAACGAGCCGCCGCAGCGTGCCCACGATGCCGTTCGGGACAGCGAACATGACGAGGATCGTCAGGACGCCGTAAATGACCGGCGGTGCGTCCTTCGGCACGTGCTGGAGATTCGCGTAAAACGGCGTCACCCAGAGGTACACGATCAGAAGTCCGCCGAAGACCGGGCCGGGAAGCGTTCCCAAGCCGCCGACCACTGCGCCCGTCAGCAGCAGGATCGAGAGGGTCAGCGGGAAGACGCTCGGGTTGATGTAACCGAGCGAGAGCACGAGGAGGGAGCCCGAGACGCCGGCAAACGCCGCCGAGACCCCGAAGGCCAGCGTCTTGTAGAGGGCGAGGTTGACGCCGGACGAGACAGCGGCCGCGTGGCGGTCGCGGATCGCACGCAGCGCGCGGCCGAACCGGCCGCGGAGGATCAGCCACGACAGCACGAACATCAGTCCCGCGATCGCCCAGCTCAAGACGTAGATCCAGACGTTGTCCGAGACGTTCCAGCCGAACGGCGGCGTGGGCGTCGGCAGCCGTAGTCCGATGCTTCCGCCGGTCAGGCCGGAGAAGTGCTCGGCGACGCCCGGCAGCGCGGTCGCGATCGCGAGGGTCGCGAGCGCGAGGTAGACGCCGGCGAGCCGCAGGGCCGGGAAGCCGAAGAGGAAACCGGCCACGCCTGCGATCACGCCAGCGAGCGGGATCGTGGCGCCGTACGGGAAGTTCGCGTGGACGATCAGCGAGGAGGTCGTGTACGCGCCGATGAGCATGAAGGCGCCGTGGCCGAGCGAGATCTGGCCCGCGTAGCCGGTGACGATGTTTACGCCGATCACGGCGATCGTGTAGATCGCGACCTGGGCGAGCTGGTAGGTGTGGTAGTTGCTGACGAGGAAGGGCAGCAGGACGACGAGCCCGACCGACGACGCGAGCAGGAGGGCGCGGAAGCCGGCGAGCCAGTTCACACGCGCTCCACGTGCGCCTCACCGAAGAGCCCGGCCGGCCGCACGACCAGCACGAGCAGAAGCAATCCGAGCACGACCGGCAGCTGGAGCTCCGCCGTGATCGACGGCACGTACGTCGTCAGCAGGTTGATCCCGACCCCGATCAGAAGCCCGCCGACGACGGCGCCGACTGGGCTGTCGATTCCGCCGAGCACCGCCGCGGCGAACGCGTAGAGCAGGATCCCCTGCATCATGTTCGGCGTCAGGAAGAAGATCGGCGCCGCGAGCAGGCCCGAGACGGCACCGAGCAGCGCGGCGAGGCCCCAGCCGATCGCGAGCATCCAGCCGACGCGAACCCCGAGCAGGCGGCTGACATCCGGCTCGGTCGCCACCGCGCGGAGCGCAAGCCCGAGCTTCGTGTACCGGAAGAAGAGGAACATCGTCAGCACGATCCCGAGCATCACGCCGGTGACCTCGAGTGCGTCGAGCGGGATCGTCACGCCGCCGATCTTCGAGCTGTGGGTCGGGAACATGCTGGGGAAGAACTTGATCTCCGGCCCCCAGACCCAGGTTGCGAGCCCGTTGATAGCGATCAGCAGCCCAACCGTCACGACGACGACCGTAAGCTCCGGCGCCCGCTCGACCGGACGGATCACCGTCCGCTCCAGCGCGAGGCCGCCGAAGAACGCGATCGCTAGCGTCGCGCCGAACATCTGCCAGTAGCCGAACCCATGCGCGAGTAGCGTCGAGGCGATGTAGGTCGTGAACATCGCCATCTCGCCCTGGGCGAAGTTGACGACGCCGGTCGCGCGGTAGACGAGCACGAGCGCGAGCGCCAGCGAGGCGTAGATCGACCCGCTCTCGAGCCCCAGCGCGACCTGTTGCCAGAACTGCTGCATCAGTAGCCGAGGTAGACGCGCTGGATCGTTTCGTTGGCCTGGAGCTCGGCCGCGTCGCCGGCGACCGCGACCCGGCCGGCCTCGAGCACGTACCCGCGCGACGCGAGCTCGAGCGCCGAGCGCGCGTTCTGCTCGACTAGCAGCACCGCGACGCTCTCCTCCTGGTTGAGCGTCCGCACGATCCGGAAGATCTCCTTCGCGACGAGCGGCGCGAGTCCGAGCGACGGCTCGTCGAGGAGCAACAGCGTCGGGCGGCTCATCAGCGCGCGGGCGATCGCGAGCATCTGCTGCTCGCCGCCGCTGAGCGTTCCCGCCTTCTGGCGGGCGCGGCGGCCGATCCACGGGAAGGAGCCGACGACCCGCTCGTAGTCCTGCTTGAAGCCGTCGCGCCCGCGGCGTGTATAGGCGCCCATACGCAGGTTGTCACGGACCGACAGCTGGCCGTAGATTCCGCGTCCCTCCGGAACATGGGCGACGCCGAGCCGAGCGACTCGCTCAGGCGAGCGGCGCGCAAGGCGGCGGTCGCCGATGACCACGTTGCCCGTGCTCTTCACCGTCCCTGATATCGCGCGGAGCATCGTCGTCTTGCCGGCGCCGTTCGGGCCGAGGACGGCGACGATCTCATGCTCGCCGACGCGCAGTGAGATCCCGTGCAGTGCCTCGATGGCGCCGTAGCTCGCGACGACGTTGTCGAGCTCAAGCAGGCTCATCGATGTCCGCTCCGAGGTACGCCTCGATCACGGCCGGGTCCTTCCGCACTTCGTCGGGGGTACCGCTCGCGATCTTGCGCCCGAAGTCCAGCACGTGGACGAGATCGGAGACGCCCATGACGAGGTTCATGTGGTGCTCGACGAGCACGATCGTCAGCTTGAAGTCGTCGCGTAGCGAGCGAATGAAACGGCCTAGCTCGCCGACCTGCTGGTGATGGAGGCCGCCCGCGGGCTCGTCGAGCAGGAGCAGCTTCGGCTGCGACACGAGCGCCCGCGCGATCTCGACGCGCTTGAGCGTCGAGAACGGCAACCCCTGCAGCGGGCGCTCGGCGACGTCGGTGAGACCGACGTACGCGATCACCTCGTCGGCGCGCTCGCGCAGCACGCGCTCGCGTGCGAAGAACGTCCCGGCGTGACCGCCGACGAGCACGTTCTCGCTGACAGTCATCGTGGTGAACAGGGCAAGGTTCTGGAACGTGCGGGCAATCCCGCGACTGACGACCGCGTGCGGCGCGGCCTTGAGCAGCGTCTGCCCGGCGACTCGGATGTCGCCGCCGTGCGGCCGATAGATCCGCGTGATCAGGTTGAACACCGTCGTCTTGCCGGCACCGTTCGGCCCGATCAGGCCGACGATCTGCCCTTCGCCGACGTCGAACGACACATGGTCGATGGCGACGATGCCGCCGAACCGGCGACTGACGTCGTCGACTTCGAGCAGCGCCATGGCCGGGTAGCTTACGGCGATGCCGGAGCCGATCGAGCTCGAAAACGAGATTCGGCGCCTCACCTTTCCGCTCCCGCTCGGCATCGACCACGTCCACTGCTACCTGGTACGCGCTTCGGACGGCGGCTGGATCCTCGTCGACGCAGGGCTCGGCCTCCCCGCGGCCGAGGCGCGGTGGACGCCGGTGCTCGCGTCGCTCGACGGGCCGCTCGAGCGCGTCGTCGTCACGCACTTCCATCCCGACCACGTCGGCGATGCAGCCACGGTCGCCGAGCTCACGGGCGCAACCGTCTTTGAGGGCCGCCTTGACCATGAGCAGTGTGCGCGGGTGTGGGGCGACGGAGCGTCGCGCGACCGGCTCGAGCGGCACATGGTTGCCCATGGCCTGCCGGACGCACAGCTTCCGGAGCTCCGTCGCGACTCGGAGGCGCTGCGGCGGTTCGTGCGCGTCCCCGTGGATCCCGAGCCGCTCGAGCCGGGCGGCTCGCTGGACGGCTGGGAGATCGTCCACCTGCCGGGGCATGCGGACGGCCACCTCGCGCTCCTTCGCGACGGCGTCCTGATCGCGGGCGACGCGCTGCTCGCGCGGATCAGCCCGACTGTCGGCATCTACCCGGAGGCGCAGCCCGATCCCCTCGCCGACTACCTTGGATCGCTCGAGCGGGTGGTCGAGCTCGGGCCGCGGATCGCGTACGCGGGCCACGGCGAACCGATCGGCGACCCTGCTGCGCGCGCACGTGAGCTCGCCGAGCACCACCGCCGGCGGCTCGACGCGACGAAGGCGGCGCTTACCGACGAGCCGCGAAGCGCCTACGAGGTCTCGCTACACGTCTTCGGAGACGACCTTTCGCCGACGGAGCGCCGCTTCGCGGTCGCGGAGACGCTCGCGCATCTCGAGCGGCTCGCGCGGTCAGGGCGCGCGACGCGGGACGGAGACGACGAGCGCGTGCTCTACACCGGTTAGAGCCGCTCGACGACGCCGGCCAGCGCCTGACCGAAGCCGATGCACATCGTCGCGATGCCGTAGCGCTCGCCGCGCCGCTCGAGCTCGCTGAGCAGCGTCGCCGTGATCCTGGCGCCGGTCGCGCCGAGCGGGTGGCCGAGCGAGATGCCGCCGCCGTTCGGGTTCACGTCGGCCATCCGGTCCTCCAACCCCGCGTCGCGCACGAACTGGAGCACAACGGACGCAAACGCCTCGTTCACCTCGACCAAGGCGACGTCGTCCCAGGCAAGCCCGGCCTTCGCCAGCGCGCGCTCGCATGCCTGCGGGTTGCCGTGCAGCATCCGGTACGGGTCGACGCCGGAGAGGCCGAATCCGAGGAACCGGCCCCGCGGCTCGAGCCCGAGCTCGTCGGCCTTTCGCTCGCTCGCGATCAACATCGCCGCGGCGCCGTCGACGATCTGGCTCGAGTTTGCCGCCGTGATCTTCCCGCCCGGTACGAACGCGGGCTCGAGCTGCGCCATCTTCTCGAGCGACGTGTCCCGCCGCGGCGCCTCGTCGACTGCGAACACGTGTCGCGCGACTGCGGTCGCCGCAGCGGCGCTCGGAGAACCGTCGGCCGCAGGCCCGCGGCCGACCGAGCCCGGCGTCGATTCGGCCGGCAGCTCGACCGGAACGAGCTCGCGCTCGAAGCGGCCCTCGTCGATTGCGGCAACTGCGCGGCGGTGGGACTCGTACGAGTAGGCGTCCAGATCCTCGCGGGAGAGGTTCCACTCCTGCGCTATCACTTCGGCCGAGATTCCCTGCGGCACGATCTGCCAGCGCTCGAGCAACTGCGGCGACAGGTCGCCGCCGTTCGAGCCCATTGGAACGCGCGACATCATCTCGACGCCCGCGGCGACGACGAGGTCGAGCTGTCCCGACCAGACCGCGGCCGCGGCGTTGAACGCGGCCTGCAGCGAGGACGCGCACTGGCGGTCGACGCTCGTCCCGCAAACGGACTCCGGCCAGCCGGCGACGAGCGGAACCATGCGGCCGATGTTCCAGCCCTGCTCGCCAATCTGGGTCACGCAACCCATCTGGACGTCCTCGACCTCGACCGGATCGACTTCGTGGCGAGAGAGGAGCGCATTCAGAACCTGGGCAGCGAGCTCGTCGCCTCGCATCGCCGAGAGCGTCCCATTGCGCTTGCCGATCGGGCTGCGCAGCGCGTCGACGATCAACGCATCGGATTCCCACGCCATCAGCGCGAGTGTAGTAAGCGAAAGGCGGCGTTTCCGACGCCGCCGCGTACACACTCTCCTCCGCCTGACCGCGCTTCGCCGCCGCGGCGGAAGTCGCCGCGCCAAACGGTTAGGCTCGTCGCCATGGTGTTGGACGAGGTGCGGGGGGACGCGCCGGTTCCGGCCACGGTGCTCGACAAGCTGGAGGAGCGGTACCTGCGCCCGATCGAGCAGGCCGCGAAGCTCGAGCGACTTCTCGCAGATCCGCTGTTCCTCGCCGACCCGATCAATCATCCCGCGCTCTTCTCGGATCACGGCCCGATCCACGTACGCGATGTCGCGGCCTGCTACCACGATCTCGCCGAAACGGCGAACGGCCTGCTGATTTCACCGCGCCCGTCGGAGCGGTTCGCGTTCCTGGTCGCCTACGGTCTGCTCGCGACATATCTGCACGACATCGGCATGGTCGACCTCACAACGGCGGGGCGGCGGCTCCACCCGATCTACGCGGCGCACGCGGTGTTCGCAGCCGAGTTTGAGGACCTGATCGACCCCCTCCTTGTCTTCGACGGACCGCTCGCGCAGCGGCTGCATGCGGTCCAGGAAGCGGCGCCGCTTCGGGTCCCGTCCCACGTCGTCCTCCGCGAGCTGCTCAGCCTCACTCTCGTTCACAGCAAGTCGCTCGTCCCCGCGTCGCTGCTCGACGACAGGGATGCGTTGCGGAATCTGATCCAGCGCGCCGTGCTGACCGACCTCGAGACGCACCGGGTTGCGGACGAGGTGCTCTCCGCTCGTGATGCGGACCCGTTCGTCCCCTCGGCGAACGCAGATTGGTACGAAAGCCCACTCGAGGACTCGTTCGCTTGGCTCACGTCGCAGGACGTCGCGCACCGCAACCTTGCCGATGACGTGCTCGACGCACTCCGATTGCTTCGGGTTGCGGACGCCCTTCGGCAGCGAGGGACCTCACTGCGGACGACCGGTGGGTACGAGATCCTGATCGACGCGGCCACGGGAGAAGTCGTTTTCTCGATGCGGACGGCGGACGATGCCAACCTGTACCTGCTTCGCGGCCACAACGCGAGAAGCGCCGGCGAGGCAAACCTGCGGGCGGTGACGGTGACGGCCGAAGGCCAGGTGCGGATCGCCTTCCACCGCGGCGCGTACCTCGAGCCCGAAGCAGCGATCGCGGCCGCCGGGAGCGCTGCGCTGGTAATCGGCGAGATCCTCGCGGACGTCCTGCCAATGCTCACGGCCGGGACTCCAGCGCTCGATCTTCCTGCCCCCGCGATTACCGACGAACCCCATGTTCAAGTGGAGCGTCCGCGAGA
Source organism: Gaiellaceae bacterium (assembly GCA_051955535.1). Taxonomy (GTDB): domain Bacteria; phylum Actinomycetota; class Thermoleophilia; order Gaiellales; family Gaiellaceae; genus 13-2-20CM-68-14. The sequence goes on along the minus strand of JBQCGP010000091.1, from coordinate 52,368 downwards.
CAACCCAGACTTCGCGAACCTTGTCGCGCGGCTCGTCGCGGCGGTGCATCCCGAGTCGGCCGGACGCATCAGCGCCGTCGAGGCCGAGCTTGCAAGCCCCGAGGGCGCGACCCAGCAGGAGTGGCGACGCTTCCACCGCGGCGCCGCCGTCGATCCACGTTCAAACGAGGCTCGCCACGTCCTCAAGCAGCTCGCGCAGGGCGGAGCGAAGGTCGACGGGCTCGAACTTGATGAAGCCTTCGCCGATCTCAGACGCGTACGTGTGGCGGCGGGTGAGATCGTCATGACAGCCGGCTCTCCCTCAGGCTTCGTCTACATTCCGACCGCACGCGGGCTGCGCGTGCAGCCGACCGGCGGGTATCCGGCGGCTGCGTTGAGTCCGTGGGTGCCGGTCGGCACGACGGGAGTGATCCGGCGGGCGGAGCGAAACGGCGACGTGACGGCCGAGCTGGAGCTCGAGCTCCTGGTGATCCCCGGCGACCGTTACGTGCGGACCTGGTTCCGGCCGTACGCTGCCGCCGAGCTCGTCTCGATGCTCGAGCGTCTGCATGGGTCATGATGCTGGTCGAGCGCGTGGCGGCCCTTCACGAGGTCGATCTGTTCTCCGCGGTGCCGGGGCGTATGCTCGCCTCGGTCGCCGCGACCGCGGAAGAGGTGACGGTCGAGCCGGGCTCGACGTTCATCGAGCACGGCGCGGTGGAGGATTGCCTCTACGTCGTCGTCAGCGGTCGCGTCCGTGTGCATCATGGCGGTCAGGTTTTCGCTGAGCTCGGCGCCGGCTCGTCAGTTGGAGAGCTCGCGGTGCTCGTGCCCGGCCCGCGGTCGGCGTCGGTCACGGCAGTCGACTCGACGCTGCTCCTGAGGTTGCGCAAGGCCGTGCTGGACGAATTGCTTGCCGACCGGCCCGAGCTCGCCACCGAGGTAATCAGGGCGCTCGTCCTGCGCCTGCGCGAGCGTGCCGATGACCGCGCCGACGAGTCCGCCGTGCTCGAGTGAACCACGCGGGCCGTGTGGTCAGGCTGCTGGCCGCACAGGCGTTCGTGTTCGGTCTGAGCCAGTCGCTACTCGTGATCGCGTCGAGTGCGATCTTCCTCGCCGCCTACGGGTCGAAATGGCTTCCGGTCACTTTCGTCGCGATCGCGCTCTTCGGAACGCTCATCGCCGCGTGGATCGCGCGGGTTGTCCGGCACCGGCCGCTCCCACACGTTGCCATTCTCGTCGAGTCCCTCGTTGGGCTTTTCTTCTTCGGGGCGTGGGCGGTGCTCACGCTGTGGTCGGGTGTTTGGGTCTCCGCGCCGCTGCTCGTGCTCTTCCCGATCCTGCTCCAGGTTGGCTTCGTTTTCGTCGGTGGGCAGGCCGGACGGCTGCTCGACGTTCAGCAGATCCGGATTCACTTCCCACGCATCGTCTCCGGCTTCGCGGTCGGCTTCCTTGCCGGCGGCCTCGTGGCCATACCTCTGCTGCGCCTTCCCGGCGGGACGAACGCCCTGTTTCTCATCGCCGCGATCGCCCAGGTTGCGTTCGTCATGCTGCTCACAGTTACGGCCGCCCGGTTCGCCGAACGGCTGGGCCAGGTGGAGCGCGCACCGCATGGGTTACCGCGACCCCCACTCCACCTGCTTCTCTCCAGCCGCTTTGTGCTGCTCCTCATGGCCTACCAGGTCCTGTCCGCCGCGGGCACCTACATGGCCGAGTACATCCTGTTCGACCGCGCCGCGGCCCGATTCGCCAGCGCCGATAGCCTCGCGCAGTTCCTGTCGCGGTTCACGATCGCTCTCAACGCCGTGAGCCTTGTGTTCCTCGCGCTCCTCGCCGCGCCGCTCCTGCGACGTTTCGGGCTCCGGCTCGGGATCGTCGCGAATCCGGCGGTGGTGCTGGTGTTCGCGGTGGCGATGCTCGTCTCGGCGACAACCGCGGGCCCTGAGTCGCTCGCCCTGTTCGCGCTCGTGGCCTCCGCCCGAATCGCCGACGTCGCGTTGACCGACGGCGTCACGAGGGCGTCGCTCAACACGTCCTTCCAGGTGCTCCCGCTCGAGGACAGGCTTGCCGTGCAATCGGTGGTCGAGGGCGCAGGCCTGCCGATGGCAATCGGCGTTACGGGCGTCGTGCTCTTCGCCTTGCGCACAGCCGGAGCCTCGGTCGCCGTGATCATCGCAGTGACCGTCGTCGTCTGCGTCGCGTGGACTGCCGCTGCGGTCCTGCTCTATGGCGACTACGCGCGCTCGCTCGTCGTTGCGCTGAAGCACCGGCTGCTGCGTGACGCTCCTGTGAATGTTGAGCACGCTGAGACTGCCGCGTTCCTGCACGAGATGCTCGGAAGCGACGACGGGCGAGCTGTGAGGCTGGCGCTCGACCTCCTTCCGAGCGCCTCCGAGGCCTCGGGCGAGCACGGCGAGCTGGCTCTGCTCGCGGATGACCCTCGACCCGACGTGTACCTTCCGGCTCTCGTGCGGCTCGCGGAGACGGGTGACGGTGAGGCCCAAGCCCGCCTTCGCACGACGGTGCGATCGCTGCTTCGCGACCCCGACTCGAGCATGCGGGCCGAGGCGCTGGCGGCGATTGGGCCTGCCGACGTCGACCTCATCGACGAGGTGGTGACGGCGCTCGAGGTCCCGGCCACGATGAGCGCGGCGGCCGCGGCTCTCGGACGCCTCGGCGACGCGGCGCTGCCCCGGATCGCGGCCGTGCTCGCGGAGACGTCGGAGCAGCCCACGCCCGCGACCGTGCGCCTGGTGCGGGCAACAAGGGCTGCGTCGCCAGACCAGGCGGCGATGTGTCTCTTCCCGTACATCGAGCATCGCGACCGGGAGCTCGGGCGCGCTGTGCTCACGGCGCTCGCTGCGGCGGGTGCCGACCCCGTGCCGATCTCCGCGGCGCTTGATCGGACGCTTCGGGCCGACGCCGAGCATTTCGCCCGCTGCGCGGCGGTCAGGCAGGTGGTGGGTGCCGGCTCGGAGCTCGCGCACGCGCTCGGCGACGAGCTCGAGCTCCTGCGCGGGCGCGTCCTCGCACTCCTCGCAGTGCGGTACGGGGCGGAGGAGATCGGCGCGGTCGCCAACAGGCTCGATTGCGACACGGACGACCGCCGCAGCCTGGCGGCAGAGACGCTCGACGTGACGCTTACGCCGGCGGATGCCGTCCTCGCGCTGCCGCTCGTTCGGACAGACCTTCCGCTTCCTTTTCGGGTCCAGCAGCTCGCGGCTGTCGCGCCCGTCACTCCGACGGATCGGGCAGCCGTGCTCGAAGACATCCTGTCGGACGAACAGGGCCACTGGAGGTCAGACTGGCTCCGGGCGTGCGCTGCCTACGAGTCCGGCCTCGTCGTGCGCGCGTGAGACGTCGGGTTGGAAAGGCCGCCAGCGGATCGATTCGCTCGCAGGTCTATGCGGGGGACGTCGGGCGCGCGACCACACGCAGTTCGGGCATGTCCTTCGAGGCTGAGACGAGCGCTACTTTGCGATTACGAACCGTTTCCGGCTGTCGACCCGAAGGATGCTGACGGGAACGTTCGTCCGGTAACCGGTCTTCGGGTTAATCGTGATCGTGCCGGTGGCGCCCCGGTAGCCCTTGGTCGCTCGGAGCTGACGCTCGACGGCTGCGAAGCCGTGGCTCTTGGCCCGGTCGATCGCTGCGAAGAGAATCCTGGCGGAGTCGTAGGTAAACGAGCCCCAGACCCCAGGAGTCTTTCTGAAGGTCGCGCGATACTGACGCACGTACGTCTTGGCGGACGGCATCTGGTTGGCGGCCGGCACGCCACTGAAGACGCACCGCTGCGCCTCCGCAAGCGTGGTTTGCGCGACGAAGCCGTTGTCGACGTTCGCGAGCCCCATCAGGCAGCGTGGAGTAGTGCCTGACGCGGCGAGCGCCTTGGCGATCTGAGCTCCTGCCGGGAAATAGGTGCTGACGTAGACGAGGTCAGGCTTCGACTTGAGCGCCATCGCCACCCGATCGGCGTAGTAACTGCCCGTCGCCCCAGGGTCGGTCGCCTCCAGAACCGATGTCCAGGTCACGGAAGCGCCTTGCCGCTGGAGCGCCGCCCGCAGCCGGTCGGCCATGCCCTTCGTGAAGGCGCCATTGGGAGTGTCGTCCACGAGCATGGCGACGCGCCTTGCACCCAAGCGCTTCACGTAGCGCTGCTCGATGGGAGCGATCTGCGTGTTCATCGGCTGGGTGGTCGCGCCCACGCCCGCCGTCTCGTCCCGCGAGGTCATCCAAAGCGGCAGGACCTTGGCTCGCCGATAGACGGGCAGGTTCTCGAGTCCGACCGACGAGTTGTAGGGACCGATCACGAAGCGGATCCCCTTCGCGATCACCTGCCGCGCGACCGCCTTCGCGTTCGCCGCGTCGGCCTTGTCGTTGGCCCCGAAGACCGCCACCTTTCGGCCGTCCCAGAGCCCACCGCGCGCGTTCAGCTGCTTCACAGCCAGGCGGACGCCACGGAGCTGGTCGACGCCGTTTGCCGCCTGCGCCCCGCTTTGCGGCCCCTCGACTGCGATGACGAGCGGCGCCGAGGAGCTAGAGCTAGCCCCGGCCTCCGCGAGCGAAAGGCCGCTCGCGAGCAAGATCGCGCTTGCCACCAGCAGCGCGGGTCGCCGGTGCGCCCTCTCCCCAGTCATGCCTTCCGGAGTGAGGCTAACCGCCTCTCTGTCGACATGCAACCCACGATCGCCTGCAGGGAACAGTCGATCCGACGGGACTCGAACCCGGGCCGTCACGCCCTCCTGCCGCACCGATCCTGGCCATTGCGCGGCCGGTGTTGCCCCCACCGAGAAGCGCTAGTTATGGCAGCCGCATAGCTCACCGAAGAAGCGAAAGGCGCCGTTTCCAGCGCCTCTCCGAGTAGCGGGGGCAGGATTTGAACCTGCGATGAGCCGCCTCGATCGCGTTAACACTGGCTGGCGGATGCAGTCGCCGTGGTCGCCCGCACTTGCGCGGGCGACAAGCTCTGCGAGACCGTGCTCGATGTCGCCGTCAGACCCGGTGCGAGCGGGGAGAGCCCCGGATTGGTGGCGCTCAGCGCCGACGCTGGGTGGATCTGCGAGCAGGCGCCGACGTTCCCGTTCGGATCGGTCTGGACGCCTAAGAGCTCGTTGCGACCGATGGCGTAGTTCTCGGTCGAGCCAATCGCGAGCGGGCCGGTCGCGGTGAGCGTCGACGAGGCAAAGTACTCGCTCAGCGGCGCTCCGGTGCTGGGGAGCGACTGGTAGTCGTTCTCCTGCCAGACGAGCGCGCCGCTGCCGTCGACCTTTGCCAGCCAGGGGACAAGCGGCGCCTCGGCGCCCAGCTCGACGTTGCTGTCGCCGGCGAGAAGGTAGCCGCCGTCTGCTGTCTGGTGCAGCGAGTAGACGCCGCCGCCGCTGCAGCCGTAGCCCAAGGAGCAGTCGACGCCGCCCGAGTAGGCCTGCTGCCACTGGATGGCACCGGCCGAGGTCAGCTTGAGGAGCAGCGCACCCTGGCAGCACGTCCCGGGATACGTCGCGCTGTTCCAGTCGCCGCCGAGCACGTAGCCGCCGTCCGACGTCTGCACGAGCGCGTTCACGTGCTCGGTCGCGGTGACGCCCGTGGGGCCGCTGTCGTTGAAGCCGCGCTGCCAGCTGACGTTCCCGGACGCGTCGAACTTCACGGCGAGCACCGAGATCAACGGCAGGCCGTAGCTCGAGTTCGTGCCCGTGTCCAGCTCGCCTGCCGCGACGTAGCCGCCGTCGGCTGTCCGCTGGACGCCGTAGAAGTAGGCCTGGTTGGTGCCCGTCGGGCCGAGCTCCCGCTGCCACTGGACGTTGCCGAGGCCGTCGAGCTTAAGGATCAGCGCGCCGGTGTTGTGGTTGACGTCGGTTGCTGTCCCGACGGCGACGAAGCCGCCGTCGCTCGTCTGTCTGATCTGCCAGAGCCCGGTTCCGTCCGCGCCGGCCGAGTAGACCCGGGCCCAGACCACGGCACCGGCGCTGGTGAGCTTCTCGATCAAGCCGCACTGAAGCCCCGACAACTCGGGACAGTCGCTACCCGAGCCGCAGCCAATCGTGCCGCCGGCAAGCACATAGCCACCGTCACTCGTCTGCTGCAACGAGACCTCGTCGGCATAGTCGCCGGGCGCGCCGTTCAAGCAACCGACCTCCTCCTGCCACTGCGGGGCACCGACGGCGCTCGCCTTCACCAGCCAGCTCGGGCCATTGCTCGTGAGCGCCAGCGCGGTCCAGCCTCCGTCCAGAGTCGCCTGCACGTCCTCGGGCGTCAGGCTGAACTCGGCACCGTTGAGCACATCTGCGTAGTTCTTCACGTACGTGCTCGTCGTCGAAAAGCCGCCACCGCCGCCCGGCGGCTTCTTGGCAACCGCACTCGCCGGCATCAGCATGACTATCACAACGACGCCCGCGACCAACGCAGGCCAACGCAACGACGGGCCGCGGGGCTTCATCGGGCGATCCTCCTCCATGACATGCATCACCGGCGGCTCCCAAGGACTCGCAAAGCGGGCGCAAACGGCGCTCGAAGGCGACGCTCATGCTAGGGGCGAAGTCATTACGCTCGTCTTAAATCCGACTTCGCTGAACAGCGAAAGGCGCCGTTTCCGGCGCCTTTCGCAGTAGCGGGGGCAGGATTTGAACCTGCGACCTCCGGGTTATGAGCCCGGCGAGCTACCTGACTGCTCCACCCCGCGTCGCTCGACGGAGTATAGCGCCGGTCTAGAGCAAGGCCGTTATCGCGGAGGGCCGGAGGATGCGTAGGCCCGGCCGAATGCCGCAGCTCGCGAGCGCAGCGGTTCCCAGCGCGAGATCGACGAGCATCGTCGCTGCCTGAGTGCCGGCAGAGAAGCCGACGACCGCTGCGCTACCGAGCGCCGCCGCCATCAGCGCCTGCTGGGTTCCCGCGCCTCCGGGCGTCAAGGGGACGGCTCCCGCGAGCAACTGGAGCGACAGAACGATCGGCGCGACGGCCAAAGCACCGGGCACGTGGAACGCGTACAGGAAAACCACGATCGCCGCGAAGCGCAGAGCCCAGGAGAGGAGCTGCCACGAGGCGACCGTAGTCAGGTAGCGGCTCGGGCGGCGGAGGACGGCCAGGCCACGGACGAGCCGACGCGCCGAGGAGGCCAACGGCCGGCGCCAATACAAGCAGCCGAGCGCCGCCGCCAAGGCGATTCCGGCGATGACGGCGGCGACGAGCGGACTTGCGCCCGCGGCCAATCGTCCGTGTAGCGCACCGTTCGGCAAGGCGCCGACCGTGGCCGCGCACGCTACGACGAGCAGAGCCACGACGAAGTCGAGCGCCTTCTCGACTGCCAGTGATCCGACGATCGTCGCGGTCGAGGCGGCGTCTTCGTCGGTGCGTAGCCGCGTCCGTGCGAGGGCGACGCGCAGCACCTCGCCACCGCCGAGCGGCACGATCACACCTGCGCCGACTCCGGCGAAGTACGGGATGGCTGCGTCGCGGAAGCTGACGCACCGGTCAGGGAACGACACTCGGAGGACGTTCTGCCACGCTCGTGCCCGGGCCGCGAGCTTGAGCGCATGAAGTGCCAGTCCCGCGGCGAGAAGCGGCATGGACACCCCAGAGAGGTGCGCCGCCGCCGCCTCCGTCATCGACCAGGCGGCCACGACGAGCTCGTTCATTCCAGACCATCATCGGCACGGACCGTGAATTTCTTATGAGAGACCGGTAACGACTTCGAAAAATCGCGTGACCCGGTAGCGCGGGAACCTAGTAGACCGTCCCCGGGTCCTCGTCGAGAGGCGGCGGCTCGTCCTCGGCCAGGCGCCGCTGCAAGGAGCTTCGGGAGAGCACCCCGACGAGACGCCCTTCCTCGGTCACCGGCACGCGCGCGAGGTCGTTGTCCTCGAGAAACCGGAACGCCTCGTCGAGCGGAAGCTCAGGGTCGAGCGTGTACCGAGGCGGCTCGGCAATCTCCCGCACCGGGGTCTTCGCGGCGTCGCGGCCCGCCGCAACGACGTCGCGCACGAGCGTTCCGCGAGTGATCACCCCTGCGAGGCGCTCGTCCTCGGCCACGAACACCGCCCGGACCTCCGGACGCGACAGGAGCTCACCAGCCTCCTGAGCCGGCGAGTCGCCGCTCAGCGCCCGCGGTTCCGGGACCATCGCATCGCGCACGCGGTCCATTACGGGTAGATGCCGCGCGCGGTGAGCGCCGCGCCGACTTCGCGGATCCCTGCGACGAGCGCCGCGCTCCGTAGCGAGAGCCCCTGCTCGTCGGCCAGGCGCCAGACGCGGTCGAATGCGTCGGCGAGCTTGTCCGCGAGCTTCGCCCTGATCTCGTTGCGGTCCCAGAAGAGCCGCCCGAGATCCTGGACCCACTCGAAGTACGAGACCGTGACGCCGCCGGCGTTGGTGAGGACGTCCGGCAGGACGAGGATTCCGCGCTCGGCGAGGATCGCGTCCGCCTCGACCGAGGTCGGCCCGTTCGCGCCTTCAGCGACGATGCGCGCCTGCACCCGTCCGGCGTTCTCGCCTGTCACCTGGTCCTCCCGCGCGGCAAGCACGAGGATGTCGCACGGCAGCTCGAGCAGCTCCTCGTTGGTGACGCGCTCGCAGCGTTCGTAGCCGGCGAGCGAGCCGTTCGCCTCCGCGTAGGCCCGCAGCGCCGGGATGTCGAGACCGCCCTCGTCGTGAAGCCCGCCCGAGAGGTCCGAGACGCCGACCACGACGGCGCCCTTGTCCTGGAGCTCCCCGGCCGCAATGCCGCCGACGTTGCCGAAGCCCTGGACGACGCAGCGCTGCCCGACCAGGGGGATCTCGAGCTTGGCGCAGCAGCGTTCGACGACCATCACCACGCCGGCCCCGGTCGCCTCGTGGCGGAACAGCGAGCCGCCGAGCGCGATTGGCTTCCCCGTCACCACTTCGGGCACCGCGAACCCCATCTGCATCGAGTAGGTGTCCATCATCCATGCCATGGTCTGCTCGTTCGTGGCCATATCCGGCGCGGGGATATCTTCCTGCGGCCCCAGCACCGGCAGCAGCTCGGAGGTGAAGCGTCTGGTGATCGCCTGGAGCTCGTTCACGGAGAGCTTGTGCGGCTCGCAACGGACGCCGCCCTTCGCTCCGCCGTACGGTAGGCGCAAGAGCGCGCACTTCCACGTCATCCACATCGCGAGCGCGGCGCACTCACCGAGATCGACCTCCGGGTCGTAACGGATGCCGCCCTTCGTCGGGCCGAGCACGCTCGAATGCTGGACGCGGTAACCGGGGAAGACGCGCCAGGTGCCGTCGTCGAGCCGGACCGGGACGCTGACGACGAGCGACCGCTCCGGGTAGCGGAGTCGCTCGGCAACCGCGTCGCCGACGGCCGCGTGCGGAAGCGCCTTCTCGAACTGCGTGATCGCCTGGCCGTAGAGCGGGGTCTCCCACTCCAGGTGCCCGTAATCGGGCGAAACATCCTGCAGTTCTGCCATCGGAGTCAGTCTAGGAGGGATCGGCGGGACGCCGCTCGTCGGCGGGTGCGATGGTCGTTCCGAGGCTAGGACGCAGGGAGTGTTCGTAGCTGGAGGCTACGGGCGCGACTGAGGACGACGCCTCGGGGCGAGCAGCGCGGCCCGACGACACAGACTGCGTCACGCCGAGCCCTCCTTACAGCGGGCAAGATGCCTTGCGGCGAACCGTTTTCGGCGCCGAGACGAACTGTGTTTGCGAGACCTTGACGCGATGGACACGCACGCTCGCCGCGGCCGCGGCGCTCTCCACGGCCGCGGCGGCGGCGCCCTCGGCGTGGGCGCACGCGCGGCTGGTCTCCTCCACGCCGGCCGACGGCGCGGTGCGCGCGAGCCCGCCGCGGCAGGTGACGGTCCGCTTCGACGACACGGTTCGCGCGCTCGGCGGGACGACGGTCGTCGCCAACGCCGACAAGCGCTCCGTGATGGCCGGCAAGCCGCGCGCACACGGACGCGTCCTCACGATCCCGCTGCGCAAGCTCCCCGACGGCGACTACACCGTCCGTTGGAGCGTCCTCTCGGACGACGGGCACACGGTCGACGGGGTTTTCGCGTTCGCGGTCGGTGCCGGGCGGGCCCCGCCGAGCGCGGCACTGAGCGCGGGCGGAACAGGCCTTACGCGGGACGTGATCTCTCGCTGGTTCTTCTTCGCAGGGCTGCTCGTCGCGGTCGGGGTCGCTCTGTTCGTACCGCTCGCTTGGTGGCCGGCGCTGCGGGCCGCCGGCGCCGACGCGGATGAGCGTGCGCTCTGGCCGCTCGCCTTCGTCGGGTTCCTGATGGCGTTCCTGGGCGCCTCTGCGCTGCTCCCGCATCACGGCGCCGGCACCACCCGCTTCGGGCTGACGTACGAGATCGGCGGGATCGTCGCGGTGGTCGGCGCGACCATGTCCGCCATAGCCCTCGTCGACAGGCGATTCGGACGCGGCGCGTTCGTGTGTGCGCTGGCGCTGCTGCCGGTTCCCTCGATCGCGGGACACGCGCTCGACCGCGGCCAATGGCCGCGACCGCTCGAGGTGGCAGCGGACGTGCTGCACGTCGGCGCGGCCGCGGTCTGGATCGGCGGCCTGCTCGCACTCGCGGTCGCGCTACCGCGTGCGTCTCGCCGGCTCTCGCCCGAACAGCGGTCTCGGTTCAGCGCCGCGTTGGTGCCGCGGCTGTCGGCTCTAGCACTCGTCTCGGTGCTCGTGATCGCCGCGACGGGCCTGATCCGCGCGCTCTCGGAGCTATCCGCCGTCAGCCAGCTCTGGAGCACCGGCTACGGGCGGGCGCTCCTGGTCAAGACCGCCTTCCTGCTCGCCGTCGTGGCGCTCGGTTGGGTCAACCGCTCCCGGCTCGTGCCGCGGCTGCGCCTGGCCGCGCTGAGGCGCAACGTCGTCGCCGAGCTCGTCCTGCTTGCGGGGATCGTGACGGCGGTCGCCTTCTTGACCGACCTCGCGCCGGGCCGGCAGCTCGCCCGAGCGGTCGCCCGCCCGCAGGCGCCGCGCCCGATTGCTGAGCCGCCGCCGGGGGCAACCGTCCTCGCCGGCGAGTCCGGCGACCGCGCCGTCGGTCTCGCAGTTCTGCCCGGCGGGCGGCTGCAGGCGACCGTGCTCGGGCCCGACGACAATGGCGTGGACGGGCTCTCGGTCGGGTTCCGCGCGGGTCGGCGGACCTCGGGGTCGACGCCCTGCGGGCCCGGCTGCTACCGGCCGCCGGGCCGGATCCGCGAGCGTCATGTGACGGTCGTGCTTCCATCCGGCCCGGTCGCCTTCACGATTCCCGCCCGGACGCAGCCGGGGGGCGAATTGGTCGCCGAAGCTCGCCGCGCCTATGGCTCCCTTCGCAGCCTCGTCATCCACGAACGCCTCGCCTCGAGCCCGCGCAACAAGATCACGACGACCTGGCGGATCGTCGCGCCCGACCGGCTCACATACGTCACCTCGGAAGGCTCCCGCGCCGTCGTCGTCGGCCCTTGGCGCTGGGACGCCGACGGCAAGGCGCCCTTCGTGCGCTCGGCGCAGACCCCGCTCCAACTTCCGGGCGCCCAGTGGGGCTCGCGCTGGCTGAACGCGCGTGCGCTTGGCTGGACGAACGTGGGCGGCCGGCGCGCCCGCGTCGTCAGCTTCTACGACCCGGGACTGCCCGGCTGGTACGAGTTCGCGATGGACCCGCGCACGCACCGCCCGCTCGAGCTGAAGATGACCGCCGCCGCGCACTTCATGCGGCACCGCTACACGGACTTCAACGTCCCGATGCGGATCGAGCCACCGTCCTGAGAGGTGCCGGGGAAGGGACTCGAACCCTTACGCCTCCAAAGGAGACACCTGATTTTAAGTCAGGCGCGTATGACCAGTTTCGCCACCCCGGCGGCGCGAAGGATAGCCCGTAGGTAAGCCGTTTCCGGCAAAGCACGAGGCCCGCCGCAGCGGGCATCGATCACGTGTGGTCGGATTGTGGTCGGGCTTTACTCGGCACCGAAGCCGCTGGCCGCGAGCTGCTGGCGCAGGTCGAGGACGGAAGCGATCCGACCCACATCGTCTGGAGATGCACACGGAACGCTCACGATCTGCACATCCGATTCGGGCTAGCGTCTAGCAGACCCGTTCCTCTGACGCGAGCCGGGTCGGATTGCCCAGATATTCGGCGCACGCTTGAACCGCCTGAGCGCACGGTCTTGGCGCATCGCCCAGCCCGGCCCGGCTCGCTCCCATCAGTGTTGAGTGAAGGGCGATTCCCGCCATCGTCCGGTCGAGGTGAAATCCAGCCGGAGGGGTTGGTCAAACAACGGGCTGCCCCCCGGACATGAGGAAATCCTGACTGAACGCCTACCCGACGCCAACGTCTAGGGGTAGAAGATTCGGTTGGTAGCGGCAGGCTCTGCGCTATGGAGACGATCACGATCCGAGCGGCGAGTCCCGAGTCGGCTCGGGGGATGCTCGCCGCACTTTCTCGCTTCCGCGCGGAACGGGTGAGACGAGCGGACGGGTTCTACGAGGTCGTCATCAGCATGAAGGGGGAGACGGGCGAGATCGTGGCCATACTCAACGCGCTTGAGGAGTACGTAACGGCTAGGGCGGCCGGTCCCGCGCGGCTCGAACTCGGCGGGCGTAGTTACGTCATGGACCCGGAAGAGCCGCGCGTTGACGCGTCCGAGCCGTAGGCTTCGCTGACAACCTCGGAGGGGCTGCTCGGAGGGTCCGCCGCGCGCGCAGGCGGTTCGGTGTCGCTCGCGACCTAGCCCTTCTTGCTCTTCTGCTTCTCGCGCCACTGAGCAATATCCCTGATCGCCCACGCCACGAACGCGATCACCACGAGTAGGACCACCCGCCGGATCGACGGCCTGACGTCAAGGGAGGCAAGACCATCGCGGCGGCTCATCATTTGCTTCCAGCGATGCAGCAGCGCCTCATCGGTCCTCACGGTGGAGCAACCACCTCCACCCGTCCAACCCCGCCGCCAGCACCAACGCAGCCGTCCCGATCAAGGCGGCCAGCCCGAGGATGCTCATCCCCACCACCCGCAGCAGCAGGGGTCCTACCGACGCTTCGCCCATATCGAGCTGAAATCAGTAACGACCTTGCCGCCCTTCCCGAAGCTGCCGTCGAGCTTGCCGCTGCCGGTGTAGCGGGCGAGCGCAAAGTCCTTGCCGCCGACGGTACCGCTCGCGACGATTTTCCCCGCTCGCACGACGGCGACCCCGTCCGCGGTCGCCCCGTCGCGAAAGGCAGTCATTACCTTCCCGCCGCGGCCGAAGCTCAAGTCCGGGCTGCCATCGCTCGTCCAGCGGGCAACCATGAAGACTCGCGGATCCTCGCAGTTGCAGCGGCCTTCGCCGGTGCCGGCGATGACGAGCTTGCCGTCGGCCTGGATCGCGAGTGCAGCGCCAAAGCCAGGATCGATCGCGACCTTGCCACCGACGCCGAAGCTCGGGTCGAGCGTGCCGTCGGCGCGATACCGCAGGATCGCACTCGCTGCCACGACGACGATCTTGCCGTCCTGCTGGACAGCGACGGCTGACGGTTCCCCGGCGCGCGCCATGACCCGACCGCCCTTTCCGAAGCTTGGGTCGAGCCGCCCGCTAGACCTGTAGCGGACGAGGGCGAGGTCTGTGCGCCCGTTGATGAACCTCGGGCCGGCGACGACGAGCTTGCCGTCGCTCTGGATCGCGAGCGCGGTCGGATACACCTCACCGCCCGAACCGAAGCCCGTCACGACTGTGCCGCCAGATCCGAAACTCCGGTCGAGCCGTCCCCGTGAAGTGAATCGGGTGAGCGCGAAGCGGTTGCTGCCGCGTTCCCCTGCCGCGAGGATCTTCCCGTCCGCCTGGATCGCCACCGCACCCGCCTGGCCGTCGGGCGTCAACACCTTGCCGTTTCGGCCGAAGCTCGTGTCTTGTTTCCCGGTGCGCGTGAAGCGAACGAGCGCCAAACCACCGCCGCCGCCGCGCGGAGCGATCCCCCCTGCGGCGACGGCTCTGCCGTCAGGCTGCATTGCCACCGCCCTCGCCCAGCTATCACTTCGCGCGCCCAGGTTCGCCAAAGCTCTCCCCCCGGTTCCGAAACTGCGATCGAGCGTGCCGGCGGCCGTGTAGCGAGCCAGCGCCATTCTGATCGGGTGACCGATGACCCCCCTGCGGCTTAACCCCGCGACGACAACCGTGTTTCCCCGCGCGACGGCCAGTCCTCCATATCCGATGTCGACGCTCGCTGACCGCGATTCGCGATGGTTTGCTGCGGAAGCGACCGCCATCGCGCTCGGCGAGGTAAATAGCATGCCCGCCGCGACGACGGCCGCAGCCGCAGGGCCGTAGGTATCGAACCGCCTCGGGAGGACCGAAGGACGCATCGTCAGACACCTCGTGTCGCGGGTCTTGAGTCTCGCGCGCACGAGATCGACGGTCAAGCACCCCTACATCACACCCGCCGCCCCGTAGACGGCGCCGTCCTCGATTCTCTCGACCACGAACGCCCGGCCCTCTTGATCGAGGTACGGCCCACCCCTCGGCCGAGACGGCTCAGCCCTTTGTAGCTCGACCCGCGCGTTTCTGAGATCGGCCAGCTTTGGCAGGAGGCCGAGGAAGCCAGACGGAGATCAGCAGAACCGCTCGATTACTACATCTTCTGGTCCCTCGGACCGGACTTCAGCTCGAAGGGGCCGAGTCGGCAAAGACGTCAAGCGGGCAAGCCGACAACATGACCGGTAACTAGCGGTCAGTGGCGCGACGCCGGCGGGCCCGCGATTCGACAGAAACACCGACCCCAAGGCCGACGGCGATGACCAAGAGGGTCCACCAGCCATAGCGAGTCCACCCGACGACGGCGAAAAAAGCTGCTGCGGGAACCCATGCCCAGTGAATCCGCCAGCCTCGAACCCTCACGAGGGCTCATTCTGGCGCTGAAGCGGCCCGCAGTTGTTACAGCCCGGACGGGCCCCAGTCGTAGCTCGACGGGATCTTCGCAGGCGGCGTCCCGTAGACGATCGCGAACTCCTGGTGGTTCTTGAGGACGACGTTGTTCGGGTCGCCGAGGAAGCGCTTCCCGTTCACGAAGACCCGCAGAGGCTTGGTGGCCGTTGCGCAGTATCCGCCGACACAGGTCTTTGACAGGCGCACACCCCAGACGCCGAAGAACTGGCCGAGCGTGAAGGCGCCGGTCTTGGGTGCCTCCAGATGCATGATCCCGGAGGCGTCATGCGTATGCAGCTCGACGAAGAAGCCGCCGTTGTTCGGGTCGCCGTTCCCATAGATCCCGATCAGCGCCGGCACCGTCACATGCTTTCCGTTGACGAAGATGTCCAGGTGCTGGTGGATGTGCAACTTCGTCCCCTGCGCGCTGAGTGAGCTCAGCTGGAGGGGCGCGAGACGATCCGGAAGCGACCCGTACTCGGGCGGCCACGGCGCGGGCCCTTTTTGGATGCCCGGAAGTGCCGCGTAGTTGATGTGCGGCGCCGAACCGGTGACCTTGGTGCTGCTCGAGTTACCGTTGCTGAGGAAGACGACGCCCAGAACGACGAGAAGCGCGATTGGCCCGAGGGCCGCGAATCCATAGAGGAGCCAGGGACGCTGCTGCTGGGCTCCGACCGCCGGGACCCGCTTTGGTTTGCCGTCGCGCCGCTGCGGTGCCTGGACAGGCCGCGGCGGCGCAGGAGTGCGCGCTTTCTTCGCCAAGGTCGTTGGATGGTAGCCAGAGTTTCCGTGGGGCGATACACCCATTTGTGGCGTTTTCGCCCGCGATCTTCGATACTCCCTGCTCGCGACGAAGGAGGCGAAGATGGGATTCTGGGACAAGCTGATGGGCCGCGGCAAGAAAACGGCCGGCGAGGCCATGGGCGACAGCTCGATGCAGACCGAAGGCATGCACCAGGAGCAGCAGGGAATGGCCGAGGATCGAGCCGAAAGCGCCGAGCAGATGGCGCAGGAAGCGCGCCAGGACGCCGCGGAGCATCAGACCGAGCGCGACAATATGTGACTGAGGGCGGCTCCGGCCGCCCTCACTCCGTCCGACGCTCTCTCTAGCGTTCGTGAGCCATGCTCACGATCGTCGTTACGCTTGTCCTGCTCGCCGCGCTCGGCGCGCTCGCCGTCTGGCTGGCGAAGACCCTCGACGCGTTCCGGACCCAGACTGAGTCCGGACTCGACGCCCGCAACGCCGACGTCGAGCGGCGCCTTCAAGGGATCACCGAGACGATGGACCGCCGCCTCGGCCTGCTCGACGAAAAGGTCGACAGGCGGCTCGAGCACGCGTCGAAGCAGACGAATGCAATTCACGAGAAGCTCGGCGACGTCGGCCGCGCCACCACCACGCTGGCCGAGCATGCCAAGGAGCTCACGCAGCTCCAGCAGGTCCTACGGCCGCCGAAGGCGCGGGGAGGCTTTGGGGAGCTGCTGCTCGGCAACCTCCTTCGTGACCGCCTGCCGGCTGATGCGTTCCAGCTCCAGTACGGCTTCAAGAGCGGCGAGCGCGTCGACGCTGTGATCAAGGTCGACCGGCTGGCACCGATCGACGCGAAGTTCCCGCTCGACAACTTCGAGCGCCTCGTCGACGCCGAGGACGACGCTCAGCGTGAGCTGTATGAAAAGGCCTTCGCGCGCGACGTCAAGGGCCATATCGACGCGATCGCTTCGAAGTACATCCGGCCGGACGAAGGCACGTACGACTTCGCATTCATGTACCTCCCGTCGGAGGCGATCTACTACGAGCTCGTCTGCGGGAAGACCGGAGCCCTGCTCGCCTACGCGCACGAAAAGCGGGTGCTGCCGGTCTCGCCGACGACCCTGACGGCCTATCTCCAGGTCGTGGTGCTCGGCCTCAAGGGGCTCCAGATCGAGCAGCACGCCCACGAAGTGATGGCGTACTGCGCGCAGCTCCAGAAGGACTTCGGCCGCTTCAAGGAGGACTTCGACCTCGTCGGCACCCACCTCGGGAGGGCGCAGACGAAGTTCGTCGACGCCGAGAAGCGGCTCGACAAGTTCGAGACGAAGCTCGAGCGCGCCAGCGAGTCACAAGAAGTCGAGGCGGCCGAGGTGGTCGCCGAGCTGCCGCGCGCCGCAGACGCGGCCTAGCTAAAAAGACGATCCACCTCCGCGGGACTCGCAGGGTTTTTCGGCGGAGGCGGGCTTCGCCCGCCGGAGCCTCAACTGCGCGGGACGCGCGTCAACACAGCGAGGGGGGCCACGGGGAAACCGGGTTTCCCCCGTGAAGCGAGCGTGCCGAAGGCGCGCTACGCGGCGGCGGGCTGTTGCTCTTTGAGGTAGCGGATCAGTCCACCCGAGACGACGATTTCTCGCTCGCGCGGCAAGAAGTCGTGCGTCACGGTGAACGTGTCGCCGCCCTCGATCTCGACCTCGAGCTCGTCCTCGCCCTCGGCGATCGCGTGGAGGTTGGCGATGCTCCACGTCTGGCCGAGCTCTGCGCGCTCGTAATCGGCCTCCTCTTTGAAGAGGAGCGGGACGATTCCTTGCGCGATCAGGTTCCGGCGGTGGATGCGCGCGAAGCTCTTCGCGATCACGGCGCGAACGCCGAGCTGCGCCGGCGCAAGCGCGGCATGTTCCCGGCTCGATCCCTGGCCGTAGTTGTCGCCGGCGACGATGAAGCCTCCGCCCCACTCGTGCGCCCGTTTGGCGAAGTTCTTATCGCGGTGCTGGAAGGTGAACTCGGCGATCGCCGGGACGTTCGAGCGGTACGCCATCACGGTCGCGCCGTCGGGCGACAGATCGCCCGTGGAGATGTCGTCCGGCGCGACGATCAGCACGCGACCGACGAGCGTTTCAGGCAGCGGCTTCTGTTCCGGAGGCGGCTTGATGTTGGGGCCGAGGGGAATCTCGATCGACGCGGCGTCGTCTTCAGGCGCCGGGGCGAGGATGTGCTTCTGGACGACCTCGGGGCGAGCCGGCGGGCGCTCGGGCAGCTCCGGCGCGTCCAGCTCGCGCGGGTCGGAGATCACCCCGGTGAGCATCGACGCGGCCGCGACGGCAGGCGAGCACAGGTAGACCTGGTCGTCCGCGGTGCCGCTCCGGCCCGGGAAGTTGCGGTTGAACGTCCGGAGCGAGTTTCCACCCGAGGGCGGCGCCTGCCCCATACCCACGCACGGTCCGCAGGCCGGCTCGAGCATCCGTACGCCGGCCATCAGCAGGTCGACGTAGGTGCCGGAACGGGTGATCTGGTCGAGGATCTGCCTCGAGCCCGGCGTGGCAGTTGCCGAGACGAGGTCCTCGGCGAGCCTCTGGCCGCGCATAACCGAGCCGCAGAGCGCCAGGTCCTCGTACGAGGAGTTGACCGACGAGCCGATGCACACCTGCTGAATCGCTGTCCCGACGAGCTCGTCGACCGGCACGACGTTGCCCGGGCTCGACGGCTTCGCGACCAAGGGGACGAGCGCAGCGAGATCGATTTGCTCCTCCTCATCGAAGTCGCCCGTGTCTCCCGTGGTCATCTCGACGTAGTCCTCGCCGCGCTGCTGCTCGTCGAGCCAGGCCCGCGTCGCGTCGTCCGAGGGGAAGACCGCCCCGGTGGCGCCGAGCTCGGCGATCATGTTCGCGATCGTCCCGCGTTCCGTGTAGCTCAGCGTGTCGACGCCTGGGCCGGTGAACTCGAAGACGCAGCCTCGTCCGCCGCGGACGCCGCGTCGGCGAAGCAACTCCAGAATCACGTCCTTGGCCTGGATCCACGGGCGGTGGAGCTCGTTCTCGAGGAAGACGCCGACGATCTTCGGCGCCGGCAGCTCGAACGGGTGCCCCGCCATGCAGACCGCAACGTCGAGCCCGCCCGCGCCGATCGCGATCATCGCGCACGAGCCCGACTGCGTCGTGTGCGAGTCCGCGCCGACGAGCGTCTGGCCGGGCGTCGCGAACCGCTCGCAGTGCACGTAGTGGCAGATGCCGTTTCCCGGCCGTGAGAACCAGGCGCCGTATTTGGCCGCCATCGCCTGCAGGAAGCGGTGATCGTCCGGGTTCTTAAAGTCGATCTGGAGAATGTTGTGGTCGACGTAGACAACCGCCGTCTCGACACGGACCCGGTCCTCGCCGAACAGCTCGAACTGCATCATCGCCATCGTCCCGGTCGCGTCCTGCGCAAGCGTCTGGTCGACGCGAAGCGCGATCTCGGTACCGGGGGTCAGTTCGCCGCGCTCGAGGTGCTCTTCGAGGATCGTCCGGGCGAGGGAGGCCATCCGCCCGGAAGCTTAGTCGTCAGCCGTCGGCGGGTAGACGCGACCAGACCTCGAAGTCCTCGCGAATGCCCTGCTTGAAGTGGAACGAGCGCATCGTCCCCTCGTAGCGGTAGCCCGCGTTCGTCGCGACCCGTTTCGAAGCCTCGTTCTCGGCCGAGATCCAGAGCGCGATCCTGAGCGCGTCGAGCTCGGCGAACGCCCAGTCGGTGAGAAGCTCGAGCGCCCTCGTCGCCACGCCTCGCCCGCGTGCGTTCGGCGCGACCACGTAGCCGAGCTCGAGCTGACGCCCTTCCCGGTCGATGTCGAACGCCAGCGCGAGGCCGAGAAAGGACCCGTCGTCCGCGTCGACGACCGCGAACGCCTCACGCGTTCCGGCCCGGCGCCCGTCTTCGTAGAACCCGAGCCACTCGCGCTCCCAGCCAAGAGGCACGGGATCCGGAATGCGCGTGTAGCGCAGCACGTCCGCGTCGTCGAACATCGCCGCGACGTCGGCGAGGTGTGTGTCGCCGAGCAACTCGAGCTGAACGTCGGTCACATTCGGAGTCTCTCGGATTACGGAGGGACTGACCCCGCAGGGGTCTGTCCCATTAGGCGGTGGCGGCCCTAGAGCCTTTTCTGGGACAGTCCCCATTCGGGGACAGTCCCTTCCCGTCGCCTGACGCCGACGCTTCTTAGTAGCGCAACAAAGCCCCGATGCCCTCGACCGGCTCGAGGTCGTGCTGGTGGCGCAACGAGAGGACGCTGCCACCGTGGGCGAGCGTCTGGTGGACGGCGAGGTTGAGGCCATCCGGCCGCTGCTCCATCTGCGTCCCGTCCAGCGGACACGGCCCGCCCTCCGCACTCACCCGCCCGTCGCGCGGGCACTGCCATACCGAACGGTCTGCGCCCTCCTCGAACAGCAGGAGCTCGACCCGTGCGTCGGAGGCGGCCTCGAGCGTTGCTTGCCAGCCTGCCGTTGCCCGAGCGCCACGTCCTTCCTCTTCGCGCCATCGCTCCACGGCCTCGCGCTCCTGCTTCGCGTGCCACTCCTCGAGGATCGGCCGAGCGGTTGCGAGCAGCTCCGCCGGCGTCGCATGCGCTTCGGCCTGCGCCCAGCCGACGATCGCGTTCTTGACCTCGTGCGAAAGAACCTCATCGAGCTCCGCGCGGGTCTCCTCTGTCGCGACGATCACCACCCGCGGGCTCTGCAGCCGCCTAACCTGCCGGTCGAGCTGCTCGCCGACGCGCCGGAGATGATCGGCAGCAAGCTTCTCGATGTGGCGCTGGTAGCGCGCCTGCGACCACCCGCCCTGGTCATGGCGGCCCGGCGTCTCGTCGAACTGGTCGACGAGCTCATCGAGCCTGCCGGCGCGCAGGATGTAGACCGTCCCGCGCTCGCGCCCGACGACCGCGATCAGCGCGCCGTCCCCGCGGCCGACGAGCGGGACGAGCGGCGACAGGTAGAACTCCCGTCCGACGGCGATCTTGTCTTCGACCGGGTCCGCAAGCGGCAGTGTCCGCCAGGCGTTATCTAGACCGTCCACGAACACGGCGGCCGCGCGCGAACCATCGCGGTCGAAGTCACGCGTGAAGAAATCGCGGATCCGCGCGAGATCGTTGCGCAGCGCCTCGCGCTGCTCGTGCGTGAGCTCCTGGGCGGCCTCGGCCTTCAGCTCGCCGTCGTGGATCAGCGAGTTCACGCGGCTGGCCGCATCACCGGCGGTCGGAGCGACGCTCGGGTCGAGATCGACGTAGACGCTGATAGCGCAGCCCTTCTCCGCGCGAAACCCCGCCAGCTCGCGGAGCCCGTCCCAGCTCACCGTTGCAGCCACCTGCGCCTCCCTTACCGGAAAGCGGCGATTCTATTCGCGTGCGCGTGTTCACCATCGGCCACGGCACGCGTCCGGCCGAAGAGCTCGTGACGATGCTTCGCAGCGTGGGCATCGAAACGCTCGTCGACGTCCGGCGCTTCCCCGGATCTCGCCGCAACCCCCAGTTCAACCAGGCAGCGCTCGCGGAGACTCTCGGCGCCGGCGGAATCGCCTACCGGCACGCGGAGGAGCTTGGAGGCCGCCGCGCGAACGAGCCCGGCGAGGAGCGTTTTCCGTGCATCCGCGTCGCGGCCTTTCGCAGCTACGCCGCAAGGATGGGGACGGAACCGTGGCAGCAGGCGCTCGAGGCCGCACTCGCCGAGCCCTCCCCCGCCTTCATGTGCGCCGAGACGCCGTGGTGGCGCTGCCACCGCCGTCTGATTGCCGAGCTCCTCACTTCCCGCGGCCACGAGGTGGTTCACCTGATCAGGCCCGGCGAGAGCCGGCCGCACCGAATGTACGACGAGAGCATGGTGCGCGAAGGCAAGCTATATCTCTGCGGCGAGCTGGTTGCCTAGGCCGCCCCGTGGGAACGTTTAGGGAGTCCGATCCGTTGAATATTGTGAGGGCCGGGACAAACCGGCCCACCTGATTTTGGAGGAACGTTGAACGACAACAGAGTTCGCGAGCTGATCATCATTGGTGGCGGCCCCGCCGGCTATACCGCGGCGCTCTACAGCGCCCGCGCGAACCTCGAGCCGCTTGTCATCGAGGGCTTCCAGTGGGGCGGTCAGCTGATGATCACGAGCGACGTAGAGAACTACCCCGGTTTTGCCGAGGGGATCATGGGCCCACAGCTGATGGGTGAGTTCCGGCGCCAGGCCGAGCGCTTCGGCGCAGAGTTCATCGCCGACGACGTCACCCGAGTCGACTTTTCCGAGCGACCATTCCGCGTGTGGGTCGGGGACGACGAGTATCGCACCGAATCCGTGATCGTCGCGACGGGCGCAAGCGCGCGCCAGCTCGGCCTCGAGTCCGAGCGCGCGCTGCACGGACGCGGCGTCACGTACTGCGCCGTCTGCGACGCAGCCTTCTACCGCGACAAGGAGGTCGTCGTGGTCGGCGGCGGCGATTCGGCGATGGAGGAAGCCATCTTCTTGACGAAGTTCGCCTCGAAGGTGACCGTCGTCCACCGGCGTGACGACTTCCGTGCGTCGCCGATCATGTTCGATCGGGCGCGCGCGAACGACAAGATCGAGTTCCTGACGCCGTTCGTCGTCGAGGAAGCACTCGGCAACGAAAAGCTCACGGGCGTTCGCCTGCGCAATGCCAAGACGGACGAGGCGCTCGAGATTCCTGCGGACGGGCTGTTCGTCGCGATCGGCCACGACCCGACCACGAAGCTCTTCCTCGACCAGCTCGACCACGACGAGGCCGGCTACCTCGTGACGCAGCCGGGCATGTCGGCGACGAACATCGATGGAGTGTTCGCAGCCGGCGACGTGGTCGACCACACGTACCGTCAGGCCGTGACCGCGGCCGGGATGGGCTGCATGGCTGCGCTCGACGCGGAGCGCTGGCTCGCGGCGCGTGAGGGGCACGCTTACGCGGCACTGAGCGCCCCGCGTTAGTACCAGCCGGGGCCCCCGCTACGCTCGGCCGGTGGCCGAGTGGATCGACCTTCTCGACCCCAGCGAAGAGCAGCTGAAGAGGTTGTTGCCGCCGCAGATTCACGAGCGCGCGCTCGAACAGCTGCTCGACCCAGCCCTTCACGACGACGAGCCGCGGCCGCGGCTGGAAGGGCACGACCACTACGTCTACGGCGTCTTCCTGCTGCCGGTGGCGATCCGCGAGGAAGACCGGATCTTCTACCAGGAGATCGACATCGTCGCGACCCGCGAGCGTGTCGTCACGGTACGCAAGACGCCCGAGCGAGGCCACCCCTGCGACCTCGCCCCCGCTGAGCTGTCGCACCGGCGGGAGGACGACGACCGCGCCGGCATGATCGTGTACCGCATCGTCGACCTGATCGCCGAGGACTTCCTCGACCTCGTCGACGCGCTGGACGACGAGATCGACGAGCTCGAAGAGGGGATCGAGACCTGGCCGTCGGCCCAGGTTCGAGGCCGAATCTCGGACCTGAGACACGACCTGCTCCACGTCCGGAGAACCCTCGCGCCGACTCGAGATGCGGTCCGCTCGATCGTCGACCGGCGGATCGACGTCGGCGAAGGCCCGGAACTGTTGCCGCGCGACATCGAGCTGAGCTTCGGTGATGCGTACGACAAGCTGCTTCGAGCGACCGACGGGCTCGATCTCTCCCGGGATCTCCTCTCCAGCGCGCGCGACTACAGCCAGGCAAAGATCGCGAACGATCAGAACGAGGTCGTCAAGCGGCTGACGGTGATCGCCTCAGTCCTGCTCGTGCCGACCTTCATCGTCGGCCTCTACGGGCAGAACTTCCGTCACATCCCCGAACTTGCCTGGGGCTTCGGCTACTGGTGGAGCTGGGGCTTGATCATCTTCACGACGGCGCTGCAGCTTGCGTTCTTCCGCTGGCTCGGCTGGATCGGCGGTGGCCAGATTCGCCAGCTGAGGGCGCCTCCTCTGCGGACGCTCGACCCGCGAACGCTCCGTGGACAGCGCCGCCGCGGCGCGACCGCCGCCTGACTCCCGCCCTCGTCGCTACCTTCACGAAATGCCGTACTTCATCTGCCCGAACTGCAAGGAGCGGTCGATCGACCATGACCGTAAAGAAGGGCTGACGCAAGAGGCCGTGGCGTGTCACCGCTGCGGCTTCGGCTTCCTCTTCGAGCTCATGGACGACTACTACCCGGCGCCCGGGACGGGCTTCGTGGTCTGCGACCAGGAGGGGCGGATCCTCGCCTCGGGCCGCGGCGTCTTCGAGCTCACGGGCTACCGCGAGGACGAGCTAATGGGCCGCGAGCTGATGGAGAGCCTTGGTCTGTCGGGCTACCAGGACGGGCGAAACCCGGCGTCGCTCGCGCTCGAATGGGGCGTCCGCCGGCTCGGAGAGCATCTGCAGCTTCGGACGCGCACCGGAACGGAGAAGGCCATCACGGCCGACTTCTTCCCCGCCTACGACGAGGACGGCGGGCTCCTGGTAGCGCTCACGGCGCGTTCGTAGCCGGGTCGCGGGTTGCATAGCATCACAGCAATGCTTCCCGAGGGCGTGCACCACTGGACCGCGACGCACCCCGACTGGGAAGGGCCGGTGTCGGCGTACGCAATCGATGACGGCGAGCGGCTGATCCTCATCGACCCGATCGCCGTGCCGGACGACGTGCGCGCGCTGTTTGCGTCGCGCGTGGTGGTCACGGTACTCACCTCCACGTGGCACGACCGCGACGCCGCATCGCTGGGCTTTCCCGTGTGGGCCCCGGCCCCCGATCGCCCCGAGGACCAGCTCGTCCCGGCGACGCGCTACTCGATCGGCGACTCACTGTTCGGCATGGAGGCGTATCCCGGCCGTGAAGGCCAGCTCGACCTCGTGCTCTGGAGCGAGCGGATTCGCGCGGTGATCGCCGGCGACACGCTGATCAACTTGAGCAACGGTCTCGAGATCCCCGCGAGCTGGCTGCCGGAAGGCGTCACGGTCGAGCAGGTCGCGACCGGACTGAGGCCGCTGCTCGACAAGCCGGTGGAGATCGTGCTGCCGACGCACGGCGAGCCAGCCGACCGCGCGGCTCTCGAACGCGCCCTGGCCTGATCCGCGGCGGCCGTGGGGCAGGGCCGCGTGGTCAGCAGGGCGCGACGATGGCTGGCATCTGCGCGGTCGTTTGTGCACGGCTGGCCGGGCGGTCGCCACGTCTGGAAGATCGGTGTCGCGGTGGTGGGTCTCATCGTGGTCGTCGCTGGAATCGTGATGTTGGTAACCCCCGGGCCCGGCTGGCTCGTGATCTTCCTCGGGTTCGCGATTTGGGCGACTGAGTTTGCGTGGGCCAACTCAGTAGCGAGCTTCGTGCGCCGAAACGTTACGGCGTGTGCTTCGTGGATCCGACGACAACCACGCTGGTTGCTGGTCGCAGCTGGATCGGTGTGCCTGTTGGCGGTTGCGGTCGCGATCGTTGTGCTGCTCGCCCTACTGTGAGCAACGCCGCCGAGGGAGTTTCTTAATCGGGCGTCGAGCCGCGACAAGCCTCGGCTTCGACCCAGGCCTGCAGCTCCTCGAGCGCGGCAAATGATTCCTCTAGCTCGCGCAGCTCTGCGTACGCGGAGCGTTCGTCGGTGCCGCCAAGCAGCCCGAGCACCTCGAGCCGGTCGACCGTCGCCGCCGGGAGATCGTTGCGCGCCCGCCGTTCGATCTTCGCCTCGCGAAGCCTCGAACGGATTCGCTCGGCGCGTGCGGACAGCGCCGCCGACTCGCCGGCGAGCGCGTCGGCGTAGACGGCGAGGTCGATCTCGCGCACGTGTTCGAGCGTACGACCGAAGGCGTGACGCGTGTCAGACGCGCGTGTGCCGATCCAGCGGAAAGGCGGTGTGGCGGCGCCAGCCCGCGGGCGTGTTCTCGACGAGCCAAGCGCGTTCGACCCGCGACTGCACAGGCAGCCTGGGCGCCAGCTCTTGCTCGAGATCGGTCAAAACCGCGTCGTCTGCCTGCGCGACCGTGACGTGCGGGACGATCTCCTTGAACTCGCCGCCGTAAGGAGGAAATTCCGGGAAGACGGCCGCGAGCCCCTCGGTCATCGCGACGAAGAGCTCGCCAGGCTCTGGCCGGAGATACACCATGCCCGGGAGTCGCGCCGCCTGCGCGAGCTCGACTTCGAAGGCCGCGAAAGCGCCAAGCGCCCGGCCGAGCGGGCCGAGCCGGTCGCCCAGATCAGCGCTGTCGGCGAAGGGAATGATCAGCGTCACGTGCGGAGGCATCCCGCGTGCCCCGTCGCCCGTGTAGCGCCGCCGCCAGCCGCCGATCAGCGGCTCGAGCTCGGGCAAAAGGACGACGACAGCGGTTTCGGCCATGGCAAGCGCGTAACGAAAGTGTGACGTTTCGTCCACACCCGTCCGGTGCGGGCAGTTCGGGTGGACAGTCCACCAAAGAGCTGCCACGACGGCCCCGACGTGAAAGTCGGATCAGACGCGGCTGGAAGGGCAGAGGTCGTTGACGACGCAGTCCGCGCAGCGCGGGGCACGGGCGATGCAGACCCGGCGACCGTGCCAGATCAGCAGGTGCGGGAACAGGCCCCACGACGCTCGCGGCACGAGCCTTTGAAGGTCGAGCTCGATCTTGACCGGGTCTTCCTTCTTCGTCAGCCCGAGCCGCTGCGAGAGCCGCCGGACGTGGGTGTCGACGACGATTCCCTGCGGGTTCCCGAGCTCGGCGGCGACCACGTTCGCTGTCTTCCGCGCGACGCCCGGCAGGCGGACGAGATCCTCGAGCCGGCGCGGAACACGGCCGTCGAACTCCTCGAGCAGCATCGCCATCGTCGCGCGGAGGGCTTTCGCCTTTTGCCGGTAGAACCCGGTCGCGTAGATGTCGCGTTCGAGCTCCTCGAGCGGGACGGCGAGGTAGGCCTCGGGCCGCTTGTACTTCTGGAACAGACGCTCGGTGACACGGTTGACGTTCACGTCGGTCGTCTGCGCCGAGAGCATCACCGAGACCAGCAGCTCGAGGTCGTTCCGGAAACGGAGCGCGATCGTCGCGTCCGGATACTCCAGGGTGAGCCGCTCGATGATGGGTCCGATCCGCACCCGCTTCGGGCCGACGCGGCGGCTCGCCTCGTGGACGTACGAGCGCGGCATCACGCGAATGCGCCTTCGTCCGCCCCGGCGTCTCCGAAGTGGTTGTCCACGACCCGCCTAAAAATGAGGAACGAGAGCCACGAGAGCTGCGCCGCCGCCGGCGAGAGAAACGCGATCGGGATCGAGCCCGCGAATACGACGACCGGGATCGCAGCCCGGGCGGCGAGGTATCGCGCTCGCCGCGGGCCGACGTCGGCGAGCTTCGACTTCCACGCGTACAGCCAAAGGGCCGTCGAGGCGAGACCTGCGAGCGCAAGGCTGCCCGCGTACAAGATGAACGCCGAGCGATGACCGCCGTAGCGACCGAAGACGGCGGTCGGGAACGGCAGGAATGCGATCAGCCCAAGGAACGCGAGGTTGAGGAGGATCAGACGGTGGTCGAACCGGCGGATGTGCCCGAAGGCGCGGTGATGGCCGATCCAGTAGAGGCCGATGACGGCGAAGCTGAGTGCGTACGAGACGACGCGCGGCCACTCGTCCAGCAGGCGGCGCGAGAGCTCGCTGTTAGCCACATGTGACGGCAGCGCCGGAACGCGAAGCCCGATCACGAGCAGCGTGATCGCAATCGCGAAGACGCCGTCGCTGAAGAAGATGATCCGGTCGAGCTCTGTAGTCCGCTCGGCCCCAGCGACCATGCAGGCGACGCTAACCGACTGCGAGCTCTGCAGGTTCCATGTCTGCGTGATGCAGCCGCAGCCGCGGCCCGGCGCAGACGACGTCGAGCGCCGGGCAGCCGGAGCAGATGAACTCGCTCGGCGTCGGCTCGAACTCCCCCGCGTTGATTCGCGCGATCGCCCCGGACAGGTCCGCCTCCAGCGCCGGCAGCTCCGAGCGGTCGAAGGTCGCCGCGACGACCGGGTCGGGTCGCTCGAGGAACTGGTAGACGACCTCTACCTCGTCCGCGCCGGCGCGGAAGCAGGCAAGCGCGTAGACGAGCCGCTGGAGCCGGTAATCGCGCTCGACGAGCTCCTCGGGCGACGCCTCTTCGAGGACGTTCGTCTTGTAGTCGACGACCACCGCCCGCGACCCGTCCCGGTGAAGCACGTCGAGCCGCCCGTGCAGGAGGACGCCGTCGTGCTCGAACGAAAAGGGTCGCTCGGCGGCGGCGCCTTCCAGCGAGGCGATCCTCGTCGCCAGCTCGGACTCGCAATACGCTCGCACGAGGCCGGCGATTCGCTCCAGCTCCTCGTCGGTCGCCGCCGGATACCTCGCGCGCACCGCCTCGGCCAGCTCCGCCGGCTCCGGCACCTGCGGCTCGCGCAGGTCGAGACGCTCGAGCAGGAAGTGGACGCTGTCGCCGATCTCCGTCGCCGCCAGGCCCTCCTGGCCGGGAACGAAGCCGATCGCGCGACCGGGCCGCATCCCTGCGACCCGTTCGGCGTAGTAGCGGTACGAGCAGGACTCGAACAGCGCGAGCGCGCTGTACGAGAGCGCTCGCACGCGGTGCAGGGGCGGGTCGGGCACCGGCTCGAGCACCGGGAGCTCGGGCGCCGGGGCGGGCAGCGCGCCTGCGCCGTCCCCGTTCGGCTCGAAGAGCACGAGCTGTCCGGGTTCCTCGGCCGCAGGCGGCTCAACCACAGGCTCGGGCCGGTGACGGTCGAGCCGAAGGAGGATCCGCGCCCCGTCTCGGTCGAGCTCGACCGGTTCCGCGGAAGCCTCGTCGAAGCTCGGAATCTCGAGCCGCCCGAGCACCCAGCCGATCGGCGTCCGTTCGTCAGATGCCTTCTCCGGATCGATCGAGCCCGCGACGATGAGTCGGTCGACGGCGCGCGTCATCGCGACGTAGTAGAGACGGCGCCGCTCGGCCTCCGCCTCTTCGCGACTCGCGGCGCGCACGTCCTCGTAGGCGGTCGTCGGCTTCCGGAGGCCCGTGGCCGGATCGGCAACGCGGAAGCCGAAGCGGCCGTCGGGCAGCGCGAGGATCTCGTCCGCGCCGGGCGCGGCCCGGTCGCGGCCGGCGTCGGCGACGACCACGACCTTGAACTCGAGCCCCTTGGCCGCGTGGATCGTCAGCAGCCGAATCACGTCGGCGTCTTCCTCCTCGGCCACGGCCTCGAGCTCCTTTGCGCCGGCCTCGTCCTGCTCACGGACGAAGCGGACGAAGCCCTCGATGTCGGCGCCGCGAAGCTCTTCGTAGGAGCGCGCGAGCCGCGCCAGCTTCCGCAAGTTCGCGTAGCGGCGGCGGCCGTCCCACCGCGCGAGCACGGCGAGGTCGTAGTCGTGCGCGGCGACGATCTCCTCGCAGAGACGCTCCAGCGAGAGGGTTCCCGACGCGGCGACTAGCCGGTCGTACCGCTGGCGGAATGCCTGGAAGAGCCGCTCGTCGCGCGCGTCGATCCCCTCGGGAAGGGTGCGCTCCAGTCCCTTGAACAGCGGCCGCTTGGACGCCGAGCGGCGCAGCAGTACGAGCGCGTCGTTCGAGACGCCGACGAGCGGCGACGCAAGCACGGTCACGAGCGCCTCGTCGTCGTAGCGGTTGTGCAGCAACCGCAGGTAGGCGAGGAGGTCGGCGACCTGTTGCTGGCCGAAGTAGCCTCGCCCGGTCGCGCGGTACGTCGGCAGTCCGAGCTCGCGCAGCTCCTGCTCGTACCACTCGGCGTCCGTGCCGGCTGCGAAGAGGAGCACGATCTCGCCGGGCTTCGCTGCGCCACCGTCGATGAGCTCTTTGACCCGCTGCGCCACCGCGCGCGCCTCGCCGCGGCGCCAGTGCGTGCCGGTGCCGCTGTAGCTCGGCTTGTCGGTTACGAGCAGCTCGACCGGCGTCCCGAAAACCGGATCGGGGAACTCGCCGGATGCCGCCAGCGGCTGAAACTCGTGGCCGAAGTCGGCGCCGAACAGGTAGTTGACCGCGGCGAGCACTTCCGGCCGCGAGCGGTAGTTGCGGGTCAGCGGCAGCAGCGACTCCGCCGCCTCGCGCCGTTCGCGGAAGACGCTGACGTCCGCGTGGCGGAAGCCGTAGATCGACTGGAACTCGTCCCCGACGAAGAACAGCTCGTCTCCGGCGATCAAGTCGATCAGCTCGCACTGCAGACGGTTCGTGTCCTGGAACTCGTCGACCATGACCGCGCGGAAACGCCACGCCTCGCGCTGCTTGATCTCCTCGTGGTCCCGAAGCAGGTCGCGAGCCGTCAGCTGCAGGTCTTCGAAGTCGACGCCGGACTCCCGCTCCTTTGCTCCCGCGTACGCGCGCGCGAATCCCTCGAGCAGCTCCTGGAGCAGGTCGCGGTCGCGGACTGCGAGCTCGTCGAGGGCCGCCTGCTCGACGGCCTTGCGCGCCGCCTCGTAGCTCGCGAAACGCTCGCGCGGGCCGCCACGTGTCCCGAGCTCCGAAAGGTCGAGCAGGTCTTCGGCCGACCGGTCGCGTTCGAGAAGCTCGAGCATCCTCGCCGCCTGGGCACGCTGCTCGTCATGACCCGGCTCTTCGACGAGGCAGCGGGCCGCATCGCGCAGCGCCTCCACGCGTTGCTCGAGCGCGGGGCCTTCGCCGAGCCGCAGCTCGAGCGGCCGCCCTGCGGCCCGAAGCGTCTCGTAGACGCCTGTCAGCATCCGGCGCAATCCGCCCGCGCCGTAGGTCGCCAGCAGCCGCAGGCGGCGCGGATCCTCCCCGGCGCAGAACTCGGCCAGCGCCTCGTCGAAAGCCTCGCCGCGCAGCACGCGCGCCTGGCTGTCGTCGAGCACCCGGAAGCGGGGGTCGAGGCCTGCCGCGAACGGATACGTCCTCAGGAGCCGGTGGCAGAAGCCGTGGATCGTGGAGATCCAGGCGCCGTCGAGCTCCCTCGCGAGGTCGTCGCGCCCGCGCTCGAGGAGCTCGCGCCGGATCCGGCCGCGCAGCTCGCCTGCCGCTCGCTCGGTGTAGGTGATCACCAGCACCGAGCCGACGTCGACGCCCTCGTCGCAGACGGCGTTCGCGAACCGCTCGACGAGCACGAGCGTCTTTCCCGTGCCGGCGCCGGCGGAGACGAAGACGTGGCCGCGCGCGTCGATCGCCGCTCGCTGCTCTTGATTTATCCCCGAAAAATGCTTCGCATTTTCCGCGGGGCTGGTTTGTCCCATCGCTGCGCTCGGGAGACTTGACGACTTCATGCTCTGGTCACCCGGCACATCCGCCAGAGCTGGCACCACGGCGGGCAGTCGCCGCCCTTTGGGTCGTGCCGCACGTCGCCGGCGCGGATCCGTGCGACGAAGCCGCGGGCGAGCTCACCCGCGCGGTCGACCTGCCCCCAGAAGGCATCCTCGTCGAGGTAGTCGTTGCGCGAGAAGCCGGGGACGCCGTCCTCCCTCGCCTCGGCGCGCAGCAGCCCGCGCGCGTCGCGCTTTCCGGACAGTGCCCGGTAGATCCCGCCGAGCGGCTCGACGCCTACGAGATCGCGCAGGACAAGCATGTACAGCGGGATCTGCAGCTTCAGCTCGGACTCGATCTGCGCCGCCGAGTGCGCGGTCTTGCCCGATTTGTAGTCCTGGACGATCCCGCGCGCGCTGAACGGGTCGAGGTCGATCCGGTCGATCTTGCCGGCGAGGGTGAAGGTGTCCAGATCGAGCCCCCGTTGCAGCTCGGGCGACGACCGCTCGGACCCGAAAGACACCTCGAACCGTCGCGGGACGAGCTCGAGCTCCGAGGACGCCTCGTCGCGCACGAAAGCTTCGAGATCGCGGAGCAGGCCCTGCTCGAGCTCGCGCCGCTGGAGGTCGGTCAGCTCCATCCGGACTCCGGCCATCGCCTCGCCGAGGCATTCGCCCAGGAACTCGAGCGCCGGATCGAGCTGCTCCGGGCCGAGCTTCTCGACCCCGAGCTTCTTCGGCAGCCCGGCGAAGAACTTGTGCAGCGCCGAATGCGCGACCTGGCCGCGGAGGCGCGCGTCGACCTGCTGGTCGATCGTGCGCGGACCGACGACGCGGTCGACGAACCAGATCGACGAGCAGTCGGCAAACGACTCCAGCTCGGTGACCCCGAAGCTCATCCGCGCGCCCAGCTCTTCGAGCACGAGGGGGTGGGTCAGGCGGATGGGGCGCTCGAAAGCGCCGAGCGCTCGCTCGAGCCGGCGCTCCCAGCCGTTCGCCCTCGCAAGCGAGCGGGCGGTCTCCTGCTCGGACGGCGCGAGCGCGGCGACGGCCCGCAGTCGCTCCCGCTCCGTCGGGGCCTGCTCGACCGGCCAAGTGAGAGCCGACAGGGCGCGCCGGGTCGTGGCACGCCGCACCTCGTCCTCGCCGAAGAGGCCTCGTACTTCGTCCCAGAACGGGCTCGGCTCGCGGGGGCTCCCCTCGTCGCTCGCCGCCTCGCGAACGAGGCAGAGCCGCCGCGTCGCGCGAGTGCATGCCGTGTAGAACAAGTAGCGGTCGCGCGCGACCGGGTCCGGCTTGGCAAGGCGCGACTGTCGCCGTTCGTCGAGATCGCGGCGTGCCTCGTCGTCCAGGAACGGGGACGTCTCTCCTCGGCGCGGCAGCGCTCCTTCCTCGAGGCCGAGCACGAACACGACCTCGTAGCGGCGTGTCCGGGCACGGAGGAGATCGACCACGTCGACCCGCCCTGCTTCGCCGGCTCTGCCGGCCCGCACCGGCGCACGTTCCAGCGCCGCCACGATCTCGTCCGGGCTCAGTGTGCCGCCGAACGCCAGCCACCCTTGGAGCTCGCCGACCAGTCGCGAGAGCGCCTCGAAAGCGCGCAGATCTTCCCGCGAGCGCTCGCCGACCGGCGGCGACTCCAGCCCGTAGGCGGCGCGCAGCATGAAACGGGCCAGATCCTGCGCGGCGTCGAGCGGCGACGCGGCCTTGCGCACGAGCTCGAGCGCCGGCAGCGGATGCCCGTCGCGGAGGCGCATCGTCTCCTCCTCTGTCCGCTGGCCGGTCTCGATGGCCCGACCACGCAGGCGTCCCTCGACCCAATCGACGCTGGCCCGCGCGAGCCCGGAGTAAGGCGAGCGAAGGAAGCCGTACAAGTCGCCGCGGCCGCCGTCCTGCCAGGCGAAGCGAAGGAGCGAAAGCAACGCCTGCCCGAGCTCCGTTTGGTCGAGCCGGATCCGACCTTCGACCGAGTATGGAACGCCAAGCGAGCCGAGCGCCGTCTCCAGCGGGGCGCGGTAGCCCTCCACGCGCGGGCAGACGAGCGCGATCTCCTCCGGGCTAGTCCCGCCGCGGATCAGCCGCAGCAACTCGTCGGCGGCGAGCTCGAGCGTCCCCCGGCGGCCGGCGCCCTCGAAGAAGCGGATCGCGCCGTCGAGCTCGACGCCCTGCGCCCCGAGACCACGCCGAGCATCCGAAAAGAGCGACCGTTCCAGGTACGCGAGCGCCGGCGGACGGACCTCCAGCTTCGCGGGCAGCTCCTCGATCCGCGGCGAGGCGAGTCTCGAGAGGTCGTCGGCCGTCCGCTCGAGGGACGCGAACGCGGGACGGCCCGGCTCGTACGGCAGCGAGACGGTGACCTCGGCGCGCCCCGCGAGCGCCTCCAGGAGAGCCCACTGCGCTCCGGTCAGGTCCTCGAAGCCGTAGGCGAAGACGGGCCGACCCTCCCACGCGCCGAGCTCACCCGCGAGCCGCTCCGCCGCGGCGCGCCGCTCGAGATCCCGGTCCCAGAGGCCGAGACGGTCGAGCTCGGCTCGATACTCGGCGTAGAGGCCGGCCAGATCGCCGTCGAGATCGCCGTGCTCGACGAGCCCGGACTCGAGCTCGCCGAGGGTCGCCGAGAGCGCATCCGCAAAGCCGGCGAAGCGAGCCGACCGGGTCCAGCCGTTCAGCCGCGCCCGTGCAAGCACCCGGCGCACGATCAGAGCCCGCTGCGCGTCGGTCGCGATGGGACGGTGGCAGCCAGACTCCGCCCTGGCTACACCCGCGAACAGGTCGTCGAACGTCCCGATCTCGCCGCCGAGCAGCGCGCCGGAGGACGCCAGCAGGTCCCGCTCGACCCGGTCGACGTCCGACCGGTTCGGCACGATGAGAAACGGCTCCTGTCCGAGTACGGCCAGGTACCGCTCGAGCAGGAGAGCGACCTTGCCCGCGTTCGCGGGTCCGGCAAGGAGCGTCAGGGCCATCGGCCCATCCTAGTCCCGCCGTCAGACGGGATTTCTTACGGGCTTTGCGGAGTCTCGCGAGGTGCTAAGCAGCGACCGCTTTGGGCCTGCGGCCGCGCCGGGCGGCAGCGTGACCGGGCATCCCGCCGGCGCAGTTGTCGCAGAGATCAGCCTGCTTCGAACCGCGCCTGGCATCCGAAAAGTTGATGCGCATGGTCGCGCCCCTACCCTCATCGATTTCACTGTTGCAGTTGTCACACACGAGCACGGTCTTGCGAGCCACGATTCGCCCTCCTTTACGCCCGACCACTCGGAAACCCGGCGAGATTCTACGCTGCTTTACGCGCGGCGCGTATTCGCCACGACCGAAGCAGGCTGACGAGCGCCTGTTCCTCGAGATCGAGTCCGGTTTCTCGCGCACGCACGACCCGTAAATGGCGAGGCCTGAAATCGTCGATCGTTCGGCCGTCGAGATACTGATCGACCACGGCGGGACTTACGTAGGAGGCACGCGCAACCGCGGGGGTATTGCCGAGCCGTTCACCGACCGTCCGCATCACCGCGGTGACGGCGCGCTTCGCCTCCCGTTCGGTCTCCGCCGGTCCATGCTCGGCGAGCGCGACCGCTGCGACCAGCGTCCCTCCCCAAGTCCGGAAATCCTTTGCCGTGAATTCCTCGCCCATGTACTCGGCGATGTACTCGTTCAGGCGCCGGGCGCTCAGGTTGTAGACCTCGTCGTCGAGCGAGTAGCGGAGGAGCCGGCTCCCGCGGGTTCTCAGCAGCTCACGCGTCGCGTCGGCGAGCTCCGAGTCGACCACGGCGGTCCGCACCCAGATGCGGTGCTTGGCACGGAAGCGGAACGCGATCCGGCTGCCCCGAACCTTGACGTGCCCTTTCCGCAGGGTCGTGATTCCGAAGGTCTTGTGCGCGGTCGTGTAGCGGTCGTCGCCGACGCGAAACCAGCCGAGATTGATCAGCCGCACCGCGAGTGCGCACGTCCACTCCGGCGTCATCGGCTCGTGCTCCATGTGCTCAGCCATCGCCTCACGGAGGGTGGGCAGCGCGTCTGCGAACCGAATCAGCTTGTCGAACTTCGCCTGCTCCTGCGCGGCTCGGTAATCGTCGTGGTAGCGGTACTGCCTCCGGCCCGCCGCATCGATCCCCGTTGCCTGCAGCTTCGCGCTCGGACGGGGTGAGATCCAGACGTCCTTCCAAGCGGGCGGGATCGCGAGCGCCTCGATCCGCGCGAGCTTCGCGGCGTCGCGGATCCGCCGCCCGCGCGCGTCGAGGTAGCGGAAATGCCGGCGCGAGCCTGCGCGCGTCCATCCACCCTTCCTGGCCATGACGCCGGTCATTGCCGGAGGGAGCTTCTTGTAATCCCCTTACTACACTCCGCCGCCATGGACGCGAAGCGGATCGTCGTGCTCGACGGAGACGAGACCGGCCAGGAGCTGCTCGAAGAAGCGCTCCGCGTGCTGGCTCCCGACGTGATCGGAATCGAGCTCGACTTCCCGCGCTTCGATCTCTCGCTCGAGTCGCGGCGCGCAACGCAGAACGCGGTCGTGCATGAGGCCGCCGCCGCGCTTCGAGAGTCAGGGCTAGGCCTGAAAGCCGCCACGGTCACGCCCGAGGGAGCTGACGACGTCGGCTCGCCGAACCGGATCCTGCGCGAGGAGATCGGCGGGCGAGTGATCGTCCGCACGGGCCGCCGGATCCCCGGCGTGGCGCCGCTGGGCGGCGTCCATGCCCCGATCTCGGTCGTCCGGATGGCGGTCGGCGACGCCTACGGCGCCAAGGAGTGGCGCGAGGGCGAGGGGGACGACGAGGCGGCCTTCCGCACCGAGCGGATCGAACGGTCGGTCTGCCGCGCCGTCGCCGAGTTCGCGTTCCAGCTCGCCGAGCGGAGCGGCGCGAAGGTCTTCGGCGGCCCGAAGTACACGGTCAGCCCCGTCTACGAGGGGATGCTCAAGGAGGAAATGGACGCCGCCGCGGCGCGCCACCCCGACGTCCGCTACGAGCCACAGCTGATCGATGCCACGTTCGCGCTGTTGCTTTCGACGAGCGGCGACCCGCTCGTGATCCCGTCGCTGAACCGCGACGGAGACATCCTGTCCGACCTCGTCTTGCCGCTGTTCGGCTCGATCGCAGGCTCGGAGTCGATGCTGATCGCACTCGATGACGATCTGGAGCCGCGGACAGTCATGGCCGAGGCCGCCCACGGAACGGCGCCGTCGCTCCAGGGCAAGAACGTGGCCAACCCGATGGCGATGATCCTCGCCGGCGCGGCACTGCTCGGCTACGGCGACGAGGACGCAGAGCGCGCCGGGCGCGCGATCCGCGAGGCGGCCCTGGAAGCCGTCGCCGACGGCGTCCGCACTGCCGACCTGGGCGGCGCGGCCGTAACGAGCGAGTACACCGACGAGGTGATCCGCCGGACCCACCAGAAGCTCGAGGTCTGGTCAGCCCTCTGAGTCTCAGCCCTCGGTCAGGACGCGTTCGAAGACGTCCAAGTGCTCCTGGCTGAAGAGGACAAAGCGGACGAGCTCGACCGGTGGGCGCTGCGCCTCTCGCGCGGCCGCGACGGCGACCGGGGCCGCCAGCTCGACGGGATAGCCGTAGACGCCGGTCGAGATCGCCGGGAACGCAACACTCGTGCACTCGAGCTCGGCGGCGAGCTCGAGCGCCCGTCGGTGGCACGACGCGAGGAGCTCCGTCTCGCCCTCGTCGCCGCCGCGCCAGACCGGGCCAACGGTGTGGATAACGTGCGTCGCGGCGAGCCGTCCGGCCGTTGTCGCCTTCGCGTCGCCGGTGTCGCAGCCGCCCAGAACACGGCACTCGGCCAATATCTCCGGTCCGCCGGCGCGGTGGATCGCACCGTCGACGCCGCCGCCGCCGAGCAGGCTCGAGTTCGCAGCGTTGACGATCGCATCGACACGCTGCTGCGTGATGTCGCCGCGGACGGCCTCGATCACGCCTGAAAGCTAACCCTGGGCAGCGGCCACGCGCGGAGCCCGGAAGCGGCAGAGCTCGATGAAGATGCCCGCGACGACCGGGTCGAACTGCGTCCCGGCACAACGATCGATCTCGGCGAGCGAGTCGCCGACCGGCAGCGACGACCGGTAGGGGCGCGGCGAGATCATCGCATCGAAGGCGTCGGCGACGGCGAGGACGCGCGCCTCGAGCGGGATCGCAGCCCCGCGGCG
The DNA here is from genome assembly GCA_051955535.1 of Gaiellaceae bacterium. Lineage (GTDB taxonomy): Bacteria > Actinomycetota > Thermoleophilia > Gaiellales > Gaiellaceae > 13-2-20CM-68-14. Next base: position 15,532 of record JBQCGP010000091.1, on the reverse strand, counting down.
CCCGTGCGGGTAGCCCCGCCCGTCCCAGTGCTCGTGGTGGAAGAGCACGTGTGGGATGGCGAAGCGGAAGTCAGGCTGCTTGGAGAGGATGCGCACACCCGCGTTCGGGTGCCGCCGGATCTCCTGCAGCTCGACGTCACTCAGCCGCTCGGCCTTGTCCCAGATCGTGTCGGCAACGGCCAGCTTGCCGACATCGTGGAGCAGCGCGCCGATCCGCAAGCGGCGGATCCGCTCGGCGCTCCAGCCGAGCCGCAGCGCGATCGCCTCGGCCAGCGCGCTCACGCGCGAGCCGTGACCCTTCATGTAAGGCCGGGCATCGATCGCCTCACAGAGACCTACGAGCATTGCCACGGCTCATCAGTTCAAGCCGTCACCGCCGAACCCTTCAGAGCTCTCAGGCTTCCGGCTCCGCCTCCATCATCCGCCGCCGGATGAATCGGAAGACCAGTGCGCCGAGCACGAGCAGGGCGACGATGGCGACGCCGGCAATCAGCCCGTAGCGATTGATCGCCTCCGCCGCCGCCTGCCCCAGGTAGTAGGAGACCAGTCCGACGAGGACGGCCCAGCAGATGCCGCCGGCCGCGTTCCAGAGGAAGAACCGCCACCAGTGCATGCGGCTGATCCCGGCGAGCCACGCGGCGGTGACTCGCAGGACGGCGAAGAAGCGGCCGAGGAAGATCGTCTTCGCGCCATGGCGCTTGAAGAAACGTTCCGACCACGGCAGTACCCGCGAGGCGTGGCGCTCGAGGGGCTCCCAGCGCTCCAGCAGCCTCCGACCGCCGAGCCGTCCCACCCAGTAGCCGACGTTGTCGCCGATGATCGCCGCCGCGGCCGCGACCACGATCACCTCGACGATGTTCATGTCGCCGCGAGCCGCAAGGACACCGGCGGTGATGAGCGCGGTCTCACCCGGGAGTGGGACTCCGGCCGACTCCATCGCAACGAGCACGAAAAGGAGGACCAGCCCGTAGTCCTGGACGAGTGACTCCATCGCCTCAGTCTAGGGGTGCTCCGTCAGTCGACCCGGTATGCCATCAGGACCGCGTCGACAAGCCGGCCGCTACGCCGGAAATGGCCTCGGCGCAGGCCTTCGTGCTCGAAGCCGAACTGCTCGTAAAGCCGGATCGCCGGCTCGTTGTGCGGGAAGACGTGCAGCTCGAGCTTCTCGACGCCGCTTTCGCGCGCCCACTCGACGGCCTGCTCGAGCAGGGCGCGCCCGATGCCCCGGCGCCTGTGGCCCGCTGCGACCATCAGGCCGAGGTCGGCGACGTGTGGACTCGCCGGGTGAGAATCGCGCGCGAGCGAGAGGCGCGCGACGATTCCATGCGCGTTCTCGGCCACGTAGACCGCGGCGTGCGGCGACCGGCGCACTGCCCGGAGGTAGCGCCGCTCGTCACCGACGCCGCGCCAGTCGCTTTCGGTGATCAGCCACGCCTCCGGCTCCGAGCTGACGGCGCGCCCGAGCTTGACGAGGGCGACGGCGTCCCCCGGCGTCGCGCGCCTAACCGTGTATTCGTTCATCTCTCCCGGAGACAAATTAGCCTCGCGGAAAGTGCGCAGCATTTTTCGCGACCTAAACGACGATGCCGTGGCCGCCGCGGCGAGGGTCGCCGGCGGCAGCGAGGGATCCGTCGTCGCGATGCTCTACCGCCGAGGCGCCCCCGAAGTAGAGGTTCCGCCGCCGCCACCGGACAAGCTCGTACCCCCAGCTCTCGAGCCGGTCGAGCTCGGCAGGATCGAGCCCGCCCTCGCAGTGAATGTACGGATCCTCGAGGTGAACACGCGGTTGCTCGATCGCGGTGCGGACGTCCATCCCGTGGACGACGACGTTGAGAACGAGCTGCAGGATCGCGCCGCGGAGCCGGACCGAGCCGGCGCTGCCGACGACGAGCCGCGGCTGCCCGTCATCGAGCACGAGCGAGGGGGCCATCATGCTCGTCAGCCGGCGTCCCGTCCGGACGCCCCGCCCGACGGGATTAAGGTCGTACTCACCGAGCATGTTGTTGAGGTGGAAACCCGTTCCCGGGACGATCACGCCGGAGCCGGACCCGTTCGATGCCGTCAGCGAGGCCGCGTTGCCGTCGGCGTCGACCGCAGAGATGTGCGTCGTGCCCGGGGCGCCCACGGGCTCGGCCTTGCCTGCCTCCCGAGCTTCGATTCGCGCCACGGCTCCGTCGAGATCCGACAGAAGGCGCTTGACGAGCCCGCCCCGGTAGAGGTCGCTCAGGAAGCTGCCACCCCGCGCGCGCGTCTGTTCGCGCATCACCTCGGCGAGTCGCATGATCGCCTCGGCCGAGCCCGCCGGGCCGCCCGGGCCCAGTCGCGCGAGGAGCAAAAGCCCGTAGGCGATCAGGACACCGCCGGAGGACGGCGGAGGATTCGAGACGAACTCGCAGGGTCCGAACGCGGCGCGGATCGGCCGGCGCGAGATGACGCGGTAGGAGGCGAGATCGTCCTCCGTGATGCTTCCACCCTGCGCGCGGACGTACTCGCACACGCGCCGCCCGAGCTCGCCTCGGTAGAAGACTGCGGCGCCCTCGTCGGCGAGCTGCTCGAGCGTGTCGGCGAGCTCCGGCATCGCGAGCACGTCGCCCGTGACGAGCCGGACGCCGCGGGGGCCGAACATTTCGCGGCCGACGTCCGTGTGGCGCAGGATCACATCCAGGATGGCGTGGAGGTAGCCGGCCGCCGGCGACAGCTCATGTCCGTCGCGGGCGACCGCAATCGCCGGCTCGAGGAGGCGGCGCCAAGGCAGGCGGGCGTACGCGCGGTGCGCGGCCTCGAGCCCCGCGATCGCCCCTGGCACGGCGCAGGACGCGGCGCCGATCCGGAATATCTGCGTGGCGCCGCGGTCGAACTCCACGTCGACGGCCTCCATTTCCCGCGGCGGCGCGGCGAGCCCCTCCCCTGGAATCGCCGTGAAGAAGTCGTGCAAGCGGACCCGGCCGCTCGACGCGGCGCGGACGAGCAGGAAGCCGCCGCCGCCCGGGCTCGTAAGGGTGTGCTCGGTCACCCAGGACATGAACGCAGCGGCGATGCACGCGTCGACCGCGTTACCGCCGTCGCGAAGCACCTCTGCGCCCGCCTCGGCGGTGAGCCTGTGCCCGGCCGCCACCGCGCCCCTCATCCGCGGAAGCGTATCGCCGCTCCGAGACACCTCTCCCCGAGGGTGGTCCGCCGCTCTCGGTATCGTGGAATCCCGTGACCGACCGGTCGTCCTCGGTCGTCCGCGAGGCCGCTCTCTGCGCGGGGATTGCTGCGGTTGTGGCCTCCGTACTCGTCTGGCTCGGGCCGCCCGGAGCCGACTTCGCCGCGCATGCGTACCAGCGAAGCGCCTTCCTCCAGCACGGCTTCGCCCTCTGGAACAACTTCTGGTACGCCGGGCGCTACAGCTTCATCACGTACAGCCTCAGCTACTACCCGCTCGCCGCCCTGCTCGGGATCAAGCTGCTCGGCGTTCTTTCAGTCGCGGCTGCGGCTTTCGGGTTCGCAATGTTGGTTGGACGCGAATGGGGATCGACCTCACGCTGGTCGAGCCGGACGTTCGCCGTCGTCTGGGCCGGGCTCATGCTCTCCGCGGCGTTTCCGTTCGCCCTCGGCGCGGCTCTCGCATTCTTCGCTCTCGTCGCGCTGCAGACGGGGCACCGCTGGCGCTTCGGCCTGCTCGCACTGCTGACGATCGCCGCGAGCCCGCTTGCTTTCCTCCTGCTTGCGCTGGTCCTCGCCGGGATCGGCGCCGCCCGTTGGCGCGATCGCCGGATGTTCCTGGTTCCGGCCGCGATCGTCGGGACGATGGGCGCAACCGAGGCAGTCCTCTGGCGCCTCTTCCAGGACGGCGGCCGCTATCCGTTCTCGTGGCAGGAGCTGCTCGCCGTGTGCGCCTTCTGCATACTCGGCGCTGGGATCAGCTGGCGCGTCGAGAGCGCGGGGTTGATCCGGTGGGTCTTCGTGGTCTATCTCGTGGCATGCCTGGCGGCCTTCGCGATTCCGTCATCGCTCGGCGAGAACGTCGACCGCCTCCGCTACTTGGCGGTTCCCCTCGCCGTCCTGATCCTGTCGCTGCGCAGCTGGAGGCCTTTGCCCGTGGCGGTGATCGTGCTCGCCCTGGCGTTGTCGTGGAACGTGACGCCGCTCGCGTTCAGCTTCGTCAAGGCGTCCGACGATCCCGCCGCGGAGGCGTCCTACTGGCGGCCGGCGATCTCCTACCTCCACCGCCACCTCGGCCTCTCGTACCGGGTCGAGGCGGTCGACACTGCAGGACACTGGGATGCCGTCTATCTCCCGCGCGCCGGGGTGCCGCTCGCGCGGGGTTGGTTCCGTCAGAACGACTACCCCCAGAACAAGCTGCTCTACACCGACGATGCGCTGGGCCACCATGCCTACCTCGCCTGGCTCCGCTCGCTGGGTGTCCGCTTCGTCGTGCTGCCCGATGCGCCACTCGATTACAGCGCCAGCCGCGAGGCCCAGCTTCTGAGGAGCGGCCACTCGGGCCTCACCGTCGTAATGCGCTCCGAGCACCTGACGATCTTCGAGGTCCCGTCCCCGCGAAGCCTGATCACCGGTCCTTCGCGGGCACGCGTGGTCGCGCTGACCGAGACCCGCGTGTCCGTGGCGGTCGCCGCTGCGGGTACTTACCGCCTGGCGATCCGCTACTCGCCGTACTGGAGCGACTCGACCGGCTGCCTCGACCCAAGCTCCGACGGGATGATCAACTTGCGGGTCCCGGCCGCCGGCACGGTCGAGCTCAACTTCCACGTCAACGCGCATCGGGCACTGATGGCGTTCGCGGGCGAGCGACCGCAGACCTGCAGCCACTGAAGAGGCGCGGCTAGAAAACCTCCACGATTGCGCTCAACGTGTCGTGGACGACCGTCGGGGCGCTGTTGCCGAACCGGAAGTCGAACTCGCCCAGCCCCGCGACCCCGTCACGTGCCCGCTGGTCGACGTACTGGGCCCGCCAGCTGTTCACCTGGGGGCGCGACCAGCCGTGGACGTTGCCGCCGAGCCCAGGCTCGAGGTGATACCCCGGCGTCATTCCGGCGACGTACTTGCGTGCAAGGGACTTGCGCACCGGCCCGCCCGCCGCGAGCGCGCGCTGGCCCGAGGCCTGCGACTGCGCCACGGTGCGCGGCTTTCCCTCGAAGCGCGGATACTCCTCGCCGACGTAGCCGAGAGCGGCCCGGTTGAGCATCTGCCAGAACGTGGTCAGCTCCGACGTGATCGGCAGCCTCGCCAGCGCCAGCGCCGAGTGCGCGACCCAGACGAGGCCCTGGACCGTCAGGTCTTCGAGCTGCGGCCGTCCGAACACAAGCCCCTGGAAGACTCCCCGTACGAACTCCCGCAGTTGCGTGCTGCCGGCGCGCGCGGCGGTCGGACCGATCTCGTCGAGCTGCCACGAATCGACGACGAAGCCCGCCTTCTGGGTCAGCCGGATCTGGTCGCGGTAACGCGAGCCCAGCTCCACGCCCCACGAGACGCGCAAGTTCGTCGAGCCGAGCTGTGAGAGGGGCGGCACCGGCCCGGCGAAGCGAGGGTCCAGCCCGCCCGCCTGCTCCGGCGGCACGCGCCGTTGCTCCCGATAGTAGGGCTCCTCGAGGGCGAACATCGGCGCATACCGGCCGTTCGGCAGTCCCGAGACCTGCTGCGCCACATCGCCGCTGGGCCCGTAGCTGCCGACGTAGACCAGGACGCCCTCGGGGACGCGGCGTGCCTCGCGAAGGAGCGTCGGGACCTCCTTCGGCTCGAAGTACGAGAGGACGACGAAGCGGGCCAGCTAGCTCGTCACCGCGGCGGCGCCTGCGCTGCTGTGTAAGAGGCTCGCCGACATGGCGGCGAGCCCGCTAAACCCGGTACGTGACACCGCACTCTGGACGGCCCTCGTTTACGACTGGAGAAAGCTGGGTGGCTCGAGGGTGTCGTCGCCGCCGAGCGGGCGCTCGCCGAAGACACGGTGCCGCGCGGCCTGCATGCCGAAGCCGGTCGCTACCACCGTCACCCAGACCTGGCCGTTCAGGCGCTCGTCCACCGTGGCGCCGAAGATGATGTTCGTCTCGTCCGTCGCCGCGGAGCGGATCACCTCGGCCGCCTCGTTCACCTCGTACAGCGAGAGGTCGTCGCCGCCCGCAATCGAGAGCAGGATCCCGCGCGCGCCGTGGACCTGCTGATCGATCAGCGGCGAGCGCAACGCCCGCTCGGCCGCCTCGCGGGCCCGGTTGTCGCTGGTCGAGAAGCCGATTCCCATCAGCGCCGTCCCGGCCTCCTTCATGATCGTCCGCACGTCGGCGAAGTCGAGGTTGATGAGGCCGGGCAGCGTGATCAGGTCGCAGATCCCCTGGACGCCCTGTCGAAGCACGTCGTCGGCGATCCGGAAGGCATCGAGCATCGAGGTCGACTTGTCGAGCACCTCCAGCAGCCGTTCGTTCGGGATCACGATCACCGTGTCGCAGTTCCGACGCAGCTCATCGACGCCCTGCTGTGCGGTGCCGCGGCGCCGCGTCCCTTCGAACCGGAACGGCGTCGTCACGATCCCGACGGTCAACGCTCCGAGCTCGCGCGCGATCCGCGCGACCACCGGAGCGGCGCCGGAGCCGGTGCCACCGCCCTCGCCGCACGTGACGAAGACCATGTCCGACCCGCGCAGCGCATTCTTGATCTGGTCGTAGGCCTCCTCGGCGGCGCTGCGGCCTAGGTCGGGGTCGGCGCCGGAGCCGAGACCTTCGGTGAGCTCGCGGCCGATGTGGATCTTGACCGGCGCGTCGCTCATGCGGAGCTGCTGGATGTCGGTGTTGACCGCGACGAACTCGACCTGCGCGAGGCCGGCATCGATCATCCGGTCGACGGCATTGAGGCCGGCACCGCCGACGCCGACGACCTTGATGACCGCGAGGTAAGCGGCTGTCTCGCCGCGCGGGACCCGGTGGAGGCGCGGCGCCGGCTCCGGCAGCGGCTGGAGCATCGGCGGCGGCTCGGGAACCGGCTCGAGACGGACCGGCTCTGGCTCCGGCTCTGGCTCCGGCTCTGGCGCAACCTCGGGCTCGACCTCGGGGACGGCAGCGATCGGCGCGGGCTCCGGCTCCTCCTGCAAGAACTCCGGGACGTGCTCGACCGTCTCCTCCGGCGGCTCGCGGTTCTCCGGCGGCGCCTCGGCCTCCGTTCCGCCCTTCTCCGCCTGCTGTTGCGCTGCCTCGGTGGCGCGGAAGAGCTCCGCGAGCGGGCCCTCACGCATGCTCGCGCGGCGCCGTGCCATTGAGTACCTCCTTCGCAAGCTTCCGGTACGCCTCCGCGGCGTTACCTGTGGGGTCGTACTTGAGCACCGAGCTGCCCTTTACCGGCGCCTCGGCGTAGCGGATCGTCTTGCGGATCTTCGTGTCGAAGACGAGGTTGCCGAAGTTCTCCTCGAGGATCTCGACGGCCTCGCGCGAGTGGAGCGTCCGCTTGTCGTACATCGTCGGGAGGATCCCCTGGATCGCCACGTCGGGATTCAGGTTCTCGCGGATCATGGAGAGCGTGTTCTCGAGCTGGACGAGTCCGCGCAGGGAGAGGTACTCGCACTGCACCGGCACGATCACTCCGTTGGCAGCGACGAGCGCGTTGATCGTCAGCAGCCCGAGCGACGGGGGCGTGTCGACCAGGACGTAGTTGTAGTTGTCCTTGACCGGCGCGAGCGCCTTCTCGAGGGCGCGCTCGCGGCCGATCATGCTCGAGAGTGCGAGCTCGGCGCCGGCCAGATCGATCGACGAGACTGCGAGATCGACCTCCGCGTGATGGATCACCTCGGTGATCGGGACCCGGTGCACGAGCACGTCGAACATCGAGCGCTCGATCGCGTCGGGATTCAGCCCCTGACTCATGGTCAAGTTGCCCTGCGGATCCAGATCGACGAGGAGCACCTTGATGCCCTGCTCGGCGAAGGCGACGCCCAGATTCAGTGCGGTCGTCGTCTTGGCGACGCCGCCCTTTTGGTTGGCGAAGGCGATGACCCTCCCCAGCGTGGCTCCTTTCGAAATGTCGTCCCGGGTTCCCGGTCGCGGAAGCAGGCGTGCCAGCCCCATCAGACCCTTTCTTTCGTCTGATAGTAGCCGAACCCTTTAACCGTGAAAATGCAGCGGTTTTTCGAGTTCAATTCGGTGAGGGACTGTCCTCGAACGGGGACTGTCCCAATAACGGTAATTGGGACAGACCCCTGCGGGCGTCAGTCCCTCCCGGTCGCCGAAGGACCGGCTACGTGATCAATCCGGCTCGCCGTCCCAGTAGTCGAGACGCGGGACGCGCGTCATCAGGCCCACGCCGCGAAAATAGATCTTGTCCGAGCGCGGGTAGTAGCAGATGTCGTTCGGGTCGCGAGTGCCGTAGGCGAGCATCGCCAGCCCCGCGTCGCCCGCGCGGAATGCGTGCGCGACACGCGAGGACGCCGGCCGCGAGACGACGTGTCCCGGACGAACCGGGTGCTCCTCGTCGCCGAGGATGCAAACCCCCTCGCCTTCGAGCACCACGAAGAACTCCTCCTCGACAGAGTGGCAGTGCGGCGGCGCGCTGAGCTTTCCGGGTGTGATCCGCCAGTAGTTGATCCCGGTGGCGACCGAGCCGGCGGCCACGCCGAGGCTCCACTCCTCGAGGCTGACGTCGCCACGGCCCCACTGTTCCGGCTCGATCTCGTCGACGTTGACGATGCGGCTCGGGCGGCGGCTCGGCTCCGGCAGCTCCGGCTCGGGCAGCTCGGCTTCCATCTGCCACTGATGGCGCCCGTCGACGTCCACGATTGCGTGCGCGACGCGGATCACGCTCAGCCGCGGGAAGAACGCGTACGTCCACTCGGGCCCGACGCCGAAGGCAAGCGTCTCGATCCCGTCGTCGCCCGCGACGAGGCTGTGCGCCTCCCCATCGACGCGGTGGACGAGACAGTCGCCCGCACGGACCTCGTAGGTCACGTCGGTTTCACTGTCGTCGTCACGCTGCCAGGCGAGCCCTGAGCCGCGCAGGACGAAGAAGATCTCCTCGTCGCTCTCGGCGTGCAGCGGCGTCGAGCGCTTGCCGGGGTCGACGCGGATCCGGTTCGCGCGAATCCGGACCGAGCCCGCGGCGCGCGAGAGGTTGGTCCAGTGGCTGCTGATCGAGCCGGCCTCACCGTGGTGGCTCTCGAGGTCGTCCCAGTGGACGATATGTTCAGACACAGCGCGACTCTATGCGACAGGCACCACCTCCCCGCGGTCCGCGAGGCGGCAGCGCTCGAGAGCCTCTTCCGCCACATCAGTGCCGTCCCGCTCGGCCCTGACCCATTCTTCGCCCTCGCGGAGGAGCTCCCGCACCTCCGCAAGTAGCAGCTGCGGCGCCGCGCCCTCGCGCTCGAGCGCTTCGATCCTCTCCAGCCTCTGGATGACCGCCCGCGCCTCGTCCATGCCACGACCGTAGCGGGCAAATCCGCACGCGTCTGTGCCGAAACCGTGCCGACTATGCGACGGCTGTCAGGAAGCCGGTCGGCCGAGCCCGCAGCCCGAGCAACGACTCGTCGAGGGCGGCGACAAGCGCGGGCCGGTCACCGTGGAGCAGCGTCTCGACGAGTGCCCGGCGAACGAGGTCGAGCGTCGACGGCTTCACCGCCTCGCCGGCGCCGAGCGCGCGCAGGCGCTCGAGTTGGTCGGCTCGTTCGCGTGCGGTCTCGCCCAGCAGGAGCGCGCCGCGGACGGTCGCCGCCCAGAGCCCGTCCGCGCCGCCGAGCAGCGCGGTCAACGATTCGCGCAGCTGTTCGGAACGGAACGGCTCACTCGCGAACAGCGACAGCTCCCAGCGGTCGAGCGCCTCCGCCAGGTCAGGATCGTCATCGGCCGTCGTGATGCGCGCGAGCAGGTCGGCGCACAGCCTTCCGCGAAACTCGTCGAGCCGCGAAGGCTCGCCCGGCGGCTGCGTGGCGGCGATCGGCAGCACCGGGCGGATGCCGTACGGGCGCCAGTCGAGGCGCTCGAAGAGGACCGGCCCCGCGGCGACCGGCGCCGCGGTCGCGAGCCGCAGGGCCGTGACCGCGTCCGCAAGCTCCGCGGGCGCATCGGGCGGTGCCGTCTCGGCCTTCTGGAGCGGCCGCTCGAGCTCGAGGACGCAGACGCGGTCGGGTTCACGCCCGAACGCGGGCGGCAGCAGCCGCGCCGCGTCCGGCCACGACGCGGCCAGCTCGCCTGCCGCCGCGACTCGGACGCGAACCCCGCGGCCGAGGTCGATCTGGCTGGCGGCGCCGACGCCGACCAGCGGCGCGACGGCGGCGTAGGCGCGACGGCTGCCGAAGAGCGAGCGCTCGAGCTCCCCGTATACGTGGTCGAACACGGCGTCGTCCCAGTCGAAGCCCCCGCATCGCTCGGCGACATCTGTAAGAAGCGGAAGCAGGACCGTCCGCACGAGCGCGCCGCTGTCGCTTCCGTCCCCGCCGGCGTGAGCGCGCGCGTAGATCGCAGCGGCCGGCTCGCGCTGCAGCTCCTCGAGGGCCACCAGCGCATCCGGCAGCGCGGCGAGCCGGCTCGCGCGCGCGTCCACATAGTTGCCGACGAGCGGCCGGTAGTCGTAGAGCGGCCGCTTGCCGCCATCGTGCTCTTCGAACGAGAAGGGGATCTCAGCACCGGCATCGACCTCCCGCGAGAGCAGCGCGAAGCTCCCGAGCGCGAAGAGGCGAAGCGAGCGGTAGAGGTGCGGAGCGCGCACGGCCACGAGTTGCCGTTACGCCCTCGGCCGGCTTAACCCTGCCGCAACCGGAAGATCAAGCGCCGCGGAGCGCGCCGGCCAGCGCCGCGATCAAGAACAGCGCGACCGTCGTGGAGGCGACCGCAGCTCCGGCCGCGACATCCAAGTAGTACGAGAGGTACAGGCCGGTTATCGCCGACGTCCAGGCGAAGAGCGTCGCGAGGCCCATCATCGCCGGGAGCCGGTCGACAAGCTGACGCGCAGAGGCCGCGGGCCCGACGAGCAGCGCGATCACAAGCAGGTTTCCGAGCGCCTGGACCCCCACGAGCACGCCGACAGCGATGAGAACGAGCAGGGCCGTGTCGACGAAAAACGGCCTTGCGCCGAACGCTCTCGCGCTGCCGCGGTCGAAGCCGGCGATGAGCAGCGGACGATGGAGAGCCGCGATCCCGGCGGCGGTGGCTGCGACGAGAACGGTCGAGATCACGAGGTCGCCGCGCGTCACCCCGAGCAGATCGCCGAACAGCAGGCTCTCGAGCCCCGGCGGGGAGCTCGGCGAGAGGGCCAGCACGACGCCGAGGCCGAAGAGCGACGTGATCACGACCGCGACGCCTGTGTCTCGCCCGACGAGCGGCGTCCGCCCGACGAACGCAATTGCGGTCGCAGCCGCGAGCACGCCGACGGCGCCGCCCACGAGGAGCGGAAGTCCCAGCAACGCGGCGACGACGAGCCCCGGGAAGAGAGCGTGCGCGAGCGACTCCGTGCTGTAGGCGAGCTCGTACAGGAGGACCCAGCAGCCCACGAGGCTGCCGGCGACACCAAGGAGCAGGAGCTCCAGGAGGGCCCTGCGCATGAACGGCTCCGCGAACGGATGGAGCAGGGCGTGCGCCATCTAATGGTGGTGCGGCGGAAGAATCGCGGCCGTCTGCCCCCGTCCGGGGAGCATCACGATCGCGCCGCCGTAGGTCGTTTCGAGAACCTCACGCGTCAGGGCCTGCAGCGGCGGTCCCAGCGCAACCTGGCGCCTGTTCAGGCAGAGCACCCGGTCGTAGCGGTAGGTCTGTTCGATGTCGTGGGTCGCGACCATGATTCCGCGGCCCTCCTGAGCGAGGTCGGCGAACAGCTGCTCGAGCCGCGGTTCGCTCGGCCGGTCGACCCCGACAAACGGCTCGTCGAGAAACAGGATCGGCGCGTCCTGCACGAGCGCCCGCGCAACGAGCACGCGCTGGCGCTGGCCGCCCGACAACTCCCCGAACTGGGCGTCCGCGAGGTTTGCGAGGCCGACCCTACCCAGGGCCTCGCGTGCGAAACGCCTCTCCCGCCGCCCGTTCGGCCGCCACCAGGGGAGCCGGGAAAGCGTTCCCATCAGCGCGACGTCGAGCGCGCTGACCGGATAGTCGAGGCGCGAGCGCTCGGTCTGGGGAACGAACGCCGCACCGGCATTCCTGATCAGTTCGCCGTCGAAGGGTTCGAGCTCCCCGAGCAGCAGTCGGAAGAGGGTTGACTTGCCGCCGCCGTTCGGTCCGAGCACCGCCATCCGCTCACCGGCTAGGAGATCGAACTCGACGTCCTCCAGCACGACGGACGTGCCGTAGCCGGCGCTCAGGCCACGCGCCTCGACCAGCGCTACGGCGTCGCGGTCGTGCATCCTCGCGCACCGCCGGTGAAGCCGCGGACCAGCTCGTTCGCGTTCGCGGCCTCCATCCGGAGATAGGTCGCGCCGGTCGAGCCCTTCGGCCCGAGCGTGTCCCCGTAGAGCGTGTAATGAGAGCTCGCACCCGTTTCCCGGCCCACCGTCTCGGCAAGCCGAGCGTTGACGGATTTCTCCGGAAAGACCGCCTTCACGTGCTCCCGGCGTAGGAGCTCGATCAGCTTCGCCGTCTCGCCCGCGGAAGGCTGTGCCTGTGTCGTCTGCGACGGGATCACGGCGCCGACGATCGTGATCCCGTACCTTCCCGCGAAGTAGGCGAAGGCGTCGTGGTCGGTGACGAGCTTCCGCTCCGCCGGCGGCACCGCCGCGAAGCAGCTCTGCGTCCGCTGGCGGAGGCGGTGCAACGCCGCCAGATAGGCGGCGGCCCTCCGCTCGAATCCAGTTTTCGCCTTCGGTTTCACGGCAGCGAGGACGTCGCGGATCTTCGTGACCGCCGCCTCGGCGTCGACCGGGTCGTGCCACCAGTGAGGGTCGAATCGCGACGCCTCGGGCCCCGAGCTCTCGCCGGGCAGCTTGACCGGGACGGCTCCACCGAGGTCGACGACCTTCGGGTGCCCCCCGGCCTGCGAGACCACCGTCCCCATCCAGTGATCGAGGTTGTCGCCGTTTTCGAAGATGACTCGCGCTCCGGCCGTGCGTTCGACATCCGCCGGACGCGGCTCGTACTCGTGCGGGTCCGTGTTCGGCTGCAGGATCTGGTGGACGGAGACCGCCGGCCCGCCGACAGCTCGAGTCCAGTCGGCGATCTGCGTCGTCGTTGCGACGACGTCCACCGTCCCCGGGCGGCCGCCGCTCGCAACCCCGCACCCGCTCAGCACGAGGACGGCACCGACCGCCGCCGCGGCGAGACCGAGCGTCCGAGGTGAGCCGTAGCGGCGACCAAGCGCGGCGAGCGCGAAGACGCCCCCGGCGAGGATTGCGATTGCGGCCCCCGGCGGCACGTTCAGCTCGACCGAGAGCCAAAGGCCGACGACGCCCTCGGCGGCTACCAGCGCGATCGTCGCGAGCTGCCACGAAAGCAGCCTGCGCGTCCAGAGCCGCGCGGTCGCGGCCGGCACGACGAGCAGCGCGCTGACGAGCAGGGCGCCGAGCGCCGCAAGTCCCGCGATCGCTGCGAAGGCGACGAGCCCCAGCAATGCCCCTTCCGGCAAGGCGGAGCGCGAGCCGAGTGACGAGGCGGCGAGAGGGTCGAAGCCGCGGACGAGCCAGAAGCGTCCAAGCGCGACCGTGCCAACGAGGGCGAGCAGCGAGACGATCGCGGCGAGCACGAGCTCCCGCGTCCCGATCAGCAGGAGGCTGCCGAAGAGCAGCGTCTCGACGTTCGTCCCGGAGTGGAACACGTCGCTGGCGAGGATCACCCCGAGCGCGAGTGCCCCGACGAGGACCAACGCGGTGTCGGTGTCGTAGCTCGCACGTCGCGAGCGACCGAGCAGGTCGACCCCGCCGGCGAAGCCGGCCGCGCCGAGCGCCGCGCCGAGCGGCGGCGAGAAGCCGAGGCCGTCGGCGAGCACCAGACCCGGGAAGGCGGCCGTGCCGACGGCGTGGGCGAAGAACGCGAGCCCCCGCAGGACGAGCCATGGCCCGAGGAGCCCCGCCCCGATCGAAAGGAGCCAGATCTCGAGCAGCCCATGCTGGACGAAGACGAAGTGGAACGGCGTCAGCATCGGTTAAACGATAGTTATTCTCATTCTAAAATGCGAATCGCTATCATCGAGCTTCATGTCCGACTGGACGACCCAGACGCTCGAGGAGCTGCAGCAAGCCGGGTACCGGAGCGGCGGCGCCCGCCGAGCCGTGATCCAGCTCCTCGGTCGGCAGGAGTGCTGCCTGACGGCCCAGGAGATCTTCGACGGCCTACGGGCCGAGGGCCGCGCCGTCGGGATCGCGAGCGTCTACCGGATTCTCGACCTGCTCGCCGACCAGGGTTTCGTTCAGCGCGTTGAGATCGGCGACGCGATCACCCGGTTCGAGCCGGCCCACCCGGGCGGCGATCATCATCACCACCTCGTCTGCAACAGCTGCGGCAAGGTCGAGGCGTTCGAGGACGAAGGGCTCGAACACGCCCTGCGCCAGGTCGAGCGAAAGACCGGCTACACGACCGCCGGCCACGACGTCCTCCTGCGCGGCGCCTGTCAGGACTGCAGGTAGTTCACCGCTGGCAGCCGGGGCACCAGTAGGCGGTGCGGTTCTGCTCGCCCTGGCCGCGGGACTCGATCGGCGTTCCGCACCGGCGGCAGCCGCGTCCGGCGCGCCTGTAGACGGCGCGAGGCTGACGGCGGCCCTCGACCGAGGCTTGCATCAGCTCGTGCGCAGCCTCGAGGACCGCCTGCGTCTCGTCGTCGGAGGTCTGGGCGACGCGACGCCAAGGCGAGACACGCGTTTGCCAGAGCGCCTCCGCCTTCCACACGTTGCCGATGCCGGCCACCAGACGCTGGTCGAGAAGCGCGTCGCCCAGCTCGCGGGTCTCGTCGCGGCGCAGGTTCGCGACCATACGGTCAAGGTCCGGCGGCGTCGCGAGGATGTCCGGTCCCAGCCGCCGCACGGCGCCGTCGTCGAGCTCGAGCACCGGCCCGTTCCAAAGGATCGCTTCGCGCTCCTCGCCGCGCAGGACGAGCCAGGGACGACCGACTAGGGGTCTGGCGCCTCGCCGCCGCACCTGCCAGCGGCCGGACATGCGCAGATGGCTGCGCAGGACGATGCCGTCCTCGAAGCGGAGCAGCAGGTTCTTGCCCACCGCTTCGACGCTCAGCAGCCGGCGGCCGTCGAGCCGCGGGGCGAGCTGCTTGACCGCCGCCCGTGGATGCGGAGTCTCGACCTCGACTCGCTCCCCGACGAGCACCTGCAGCCGCCTCGCGGCCCGAGCGAGCGCGTCTCCCTCGGGCATTCGTGTCAGGCTCCCGTCGTCAAGAGCGAAGGACGGCCCGGCGAGGACCTGCGAGGAAGCCGGCCTCGACGAGCAGCGGCATCGCCGCGCTCTCGGTTACCGCCTCGCCGTCGAACCGCTCGACGGCGAGGCGCTTCCGGGTCCCGGCGCCCCGGACGTGCTCGACCAGCGCCGCCACCGCCGGCCGCAGCCAGCCCGCGTCGGGATCGCGCCGCGGGACCAGCGACCCGCCCCCCCGCGCGACGCACACGGCCGGCTCGCCACCGCGCAGGACA
>JBQCGP010000090.1:0-21117 GCA_051955535.1 Gaiellaceae bacterium | reverse complement strand
CGACAACGTCGCGGTCGCGACCGGCACGGCCGGCGACAAGACCGTCACCGCGCAGGACACCGCTCCGGTGACCGCCAAGGCGCCCTTCAAGCCGAAGCCGAAGCCGAAGGTCGTCTCGCACAAGAAGCCGAAGGCGACCGGATAACGACCGAAACCACCGCTACACTGGAGCGGCCCCGGGAGAGGGGCCGCTCCAGCTACAGACCGGATCGGGGGACGCACGTGAGTACGACACATTTCGAAAATCGCCGCACTCTCACCGCTGCGCTCTCGCTGGCGGGTGCACTCGCCTTCGTATTGCTTCTGGTGGCTGGGGCAGCGCATGGCGCAGCCAGGACTGCCGCTCTCTACCCCCGTACGATCAAGCTGACCGACGACAAGATCGCGCACTGGGCCGTGTTGATGAGGCCGGCGGTCGTGCGCGCGAAGCCAGGGCTCGCGTCACGGATCATCACGAAGCTGCCCGCCGGAACCACCGACGGCACGCAGAACGACGTTCTCGTGCTCTCGCGGACAGACATCAGCCCTCGCCAGAGCTGGTACCGCGTTCGTCTGCCGATCCTTCCGAACAACACGCTCGGCTACATGCGGACGAGCGACGTCAGCCCTCTCTACAGCGTCAACACCCACCTGTACATCAACCGCGCCGCTACTAGCCTGACGCTGAAACGAAACGGCAAGGTCGTGTTCCGGACCCGGGTCGGCGTCGGCAAGAGTTACTGGCCGACTCCGGCGGGTGAGTTCTACGTACGCGACAAGCTCACGAACTTTGGCAACCCGTTCTACGGCCCAGTCGCTTTCGGGATCAGCGCCCGGTCCGCCGTCCTGACCGACTGGCCCGGCGGGGGCTACGTGGGCATTCACGGTACGAACCAGCCACAGCTGATCCCCGGGCACATCTCGCACGGCTGCATTCGCTTGCGCAACCCCGCGATCCTGGCCCTGGCAAGGCTGATGAAGGTCGGCAGCCCGGTTTCGATCCGCTGAGGCGGGTCGGCGGCTAGTCGTTACCGGTTCCGAAAACGCGTGTAGTCGAGCGCCTGGCGCACGGCGAGCTGATTGCTTGCGCGCGTGATGGGGTCGGGCACGCTCGTGACAGGCTGAGCGCCGGCAAGGCTCGTCGCCAGGAAGCTGCGCGGAACGCTCGAGGTCTGGACGAGCCGGTAACCCGGATCGTGGAAGGGAATGCTCTGACCGAGGGGGCGCCAGTCACCGCCGTCCGAATGCGCGAGCCTGACGTTCGCGAACCGGTAGTGAAAGCTGTTGCACGCATGGACGCCGCCGTTCCAGCTCTCGGCCGCTGCCTGTGCGTACCAGGCGCCGTGGCTCCCGGGCAGGCGAATCGCAGGGCTGACGGCCTTGCCGTCGAGCCAGACACGCCACCAGCCCTTCCGGTTCGCGGTCTCGAGAACTTTGAAGGAGTGCCTCTCCCCCGGGCGGACGATCGAGTCGAGCTCGACGTATTTCGGGTCGGAGCCCGCGACCGTGACCTCGTAGTAGATCCGGCTCACCTTGTCGTCCGGGAAGGCACTGAAGCCGACCTGGATCCATTCGTCGGTCCCATGCGGGCCTTCACCGACTCCGCCGAGGCCGATCCAGGCGCCGACATGGCCGGCCGAGACGTTCGGCGTCTGCAGCGGATCGAGGATCGCGCCGACGCCGTGCGCCTTCGTCTCGCTCTGAACGCCCGCATACGAATACGTGCTCGCGCCGCAGGTGTTCGACCTCGCGCTGCGGCCGTCGGCGACCGACGTCGCGACGAGCGTCAGGGCGAGCGTCATGAGAACCGTCAGCGTGCGTCGAATCACGAAGACCTCCGGACCGCGAACAGGGCGTGCCTTTCAGTCCGGAGATCGGTCGGCCCCCCAAGGGGCTGTTCCCTCGTTTCAGTGTCGGCCCCTGCCCGGGCTGCTCCCTCGTTTCAGGGACGGCTAACCGAAGAGAGCTCGGCGGAAAGCCGTGCGGAAGAGCGGCGCGAGCTCGAGCGCGTACGTCCGCGAGACGTGGCCGCGGTCGACGTACGCGATCGTCTGGTTGACGACCATCGGGCAGAGGTAGCCGCTGGAAGAGCCGTGCGGGTGGGCGCAGAACCACGGGCGCGTGTCGACGTAGCCGACCCCGTCCCGCTTCGCGTTGGCCGCCACGGCGGCCTCGGCTCGGGCCTGGACTCGCGTTCCCTTGCCGGTGCAGGTCTTCATGGTCGCCCCGCGTGCAAGCAGGCAATCGACGGGGTCACGAGTCTGGCTCGGGGAGTCGCCGATCACGATCACGCCCGCGGAGAACCGTTTCAGCGTACGGCTCATCGTCGCAAGCGGCCGAACCGACCGGAGCGGATCGACCGTCCCGGCACGACTGCCGATCACGAGCGTCACGTCCGGCCGCAGCGCCTCGGCGCGCCGCTTTGCCCAGCGGGACCACCTGCCGCACTCGTCGGTGCCTCCCCACGAGCGGGGAACGCATCGGACCTTCACGAGCGGGACGACCCTCCACCCGTCGTGCTTGGCCATCGCGAGGATGGCCGGCATCCACATCTCCGCGTGCGAGTCGCCGAAGACGACGATCGTCTTCGCCGAGCCGGCGGCGCCGAGCCGGCACACCTTGCTCGACGTCCCGTGGCGCGACGGCGTGCAGCCGTCGGGGAAGGTGTAGAAGTCGCCGCGCAGCTTGTCGACCGGAGGCGTCAGCGGCGAGGGCAGCGGATCGCCCCGCTCGGCGGCGCGGACGGCCGCGACAACCGCGGGAAGGGGCTTGGTGGGAGCGACGGTCGCCGCCGACGCCGTTTCGACCAGCGCAGGGGGCTTCACCGCCGCCGCCGCTGCCTCGAACCGCTCGGCGGTCGCTCCGATCGAGTGGAGGATCACGAGCGACAGCACGAGCACGAGACCCGCCGACGCCGGCCATAGAAGCGCGCCGACCGGCCTGTTCAGCCGGAGCCTCCGGATCGGATTTTCGACCAGGCCGTAGCTCGCGATCGAGAGCCCGAACGCTCCCAGCACGAGGAGGAGCTTCGTTCCGAGTCCGAGCCCGTGTCCGGCGTACTGCGCGGCGATCACGAGGACCGGCCAGTGCCAGAGGTAGAAGCTGTATGAGCGATCGCCGACGTAGCGGAGCGGCGCAGTCGCAAGCAGCGGCGCGGGCGAGAGCCGGCCCCGCGAGGCGCCGGCCGCGATCAGGCACGCCGCCCCGGCAGCAGGCAACAGCGCCGCGTACCCCGGAAACGGCGTCGCGCGGGAGAACCAGACGGCCGAGGCGCCGACCGCAGCAAGGCCGACCCAACCGAGCGGACCGAGCCGCGCCCGTTTCAGCCACGGCAGCGCGATCGCGAGCGAGGCGCCGAGCGCCAGCTCCCAGGCGCGGGCGAAGGTCGAGAAGTATGCGTCGACCGGCGAGTGTCGCGTCTCCAGGATCGACCAGGCAAGCGAGCCGATCGCCGCCGCGGCCACCACGGCCAACAACGCCCTACGCCGAAGCGCGAGAACGCAGACAACCACCGCGAGCACCCCCGGCCAGACCAGGTAGAACTGCTCCTCTACCGAGAGGCTCCAGAAGTGGAGAAGCGGCGACGGCGGCTGCCCCTGCGCGAAGTAGTCGCTCCCCTCGCGAGCGAAGTGGATGTTCGCGCCGAAGGCAGCGGCCCAGAGGCTGTCCGAAACCGCCTCACGCGCGCGCATGAAGTTGAGCAGATGGTGCGCGGCGACGTCCGTCACGACGAGCGTCAGCGCCGCTGCAGGGAGGATGCGCCTGGCGCGCCGCACGTAGAAGTCGAGCAGCGAGATTCGCCCGCGCGCCTCCGCCTCGGCGAGCAGGATCCCGGTGATCAGGAAGCCCGAGAGGACGAAGAAGACGTCGACGCCGACGAACCCGCCGGCCAGGAACGGCACCCCTGCATGGGCGAGGACGACGAGCAGGACGGCGACCGCTCGGAGACCCTGGATGTCGTCTCGATGGGCCACCTGCACCTCCTCGAGCGACCGTAAG
The DNA here is from genome assembly GCA_051955535.1 of Gaiellaceae bacterium. Lineage (GTDB taxonomy): Bacteria > Actinomycetota > Thermoleophilia > Gaiellales > Gaiellaceae > 13-2-20CM-68-14. Next base: position 17,139 of record JBQCGP010000090.1, on the reverse strand, counting down.
ACGCCGTCGTTAGCGAATTCTCAGCGTGAGGTTCGGGATCTGCGAGCGTCCTGTTCGGAATCCGGCCCGCGGCGACCTACAGAAAGAGCTCCATGAAGGCCGCTCCGGGCACCGGGTTGTGCCGGTACGGCTCCGTCTCCCGGAAGCCGAGCAAGCGATAGAGCGCTTGCGCGGCGCCCATCGTCGGCAGCGTGTCGAGCAGCATCCGCTCGTAGCCACGGCCCCGCGCCTCGGCGATCACTGCCTCGGCGAGTCGGCGGCCGAGGCCGCTGCCCCGGGCTTCCGGGCGCACGTAGAGACGCTTCATCTCGCAGGTCCGCTCATCGATCCGGCGAAGCGCGACGCAACCCTCCTCGGCGAGGAGCACCAGCTCGTAGAAGCCGAGCGGGTCGGCGACCTCGGAGTCGAAGTCCTGAAAAGAAAGGTCGACGTCGACCGCATCGGCGTACTCGCGTAACAGAACTCGCACGACCTCGGCGTCGCCGGGCCCTGCCGGGCGGATCGCTTCGCTCAGGGCTCGCCCTCCTGCTCGACCTCGAGAACGCCGCGGTTGATGCGCTCGATCCACTCCGCGAAGAGCGGGTCGACGACAGTCTGCCTTCCGCCGACGGTCTCGATCTCGGCCCGCGAACTGAGCCGGGGCAACGCCTTGCGGACCATGTCCTTGGTGAGGTCGAGCCGCTGCCGGACGTCGGCCTTGTAGGGCGAGCCGCCGCCTGCGATGACGGCGCGCAGGGTTTTCTGCTGCGAGCTGTCGAAGCCGCGCCACTGCGCATCGAACTCGGGCGTCAGCTCGGCGAGCGCGGCGGCGTGGGCCGCACGCCAGTCGTCGAGAGTCGCCGCCTTCCCCTTAGCGACCTCGGCCCAAAGCCGATGCGCGAGCAGCATCGCACGCTGCGGGTGACCCTTCGCCGACTCGAGCAGCGGATTGAGCGCCTCACCGACACTCCGGCCGGTGTCGGCGAACCGCTGCGCAACGTAGGCCGCGATGTCCTCGTCGGCCAGGCGCTGCAGGCGCATAGGCACCGCCGACCCGTAGAGCGGCCGGTCCTTGTTCTCGAACAGCTGCTTCATCAACCCCGGCTCCGAGCCTGCGAAGACGTAGGAGGCGACTTCGCCCTGGTACTGGATGTGGCTGCGGATCAGGCCGTCGAGCCCATCCACCTTGTCGACGTCCTGGAACTCGTCGAGAGCGACGAAGGCCCGGTAGCCGCCACTCTCCTCGAGTCGGAGCGGCAGGTCGAGTAGCGCATGCAGCGCCGGCAGCGGATCCAGCCTGGCATCGAGCTGCAGCTTCGCGCTGATCCCGTAGGCGCCAAGCGACAGGCCGATGCCGGTCCTCTGCAGGAACTCCTCGACCTTCGATCGCACCGGCCCCTTGAGGTGCTTCGAGTAGGCCCGCTCGAACCGGACGGTCACGTCCGCGATCGAGGAGACCCGGTACAGGTCGACGTGGACGGGGATCAGGCCTTCCCGTTCCTCACCGTCACGTAGCGCACGCTTCAGGAGGCTGGTCTTGCCGTACTTCCGCGGCGCGAAGAGCCGGACGAAATGGCCGCCAACGACGTTGCGAAGCAGGTCCTCGGTCTCTGCGTCGCGGTCGATCACGTCTTCGGGTGAGAGCGGGTGGGAGTAGATGAACGGATTGACGTCGGTGATCACAGGCGTCTTGGAGACTACCAGAAAGGAGTCCGACAGACTACTGAGCAGGCGGCCCGGAGACGGCCGCGCGTGCCGAGCGTAGGCTCTCGCCGTGGTGGTATCCCGGCAGAAGCACCTCGTCCTGATCCTCGCCCGAGAGTTCGCGTCGAACCTAGCCACGCCGACGTTGATCACCGACGAGCGCGGCTGGCTCGTCTTCTACAACGAGGCCGCCGAGGAGATCCTCCAGCGACCTTTTTCGGAGGCCGGCGAGCTGCCACTCGAGGAGTGGCTCGAGCCCTTCTCGCCACGGACGCTCGAGTCGGAGCCGTTGCCCTTCGAGCGCCTACCTGCCGGAATCGCGCTCTTCGAACGGCGTGCGGTGCATGAGCGCTTCACGATTACGAGCGTCGACGGCGTCGAGCGCAACATCGCGGTCACCGCCTTCCCGCTCTTCGCGCACACCGACGAGCTTGTGGGCGTCATGACGATCTGGTGGCGCGAGTAGTGGTAGGGCCGTGCGGCTGAAGATCTGGGGTTGCCGCGGCTCGGTGCCGACGCCGGGCGGGGAAACGGTGCGTTACGGCGGCAACACCTCGTGCGTGGAGGCGTCGCTCGACGGCACGACCCTCGTCCTCGATGCCGGCACCGGCATCAGAGAGCTGGGCGCAGAGATCGCGGCCCGAGGCGACCGGAACGTCCATCTTCTGCTCACGCATCTCCATCTCGACCATCTCGAAGGGCTTCGCTTCTTCGCGCCGCTCTGGATCGAAGGGACGATGGTCGACATCTGGGGGCCGCCATCCCCGCTCCTGAGCCTGCGCGAGCGGATCTCGCGCTCGTTCTCGCCGCCGCTCTTCCCGATCGACATGCGTGATGTCCCGGCCGGGGTGACCTTCCACGACGTCCCTCGCGGGCAGTGGAAGATCGGGGGCGCCACGCTGACGGCTGACCTGGTCGTCCACCCCGGGCCGACAGTCGGCTACCGGATCGAGAAGCCGGGCGCGAGCTTTGCTTACCTGCCGGACCACGAGCCCGCCCTGGCCGGCTGGGCCGGCCGGTCACGAGACTGGGTCTCAGGCGCCGCGATCGCCGCCGACGCCGACGTCCTCCTCCACGACGCGCAGTACTTCGAGGACGAGTACGCGGACCGGATCGGCTGGGGCCACTCGAGCGTCGCGGACGCCGTCGGCTATGCCGAGGCGCTCGGTGCGAGGCGTCTCGTGCTCTTCCACCACGAGCCTGCGCACTCCGACGAGGCGCTCGAGCGCCTGGAGTCGGAAGCGACCGCGCTCGCGGCCGGCAACGGGCACCCGCCGTCCCTCGCGCGCGAGGGCATGGTCGTGGAGCTGTCGTAGCCGCGCGTGGCGTCTGTCACCAAACGTTCACAATTCGTTAACCCACCCGAAGCCGCCACGAGGTTAGATAACGAGGTTGGCCTCCACGAGTTTGCATTCGGGTAACTCGGCTAGCGCGGAGCTCCTCCTCAACCGGGAGCTTTCTTTCCTGGCCTGGAATTCGCGGGTGCTCGACATGGCGGCCGACAGCTCCCTGCCGTTGCTCGAGCGCACGAAGTTCTGCTCGATCTTCTCGCGCAACCTCGACGAGTTCTTCATGGTGCGCGTCGCCGGCCTACTCGACCAGCTCGAGGCGGGCGTCGGCGTCACGTCTCCCGACGCGCGGACGCCCCAGCAGGCGCTCCGCGAAATCCGCGAACGCGTGCTCGAGCTGAGCGCGCGTCAGTCGAAGCTCTGGAAACGCGACCTCAGTGTCGAGCTCGGCGAGGCCGGAATCGCAGTCGCGCAGGTCGAGGACCTCACCAAGGCGGAGGTCACCGAGCTGACCGAGCGCTTCAACCGAGAGGTCTTCCCGATCCTGACGCCTCTGGCGGTGGGCCCGGGACAGCCGTTCCCGTACATCTCGGGGCTCTCGCTGTCGCTCGGGACCTTCGTCCGCGATCCCGACTCGGGCGAGGAGCGGTTCGCCCGTGTCAAGGTTCCCGAGCTCCTGCCGCGCTTCCTCGGGGTCGGAGAGCGCGGCGTCTTTCTGCCGCTCGAGCGCGTCATCAGACACTTCCTCGACTGGCTGTTCCCGAAGATGGAGATCGTCGAGTGCTGCACCTTCCGGGTCACCCGAGACGCGGATTTCGAGGTGTCGGACGAGGCCGATGACCTGCTCGTCGCCGTCGAGAGCGAGCTGCGACGCAGGCGCTTCGGCGACCCCGTTCGGGTCGAGGTCTCCGGTTCAGCGTCGACAAGGATGCTGGAGCGCCTCAAGCGCGGGCTCGGCGTCAACGACGACCAGGTGTACGTCTCCCAGGGGCTCTTCGATCTCGCCGACCTGAACCAGTTCGTCGAGCTCGACCGCCCCGACTTGAAGGAGCTGCCCTGGTACCCGCTTACACATCCGCGCTTCGCGCGGGCCTCTACCGAGGAGGAACTATTCGCGGAGATCGCCGAGGCCGACGTGCTCGTCCACCAGCCGTACCACTCGTTTGCGACCAGCTACGAGTCGTTCGTCACCTCAGCGGGGCGCGACCCGCAGGCGCTGGCGCTGAAGACGACGGTTTACCGGACGAGCGGAGACTCACCGGTCGTGCCTGCCCTGGTCGAGGCCGCCGAGGCCGGCAAGCAGGCGGTCTGCCTCGTCGAGCTGAAGGCGCGCTTCGACGAGCGGCGCAACATCGAATGGGCTCGCGCCCTCGAGCAGGCGGGCGTGCACGTCGTGCACGGCTTCCCGAACTGGAAGATCCACGCGAAGACGACATTGATCGTCCGGCGGGAGGGCGACCAGCTCCGGCGCTACGCCCATGTCGGCACCGGGAACTATCACGCGACGACAGCCCGGTCGTACGAGGACTTCGGCCTCTTCACGGCCGACCCGGAGATCACGGCTGACGTCGCCGACCTCTTCAACTTCCTCACCGGCTTCAGCAGGCCGACGAGGTTCCGGAAGCTCCTGGTTGCGCCCTTCGACCTGCGCGAGCGGCTGATCGAGAAGATCCGCGAGACCGCCCAGGCCGCCAAGAAGGGCGATACCGCGCGGATCCGCATCAAGGTCAACAACCTCACCGACGAGGACGTCATCACCGAGCTCTACAAAGCGTCGCAGGCCGGCACGGAGATCGACATCCTCGCCCGCAGCATCTGCACATTGCGGCCCGGCATCGCCGGAATGAGCGAGAACATCCGGGTGCGCAGCGTCCTCGGCCGCTTCCTGGAGCACAGCCGGGTCTTCATCTTCGAGGCCGGCGAGCACGCCAGCTACTACCTCGGCAGCGCCGACCTGATGCCGCGCAACCTGGACTTCCGGATCGAGGCGGTCGTCCCCGTCGAGGACCCACGCTCGCAGCAGGATCTCTCGCGCGCGATCGACACGATGGCGTCTTCGAACATGCACGTCTGGGAACTCGAGAGTGACGGGGCATGGCGGCGCGTTCGGGCGAAGAAAGGCGAGCGGGCGCGCGCCACCCAGACGTTGCTGATGCGGAGCGCGCGAGCGCGGCAGCCACGGAGACTCGCAAAGCCCACCACGTAGTCGCTCCACTCGCCCGGGTGCTGAGGATGCCGACCGGAGCGATCCGCAGAATCCCGCGCGTGAGGGTCGCAGTGGTCGACGTCGGCGCCAACACGCTCCGCCTGCTCGTTGCAGAGGCGGAGCCGGGCGGTCTCTCGCGCGTGCACGAGGAGCGGCGCCGCACGTCCCTCGGCGAGGACGTCGAGCGGCTCGGGAGCCTTACTCCGGAGAAGATCGAGCGCTCCGCCGAGGCCGCGCGCAAGGAGGTGCGTCGTGCGCGCAAGCTCGGCGCCGGACGGATCGCGATCGTCGTCACCTCGCCGTGGCGGAACGCGGACAACGGCCGAGAGCTCGTGGAGGCGCTCGGTCAAGCCACCGGCCTCGGCGTCCAGGCGTTGAGCGCCGAGGAAGAGGCCGAGCTCGGTTACGTCGGCGCGCTCGTGGCCACCGGAACGCAGACCTATCCCGTCGCCGTCTGCGACGTCGGCGGCGGCTCCACCCAGCTGGCGGTCGGCTCTGGACCGGAGCCGGCCTGGCTCCGTTCGGTCGAGCTCGGCTCTTTGCGGTTGACCGAGCGCTGCCTGCATTCGGATCCGCCGACCCGTCGCGAGCTCGCGGCCGCCCGGGACGAGGCGGCTGCCGTGCTCGACGCGCTGACGCCGCCGCTGCCCGCCGTTGCGCTGGCGACCGGCGGAACCGCGCGCGGGCTACGTCGTTCCGGATACCGGAGGCTGGACGGGTTGACGCTCGAACGCGCGGTCGAGGAGCTCGCCGTCCTCCCAGTCGCGGAGCGTTCCAAGGAAGCGAAGGTCGAGATTCACCGCGCCCGGACACTCCCGGCCGGCGCGATCATCCTGGCCCGGGTGCAGGCTCTGCTGCAGGTCCCACTCGAGGTCGCGACCGGAGGCATTCGCGAGGGAGTCTGCTTCGGCCTGCTCGAGAGCGCTGCGGCAACGGCTTAGGCCGGCGGTTTCAGGTACTCGAGCACCACGGGTTCGCCGTCGCGCAGCTCGACCACGCGCGTCGATCCTTTCTTGCCGGGCTCGCCGAACAGGTGCTCGAGGACGTCGCCGTGGGTGCAGACGGCGGCGCGGTCGCCGAGCTCGCGGAGCAGTCCGAGTGCAGCCTCGCCGGACGAGCCCTCCATCAGTTGAGGCGCCGTCTCAAGCTCGAGCCCACGCCCCGCCGCGAGGGGCTCGAGGGTCTGGGTGCAGCGGAGCGCCGCGCTCGAGACGAGGCGATGGAGGGGATGATCGGCGAAGAGTGCCGGGAGCCCCCGGGCTTGCCGCCAGCCTTTCTTGTCCAGCGGACGCAGACGATCGTCTCCCTCCCACTCGGCCGGGCTTCCAGCCCGCGCGTGGCGGACGACGAGAAGTGCCACGCGACTTAGCGCCAGGCCCGCTTGCCGGCGCGCCGGAGCTTCTTCAGCGCCTTCCGAGTATCACGGCGCGCCTTGGCGCTCCGCTCGCGCTGGCGCTCCACGAGCCGCCCGGCGACGAACGTGAGCTGGGGCTCGGCGCGGACGAGCCGGCGCAGAGTCCGCTCCGCGACGACCGCGTCCTGATGCTCGCCTGCAACGTCCTGGAACTTCCTCGCCCGGCTGACGAACCGCTGGGCGGGCTTGCCGACCACGGGCTCTGCCAGCTCGCCCGCGTACCGCGCGCGCTTCGCGCGGATACGCACGCCGTGCAGGCTTTCGCTCGAGGGCCGGCTCCCCAGCTTGGAGGCCTTCCGGTTGAAGCGTTCGAAATCCTTGCGGGCGAGCTCCTCGACCGAGACCTCGTCCCCCACCCACCGCGGCTCGCCAGCCGCCTCCTCTACTCGCGCGAGCAGTGTCGCGTAACGGTCGCTCGAGAGCGCCTCGACAAGCTCGTCCTGCGCGGCGACCCGCTTCGAGCGCAGCTTCGTCAGTAGCAACTCGCCGGCCTCGCGATCGTCGGGCAGGTCGGCAACCTGCTCTTCGAGATGTCGAAGGAGGACGTCAAGATCGCGGACCCGGCCGAGCGCCTGCGCGAGCCAGTCGAGCTCGGCGCGCAGCTGGTCGGACCAGACCCGGTCGACCATCGGCCGCGCTGACCGGAGAACGCTGCGTAGCCGGCGGATCGCGACCCGGAACTTGTGAACTGCCTCGGGCTCCTCGCCGAGCCGCGCGCCGGGATCGTGAGCGAGCATCTCCTCGTACTGCTCGCCGATACGCGCCCGGATGCGCTCACGCGGGGACGCCTTTTTGGCCGGGGGCTGCCGAATCGGGATTCTGAGGACGTCGAGCCCTGGATCGTCGTCCCGCGCTTCGCGGACGAACTCCTCCACGACGGTGTTGTCCTCCAGCAGCGAGACCTCGTCGTGCGCGCCGTTCCGGCGGGTCTGGACGGTCAGGACCTCGACGAGCTCGCGGTTGCGGACGATCGCCCTCAGGAGGTCCGAGATCAACTCCGGAGGCTCGGCGGGCCCGCCCGGCGCGGCCAGCGCCACGCGGCGCGGCGCTTCCGGCAGCTCGACCTCCCACGTGCTGGCCCCGTTCTCGAGCCGCCTCCGCAACGCGACCCCGCTTCGGGCGAGCCGACGGTCGATCGTGTCGTGGTATGTCGAACGAAAGACGCGACTCATGGTTGGAAAGGCTAACGGGGCATCGCAACTTACACAGTCTCGTGCCGACACGGTTGCGATCCGGTGAACGAGCACGGAACCGCTGTTGCGCCGGCGAACCGCAACGGCGATGCCCCGCACGAAGCGCCCGCTGCTCTGTGAGCTCCACGCCCACTCGACCTGGAGCGACGGCGCGCTCGACCTCTCCGCGCTTGTCGACCTTTACGGCGGCGCCGGCTTCGACGTTCTTGCCGTCACCGATCACGTCCACCGCTCGGGCGGGTGCGGCATCTCGACGGCCAACTTCAGCGCCTACCTCGCGGCCGTCGAGGCCGAAGCCGAGCGTGCCGCCACTCGCTACAGGCTGCTCGTGATCCCCGGCCTCGAGCTCACGTACGACGACCCCGATCCGCGCCGCGCCGCACACGTCCTCGCACTGGGGCTGCGCAGCTTCGTCGGCCTCGACGGCGGACTCGACGCCGCGCTCGCCGAGGCGCGCGGCCAGGGTGCCGCGCTGGTCGGCGCGCACCCGTACACGCTCGCGTCAACCGCTGGTGCCCCGCGGGCGACGGCCCGCTTCGCCGAGGAGCCCGACTGGGCCGCGCAGGCGGTCGACCGGCTCGAGATCTGCAACCGCCACGACTTCTTCGACTGGGTCGCGCGGGACCGGCTCCCGGTCGTTGCTACGGGCGACTTCCACCGCCTCGAGCACCTCTCGACCTGGAAGACGCTGTTGCCGGCCGAGAAGCGGGAGAAGGCCGTCGTCGGTTACCTCCGCTCGCCGGGACCCGTCTCGCTGACGGCGATCGAGCAGGCACGCAGAGCCGCCTGACGGTTCGGTTTCGGAGCGGTGACGATCCGGAGACGGCGCCGTTTCCGGCCGCTGCGTTGGCCGACAATCGCGAAGACCCCAACAGGCGTGGCACACGCGCCGAAAGGAGCCCAGATGTCGGAGTTCATGAGCGAAGAGACAGTCGCAGGCGACGACGAGATCGAGACCCCGAGCGAGCCCGAGTCCAGCGTCGACGACGCTTCCTCCGCGACCGACGCGGACGACTGGGAGGACTGAGGAGCTGAGGAGCTCACCCCGCCGCATGGGCCGCAAGAGCCGCCCTGACGGCAGTGCGCAGCGAACGGCGGCCCCGGGCCGCCGTTCGCAATTCAGTCCCAGAGCCTGAAGCCGCCGAGGAACGCATTCGTGTTCACGCCGAGCCGGACGCCGGCGGGCAGCTCGCCGAGCTCCTTCGCGTTCCCGCCGCCGAGAACGACGTAATCCGCCTCGAGGGCTGCGCTCAGCTCCTCGATCGTCCTCGCGACCTCGGCCCGCCACTTCTTGTCCCCGAGCCGCTTCCGCCCCGCCTTACCGACGTATTCCTCGTAGGTCGCCTTGCGGAACGGCAGGTGGCCGAGCTCGAGGGGCTCGAGCTTGCCGTCGTCGATCAGGGCAGACCCCAGGCCGGTGCCGAGCCCGAGGAACAGCATCTTGCCGCCCTCGTAGCTGCCCAGCGCCTGCATCGCAGCGTCGTTGACGACCCTGGTCGGCTTGCCGAACGCGGCCTCGAAGTCGAAGCCGACCCAGCCCCGGCCGAGATTCACCGGTTCGCTCGCGACCCTTCCCTGCTTCACCGGCGCCGGAACGCCGATCGAGAGGACGTCGTAAGTCCAGTCGCGTGTCAGCGTGGTGACGCCCTCGACGAGCTCCTCCGGGGTCAGGTTCGGCCCCGAGTCGAACCTCCGCCGCTCGCCGCCGCTCGAGCGCAGCACCTTGACGCGGGACCCGCCGACGTCGACAGCAAGGACGGTCGGAGAGATGGCGCCTATGCGGGCTCGATGACGACGAAGCTCGACCGCGCGTCAACCGCCGCGGCCGGGGCGTCCTGTCCCAGGCGAAGCGCACGAACCTTGCGCAGCGCGTCGAGACCGACCGCCGCGGCGTCGGCGAGGCACTGCAGCCGGCGCTCGTCCTCGTCGTCGAAGTCGCCGCCGTCGATCTTGTCGGAGACCTGAAGCAGCCCGTAGTTGAGGCCGTCCTCGCCGACGATCGGGACGCCCAGGAGACCGCGCATGGGCGGATGCTTCCGCGCCGACTCCGCGAAGCCGCGGAATTCAGGATGCCTCTCGACCTCGTCTTCCGTCAGGCAGATCGCCTTGTTCTCCGCGACGACCAGCGCGTGCAGGCCGATCCCGTGTGCCGGCATGCGGAAGTCCTTCCATTCCGCGTACTTGTCGGACAGGGAGAAGTACTTGCGCGCCTGCGTCCAGTCGCCGCCGACGATCATCGCCATCGCGGCCTGGTGAGCGCCGGTCAGCGCCCGCGCGACCTCACACGAGGACTGCAGCAGATGGTCGACCCTGGCGTCGAATTCGTCGGTCACGGCCGCTGCGGGCGCTGCAACCTCTGCCATTCCGAGAGGCTACTCCTTCGAGAAGGGCCCGGCGCAAGGCGGACCTTCTTCCAACAACCGTAGTCCACATCGAGCTTGACTCAGCGGAACACGGCGTAGAATCAGGCGCGTGCCTGGGTGACGCTGACACGCCTTCGACTCGAAGACTGCGCAGGCCCCAACCGGCTCCCCGCCGCCGGCGCTTACGCCAGAACGCCTCGGCGGTGGTGCGCGAGCACCGCCTGGCATCGGTTTGCGTCGGGGGCCGGCGCCTCGTCGGCCTCCGACGCTTAAGGGCGCGTTGTTGGCGATCCGAAAACCGGCGTCCGACACCTGTTTTCGTCAAGGGCAAACCCGTGCCAAGTCTGTAAAAGCGCTTCGCTAAGCAGGCACAGGCGCAGTGACAAGCTCCGCGTCCCGCGCTGCGAGCGTCGAGTAGCGTCCGCCGCCGAGGATCAGGTCGTCATGTCGGCCCTGCTCGACGATGCGGCCGTGGTCGAGGACGACGATCTGGTCGGCGTCGCGCACGGTCGAGAGCCGGTGTGCGATCGCGATCGTTGTCCGGCCCTCGGAGAGACGATCGAGCGCCTCCTGGACGAGCCGCTCGGTCTCGGTGTCGAGCGAGCTCGTCGCCTCGTCGAGGACGAGGATCGGCGGGTTGCGCAGGATCGTCCGCGCGATCGCGATTCGCTGCTTCTCGCCGCCGGAGAACCGGTAGCCGCGCTCGCCCACAACGGTGTCGTAGCCGTCGGGCAGCGCCGCGATGACGTGATGGATCCGGGCAGCCTCGGCGGCCGCCTCGATCTCCTGATCGGTCGCATCGGGCTTCGCGAATCGGAGGTTCTCTCGCACCGTCGCGTGGAAGAGGTACGTCTCCTGCGAGACCACCCCGACGAGATCGGAGAGCGCCTGGAAGCTCAGGTCGCGGATGTCGGTGCCGTCGATCGTGATCCCGCCGCGTGTGACGTCGTACAGCCTGGCCGTCAGGTAGCCGAGCGTCGTCTTGCCGGAGCCGGTCTCGCCGACAAGCGCCGTGGTCGTGCCCGCCGGGACGCTGAAGGAGACGTCCTGCAGCGTCCAGTCGTCGCCGTAGCGGAACCACACGTTCTCGAAGGCGACGTCGCCTGCCTGCGCGACGGTGATCGCATCCGGCTTTTCCTCGATCTCGACCGGCTGGTCGAGGTACTCGAAGATCCGGTCGAAGAGCGCGAGCGACGTCTGGACGTCGAGCCCGACGCCGAGCAGCGACCCGATCGGGAAGAACAGCCGCGTCTGCAGCGTCGTGAACGCGACCAGCACCGGGATCGAGATCGCCGTCGACCCGTGCGCGAGCGCGAGCCCGCCGAACCAGTAGACCGCGGCGGGCATGATCGCGAAGCTCGTCTGGATCGAGGCCATCACCCACCGGCCGGCCATCCGCTGGCGCACCTCGAGGTCGGCGAGCCGGCGCGAGTCGGCCTCGAAGCGGTCGGCAAGCTCCTCGCCGCGGCCCATCGTCTTGCCGAGGAGGATGCCGGAGACAGACAGCGACTCCTGGACGATGCTCGAGATGTCGGCCATCGTCTCCTGCGTCGTCTTCGCGATCCGGCGCCGCTCGTTCCCGACGCGGCGCGTCAGCCAGGCGAAGAGCGGGATCAGCGCGAACGCGAACAGCGCCAGCTCCCAGCTGAGGACGAGCATGCCGATCATCGTCGCGATGACCGTCGTGAGGTTCGAGGCGATCGAGGTCGCCGTGTTGGTGACGACATTCTGGACGCCGCCGATGTCGTTCGAGATCCGCGACTGCACCTCCCCAGTCCGCGTCCGCGTGAAGAACGCGAGCGAGAGGCGCTGGAGGTGGCGGAAGACCGACGCGCGCAGGTCGTGCATGACGCGCTGGCCGACCTGGTTCGAGAGCAGCGTCTGAACGACGCCGAGCACGCCGGTCACGATCGCAATCGCGATCATCCCGCCGGCCGCGATCGAAAGGGCCTTCGTGTCGTTCTGTCCGATCGCCTCGAGGACGCGCTTGAGCAGGAAGGCCGGCAGGACGCCGAGCCCCGCAGAGACGACGATCAGCGCCAGCACCGCGCCGAGCCGCAGCTTGTACCGGGCGAAGAGCGGTCCGATGCGGCGCAGGTTGGCCCGGCGCAGCGCCGGATCGGCCGGCCGCTCCGGCGCCTCGTCGGCCGAGTGGAAGAACATCCCCATTCGGCTCAGCGTACGCCGCAGCCGCGGGCTGACGGAAGTCCGCGGGTCAAGCTGCTTCTTCGAGCGCCACTCCCTGGTCGGCGCCGACCGTAGCCTCCGCGGGACGCGGGCTCGCCGGCCGCAACAGCGCCGCGACGATCAGCGCGCCCAGGACGAGGAGGCCGATGAGGACGTAGAGACCGGTCTGGAAGCCGTGGTCGAGCGCCGCTCCGCTCGTGGCGGCGACGCCGTGGACGCTCACGTAGCTGCTGGTCGCGCTCGCCGCGACGGCGCTCACAGCGGCGATCCCGAGCGCCCCGCCGATCTGGCGGCTCGTGTTGACGAGGCCAGAGGCGACGCCCGCGTCCGAGCGCTGCACGCCGGTCAGGCTCGCGATCGTGACGGGCACGAACGACAGCCCCATGCCGGCGCCACCGAGGACGAAGCCGGGGAAGATGTCCCAGAAGTAGTGCCCGTCCACCGGCAGACGCGTCAACCACGCGACCGAGACCGCGGAGATGAGCAGGCCGGCGGTCAGCGTCGGCCTGACGCCGAAGCGCCCGACGATCAGCTGCGCGATGTTGGAGACGAGCACCACCGTCAGCGCGAAGGCGACGAAGGCGACGCCGCTCTCGACGGCCGAGTAGTGGAGGACGTCCTGGAGGTACTGGGTCAGCAGGAAGAACTCGGAGAAGGCGACGCCGCCGACGATCGCCATCGCGATGTTCGCGCCGGTGAGCGTCCGGCTCCGGAAGATCCGCAGAGGCAGCAGCGGCGAGGGCGAGCGGAGCTCGATCGCGACGAAAACGAGCACGAGCGCGGCGGCGCCCGCGAAGAGCCCCAGCGTGGCGGGGGCGCCCCAGCCGTCGGTCGTCGCGCGAGTGGTGGCGTACACCAGCAGCATCAGGCCGGCGGTGATCGAGACGGCACCTGGGAAGTCGAAGTGCCGGTGCGCAAGGTCGGCGCGGCTCTCTCGCAGGAGCATCGGCGTCAGCGCAATCGCGGCGATGCCGACCGGAACATTGATGAAGAAGATCCACGACCAACTCAGGTAGCTCGTCAGGATCCCGCCGAGCAGCACGCCCGCGGCCGCGCCGCTCCCGGACGCTGCGCCGTAGATGCCGAGCGCGAGGTTCCGCTCCCGGCCTTCGGCGAAGGTCGTCATCAGCAACGAGAGCGCCGCGGGCGCGAGCAGCGCGCCGCCGAGACCCTGCACGGCGCGAAAGCCGATCAGCGAAGCCTCGGACCAGGCCAGCCCGCACAGCAGCGAGCTCGTCGCGAACAATGCGAGGCCGGCGATGAAGAGCCGGCGCCGGCCGAGGAGGTCGGCGAGCCGGCCGCCCAGCAAGAGCGCGCCTCCGAACATGATCGCGTAGGCCGAGATGACCCACTGGAGGTTTGTCTGCGAGAACCCGAGGTCGGACTTGATCGACGGGAGCGCAACGTTCACGATCGCCACGTCGAGGATGACCATGAACTGCGCCGTCACGATCAGTGCGAGCGCGCTCCAGCGCCGCTCGATGCCCAGGATTCCCATCAGTTGACCTCCCCAATCGTTGTCATGTACAACATTAAAGCAGAACAACGATTGCTCGCGCTACCCTATTTCAAATGACTGTCACAAGTCCGAAGGTTTCCGTGTCGGCCGTGATCGCCCGGTTGCCGCAGCAACTGGTCGGGTCGACGACGTTCCTGCTCAAGCGGCTCGGCTACGCGGCGAAGGAGCGCTCGATGTCCGCCTACGAGCAGCTCGGCCTCCACCCCTACCACCACGCGATCCTCATCGCACTCGGCGAGAGCGCCCACGAGACGCAGGGGTCGATCGCCGATGCGCTCGGCTACGACCGAGGACAGCTGGTCGGGCTCCTCGACGAGCTCGAGAAGCGCGGCCTGATCGAGCGGCGCCGCGACCCGCAGGATCGTCGCCGGCACCTGGTCAGCCTCACCGCCGACGGCAAGCGGATGCTCAATGGCCTGAATACGGTGGCGCGCCAGAATGAGGATGCGTTCCTCGATCCGCTCACGAACGCCGAGCGCGAGACGCTGCATGCGCTGCTGTTGAAGCTCGCCGAGAGGTACGAGCCGGGCTGCGCGCCGCTTTCGCCGCCGGCGCCCTGAACCGGGTTCAGAGGCGGCATCGCAAGCGATGCCTTAGGCGACGTCCAAACGGTCGCGGTAGCTCGCCGCGACGAGGTCCTGATACTCGGGATGCTGCTCGATGTAGTGCGTGATGAACGGGCAGAGAGGCGCGACCTCGAACCCCTTGCGGCGGACGTCCTCGAGCACGGCCTCGGCAAGGCGGCTGCCGAACCCGTGTCCGGAGCAGGCTGGGTCGACCTCCGTGTGCGTGAAGACGATCCGGCCGTTCCGGCGCCGATAGGCGGCGAGGCCGATCAGTCGGTCGTGGAGCCGGAGTTCGTAGCGGTTCTTCTCCGGCACGTCGACCACCTCCGCCTCGGCGGGCGTCCCTTCACCGCTCTCGAGCTCGTCGGTTCCACGGAAGTACTCGATCAGCTGGCCCGGCACGTCCGTCTCTCGCGCGTCGCGGTGGTCGGAGAAGCGGCGACGGTGAGCGGCGTCGAAGCTCCACGGCTTTCGCTCGTGGAGGTGCGCGAAGATCTCCCGCGTGCCGCGCAAGGTGCGGCCGTCCTCGGTCTCGAGGACGGGAGTCCGGTCGCTGCCGGCGACCACGCGGAGCCGCTCGCGTTCGTCCGGCCACGGCTCGACCTGGCGGGCGACGAAGTCGATCCCGAGCTCGGTCAACACCTCGCGGACGGCCGACGAGAACGGGCACCACTCGGTCTGCCAGAGGACCGGCAGCGTCTCAGGCACTGAACCCGTTCGTCTTGTGGGTGCCGTCGCAAAAAGGTTTGTTCGCGGAGCCGCCACAGCGGCAGAGCGCGGCTCGCTCGCCCTCGAAGAGGACATTGCCGTCGGCGTCGACCACGCGGACCCCGCCTGAAACGAGCAGCGGCCCGTTCGACGAAGCGCACACTCGTGTCTCGTTCGGGCGCCCGGGCTCATGCGCCCGCGGCCGGCGCGTCCGCAGTGCACCGGACGGGCAGAGCGCAACCGCGGCCTCGATCTCGTCTGCCGTCGCGGCGTCGACGGCCACCCACGGCCTGCGGCTCTCGTCGAAGACCTGCGGGAGAGACCGCACGCAGTTGCGAGAGTGGAAGCAGAGGCGCGGCTCCCACTCGACCACGATCTCGTCGGTCGCGTACTCCCTCTTGAGACTGTCCCGGGTCGTTCCGGCCCTCGTCTGACTCATCCCGATCTCACCTGACGGTAGCTGTCCGAGACTGGTATAGCGGCAGCGTGCAGCCACAGTCGCGGACCGAGCGCATCGTCGAGCGCATCCGAGCGATCCCCGAGGGCTGGGTGCGCACCTACGGCGATATCGATCCCCGTGCACCGCGTCTCGTCGGGCTTGTGTTGGCAAGATCGCAGGGTCTTCCGTGGCAGCGCGTCGTCCGGGCCGACGGGAGCCTCACGCAAGGCGACCGCCAGCGTGAGCTTCTGGTGCGCGAAGGCGTGCCGATGCGCGGCGACCGCGTCGACATGGACGAGGCCCGTCTGCCGCGGGAGCTTTAACTAACCGCGGACGGTCCCACACCGCGGGCAGACGCGGCTCTGCACGATCTTCCCGCACGAGGCACAACGGTGCTCCCAGCGCGGCCGGAGAAGTCCCTCGAACAGGCCGAGGCGGACCATCACGATTCCGACGACAACAGTGAAGGCGGCGAGCATCGCGTCGTGACCGCTCACGGCGTCGTCGTATTCGTCGGAAACTCGCGCAGTGTCTGCCGCCTCAGCACCTCGGTGCCCACGAACGCAAGCGCGAACAGTACGAGTAGCGGGTAGATGCGCTGGCTGTCGGTAGGTCCGGTCCAGAGGATGATCAGCAGCACAAGGGCGACGAGGCCGAACACGACCCAGGGGTTGTCGCGCATGGTCGGTGCAGAAACGCGTCTCACCCAGGTTGCGGGGCGCGAAGGGCCTGCAATCCACGCCGCAAAGATGACGACGCTCGCGTAGATGAGGATATTGATGCCGACGTTCCGGAGCAGGTTCGTCTCGATCGCCCAGACGACGCTTACCGCATCTTTGTTTACGGCGTTCGTCGTCAGCGCGTCGATGAAGTAGTTCCCGGCGAGCCGCCGGACGACGAGCACGAGCAAGCCGACAACAAAGGCGCTTACGCCGACTCCCATCAGGATCTGTCGGCGACCGCGGGCCAGATAAACGGCGAGTGCGTAGAGCGCGAGCACGAGGAAGACAAGGAAGTAGCTCAGAAACCGGAGCACCTTGATGGCCTTCCGCGCCGTCTCGAGCTGGTTGCTCTTCAAGATCACGATCTGCCCGGCGTCGGGCGGGATCCTTGTCGCGAGCTTCCCGACGAACCCTCCCTGCTGGGTGAGCTGCTCGATCAGCGGCTCTAAGTTGAGAACGACGTTCCCGTTCGTCGACTCGAGGGCGCTCTTGTGCCCGTCGAGAAGGTCGATGAAGCGCTTGTGGGCCCGCCGGTTGGCCTGCTTCCACAGCTCCTGCACCCTCGGACGAGCGAGGAGCGCGTCGGCGGTACGGACGAGGAGCTGCCGCAGGGCTCCGGCGAGTGGAGCTGCAACGCCCTTGAGCTGAGGAGGTAGCTGCGTCTGAAGCTCCGCGCCCACGTTGACGTTCTGGTAGAGCTGGTCGACGAGGTAGACGGAGAGGGCGCCTCGCACTTTGTCGTTCTCGAGCAGCTGGGCGCTCGAGTTCGTCCAGTTATTGGTGTCGAGGGCCTGCCGTTTCACCCAGACGGTGAGTGCCGAAACGAGCGCGATAAAGGCCGCCAACACAA
>JBQCGP010000089.1:0-23968 GCA_051955535.1 Gaiellaceae bacterium | reverse complement strand
GCCGGCAGCACCGAGAGCGAGGAGTAGACCGTGATCGCGCAGCCGGAGTTGCGGCTGGCGGCGAAATAGGACCGGAACCACTGCAGCGCGAGCCTCCCGAGTGGCCGATCGGAGCGCGAGCGCAGCCAACCCGTGACCCGCCCCGCACGGCTGCCGGACTCGGGCGGGCTCTCGCTCAGCGACTCGGCCATGCCGCTTACCTCTTCTCCTCGGCAATCATCGCCTCGAGCCGTTCGAAGCGCACCGTCAGGTCGTCGAACCGGGCGTTGAGGCGCTTCTCGAGCGCCGCCTCGTCCAGACCCTCGGCGACGGCCTGCTCGCGTTCGGCCCGGGCGACGAACGACGAGGTGATCGCGGCCGTGATGATCGCCAGGAAGGCGATCCCCTCGAGCATCACGACTGCGGCGACGAGACGGCCGGAGGCGTGGCGGGGTGTGACGTCCCCGTAGCCGACCGTCGTAACCGTCTGGAGCGCCCACCACATTCCGACCCAGATGCTGGAGTACTCCGAGTGGTCGAGCAATCGGATCAGGGTGCCGCCGCCGACCACGACGAGCGCCGTCGCCGTCACGATGACACTCGCCGCGAGTCGGACCGATGGAGGCTCGCGCAGGAACTTCGCCATCCGCCGGTCCATGGGATTCGGCCGCGGGGCCTCGCGAACTTTTCGGCCGACGTGCGCGAACTGCCGACGCCGTGGCTTTCTCATCGCATTACGCCCACGCCCGAAAGCCGCTCAACGTGGTGACGGCCGAGGGTGTAAGCGACTTCTCGTGGCGGTTTCGGGCACCTGCTGAGGATCCCATCGCACGGGGACCTAGGGTTCACCCGAACCGGACGATATGCACCGTGTGTGGCGAAGGTAGAGAATCGGCCGTATGACCACGCGGACCGCACAACGGACTGAGCTCTCGCCTGGAAAGCGGACACGGCAGGCTGCCGCGCCCAAGATCGAACAGCTACCCGTCGCGGAGCGCGCTGCCCGAGGCAAGGCGGTACGGACCGACGTACCGCGCGGCGTTCACGCCGAATGGGAGCCGGCCTCCGACCGCCGTGATCCCGTGGAGGTCCTCGAGGAGCAGGCGCAGACGCGAGTGCCCGAGCTCGTGCCGATCCGCTACGGACGGATGCTCGTCTCCCCGTTCACGTTCTACCGCGGCGCGGCCGCGCTGATGGCCGCAGACCTCGCCAGCGGTCCGCGCTCGGAATTGCCCGTGCAGCTGTGCGGCGACGCGCATCTCTCGAACTTCGGCGCCTTCGCGGCCCCGGATCGTCGGCTGACCTTCGGAGTGAACGACTTCGACGAGACTCTTCCAGGGCCCTTCGAATGGGACCTGAAGCGTCTCGTGGCCAGCTTCGCCGTGGCAGGGCGCGACCGCGGCTTCGGCGCCAAGTTGCGAACTCGGATCAACTCGGGCGTTGTCCGCTCCTACCGGGAGTCGATGCGTGACTTCGCGTCCATGCGCAACCTGGATCTGTGGTACGCGCGAATCGAGGTCGACGACCTCGTCCGCGAGTTCGCCGCAGAGGCGACCGCCAAGCAGCTCAAGCAGACCGAGAAGAACGTCGCGCATGCGCGCACGAAGGACAGCCTCAAGGCGTTCGGGAAGCTGACCCAGGTTGTAGATGGGGTACCGCGGATCGTGAGTGATCCGCCGCTGATAGTCCCGGTGGAGGAGCTCGTGGACTCTCAGCAGGAAAGCTCCGTTTACGAGGCCTTCGAGGGCTTGATTCAGAGCTACCGGCGGACGCTCCCGAACGACCGCCGCCGGTTGATCGACGGCTTCCGCTTCGTCCACGCCGCCCGCAAGGTGGTCGGCGTCGGAAGCGTCGGGACGCGCGCGTGGATCGCCCTGATGATCGGTCGCGACGACGACGACCCACTCTTCCTGCAGGCAAAGGAGGCCGAGTCGTCCGTGCTCGAGCCGTATCTCGGCAAAGGCGAGTTCAAGAGCCACGGTCAGCGGGTGGTTGAAGGCCAGCGTCTGATGCAATCGGCGAGCGACATCATGCTCGGCTGGCTCTCGACCGAAGGGCTCGACGGAGTCAAACGCGACTTCTACGTGCGCCAGCTCTGGGACGCGAAGGGCTCGGCGGAGATCGAGACGATGGATCCGAACGCTCTTGCGATGTATGCGCGCATTTGCGGCTGGACGCTGGCCAAGGCTCACGCTCGATCGGGCGACGCGGTTGCCATCGCAGGCTATCTCGGGACGAGCCGCGTGTTCGACCAGGCGCTCGCGGCATTCGCAGAGATCTACGCCGACCAGAACGAGCGGGATTACAGGGCGCTCAAGGAGGCAGCCGAGTCCGGGCGGGTGGTGGCGCAGCCCGGCCTGTAGCTACGGCACGCGGCAGGCGATCCTGCCGTCGTACTGCTCGTTCGGGGGCGAGGGCTCGGCTCGAAGGACGAGGCACGTGCCGTACTTCGTCTCGATGACGTCGTCCTCAGCCGGAATGCGAGGCAGCTCGATCTCCTCGAGGTCTTGCCAGCCCGGTCCTTCGATGGTGATCAGATAGCGCTTCATTTGGCTTGCTCCGCCAGCCTGGTGGAAGCGGAGGCGTGGCGCATCATCCGGTGCGGACGATGCGTCTCGAGCGGCCTCCCGGCGTTTGGCGCAGTTGGGCCAATCACGGGAGCACCTTCCGTCGCGATCCTGGAACGGAGGGCCGGGCAGTGATGCCCGCGCGTCTGGCCCGCTGCGCGCGGGCAGCCGTCATCCCTGGGCCTCCGCCCCGGAGATGGTCGGGGGAGAGGCTGCCCGGTTCTCGATCCGCACCGCTCGTGCAGCTGAGTGCGACGTACTAGGAGTTGGCGCCCGCTCAACACCAGCCGATGTCCGCGGTGGCTACGCGCCGTATCCCTCAGTCACCTCGCCCTTGTGGCCCGCAAATGCGGCCAGAACCTCCCCTTTCTCCTGCTCGGGCACGTTGAAGTGATCAAGCGACCGCGCCAGCTCGGCCGCGACTTCGTCGAACTGATCAGGCGAGATCTTCAGCTGACGGTGGGCCTCCTCCAAGCCCAAATGAGTAGTGCCCGGTTTCGTGGCCGCGTAGACCTGAGGCCCACCGGCAATGTCGCAGACCCAGAGGGTGCGCATGAACTTGAGGCCAGGGAGCCTGTCCAGATCGTCGGTGCTCCATTCGTTGAGTTGGGCGTTTTCCGAGCCCTGACCGACCTTGGTGTTACGCACGACCGCGTCGCTGAAGTGGTCGATCACTGCGGCGATGGCGAAAGCGCCACCGAGTCGTTCGTACAGACTCGCCTCAGTCATTTCCTACCTCCGTGAGGTTTGTGGGGAGTTCTCAACTTCTGTGTCTTAGTGCCTCCCCTTCCGGTTTTCTTACTAGCCGCGCGCCCGTGCGCTGCCGTTCGTTCGGTCGAGCGCGTCGATGGTCGCCATGTCGGCGCCAGCGAGCTCGAAGTCGAACAACTGGGCGTTGGAGCGGATGCTCTCCCGGTGGCGCGACTTTGGAATAACAAGCGCTTGGTGCTGAATCGCCCACCGAAGCATGATCTGCGCGGGTGTCCGGCCGAGACGCTCGGCGACCGACACGATCGTCGGGTGAGTTAGACCCAGACCACGCTCGAGCGGACTGTACGCCTCGAAGACGATCCCCTGCTGAAGGCAGTAGTCGAGCAGCCGGCGGCGATAGCGAAACGGGCTGAACTGCACCTGGTTCACCGCAGGTGCGTCAACAGCACCACGAGTCAGCTTCTCCAGGCCGCGAACGCCAAAGTTGCTGACCCCGATCGCGCGCGCGAGGCCGCGCTCCCGAAGCGACTCCAGCTGGCGCCACTGGCGCGCGCTCCAGAGCGGCAGCGGCCAGTGGATCAGGTACAGGTCGACGTAGTCGAGATGCAACCGCGCAAGACTCTTCTCGAGCTCCCGCACAGCGGTCAGCCGGTTGGGCATCAACTTCGTCGTCACGAACACCTGGTCGCGCGGCACCCCGCTCCGCGCGAGCGCGGCGCCGACGCTCTGCTCGTTGCGATACATCGAGGCCGTGTCAATGTGGCGGTAGCCAGCTTGCAGGGCCCACTCCACGGCTTGCTCGGTCTCCGCCCCCGCGGCCATCTGCCACACCCCCAGGCCGAGCACAGGCATCCTGGCGCCACCGGCCAGTTCGCGCGTCGGCAGATCCCCAACCGGCCTCATCACGGTCGGGTCGACTATCTCGGCCCTCGGCGGCGAAAATCAAGCAGCCAATGAACTCGTTCCTTGTCGGAATCGTCATGGCGGCGACCGTTCTCGCGTCAGTCCAAGCATCGCCTGCCCGTGCGCCATCGCACATCGGGACTCGCCGAGGCATCGCGGGACCGTTGCTGTTAGGTCGGTCGGAGGACGGCCGCCCGATCCTGGCAGTCCGCGCGGGTGACCCGCGTGGGCCGCGGGTGCTCGTTTTCGGCTGCATCCACGGGAACGAGTTCGCCGGGATCGCTGTCGCCCGCGCGCTCGAGCACAGCCACGCGCACGTCGATCTCTGGCTCGTTCCCGACCTGAATCCAGACGGGTATGCGAGAGGCACCCGCCAGAACGGACGCGGCGTCGATCTGAACGCCAACTGGTCGTCACAATGGCGCGGCGGCGGCCGCCCGTGGGACACCTACTATCCCGGCCCGCGCCCGTTCTCCGAGCGCGAGACGCGGATCGCGCGCACCCTGATTCTGCGCATCCGGCCAGGGGCGACGATCTGGTTCCACCAACACATGGACCTCGTCTGGGCCTGGGGACCGAGCACGACCGCGGGCGGCATCTACGCCCGCGCCGCCGGCATGCGCTTCTATCACCGCCACTGGTTGCACGGCACCGCGACCAATTGGCAGAACCACCGCTTGCCCGGTTCCGCCGCGCTCACGGTCGAGCTCCCCGCCGGACGGCTCAGCCCACCTCAGGTGCGCCGCCAGGCGCACGCCGTGCTGGTGTTGGCCGCTGCTCTTCGCCCCCCGGCGGACGCGCTGGCGGCGACGTCCATATCAAGAACGCAGCGTCTTTCGATGGGCCCGCCTGGATTCGAACCAGGGACCAACGGACTATGAGCTTGGCCGGAAGCGGATCCGCGCTAGAGGTAGCGCCAGTAAGGTCAACTGGCGGACGCGTCGATGGGAGTAGCCCGGCTGGAGGCCAGGGAGGCGGTGGTGACGGCGAGGATTCCGGCGGCGGTGAGGCCGAGCAAGCCGGCGACGGCGTAGATCGCTCGGGGCGACAGCACGATCGCGACGACACCCCCGAGCAGGAGCGACGCGCCCTGGGTGCCCCCGAAGACTGCATTGGCGGCGGCGGACACCCGGCCGCGTGCGCTGTCGGGAGTGCGCGCGATGAGCAAGGTCGAAAGACATGCTCCTGCGTAGCCGTTCCCGACACCGCCGAGCACCGAGAGGGGAACGAGGATCCCTACGGCCGGCGCGACGGCGAATCCCGCCAGGCCGGCGCAGGCGAGAGCTGCCCCGGCGATCGTGGCGCGTACCTGACCACGTTCGGTCCTGACGCGGCCGGCGCCGAGCGATCCTGCCACCATGCCCGCCATCCAGGACGCTTCGGACACGCCGTACCAGGCACCGCCGGCGTGGAGTGTGTCTCGGACCAGGTAGACGAGTACGACGTCGACCATGCCGACGAGAAGGACGACGAGGGCCACGCCGGCGAGGAGGGGCGCGAGCACCGAGTCGGCCCGGAGGATGGCGAAGCCGCTCCGGGCCAGGCTCGGCGCGCCGAGTGTTGGTACCCGTCCGGGCACCCGGCGGGTGCGGACGAGTGCGGCGGCCGCGGTCACGACCACGAACGAGACGGCGTCGAGAGCTACCGGCACGCCTGTGCCGATGGCCGCGGCCAGTAGGCCGCCGACGGCGGGTGCGCCGACGAGGGCGAGGACACTGAGGGATTGCTGAGCCGAGATCGCCTCGGCCAGATGGTCCTCGCCGACCATTCGGGGGACGAGGGCCGACCAGGTGGCTCCGGTCAGCGACGCGGCCGCGCCGAGCACGGCGACCAGGAGCACGATTGGCACGATCGAGTGGAGGAAGATGAGCGGGATCGTGGCTGCCACCTCGACCAGGCCGCCCCCGACAAGGAGGCGCCGGGAGTCGTGGGTGTCCACGAGGCGCCCGATCGGGCGGGCGAGCAGCAGCTGCGGAACGACCCCCGCCGCAAGTAGCAGACCTACCTCGTAAGGGTGGGCGCCCTCCGACTGCAGCCGCAGCGTCACGGCGATGAGCGCCACCCCGTCGCCGAAGGTCGACACCGTCCGCCCCACGAGAGCGACGATCAGGTCGCGTCGGCCCATACCGATGTTAAGCATCTATTGAACAGTATTCCCTTAACATCTCCCCGTCAAGAACTATGCTTCGAGTCGATGACCGCAGACCCGCCGTCCCCAAAAAGTCAGCCGCCGTCCCGCCGCCGCCGGCCGCGGGCCGGACAGCAAAAGGCCTCGGCCCGGAAAGTCCGGACCCGTGACGGCGACACGCTGCATCTGCAAGACCCCCGGCACATTCGGGCGCTCGCCCATCCGGCCCGGATGGCGATCATCGACGCGCTCGCGTCGGGGGACGAGCTGACGGCGACCGAGTGCGCGGCGCTCACCGGGCTGAGCCCGAGCGCGACCTCGTATCACCTGAAATTCTTAGAGCGCTACGGGTTCGCCGAGCCCGCTCCCGCCCGAAGCGACGGACGCGAGAGGCCGTGGCGCGAGGCGACCCACCGAACGCGGGTCGACCTCGACGCGTCCACTCCGGCGGGGGCGGCGGCCACCGCCGCCCTGGGTCTCGCGTACTTCGACCGCAGCCGGGCGATGGCGGAGGCGTTCTTGGCGACCGCGCACAAAGAACCCAGGGAGTGGCAGGAGGTCGCGTCTTTGACCAGCGCCGACCTCTGGCTGACCATCGCGGAGACCCAAAAGGTGACAGCCGCCCTCGCCGCCGTCCTCGAGCCGTACCGGGGCCGAGCGCTCGCCGATCGCCCCGGCGGCAGCCGACGGGTGCGGGTCACGAACACGGTCTTTCCTCACCGCAGACACTGACCCGCTCACCCGCGCCGCACCGATCGCTCAGGGGACATTCCCGAACACTCGCCCAGGCGGCGGATTCGGTCCCCGGAGCGTGCGCCGCGATTCGCCCGTGAGCGGACGAGTCTACGCTGCGTGCTAACGACCGAACCAGCGGACCAGTCGTTCGCGCTCGAACGCGTTCTTGTCGCCGGCGAGCTCGGCCCTGGGGCCGTCGACGGCGACGACCGGCTCGGGCGTCGCATACCAGTCGCCCTGCACGCGTGCACCGGAGCCGGGGCCGAGCTCCACCGGGCAAAAGCCCTTGCCGTCGAAGAGTGGCGCGTCCGAGCCCGACGTCTCGGCCGCGATCGCCTGCGCGACCCGCACCCCCTGCGCCTCGGCCATCACGCCGGCCTTCGGAAGCGGCAGCCCGTTCGCGAGCGGAATCGACATCACGTCGCCGATCGCGTACACGCGCGGTTTCGACGTCGCGAGCGTCGCCGGGTCGACCGGGATCCATCCGTGCGGACCGGTGAGGCCGCTGGCCGCGACGACTGCGGGCGGACGGTGCGGCGGCACCGCGATCAGCAAGTCGAAGCGCTGCTCACTTCCGCCTTCGAGCAAGAGACATCCGGCCTCGACCCGCTCGACCTTCACGCCGACCTGATGCGCAATGCCTCGCGCGGTCAGCTGCTCGGCCATCCATGTGGAGCCCGCGCGGCCTGCGTTCGGCATCAACATCGGCTGGAGGGTGCCGACCGTGAGCTCGGTCTGCGCGCGCAGACCGCGATTGCGCAGGTGCTCGTCGACGTGAAGTGCGAGCTCGTAGGGAGCGGGTGGGCACGGGTACGGCGCGCCCGCGACGAGGACGACGATGCGACCGCCCCCGAAGTCTGCGAGCGACCGCGCGGCGGGCGCGACGCCCGCGAACGCCCAGACGTCGAGCCCGTGCTTCGCCAGCCCGGGCACGAGGTCGGGACGCGACACCGCGCCGAGCGCGACGACGAGGTGGTCCGCCGAGAACGAACCCGCGCTCGTCTCGGCGGATCGCCCCGCCACGTCGATCGAGGTGACCTCCGCCTCGACGAACTCGATCCCGTGCCGCTCGAGCAGTCGCCGCTCCCGGCTGCCGTCCGCGACGGTTCCGTGCCCGACGACCTCCCACAGCTTGCGCAGCCCCATCGCGAACGCGGGCTTACGGTCGACGAGCACGACGTCGTGCTCGGGCTGCAGCCGTCGCAGCTCGACTCCCGCGGCGATGCCGCCGAACCCGCCGCCAAGGATCAGAGTCCGCCCGGTCAACCGACTACTCCGCAGGACGCCACGACTGCAGCGTGGCCGTGTCCTCGGTGAAGAACGTCGTGAACATGCGGTCGATCATCGCGAGCTCGTCGGTCTCGGACATCCCTGGCAGCGAGGGGAAGTCGCCCTCGAAGTCGACTTTCGTGCGCTCGCCGAGATCCGTGTACGAGTGCGTGAACCTGGCGCCGTCGAGCGGGCCGCCGTGCATGGTCGTCTCGATGCCCTTCGGCGGGTCGAGCCGGTGCTCGATCGTCGTCTCGAACGTCGAGCCGTCCGGACTGTACATCTCGGTCTCGACCGTGACCACGCCGTCGGCGGCGCCGACGAGGCGGTGGCTCTTGATCGCCGCGTGCGGGTGGTCGCCCGCGCTCATGTACGCGAACACCGTCTCTGGTGTCGCGTCGAACGTCGCGATCGCGTCCTTCTTGTAGTGCACGCTCATCGTCTCCTTCTCCTTTCGGTTCGTGCCGTGCTCGGCGGCTGCGACCAGCGCGAGCTCGGCAGGTGTGAACTCGTCCACGTGCCGGAGCACCCGGGCCATCTGCTCGCGGAACTCCGGCGAGCGCTTCCAGTCCCGCACGTCGTCCGCGCTCTCCCAGTCGCCGAAGCTGACGAACTGCTCCGGCCGACGGAGATCGCGCAGGAGCCGCAGCCTTCCCGCGCCCGGCCGACCGCTCGCCCAGGCGGCGAACTCCCGCCAGGCCGCGACGAACGCGTCCTCGCTGCCCGCGGACGGCTGCCAGCTGCCCGAGGTGTAGATCGTCTCGTCCATCAGCCTCGTCCGTTTCCGTTGGGCTGGGCGACGATCCGGATGTACGGGCGCGGCTCACGCCAGTCGCCGAAGAGCTGCCTGGCCTCGTCGTTGGAGACCGAGCCCGCGATGATCACGTCCTCGCCCTGCTGCCAGTTCACGGGCGTCGAGACCTTGTGGTCGGCAGTGAGCTGGAGAGAGTCGAGCACGCGGAGCACCTCGTCGAAGTTGCGGCCGGTCGTCATCGGGTAGACGAGGACGAGCTTCACCTTCTTGTCGGGGCCGATCACGAAAACATTGCGGACTGTCTGGTTGTCCGCCGCCGTGCGGTCGGCCGGATCGCCCAAGACGTCCGCGCCGAGCATCCCGTACAGCTTCGACACGTTGAAGTCCGCGTCGCCGATGATCGGGTAGTTCGGGCGCGAGCCCTGCGTGGCCTCGATGTCGTCGGACCACGCCGTGTGCTTGTCGGTTGGGTCGACGGAGAGGCCGACGATCTTGGTGTTGCGCTTGTCGAACTCGGGCTTGATCTTCGCCATGTAGCCGAGCTCGGTGGTGCAGACCGGCGTGAAGTCCTTGGGGTGCGAGAACAGCACCGCCCACGAGTCGCCGATCCACTCGTGGAACCTGATGGGGCCTTCCGTCGTCTCCGCCTGGAAGTCCGGTGCGGTGTCGCCGAGGCGAATGCTCATTGTGTTCCTCCTCTCGTTCATGGACGAGGAGGACGGTACGGGGGGCGCGTTCCCCGAGCGTTCCCCGGACTCAGGCCGCTGCCGCCGCCTGCTCGCGCGACCGTCGTAGCCAGTACGGCTCGCCCGCGCGCTCGTACAGGTCGGCGGCCGCCAAGAAGCGATCGCGGGCTCCGGCCTGGTCGCCGTCCGCAGCTGCGACGCTCCCAGCGGCCGACTCGGCCATCGCCCGCCAGGCCGAGCTGTCGAACATCCCGGCGACCATCGTCGCCGCTTCGGCGTAGGGTCGGCCGCCGTCGCGATCGTCGAGCAGCGCGAACGACTCGGCCGCAACCGGGTTCAGCAGCGCGCTGCAACTCGGGCAGTCGCCGTAGCGCGCGGCTGCCTCGCCGGCGGCACGGACGGCGCCGGCGGCCGCCTCGGGATCGCCTTGCTCGACGTGCGCGAACGCCGCTGTCGCGTAGATCCGGCCCCACATGTGCCTCGCCATCGGCGCCACGGTCGCGATCGCCGACGCACGTCGCAGGAATGCGTCCGCCTCCCCAGGCGCGCCGCGACACACGGCGAGCTCCGCGAGGCGCTGCCACGGAAGCGCGCCGGATCGCGTGCCCAGCGACGCGTGCAGGTCGCAGCTCCGCTCGAGACAGCCCGCGGCCTCCTCCCAGCGGGCCTGTAGGAGGAGCGACTCGCCGAGCAGGCACCACGCGAAGGCCTGCGCGCGCACGGCCTCGCTCTGCTCCGCGAGCGCGAGCACGCGCCTCGCATAGTCCTCGACTCCCGCCGAGAGACCGTCGCCGTAGAGGTGGTACTGCCCGATGCAGTGGTGGATGTCGAAGACGCGCGCGGGCGGAGCAGTGCCGTTTCCGTGCAGGCGCTCGATCTCGAGCTCCAGCCCGCGGTGCCAGTCGCCGCGCATGTGTGAGACGATCGCGAGCGCTTCCTGCGCAGCGGCGACATCGTCCGCGTCGCCGACGCGCTGCGCGAGCTCGAACGCCCACTCAGCTTGGCCCTGGGCGCGCTCCATGTCGCCACGCTCCCACGCCTGGTTCGCACGCAGGCAAACGACGCGCGCCCGCTCGGCCGGCTCGGAGGTGAGCTTCTCGGCCGCCTCCAGGTGCGTCTCGGCTCCGTCGGCGTCGTGATGCATTAGCAAGGCGCCGGCGGCCTGGCGATGCAGGCGACCGGCGGCGGCCGGCGCGTCGGCAGCGTCGAGCGCGCGCGAAAACGCCTTCACTGCGCCGCTCGTGTCGCCCGCGACGACCCGCAACTGGCCGACGCGCTCCCAGAGCTCCGCGCTCAACTCCGGATCGGACGGCTGTCCCGCACGCACTTCCTCGTACAAGCGCTGGGCCTCCGCACCCGGCTCGACGCCGAGCTCCGCGTCGAGCACCTCACGCAGCCTTTCGTACTCGCGCAACGCGTCGCCGCGTCGGCCCGCTAAGGCGTGCAGGCGGATCAGCAGCAGGTGGCCCTGCTCTCGTAGCGGGTCGGTCGCGACGAGCCGGCTCGCCACCGCGATCGCCTCTTCGATCTTGCCGTGCGCCTCGAGCAGCGCGGCGAGCTCTTCGAGCAGCGCGACGAACTCGGTCTGGAGCTCGTCGCGGTACGGCATCGTCCACTCTTCGTAGCGGTCGTCGGGCAGCAATCCCTCGCCGTAGAGCTCGACCGCGGCCGAGTACAGCTCGGCGTCGCCGGCCCGGCGCGCCTGCGCGACCGCGGCGCGCCAGGACGTGACGTCGATCGATGCCTGAAGCGAGAGCACGTCCGCGACCGACTCGATCCGGCTCGCGCCTTCTTCGTCGTCGATCGCGCGCCGCGCGTAGTGCACCGCCTTGCGCAGGTTCGCCGCCGCCGCCGACGGCGCAAGGTCCGGCCACAGGACCTCCATGGCCTGCTCGCGGTGCAGTCGGTGCGCCGCCACGAGCGCGAGCAACTTGACCAGGCCGGCCGCCTTGCTACGGCGCCACGTGTCGTCGGGAACAACCCGTGCCCCTACGCTGACGCGAAAGCCGCCGAGCAGCTCGATCCGCAGGACCAGCGCTTCGCTCACCTCAAGGAACATACTCCCGTCGCGCCTCTGAGGACTAGCCGCGACGAGCACGAAGCGTTTTCCGCCTCGGCGCCTTCGACCGGATCTCGGCGCCATCGTCAGTGTGCTGCGCTGGTTGCCGCATCCGTGTTTCGTTTGAGACGCTCCCAAGTTGGTCTGACGGGAGGTTTGTAATGGAGCCGATTTGGAACGACGGTCGGCGGTTCTCGGGCCGGGTTGCGCTCGTGACCGGGGCGGGAGGCACGCTGGGTGGGGCGATTGCAGCTGGGTTCGGCCGCGAGGGCGCCTCGGTCGTCGTCGGCTACCGGAGCTCACAGGCGGCGGCCGGAGCGGTCGCGGCCGAGATAGTGAGCGGAGGCGGCGCGGCGTGCGCCGTCCAACTTGACGTCACCGATCAAGATTCGGTTGACAGGTTCGTGGCGCAGGCGGCCGGGTCGTACGGGCGGATCGACATACTCGTGAACACCGCGGGGCGGCTGAATGAGGCGGATACGGCTCGCTTCGAGGCAATGACCCCTCAGGCGGCCACGGCGCTCTTGATGGTGGACGTGATCGGCACGATGCGCATGTGCCACGCCGTGATTCCATTCATGCGGCGACACGGGCGTGGCGCGATCATCAACTTCTCAAGCACCTACGGCAACGGCGTCACTCCTGAGAATCCGATCAACTGGGTGCCCGTCACCTACTGCGCCGCCAAGGGCGCGATCCGAGGCTTCACAACATCTCTCGGGCGGGACATTGCACCCGACATCCGCGTCAACGCGCTTGCACCTGGCCCGATCTCGGGCAACTGGGAGGAGGAGTGGGGTGTCGGCCAGGAACACATCGAAGAAGCCAAAGCGATGAACCCCATGAAGCGTTTCGGTGACCCCCGCGAGATCGCCGAAACTGTCCTCTTTCTCGCGTCGGACGGCGCCGGTTACATCAACGGCCAGGTGCTCCACGTGGAGGGTGGCTGGGTCCCGGCCGGATGAACCGGCGAGCGCTCGGTCGCAGCGACCTCGGTTGACATTCCCGCACGCTGGCCCAGGCGAGTCGCGCTCAGGCGGGGATCTCCGGGTCAGGCTTCCCTACCGCGCGACCGCCGCGGAGGTCGCTCGTCAGCCCGACGGCGGACGCTATCCCAGCTCGCCGCGAGCGCGGGCGCGTCGAGACGCTCAGCGGCGGCGAGTGCCCGATTGGCGCGTTCCGCCGTCTTACGCCCGAAGATCCCGCCCAGCACCCATTTGCGCGTGAGCCGGACGAGGTGGAGCTTGTCGTCGGTCGGACGGGGCTTGCGCTTCGGATGGAGGTAAAGGTCGAGCGCCACCTTCTTGACGAGTGCCCGATCGGCGGGTGCGCCCGTCGCCTGCTCGAACCGGTGCGCCACCAGCGAGGACAGCACCTGGATCTCACGTAGGCCGGTCCGGACGGCGACTCCGACCGAGATCGCGGTCGAGCCGACAATCACCCACGGCAGCTTGACGAGTCGCCCTCCCCGAGCGAGAGCGCGGACAACGGGAACAGCGAGCACGATCACCCGCTGGATGTCTTCTGCAAGCGATTCAGTCTGTTCGTCGCCCGCGAGTAGGCGTCTGCCCTCCGCGGCCGAGGTTACTCGCTTGTGGCCGAGCAGGATCTCGTCGATCGCCCGATTCACGAGGCTGCCCACGGCGTGGACGAGCGCAGCTCCAGCTCTGCTCGCGTCCACACCCGCCTTCTTCCCGGCGCCTACCGAACGAGCGAGCACGAATGCTCCCTTGCTCGCCGCGGTCTTCTGTGTCCGCTCGCCTGACCTGGCCCCTGGGCGCATCGCAACGATCGTATTCGCCTCGTGCGCGGGCGTCGAAACCCCGTCGCGGCGGTAAATAGCGGCGATCTCGGCTGAAAGCGCGTTCCTCGTGGGGTCGATCGAGCGACTCGTGATCTCAGGATGGGTCCGCGCGTTCCGCTCTCGATATTGCCGGCAGGTCACTAGAATGGCGCCGCCCGGACGTCTGCGAATTCGTTGGCAGGCAGGCGAGGAGGGAAGAAATGGGAAGAGTTCTCACTGCGGCGTCGCTTGTTGCCGCGCTCGTCGCGCTGGTCGTAAGCGGAGCGGCCCCTGGCAAAGGGCCTCCGCCCGGCCACGGAAAGGGCAAGAAGCATGGCTCGCCCGTGATGTCGGTCTTCGCGACCGGCTTCCACAACCCGCGCGGCCTGGCCTTCGGGCCCGACGGCGACCTTTACGTCGCCGAGGCCGGCCTCGGCGGCTCCACCTCGACGGCCGGCCAGTGCGCCCAGGTCCTACCACCTATCGGGCCGTACACCGGCAGCACCAACGACCCGGTGCACGGCAGCCGGATTTCGAAGGTGAGCCCGGCGGGCGTCGTCTCGACGGTCGTTGACGCGCTGCCCTCGTCCGTAACGGCCCCCCCGCGCAACTTCGTCGAAGGCGTGGCGGACGTGGCCTTCGTGCACGGCGAGCTCTACGGCCTGCTCGCCGGGGCGGGCTGCTCGCACGGCGTAGCCACCGTGCCGAACGGCATCATCCGCGTCGGTCCAGGCAACTCCTGGACGCTGGTCGCGAACCTGAGCGCATTCATCCAGGCGAATCCCGTTGCCCACCCGAATCTCGGCGATTTCGAGCCCGACGGAACCTGGTACAGCATGGTCGCCGCCAAAGGCGCTCTATACGCCGTCGAGCCGAACCACGGCGAGGTCGACCGCGTGAGCCCGACGAGCGGCGCCATCAGCCGCCTCGTCGATGTCTCGGCCACCTACGGGCACGTGGTGCCGACGGCGATCGCCCGCCACGGCGTCTTCTACCTCGGAAACCTGGGCCTGTTCGGTCCGGCGGACCCGGCAGGGGACGAGCACGTCTACCAGCTCAACCCGAACGGCAACATCCGCGTGCGCGCGTCCGGGCTCGAGAAGGTGCTGGCGCTCGCGTTCCACGGCGGCAAGCTGTACGCCCTCGAGACGAGCACGCTCGGCGGGAGCCCGGTGCCCGGCACCGGCGCGATCGTACGCGTCCGCGCCGGCCATCCGGCGGAGACGATCGTGTCCGGACTCGCGTTCCCGACCGGGATGGCGATCGGATCCGACGGCGCGTTCTACGTCTCCGTGAACGGCTTCGGCCCTCTCGCCGGAGCAGGAGAGATCGTCAAGATCACGACGCACTGACCGACCCACTGCCACCTTCGGGCCGGTGCCTCGGCGCCGGCCCGGAGGGATTGGGTGCAAGGAATGGGGCCAGGCTCGAAGGACTGCCTCTCCACGCGCTACCCGCCCAACGGAGGGAGCGAGAGCCCGGCGCGAATCGAACCCGATGACGCGCCGAGCCTCTCGCGGGGGACCGACGGCGGCTCGATCGTGCCTGCCTCCACATTCCAACCGCGTGACGCACAAAGGTCATTCAGGTTCTCGTCGACTGAGACTCCGGCTGGTTCCACACGGTACGCTCCGGCTCCTTTACGAGTCAGGAGGTTTTGCGGTGACCGATGTGCATCCTTTGCTGGCGACCCTCACCTACAAGCACTCCCGCTGGCTGTTCCAGATTGGACTCCTCGTCGGTCTAATCGGCTCGCTCGGTATTGCCGCGGGCGGGACGGGTCGCGCTCGCGCCTCAACATTGGCGATCGGCGGCCTGCTGGTCGCGATCGGATTCGGGCTCGTCATCCTCGCCGTTCACTTTGGCGTGTCGCCGTTCCGCCGAAAGTGATCTAGGGGCCGAAGTCCGGGACGTCCGGGGACACGGCCGGATGAGCCTCCATCCGGATTCGCATCCCGGCCCGCCTCGGTCGCCCTACTCCCGCGCTAAGAAGCGGCGTCGGCGCTGCCCTGTGCCATCCTCGCCGAGCGCCTTCGCCGCCGCGTGCACATCCTCGCCCGTCAGCGTCATCAGCGCTGCCGGCTCGAGCTCCGCGAGAACCGGACCTGAAACGTCGGCGAGCCGCAGCGCTTGGGCATTCAGCGCCTGCTCGAAGATCGTCCGCGCGAAGCGTGCGTTGCCGAAGCCCTCGCCCCGCCGAGCACGCTCGAAGATGCGTGTCAGCTCTACGACCGCATCTTGAGTCAGCACGTACTCGTTCTCGGCCGCGAACTTCGCGGTGATGGCCAAAAGCTCGTGCGTCGAATAGTCGGGAAACGCGATCTCTCGGGCGAACCGCGAGCGTAGCCCGGGATTCGATGCCAGGAACTCATCCATCAAGCGGGGGTAGCCGGCGACGATGACGACCAGCCGGTGGCGGTAGTCCTCCATCCGCTTTAGCAGGGTCTCGACCGCCTCCGGGCCAAAATCCTGTCGTCCGTGCGGGCCGGGCCGGACGAGCGCGTACGCCTCGTCGATGAAGAGGACGCCGTCGAGGGCTCGCTGAATCGCACGATCGGTCTTAATCGCGGTCGTCCCGACGTACTCGCCGACCAGGCCGGCTCGATCGACCTCGACCAGGTGCCCCTTCTCTAGCAGCCCCATCGAGCGATACATCTCGGCGAGGAGTCGCGCGATCGTCGTCTTCCCAGTACCGGGATTGCCTCGGAAGACCAGGTGCTGAGAAGTCGCCACCTCGGGTAGCCCGTGCTCGAGGCGCCGCGACTGCACCTGCAGGAAGGCGACCAGCGCGCGCACCTGCTGCTTGACGGTCTCGAGGCCGACCAGCGAATCGAGCTCCGCCTGCAGCTCCCCCAATGGAAGCGGCGGCAGCGGCTTGCGCAGCTGGTCGGCGACCCAGTCGACCGGATCGGCGCCGGCCGTCTGGCGGAGCCGATCGCGTATTACTTGCAGGCCACGCGAGACATCGTCGAGCGGGTTCGGGCTCATTTCGGCTCAAGTATGCCGCCCTTACCGTGGCCAACCGGCTGCGGGTCGGTTGTCTGTAACGACAACGAGCTGTCGCTGCTTCGACCCATCCCCTTCGCGCAGGGGCGCGCGCGTCGCCTCCTGGATGACTCTCGATCCTGCTCATCTCTTCGGCTGTTCTTAGGGGGCTCTCATCTTCGTCTTAGCTGGCAGCGCTGAGATGTCATCGACCCCAATCCGAAGGACAGAAAATGACGATCGGAGAGAGAACCGCACCTCAGGGCTTCGACGAACTCGACGACCTCGTCCTGCAACTCAAGGGCCTCGTTCTCGTCCGAGACTTACGTCGTCAACGAGACGCCGATGCCGAGGAGCTCGAGATGTACGACCACGAGATTCGGTGCGTGCGCGACCTGCTCGCGCACCTCGTCAGAACCGGCCGTATGAAGCGGCCACGGAGTAGCGTTAATACCCGACTACCGGACCTGGAGAGAACGCCCGCGTAAAGTCGGCTAGAGACTTCATACGAAAGTCGGTGCTGGCCGCCAGCTCTCAGTGACGAACCAGAACTGGGGCTCGCCCTGGACGCCTGCTCGCTGCATGACGTTCCGAAGAGCGTCCGACCGAGACGAAGGCCTTCGCACGTCAGCCGAACTTTCACATTACCGCGCTGACGGCCGAGTGGTCGTAGCGAGCCTCCGGGGCGGTCCCCAAGATCGGCGTCGGTGTAGCCCCGCGATTACTTCTCCTCCGTGAGAGAGTCTTCAGCTTCGATGCCTGGGGCCGTGGATGAATTGCGTGATTCGCTGACGGGTGATGTGCTCGTCGAAGGCGACCGTGAGTACGAGCGGGCCCGCCTCTGCTTCAACCTGCTGATCGATCGGCGGCCGGCGGTGATCGCACGCTGCATTGACGTCGACGACGTGGCGGCGGCGCTTGCCTTCGGCCGGGCCCAGGGCCTCGAAATCGCCGTGCGGGGTGGAGGCCACAACCCCGCCGGCCACTGTGCCGTCGACGACGGCCTTGTGATCGACCTCTCGCGCATGCGGGACGTCCGTGTCGATCCCGAGAAGCGGATTGCAATCTCCCAGGGCGGTGCCACCTGGCTGGACTTCGACGCCGCGACTCAGGCCCACGGCCTGGTCACGCCGGGCGGCGTGGTCGGCTCGACCGGGGTCACGGGTCTCACCCTTGGTGGCGGGATCGGCCACCTGACCGCCCAGTATGGGCTCACCTGCGACAATCTGATCGCCGCGGAGCTGGTCACCGCTGGCGGCGAGGTCGTCCGCGCGAGCGAGGATCAGAACCCAGAGCTGCTCTGGGGGCTTCGCGGCGGCGGCGGCAACTTCGGCGTCGTCGCCCAAGCGGAGTTCCGCCTCCATCCGCTCGAGAGGGTCGTCGGCGGGCGCCTCGAGTACGAGGGAGAGGGGGTCGCCCAGGCGCTCCGCCTCTTTCGCGAGCTCGCGGTCGACGGCGCGCGCGAGGTCAGCATCCAGGGCCAGCTCACCACCGATACGTCGCTCGCGCCGCAGCTCGTCGTCGTCCCTTGCTACACGGGCGCGGGAGAAGACCCGGAAGCCCTTCGGCTGCTCCGCGCGCTGCCCGGTCTCGTCACCGACAGCGTTCGGCGCCAGGGCTTCCTCGAGCAGCAGCGCATCTTCGATCCCGGCTACGGCGTCGACCGCAACTACTGGAAGGGGCACTTCGTCGGCGAGCTCCCGGACGATCTGATCGACGCTCTGCTTCGCGGCATGCCCGCGCTCGGCCGCCAGCCCGGCGGAATCCTGATCGAATCGCTTCACGGGGCGCCCAAGGGCGTCGACCGGGCGAGCGCCGCCCTCGGTTATCGCGACGCGGCCTTCAACGTCAGCGTGATGGCGAGTTGGACCGACCCTGCCCACGACGACGAGAGCATCGCGTGGGCACGCGAGACGGCGACCGCGATCGAGCCCTGGTCGGTCAGCGGCGGCTACGCCAACTACATGCAGGCGGACGAACCGCTCGACCGTGTGCGCGCCACCTTCGGCCCAGACTCATTCGCGCGCCTGCAGGCCTTGAAGTCCCGCTACGACCCGGACAACGTCCTGCGGCGCAACCAGAACATCCCGCCAGCGGGATAGCTACGGCGCCGAGTTTCACGGCAAGCCTCCAGTCCTCCGGGGACATTCCCGAACGCTGGCCCAGGCCAGCGAGTCGTGTCCTGGCGCCGCCGTGCTTTGGAGATGCTGTTGTCTGTAGAGGCGACGATTCGTGGCCCGACTCTTGTATTTCGGGGCGACGGACGTCAAGGTGGTGGAACCAAGGAGGATCAGTTGCGTGGGGGTTGGAGGCAGGCTGCTGCTGCGGCGCTTGCCGGCCCGTTAGGTCTGGCCCTTGGCGTGTCTGTGGCCGGCGGGACCGGGTGGCTGACCGATTTGCTTCCGTCATCGTCGGCTGATGCTGCGCCGCGGGTGGTGTCGGTCTCGATCTCGGCCGGGGGCGTGCTCTCGGTTCGGTTCAGTGAGGCCGTGCGAGCGCGGGTTCGCGCTTTCGGTTTGGCGTGTCCGCCGAAGCGTTTGCGAGGCTTTGCGCTGAGTCGGTCGCCCGCGTCGCGGTACCGATTGACGCCCCGACAGACCGTGGTGGCCGGAACCCCTTGTCGGATCGTGGTTCGCGCGAGACGCATTCACGATCTCGATCGCCGAAGACCCGAGACGATGAAGAGGAACTTCACGGTGACGCTGCGGGTTCCGCGGCCAACCCCGCCAGCGCGAGTGACGACAACTTCCACGACAACGACGACAGGTACGTCGTCGACCACCGGGACGAGCACGAGCGAAACGATGTCAACTGGGACGACCGCGACCACGATGACGACGTCTGCGACGCCCGTCTCGCATACCGGCGCGGCGAAGATCTTGGGGACTCCAGGGGACGGGCAGACGTTGACGGAGTCGGATCCAACGTTCGCCGGAACACCGCCGATCACGATCAGCCGGCAGTGGGAACGCTGCGACCCGGCTGGCGCTGCGTGTGCCGACGTGGTGGGCGCAACCGGCACGACGTCCGTGTTGAGCTCGAGCGATATCGGGCACACGATCCGAGTCGTCGTCACGGGTAGCAATGCCGCCTTGCCTGGCGGTGGCGTCGATGCGGTGACGTCTGAGCCGACTGGGGTCGTCCAGGCCGTCGGAGTGAGCCACACGGGGACCGCGACGATCTTGGGGACGGCGATGGACGGGCAGACGCTTACCGCGGGCGATCCCTCGTTTAGCGGGTCGGCGCCGATCACCCTCAGCCGGCAGTGGCAGCAGTGCGATTCCACTGGCGGCGCTTGCTCGGACATCGTCGGTGAGACCGGCACGGCCTATGTGCTCGTCACCGCCGACATCGGACACACGATCAGGGTGGTCGTGAGCGCCAGCAACGCGAGCTTGCCGGGCGGCAGCACGGGCGCGGTCACATCGCTTGCGACAGGTGTCGTGCAGGCGATCCCGGTCACGCACACGGGCGATGCGACGATCCTCGGCAGCGCAGCCGACGGGCAAACGCTGACCGGAGGCGAACCAACATTCAGCGGGTCACCGCCGATCTCGGTTACGCACCAGTGGCAACGCTGCGACGCCGGCGGCGCCTCCTGCGGTGACATCGCCGGCGCGACGGGGTCGAGCTACGTGCTGACGCCGAGCGATGTCGGGCACACGATCAGGTTCGTCGTCAGCGGCGACAATGCGGCGCTGGCAGGGGGCACCAAGGACGTCGTGATCTCCGCTGCGACGGCGCTCGTCGACGAGCCGCCTGCGGGTTGCCCGCCGACGATCAGCGAATACGGCACTTTCTGGGGCGGATCGACTCCTGGAGGTATCCAGGCGACAGGCGCGGCCATATGGTCAACCCTCAGCAGCCGCTCGCTGTTTTGCCTTCCGGCGGGTGGTCGGAACGGCATGGGGGCGACCGCTCGAGTCGTTACCTATCTCAGCCCTGACGGGAACCACAACAATTATTTCGAGGCTGGGTTCGCCGAGTATCTCTCGTCGGACGGCCATTCAACCGCCGTTCGCGCGTTCACCGAGGTCGGGACGAACGGCGAAGGAGCATCGGTTCCCATGGCCTTTCCCTGCAATGTCGTATGGGGCGCTTCGTATCAAGCGCGCGTCCAGAACATCGGTGGCAATACGTGGGCGGGATACATCAACTGCGGCGATGGCGTTGAACACTTCATCGGCCAAGGAACGGTTAGCTCGCCGGGCGGCTCAACCGGCGCGCCGGACTCTGAGGTCTTCCGAACGACGGCGAACGACGATGTGGAAACGCTGACCGATTTCCGTTACCAAGCTGGGGACGGTAGTTGGCCCTCGGTAACTGGCATCTTCTGTCGTCGTGACACTGATCCGATCTACAGCGGCCAAGCGCTTAGCGGGACGTCCTGGCACGTCGTCAACGACGATCGCCTCGGCTGCTGATCACTCGGTGTGCGCGGCCGCCGCGACGTAGCCAGATCGGTCAAGGGCGTCGTTGCCGGAGCCGGCGCAGGCAGTCGGTGGGGATCGTCTGTCGCCGCCGCGGCCAGGCCGCGCCTGCGACGGCGGCCGGCAGCCAGAGCGTCTGCCAGGCATAGCCGCGGGCGGCGGCGAGCGCCCAGAGCGCGAGAGCGCTCGATGCCCCGAGCAGCGGTAGCCAGCGGTTGTTGCGGCCGTCCATCACGCGTCTACTCGCCGCGGATTGTTGGTCGATACGCCGCTCGTGCCGACCAGGTTCCGCGGCGTGACCTTCACGCGGGTGAACTGGTCGCTTGGCTGCGGGAGGAGGAGTGCGGCGGCTGCGATTAGGACGCCCGCCGGAATCCAGAGCGGCATCGCGGTGACGAGCCCGGCGAGTGCGGCGGCAATGAGGATGTTGCGGGCTCCCGCGACGCCGGCGAGTGCGAGCGCTGCACCCGCGAACGCGAGGGCGAGCACGCCGATGGTGAGCACGCCCGCGAGGCCGGCGATGACGAGCAGCGCGCGTGGGGAGTCGCCGCTGTCGATGTTGAACGTGTTGATGAGGCCGGCGAAGTCGAGCTGCGCGAGCGGGATCGGGATTGCGCTGGCGGCACCGAGCGTCGCGAGTGCCGCAGCTGCAACACGATTCGTGCTGAGTGGCCTGCTGATGCGAATGACCTTCACGGCGACGAGTCTCTTCCACGGTCAGCGCCCGCGAAAGCCGGCTGACCGGACTCTCGCTACCGGCTAGCCGTACTTCAAGCGGTACCGGGTCGCGGGGTGGCGGGCGCCGCGGACGGGTGCGAGGCTTGCAGTCGACCTGATGAGGCGAGACGTGTGGATCGCGCTGTTCGCTGTTGCCGCCGGGGTTGGCGCGGGGCTGCTCGTGCTGGGCAGCGATCGGGAGCGGAGCCCGGTTGCTGTGTCGGCGGTTGTCGCGCTCGTGGTCGGCTGGGCGTACGTCGGGAGTGGCTTGCTCGCTCGACGTCAGCGACCGGAGAACCCGCTAGGAATGGTGATGCTGTTGATCGGGATCGCCTGGTTCGCGACCTTCCTGGTCGACGCCGGGTCGTCGCTGCTGTTCACGGTCGGCAAGGCGCTCGAGTCGCTTTACCTGCTCGGTTTCGTCTACCTGGTGCTCGCATTTCCGAGCGGGCGATTGCGGAGCAGCGTCGATCGCGCGCTGGTCGCCGCGGCGGCGGCATTGGTCACCGTCGTCGAGCTCGCCTGGCTGCTGTTCGCCGACTCGCACTCGCAGATCTGCTCCGGTTGCCCGCCGAACGCGTTCGAGATCACCCGCAACGATGACGTGGCAACCGCAATCCTGCAGGCGCAGCGGACGATCGGTGTGCTGTTGTCGGTCTTCACGGTCGCGCTACTCGTGCACCGGTGGCGACAGTCAAGCCCGGCCGAACGGCGCGCGGGCGCACCGGTGCTCTGGGCGGGGGCGGCGATATTCGCGTCACTTGCCTTCTCGGTCGGCAACGACATCCTCGGTCATCCGCTCGGGGAGGGGCCAGCGTGGACGCGCGAGCTCGTCTTCGCCTCGATCCCGATCGCGGTTCTGGCCGTGCTGCTGCAGCGCCGGCTCGCCCGCGGCGCCGTCGCCGGACTCGTGGTTGAGCTCGGAGACGATGCGAGCTCGGTCGATCTCCGCGAGGCGCTCGGCCGGGCATTGGGGGATCCGTCGCTTGAAGTCGCCTACTGGGTTCCGGCGAGCGGTCGCTACGTGGACGCGGCTGGAAGTCCGCTCGAGCTTCCGCGGTCGGGCGACGAACGCGCTGCCACGGTCGTCGAGCGTGAGGGCGTGCCGATCGCGGCGTTGATCCACGATCCAGCGCTCGCCGAGGAACGCGAGCTGGTGCAATCCGTTTGCGCTGCCGCCGCGTTGACCCTGGAGAACGCGCGCCTGCAGGCGGAGCTGCGCGCGCGACTGGCCGAGCTTCAGGCATCGCGCGCGCGGCTGGTCGAAGCGACGGACACGGAGCGGCGACGGATCGAGCGCGACCTGCACGACGGCACGCAGCAGCGGCTGGTGTCGATCGCCATGTCTCTCGGCCTCGCCGAGTCGAAGCTTGCGGCCGATCGGCCCGCGGTGGAGCCTGTCCTCCGGGAGGCGCGCGATGCGCTGACCGCGGCGCTGGCCGAGCTTCGCGAGCTGACTCAGGGGATCCGCCCCGCGATCCTTGTCGAACGGGGGCTTGCCGCCGCGCTCGACGACTTGTCGCGGCGTGCGGCTCTGCCGGTGCGGCTCGAGGTCGCGATCGAGGGTCGCGTGCCCGAGCAGGCCGAGAGCGCCGCGTACTTCGTCGCCAGCGAAGCGTTGACGAACGCCGCCAAGCACTCGCATGCGAGCGAGGTGCGCCTCGCCGCATCGCGTACGGCGGACCTGCTGGTGCTCGAGGTCGGCGATGACGGAATCGGGGGCGCTGCCAGCGGCGGCGGTTCTGGGCTGCGAGGCCTGGCCGACCGGGTCGAAGCTCTCGGCGGACGGCTGACGCTCTCGAGCCCACCCGGTCGAGGGACGACGCTGCGGGTGGAGATCCCGTGCGCGTAGTCGTCGCCGACGACGCCGTGATCCTGCGCGAAGGCCTCGCGCGACTGCTCGCGGAGGCCGACTTCGAGGTCGTCGGTCTTGCCGGTGACGGCGACGAACTTTGCGCGCTCGTCGAGCGCTCGCAGCCGGACGTGGCGATCGTCGACATCCGGATGCCGCCGACGCATACGCACGAGGGTCTCGTCGCGGCGCAGCGCCTCCGTGAGCAGCACCGTGAGCTTGGCGTGCTGATCCTGTCGAACCACATCGAGGCGCGGTACGCGCTCGAGTTGCTCGAAGGGCATCCGGAGCGCCTCGGCTACCTGCTCAAGGAACGGGTGTCGGACGTCGCGGTGCTGGCCGACGCTCTGCGCCGCGTGGCCGACGGCGAGTCGGTGCTCGACCCGACGATCGTCGCCCGGCTCCTCAAG
>JBQCGP010000088.1:0-6824 GCA_051955535.1 Gaiellaceae bacterium | reverse complement strand
TTTTTTGTTGTTTTTTTTTTTCTTTGTGTTGTTTTTTTTCGTGGTTGCCACGGGGTCGGGGGGGGTCACCGCGGCCTGGGCGCGGGGTCTGTGGCGGGAGCCCGCGCGCCTGACTCCGAACGAGCTCGGGCTGGCCCTCGTCTTCCCGTGCATCGGCATCCCTGCGGCGATCATGGGCGCCGCCGTGCTCGAGAGCCGGGCCGCGCTCGGCGGCCACCTCTGGGCCTCGTTCGCTGCGAGCGTGATCGCGTTTCTCCCGGCGCTCGTCTTCCTGAGCCGCTGGGCCGAGCGGGCCGAGCTGCTCTCGAGCGGGCCGCGCGCACGCGAGGCGGAGGAGCTCGTCTCCACACGCGGCCGCGAGCTCGAGGCGGTCGCCGCGATCTCCGATGCCCTCGCGCGGACGACCGACCCGGAGGCGGCCGGGCGTGTGCTCCTCGACGAGGTCGGCTCGGTGCTGGGCATCGAGTTCGCTGCGCTGGCGCTGATCGACGAAGAGACCGGCCACGCGACCGGGCTGCTCGCGCGCTCCGAGGGCCGCGACGTCGGTTGGTGGCGCGACATTCGGCTCGACCTCCGTGACGAACCGTCCGGGATTGCGAGCGCGTACTTCCAGGCGGGGCCCGTGATCGTCTTCGACTGCGCGAGCTCTCCGCTCGTCAGCCCACGCCTCGTCGAGGCGAGTGGAGCCAAGAGTGGCGCCTTCGTCCCGTTGATCGCGGAGGAGCGCATCATCGGCGTCCTTGTCGCCGCCCCGACCTCCGCCAAGCGCGCCTTCTCGACCGAGGAGGTGACGCTCATGCAGTCGCTGGCGGCCGACGCGGCGCTCGCGCTCGAGCGCACGCGCTCGGCGGGAGCCCTCGACGCGGCGCGCGCCCGCGAGCGGCGCGTCGCCGACATCTCACGACGTGTCCGGTCGGTCGAAGCGCTCGCCGACAGCACGCGGGTTGCGGTCACCGAGGTGGGGAGGGCGCTTGGTGCGTCCCGCTGCTTCATCCGGCTCGGTAGGCCCGGCGAGCCGCAGCGGCTTGCGGCCGAGTGGTTCGCGGCGGGCTTGCAGCCCATGGGCGCGGAGGCCGAACAGTTCCCGTTCGCGAACCTGGCGGCGCTACGCCAGAGGACGGTCGTCGCCTCGGACGTCGCGGATACGACGGAGCTCGATGAGCCCGAGCGCGCCGCCAAGACACTTGGGCGCCTCGGCACGAAATCGGTGATGGCGACGCCGATGTCCGCCTTCGACGAGCCCCTGGGCGTGCTCGCCCTCCATCGAGGGACGCCCGGCCCATGGTCGGCGACTGAGACCGCGCTTGTCGAGTCGGTCGCCCGCGAGCTCGCGCTCGCGATCCACTCGGCGCGCTTGCTGGACGAGAACCGCCGGCGACTGGGCGAGCAGACGGCGCTCCTCGACGCCGCGCAGGTCGTTACGAGCGAGCTCGAGCTCGAGGCGGTGCTCCAGCGACTTGTGGACGAGGTGGCGAGGCTGCTCGACTGCGAAGCGGCCGACTGCTACTTGCTCGACCCCGTGCGCGGGGCGCTCAGCTGCGCAGCGGTGCACGGGCTCGCTCCGGAGCTCGTCGGTTTCGAGTTCCCCTCCGACCGCGGCCTCGCCGGCCAGGCGATCGAACATGGGGCACCGGCGCTCTCGAGCGCTTATGGAGAGCTGTCCGAAACGGTTCCACACGAGGCTTACCAGGACTTCGCCGGGGCGATCGTCGCGCCGATGATGTGGTCGGGTCAGACCCGCGGTGTGCTCGGCGTCGGCACGCGTGATCCCGAGCGTTCGTTCACGAGCTCGGACGCGGACCTGTTAGAAGCGTTCGCGAGCCTGGCCGCGCTCGCGCTTCGCAATGCCGAAAGCTTCGAGGAGCGCTCGAGGCAGGCGGGGATCCAGCGGGCCTTCTACGACATCGCCTCGCTGCTCGCGACGCCCATTTCACAGGTCGAGACCCTGCGAGCCGTTGCGCGCGCAGCAGCCGAGGCGCTCGGTGGCAGCTCCGCCGGGCTGCTGATGCCGTCGGCCGAGGACGGATTCGAGCTGGTCGCCCAGCACGGCCTTCCCGAACCGATCGCGGAGCTGCTCGGGAGCGCCGTGGCCGAGCCGCTGGCGACGTGCGCACGCAACCATGTCGTGATTGCAGCGCCGGCCGTGGCGGACGACGACCGCTTCGAGCCGGAGTGGCGCGACATGGCCACCGCGGCGGGATACGGCGCCGTGCTGGCTGTGCCGGTCGAGGCGCCCGGCGGACGCAACGGGCTCGCGGTCGTGTTCTTCGCCGGGCGGCGGCGCTTCAGCGACTACGACCTCGAGCTCGCCCAGAACCTCGCGGGCACTGCCCGGGGAGCCCTCGAGCGGAGCGAGCTCTACGAGAGCGAACGGCGCGCGCGCTCGCTCGCCCAGCAGCTCGCGCGCACCGGCACGCTGCTCGCCACCGAGCTCGACCCCGCGGCGGTTCTGGACGAGATCGTCGCGCAGGCGCCCGCGTTGCTCGGTACCGATGCCGCCGTCGTGCGCCTGCTCGA
Organism: Gaiellaceae bacterium; assembly: GCA_051955535.1. Lineage (GTDB taxonomy): Bacteria > Actinomycetota > Thermoleophilia > Gaiellales > Gaiellaceae > 13-2-20CM-68-14. The sequence goes on along the minus strand of JBQCGP010000088.1, from coordinate 4,307 downwards.
GGACGACGAGCTGGTCGTGAGCGCGGCCGGAGGCGAGTTCCCCGCGGACCTACTCGAGTCCCGTTCTCCGGCGACCGGGTGGGCCGCGGCCGATGCGATCCAGACGGGCACCCCCGTCGCGGTCGGAGACGTCGATGAACAGGGCCCCACGACGGAAGATCCGGCCCTCGCCGCCGGCTACCGCGCATTCCTGGCCGTACCGCTCGTCGGCTCGGATGGAGGCCTGCAGGGCGTGCTGTCGGTGTACGCGCGGCGTCCACGTACCTGGCACCCCGACGAGGTCGAGGCGCTCAGCGCGCTCGCGGCCAATGCCTCGGCAGCGCTGGCGAGCGCCGAGCTGTACCAGCGTGTCGCGCTCGAGAAGGAGCGCAGCGTTGCGATCCTCGCCAACATCGCCGACGGCATCGTCGCCATCGACCGCGAGGGACGGGTCGTCCTCTGGAACGACGCCGCCTCGAGGATCACCGGCGTCGCAGGCGCCGACGCAACCGGGCGCACCACCGAGCAGGTGCTCCAGCGCACGCTCGAATCGGGTGACGCCACCGGGTTGGAAGGGCTCGGCGACCGTCTCGTGCTGATCCGACGCGGCGATGACGAAGTCTGGCTCTCGCTGACCGAGGCGATCATGCGCGATCCGGCCGGCGCGGTCTCCGGGCGCATCTTCGCGTTCCGCGACATCTCGGCCGAGCGCGTCGTCGAGCAGATGAAATCCGATTTCGTCACGACTGTCTCGCACGAGCTGCGGACACCCCTGACGTCGATCTACGGATTCGCGGAGACGCTCCTCCGACAGGACGTGCCCTTCGAGGAGGACGAGCGGAGGGTTTTCCTGGGCTACATCGCCTCGGAGTCAGAGCGACTGACCAGGATCGTCGACCAGCTGCTCAGCGTTGCGCGCCTGGACACGGGCGATCTCCAGGTCGACCTCGCGCCGACCGACGTCCGTACCGTGGTTTCGGACGTCGTCCAGCTTGCCGAGCAGGCGCCGATGGCCAACGGGCATAGCTTCGTGATCGACCTCCCGGAAGAGCCGCTCGATGCCGAGGCCGACCGTGACAAACTCCGGCAGATCCTGGCCAACCTCGTTGACAACGCCGTCAAGTTCTCGCCGAACGGGGGCACCGTCACCGTCGCTGCCCGTGCGAACGGTCGGGTCGCCGAGGTGCGTGTCGTCGACGAAGGGATCGGGATCCCAGAAGAGGAGCAGCGGCGGATCTTCACGAAGTTCTACCGAGGCGACGCCATGACGCGAGATCCGGCAACCGGCGGGACGGGCCTCGGGCTCTTCATCGCCCGCGGTCTCGTTTCCGCGATGGGCGGACGGATGTGGGTGGACTCGCGTGAAGGCGCGGGGTCGAGCTTTGCCTTCGAACTACCCCTGGCGCGCGAAGCGGCGCTGAGCGGAAAGGAGAGCGGATGACAACCGTCCTCGTCGTCGACGACGAAGCGCCGATCCGGTTGCTCTGCCGCGTCAACCTCGAGGCCGAGAACATGACCGTCCTCGAGGCCGCCGACGGCGACAGAGGGCTCGAGCTCGCTCGGTCGGAGCATCCGGACGTGATCCTGCTCGACGTGATGATGCCCGGCCGCAGCGGCTGGGAGGTGGCGGAGGAGCTGCTCACGGACCAAGACACGAACGGCATTCCGATCATCTTCCTGACTGCCCGCGCCGAGGTAAGGGACAGGGCGAAGGGGATCGACCTCGGCGGCGTCGACTACGTGACGAAGCCGTTCAACCCCGTGGAGCTGGCGCCGCTCGTCCGCGAGCTCGTCCACCGCGTCGAGAGCGGCGAGCGGGACGACCTACGCCAGGAGAAGGTCGCCGAACTCCGCGAGCTGCTCGAACGGGACTAGTCGAAGCTCCGATTGGCTGCTCCGTGCAGTCCGAGTCAAACGGCCGCACCAGCAAAGCTGGTACGGCCTCTTAACGGCATCGCAAGCGACGCCTTAGCGAAAGGGATTAGCCCGCGAAGTCGGCGGTGACGACCGTCGCCGTCGCGTAGCCGTCGAACCGACCGACCGGCGCGGCGACGCCGATCCGCCGCAGCTTCGGATCGAGCAGCGTCTCGCGGTGAGGCGGGCTCGCCAGCCAATCGGCCACGGCGCCCTGCGCGGCGAGGACGCCCCTCGACCAGACGAGGTTCTCCTCGAACAGCGAGCCGTGTACGTGGAAGCGCACCATCCGCGCGAGCAGGTTGCCGTGGGCGAAGTAGCCGCGCCGCATCATGTCGAGCGAGTGGGCTCGAGCCGCGCGAGCAAGCCGGAAATCGACCTGGAGGCCCGGCAGGACGTGCGCCGCACGGACGGCGTTGACGGCCGCGACGATCGCCCGGCCACGCGCCCCGGCGTCCGTTCGGCTACCTGCAAGTCGGCCCGATTTCGCTCCTCCTGGCCCGAGAAGCGCAAGCAACAGGACCACGCAAGCAGCGGATAGTGCCCCCCGACAACTCATCCGAAGGTCGGTGTTCTAGCAAAGCCGGTAAATGTCCTTCGTCCAATTACTACGTAGCACGAATCAACGAGCGCTCTGAGCGAGAAAAATCGCAGCGAGGACGACGGCGGCACCGGCGAGCTCCACGCCGCCGAGCGATTCGTCGAGCCAGATCCAGGCAACGATCACTCCCGCGACGGGCTCGAGCATCGCGACGATCCCGGCGCGCGTCGCCGAGATGTGCCGGAGTGCCGAGACGAGCAGCGCGAACGGCACGATCGTCCCGAGCACGATCATCCAGGTCATCAACAGCCAGACGGGCGCATGTATCGACGAAAGGTGGCCGTGCAGTGAGACGTCATCGCCGACCAAGTGCGCCGGGAAGGTCCACCAGGGACTCAGGACCGCCCAGAAGACGGAGGCGAAGAAGAAGCCAAGTCCGACGAGCGAGATCGGGTCGCGGTCGCCGACCCGGTGCTCGGCCATCAGGATGTAGAGCGCGTACGAGCCGGCGGCGCCGAGCGAGGCCGCGACACCCGCTGCGTCGAGGCTGAGGCCGCTCCAGATCTGGACGACGAGCACGAGGCCGGCGAGCGCCAGGATCAACGCGAGCCAGATCCGCTTCCGTACGGGCTCGTGCAACACGTAGCGCGCCCAGAGCGCGACGAGCACCGGCGCGACGTACTGGATCAGCAGCGCGATTCCGATCTCGAGCCGGTGGATCGCGAGAAAATAGAACCACTGGACGAGCGCGAGCCCGCCGATGCCGAAGACGATGAAGTAGGGGAGCTCGCGCGGGCGCAGTCGAAGCGCTTGGGGTCTCGTCGCCGCGAGCGCGAGCGCGATCAGCACGAACGCTCCGGTCGACCGAACCTGCGCGAGCCGCAGCGAGGAGAGACCGGTCGTGAGAATCACCTTCGAGACGGCTCCGTTGACCGCCCAGAGCGTCGCGGCCGTCATCACCATCGCGTAGCCGACCCAGGGCCGCTGTTCCGGCCGAGCTTCCAACGGCACGAACACCGGCTCGGCCACGGCGCGCGAGGCTAGCGGAAGCGGGGGCTAGACTCGGAAGCACGTTCGGGGCGTAGCGCAGCCTGGTAGCGCGTCCGCTTTGGGAGCGGAAGGTCGCTGGTTCGAATCCGGCCGCCCCGACTACCGCCAGGCGGGCGCCGACGCCCAGGCCGCGAGCCGCTGGACCGCGAGCTCGAGCTCGGCCCGGGAGAGCCGATACGGCTCCGCGTAGGCGACCTGCTCGACGAGCGGCGAGGGATCGAGCTCGTCGAGCGCGTTCAGCACGTATCGGATCGGCAAACCGTGGGCGACCACGAGGATCGCGGGCTCGGGCCGCGCGAGGACGATCCGATAGGCCCGGACGTAGCGCTCGACGGTTCCGCTCCGGCTCTCGCCGCCACCGGGTGCCGCGATCGTGGGCTCGTTCGCGGCCGCCCACTCGCGATACGTCGCGAGCGTGCCGCCCTCGAACTCACCGAAGCGAACGTCGTTCAGCTCGGGGACGATCAGTCGCGCGACGTCTCGACCGGCCAGCGCCAGGTCGGCCGTCTCGCGCGCCCGCTCGAACTCGCTCGTGACGCAGAGGTCGATCTCCGCGTCGCGGAGGCGCTCGCCGAGCCGCTTCGCCTGATCTCGTCCGGTCTCCGTGAGCGCGCAGGCGGTCGCCGGGTCGCCGTTGACCGTGCCGACGACGCTGAGCTCGCTTTCGCCGTGGCGGGCGAGGATCACTTCGTCCAACGCGCCTCCTCGAATACCAGCGCCGAGTCCTCGCGGCGCATGAAACGGACGAAGTAGACGACGAACGCGCCGAAGAAGACGATCGCCTCCTCGGCCGCCATGGTCAGGCCCGCGAGCTGCTGGTCGC
>JBQCGP010000087.1:0-111013 GCA_051955535.1 Gaiellaceae bacterium | reverse complement strand
ACGAGCATGCACGCGGCGCCGCCGATCAGTCCGCCGATGTGTCCTCCGATCGAGATGCCCGAGAGCACGAAGCTGAGCACGAGGTTGATGATGATCAGCCCCATGGCGCTCCCGCCCAGGACATAGGAGCCCTGCCGCTCGAGGACGAGCGCGGCGCCGAGGATCCCGAAGATGGCTCCGGACGCGCCGACCGTGACGGCGCTCGGGGAGAAGACGAGTGCGCCGGCCGAGCCGGCGAGGCCCGAGACGAAGTAGACGATCAGGAACCGCGTGCGGCCAAGGTACTGCTCCACGGGTGTCCCGACCCAGTAGAGGAAGAGCATGTTGAAGCCGAGATGGATCGGTCCGTAGTGGAGGAAGGCCGTCGTGATCAGTCGCCACCAGTCGCCCTGGGCGACCAAGGGCCCGAAAAGCGCCCCCTTCTCGAAGATCTTGCTGCCGACGCCGTTGATCGAGCCGCCTGTCGCGAGCTCGAGCAGGTAGATGCCGACGTTGATCCCGATCAGCGTTCGCGTCACGACTCCGGGCGTGCCGGCCGTCGTGAAGCCCCAGAAACCGCTCCTCATCCGCGCGACGCCTTGCGACCTGCCGGAGTGCTCGGGGCAGCGTTGCCCGACCGGGGCTGGCGTCATGCACTCCGCGCAGATCGGCCGCCCGCATTCCGAGCACGACAGGTACGTCTCCCGGTCGGGATGGCGGTAGCACCTCATCGCGGCAGACATGGCTCGACTAGCGTAGATGCGCGGTGCGGATAGACGTCGCCTTCACTCCTGCGGAAGTGCGGCCCACGCATGTGGCGGTCGTGGTCGACGTGATGCGGGCGACCTCCGTGATCGCGCAGGCGCTCGCCTCCGGCTACGGGCGCGTGCTCTGCTGCCGCGACATCGAGGAGGCGCGAGCGCTCCGCGCGGAGCTCGGGGACACGGCGGTCGTCGGCGGGGAACGGAACGCCCGGCGGATCGAGGGGTTCGACCTCGGTGCCTCGCCCCTCGAGTACCTGGAGCCGCGGGCCGAAACGGCGATCCTGACGACGACGAACGGGACGCGGACGATCCTCGCGGCCGCATCGACTTCGGAGGTCGTGCTCCTGGGCTGCCTGCTCAACCTCGACGCGGTAACGGCCGCCGCGCGAGAACCAGGAGAGGACGTGACGGTGGTCTGCGCGGGCTACCAGGGCGCGTTCGCGATCGACGACGCCTACACGGCAGGCCGGATCGTCGCGCTGCTCGAGGGCGAGCCGACCGACGCAGCCGTTGCGTCGGCGGTGATCGCCCAGGCGTATCCGACCGCCTGGGCAGGGGTGAACGCGCGCACCTACGGGCCGCCGGGCCTCGAAGACGACCTCCGCTGGTGCACGCAGGAGAACACGCTCACGATCGTGCCCCGGCTCGCTCGGCTGGTCGAAGACGCCGCCGAGATCACCGGGTAAAGGTTCCAGCTAACTCGCTGCGGCTGTCGGGCCTGCGCGTCTCGGGTGCGCGCTCCGCGGCGACCTAGCGCCCTCGGCGTCGCGACCAGGACCCTTGGCCAGGAGAACCGGCAATTCGGTGAGTCGAAAGCGGGCGCGTGGATGTCTAGGGTCGTCAAGCGTCGATGACCGAGAACAAGGATCTCGAGGGCGCCGACAAGCCCGCTCCGTCCGAAGCTCCGCAGCAGGCCGCCCCGAAGGCCCAGGAAGTCGGGTTGCCGAGGCGGCGTGAGGTCTTCGAGGCGCTCGAGAAGGTGGTCAAAAAGCCTCAGTAGACCTCGGGTTTGACAGCGAACGTGTGTTCGTGGTAGAACATACGTTCGTAAGTGATCGCGTGCCTTCTCATCCCGGGATTCGAGCTGCGGGCTGCGCTGCGGAAGCGCCCTGCGCTTGCGCTTAGGCCTGCTGCGCTCGGGCCGGGTGTGGGGGAGGAGTCCGTGCTCGGCCCGGTCACGGCTACGGCCGAGGCAGCGGGCGTGCAGCCGGGGATGCGGCTGGGAGAGGCGCTCTCGCTCTGTCCGGAGCTGGCCCTCGTCGAGCAGGATCCGGCGACTGCAGAGCACGAATGGGAGCAGCTTCTCAAGCGGCTCGAAGACTCCGGGTTCGCGGTCGAGTCCGCAGCGCTCGGTTGCGTCTACTTCGAGACGCGCGGGATCGAACGGCTCTACGGAGGCATCGAGCCGGCGCTGAAGCGGGCACTCGCGGCCGTCGGGACGACTTGGGACGCGCGGATCGGAGCCGCGGAGCGCCGGTTCGCCGCGCTTGCGGCCGCTCATGTTGCGCGCCCGGGTCAGCTCCTGATCGTCTCCGACCGCCAGACCCGCGACTTCCTCGCGCCGCTGCCGCTGACGCTGCTCCCGGTCGAGCCCGAGCGCCGCGGGGAGCTCGAAGAGCTGGGGGTAAGAAGGCTTGGACAGCTTGCTGGGCTGCCGGGCGACGCCGTTGCCGAACGATTGGGGCCGGACGGCCGGCGCGCCTGGAGCCTGGCGAGAGGTGAACAGCGCGGCAAGGTCCGCGCCAGGAAGGTGGCCGCCGAGCTCGCGGAGACGCTGGAGTTTCCCGAGGCGGTGGCGAACGAGCTGACGCTCCGGCGGGCGCTGGGTGCCCTCCTCGACCGGCTCCTCGCCCGGCCGGAGCGCGGCGAGAGGGCCGTGCGGAAGCTGGCGCTGTCTGCGAAGCTGGTCGGCGGGGGATCGTGGCGGCGAACGGTGACGCTGCGTGACGCGACGGCGGACCGGGAACGGCTGCGCCTCGCGCTCGGCCCGAAGCTCGCAGAGCTGCCCGCGCCGGTGACGAGGCTCGGGCTCGAGGTCGTCGAGCTCGCGCAGAAGGTCGGCTGGCAGCTGGAGCTCGTCCAGCCGGAGGGTCTCGAGCTACGCGCTCAGCTCAGCGAGGGCCTGAAGCAGGTGCGCGCGGGTACCGGCTCGGGCGCGGTGTGTTCGGTGGTGGAGGTCGCTCCCTGGTCGCGAATCCCCGAGCAGAGAGCGCTGCTGGTTCCGCGCGACGACTAAACGCTCCTTCGAGAGCGCTCGTCGAGACGCACGTGGACGGGTCGCCGCGGAGCGTGAATCGCCAGCAGGTGGCGCTGGTGCGCGAGGAATGGCGCGTCGTCGACCGCTGGTGGACGGAGCAGCCGGTCGACCGGCGCTACTTCGACGTCGTGCTCGCGAGCGGCGAGAACGCGGTCGTCTTTCTCGACGGCGAAGCGCAGTGCTGGTTCAGTCAGCGCGCCTGATGCGTGACCGAGGCGTTCGCTTGCGACGCCGACTGGAGGACGTCCGGGCTTTGCCCGGGCGTCCGTCTAAACCCCGATGGCAAGGCGGTAGCGGTCCTGATGGTCCTACGAACGATGGCTAAGAAGCCACAGGTGCTCCACGCCCAGCGCGAGCACGAGGCCTGCGGCTGCGACGGCTGCGCCGAAGCGCTTCCCGTTCCTGTGGAGGACGAGCGCGATGAGCGTCGCGGCGAGCGTCTCGACGGCGAAGAAGGTGCCGGCGAGGAAGGAGATGACGCCGTTCAGCGCGCACTCGCCCGCGGCGCCGGCGGAGGAGCAGGCGGTTCCGCGGTCGGACGCCCAGCGGGTGACCAGTACCCCTTCCACCTGGGCCACGAAGGCCGCAGCGAAGGCGACGGTGAGTGGAAACGCGAGCCTGGCACGCATCTCACCGGCTATCGGCTCAGACGGCCGCCTGCTGAAGCTCTAGCTCTTGAGTCGCCCGGCGAAGCCGCTGTCGGGCGCGTGGAGGTTGAGGACGCGCATCGGCTCGGGACCGGGATTGGAGAAGCCGTGGCGGGCGCCGGGAGGCGCCGAGAAGAACCAGCCCGGGCCGACTCGGTGCATCTCTTCGCCGGCGAGAAACTCGCCCTCGCCGTCGAGGACGAGGAACGAGTCGACGTGGTCGTCGTGCGTGTGCGGGTCGACGCCCTCGAACTCGGGCATGAAGGTCATCTCGAAGACGGAGAGCTCTGTGAGCTCGGCCTTGATCAGGTACGAGGACGTCTCGTGCCCGACGGGCTCGCCATCGCCGGATTGGCTGAAGATCGCGTCGGCAAGTGGTCGGCCGCCGTCTTCGGGCGGGTCGAACTGGTCGAAGTGCTCGCGTCCCTTGCCGCGCAGCACGTCGCCGAAGCCCATGCTCGGCGCGTGGATGTTGAGGAAGACCGCGTCGGCGTCGCTCGAGTTCCGGAAGGTGTGGACGACGTTCGGCGGCGCGGCCGCAAACGTGCCGGGGCCGCCGCTCATCGGTGTCACCCCCGGGCCAAGGCCGAACTCGACCTCTCCCTCGAGGACGTAGAACGCGTCCGAGTGCTGCCGGTGCACGTGCGGCTCCGGGCCTTTCTCGCCGGGCGCGTAGCGGAACCGCGAGACGATGATCTGCGGGAAGTCGCCGAGGATCGTGATCTTCCGCTCGGGCCGGTCGGTGGTCTGTTCACCAGCGCCGGGTGCAATAAGCAGAACCGGATTCATTTCTGATGTCTCCCGAGCGGAGCGATGGGACAAACCAGGCCCCGCGGAAAATGCGGCAGCATTTTTCGCGGTATGTCGAGCTTCACGCGCATTCAGCCTATTCGTTCCTCGACGGCGCCTCGCTGCCGGAGGACCTCGCGATCCGCGCGGCCGAGCTCGGCTACGGCGCGCTCGCGCTGACCGACCACGACGGCGTCTACGGGTCGCTCGAGTTCGCGCAGGCGGCCAAGGCGTTCGGCGTCCGGCCGATCACCGGCGCGGAGGTGACGCTCGCGGACGGCTCGCACGTGACGCTGCTCGTCGAGTCGGCTGCGGGCTACGCCAACCTCTGCCGGTTGCTGACGGCGGCGCACGCGGGGACGCGGGTGCCCGGCAAGGAACGTGAGTTGCTGGAGCCGGCGCTCGAGCAGTCACTGCTCGAGGAGCTGAACGAAGGCCTCGTCTGCCTGTCCGGCTGCGCTCGGCACGGGCTCGCGGTGCGCAACCCGAACGCCGCTGCACGGCTGGCGCGTGCCTTCGGCTGCGAGCGTTTCTTCGTCGAGCTCCAGCGGCCGTTCGAGCGCGGCGATGCCTCGCGAAACGCGCGGCTGCGCGAGCTCGCCGAGGCGCTCGGAGTCGCGACGGTCGCGACCGGAGACGTCCACGCGCACGACCGCCGCTTGACGACGCTGCAAGACGTGCTGGTAGCGGTCAAGAACCGCACCTCGCTCGACGGCTGCGAGCGCGAGCGGCGCGGTAACCGGGAGAGTTTCCTTCGCGCGCCGGGCGAGGTTGCCGACCTCTTCCCGGCCGACCGCGACGCCGTCGCGAGGACGGTCGAGGTGGCCGAGCGGCTCGAGTTCGACCTGAACGAGGATCTCGGCTACCGCTACCCCGACTTCTCGGAGAACGGCGAGCCCGCGATCGCGCAGCTGAAGCGCGTCTGCGACCGGGAGTTTGCCGAGCGTTACTCAGGCCGCAACGGGCACAAGAAGAAAGCCAGGGTCCGCCTCGACGAGGAGCTGAAGCTGATCGACGAGCTCGGTCTCGCCGGCTTCTTCCTCCTGCACTGGGAGGTGCTGGAGCTGGCGCGGGAGCTCGCGGTCGAGGTGCGCGGCCGCGACTCGCCGCGCTCGTCCCTGCCGCCGGGACGCGGCCGCGGCAGCTCGGTCGGCTCGATCGTCTGCTACCTGACCGGCCTGTCGCACGTCGATCCGGTCGCGGCCTGCCTCTCTCTTGGCCGCTTCCTCAACCGGGACATGGCCGCGGTGCCCGACATCGACCTCGACTTCCCACGCGACATTCGCGAGAAGCTGCTCCCGGCGGTCAGCGACAAGTACGGCCGTGAGCACGCCGCTCTCGTAGCGGCGTTCCCGACCTACAACGCGCGAGGTGCGATCCGCGACGTCGGCAAGGCACTCGGCCTCCCACACGCCGAGCTCGAGCGGCTCGCGCGGATGACGGAGGGCAACCCGCGGCGCGTCGCCGAGGAGGTCGCGTCTCTGCCCGACGCCGAGACGAAGCTCCGTTCGCCGCGCTGGCGGGCCTTCTGCGAGCTCTGCCGCGAGATCGGCGGGCTGCCGCGCCACGCGTCGCAGCACCCGGGCGGCATGGTCATCTCCAGCCGGCCGCTGGTCGAGCTCGTCCCGGTGATGCCGGCGGCGATGGCCGGGCGGCAGCTCGTCCAGTGGGATAAGGACTCGTGCGCGGACGCCGGGTTTCTCAAGATCGATCTGCTTGGGCTCGGGATGCTCTCGGCGGTCGAGGAGTGCGTCGAGCTGATCTCGGAGAGCCTTGCGAAGCCGATCGATCTCTCGCGCATCCCGCTCGACGATCCGGACGTCTACGACGACATCCAGCGGGCGGACACGATCGGCGTCTTCCAGATCGAGAGCCGGGCACAGATGCAATCGCTGCTGCGGACGCGGCCCGAGAACCTCGACGACCTGACCATCCAGGTCGCGCTCGTCCGGCCTGGGCCGATCCAGGGCAAAGCCGTCCACCCGTACATCGAGCACCGCCAGAAGCTGCGTGAGGACCCGAGCTTCGTGCCGCCGGTCGACCACGAACTGCTTCGCGAGCCGTTGAAGGACACGCTCGGCGTCGTCGTCTTCCAGGACCAGGTGCTCGAGGTGGCGATGGCCCTGGCCGGCTTCTCCGTCGGCGAGGCAGAGGGCCTGCGACGCGCGATGAGCCGCAAGCGCAGTCAGGAGGCGATCGAGGCCTACCGGGGCCGCTTCATCGAGGGCGCGGCGCGGAACGGCGTCGACGCCGAGACCGCCGACGCTGTCTACGACAAGCTGGCCGGGTTCTCCGGCTTCGGTTTCCCGAAGTCGCACGCAACGGCGTTCGGACTGCTCGCGTATCAATCGACGTGGCTGCGGCACCACCACCCGCGCGAGTTCCTTGCGGCGCTCCTGAACGCCCAGCCGATGGGCTTTTACCCGCCGGCGTCGCTCGTGCGCGACGCTCAGAGGCGTGGGGTGGAGGTGGGGCCGGTCGACGTCAACCGCAGTGCCGTCAAGTGCGGGCTCGAGGACGATGCCGTGCGGATCGGGCTCGAGTACGTCCAGTCGCTCCGCGAGGCGGGCGCGCAGGCGGTCGTGGAGGAGCGCGAGCGCGGCGGGACGTTCGCAGGCGTCCGCGACCTCGCTCAGCGGCTCGAGCTCGATCGCGACCGTCTCGAGGCGCTCGTCGCCTCAGGCGCCTGCGACGAGTTCGGCGAACGGCGGCGGCTGCTCTGGGAGATCGGCCTTGCCTTCCGCCCGGCGACGGTGCCCGGCTCCGGCGGCGAGGAGCGGCAGCTCACCCTCTCGCTCGACCCGACCGCCGAGACTCCGGAGCTTCCGCGGCAGACGCCGTGGGAACAGATGCTCGCCGACTACCGGCTGACGAGCCTTTCGGTCGGCACGCACCCGCTGGCGCTTCTCCGCCCGCGGCTCCCCGACGAGGTGGTGCCGACCCGCGAGCTCGGCGGAAAGCCGCACGGCAGCCGGATCGTCGTCGCCGGCCTCGCGGTCGCGCGCCAGCGGCCCGCGACCGCCAACGGCGTCGTCTTCATGCTGCTCGAAGACGAGTTCGGGCAGGTGAACCTGATCGTGCCGCCGCCTGTCTATCAGCGCTACCGGCCGCTCGTACGGGCCGAGCCGTTGATCCTCGCCCGCGGCCGGTTCGAACGGAGCGGCCGCAACCAGAACGTGCTCGTGACCGAGTTCGAATTGCTCGTCCCGCTTGCGAAGGAGGTCGCCAACGGGGCCGATGTCTTCGGCTCGCTGCCGGCTGCCCATCACTTCGGACACCGATAATCCGCGCCGATGGAAAGGACCGATGGCTACGCGCCGATCGAGGACTACGCGCTGATCGGCGAGGGGCGGACGTGCGCGCTCGTCGCCCGGGACGGCTCGATCGACTGGCTCGCGCTGCCGAGGCTCGATTCCGAGACGGTCTTCGCGCGGTTGCTCGACGCCGAGGGCGGCGGCGCATTCGAGCTTGCTCCCGAGGCCGATTTCCGCGTCGAGCGCGAGTACGTAGGGGACTCGAACGTGCTGCGGACGACGTTCGTGACCGCCCGCGGAACCGTTCGCGTCACCGATGCGATCACGCTCGACAACGGGGGCTTCCTGCCGTGGTTCGAGCTTGTCCGCGGGATCGAAGGGATCAGCGGGACCGTGGCGATGCGTTGGCGGATCACGCCGCGGTTCGGAGCGGGGGAGAAGCCGAAGAAGACGACGATCGAGCGGCTCGGCGAGGCCGTGCTGACGATGTCGAAACCCGCAGTCCTCGCCCTCCACCCCTTCGACGCGGGGGATCCGCACCACACCGACGACGAGATCACGGGCGGCTTCGAGCTTGGCGCCGGCGAGAGCGTGTCTCTCGTCCTGCGGGCGAGCCATGATGAGCCGATCCCGGTCGCCCGGCGAGAATGGGCGGAGCGGCGGCTGCGCGACACGGCGCATGACTGGGAGCGCTGGCTCGCGAACGCCGGCGTCGAGGGCGAGTGGAACGCCGAGGTGCGCCGGAGCGCGCTCGCGCTACGCGCCCTCACCTATGTCCCGACAGGCGCGATCGTCGCGGCGCCGACGACGTCGCTGCCGGAGCGGATCGGCGGCGACCGTAATTACGACTATCGCTACGCATGGGTGCGTGACACGGCGTTCACGCTGGACGCGCTGATCAACCTCGGCCTGCTCGTCCAGGTGCACGCGTCGTTCGCGTGGCTGCTGCGCGCGATCGAGGAGACCGAGCCGGACCTGCACGTCTTCTACGACCTCGACGGCGACACCACCTCGGGCGACGAGGAGCTCGAGCTAGACGGTTACCACGGCTCCCGCCCGGTACGGCGCGGCAACGCCGCCGCCGACCAGCTCCAGCTCGGCTGCTACGGAGATCTGCTCGAGACGGCGGACCTCTACGTTCGCGAGGGCAACGCACTCGATGACCGGACGGCGGGGCGTCTGGCCGCGATCCTCGACCACCTGTCGACGATCTGGCAGCAGGAAGACTCCGGGATCTGGGAGCTGCCGGACCTGCAGCACTACACGCTCTCGAAGATCGCCGTCTGGACGGCGTTCGACCGCGCGCTACGGCTCGTCGAGCGGGGTCAGCTCCCGCGCGAGCGGGTCGAGCGATGGCGGGAGTCGGCGAAGCAGGTGCGCGAGTTCGTCGAGCGCGAATGCTGGTCGGAGCCGCGCGGCTGCTACACGATGTTCCCGGACAGCCAACGCCTCGACGCCAGCATCCTGCGGGCGAGCAGGATGGGCTTCCTGGATGTGACGAGCGATCGGTTCTCGACGATCATCGACACGATCCGCGCCGAGCTCGACGCCGGTGGCGGCCTCCTTTATCGCTACAGCGGGCAGCAGCGGGTCGAAGGTGCCTTCGTCGCCTGCTCGTTCTGGCTCGTCGAGGCGCTCGCGCGGGCCGGGCGAGTCGACGAGGCGCGTCAGACGATGCGCGAGGTTGTCGGCCACGCGAACGACGTCGGCCTCTTCTCCGAGGAGATCGATCCCGAGACCGGCGCGTTCCTCGGCAACTTCCCGCAGGGCCTCAGCCACCTCGCGCTCATCAACGCTGCAGCCGCGATTCGCGACGCCGAACCCTCCTAGCGGTTCTCGATCTCGAGCGCGAAGCGCGGCAGGCGCTTGAGGACGGCCCGGTTGAACTCCTCCTCGTAGAGCTCGCCGGTGTCCTCGTCCAGCGTCCATTTGAAGTGGTCGCGGATGTCGGCCAGGATCTCGGTGCCGGTCTCGACCGCGTCCACGTAGTCGCCGTAGCGCTCCTCGGCCTCGTCCCGCGGCGCCATATTGTACGCGCGCTCGAGCTCCTCGCACTCGTTGACGACGTCCGCATGCTCGCGCTCGAAGAGGTCGAGCTGCCGCGAGATCACGTCGCTGAAGCGGCTGCGGCGGAACACGCGCCTACACTAGCCCGCCGTTGGCGCTGCTCATCCGCACCTGGAACTTGTTTCACGGCAATGCGAAGCCGCCGGAACGCCACGCCTACCTCGAGCAGATGGTGGGGTTCGCCGCCGCGGACGGGCCCGACATTCTGTGCCTTCAAGAGGTGCCCGTCTGGGCGCTTTCGCATCTGGCCGGCTGGAGCGGCATGAAGGCGTTCGGGGACGTCGCGCAGCCGCCTCGATTCGGACCGCTGCGCATCCCGGCCGAGCTCGGGCGCGAGCTCAGCTCGTTGCATCACGGCCTGCTTCGGTCGGCCTTCTCGGGACAGGCGAACGCGATCCTGCTCTCGCCCGACGCGGAGGCGCTCGCGCACGAGCGGCTTGCCCTGAACAGCCGCGAGTTTCGTGGCAGGGAGGCGCAGCGGCTACGGCTCGGGCTGATCGCGCGGCTCGGGTGGGCGAAGGAACGACGGGTTGTCCAGGTCGTGCGCGCGCGCCTTCCGGACGACACGACACTGCTCGTCGCGAATCTGCATGCCACGAGCTTCGACGCCGACCAACGGCTCGCCGACGCCGAGCTCCTCCGCGCCGCCACCTTCGCGGACGGCCTGGCCGAGCCGGGCGACGTCGTCGTGCTCGCGGGCGACTTCAACGTCCCGGCCGTCCGATCGGCGACACAGGCGGAACTGGTGGACGGCGATTGGGAGTTTTCGGCGCCGCTGAGTGAGGGGATCGACCAGATCCTCGTTCGTGGCGCCCGGCTCGTGGAGCTCGAACGCTGGCCGCGCGAGCGGCGGCGCGTCGATGGCCATGTCCTGTCCGACCACACACCCGTGGAGGCGAGGACGGCTTGACCTTCGAGGAGGCACGCGCGCAGTTCCCGGTCTTCGAGCGCTTCGCATACCTGAACGCGGGCACCAACGGCCCGCTCCCTCGCGCGACGGTCGACGCGATCTCCGAGTGGAACCGGCGCGACCTCGAGGAGGGTCGGGGCGGCAAGGCGTACTTCGAGCAGGTGCTCGCGTCCCGAGAGCAGGCCCGGAAGGCGCTCGCCGCGGTTCTGGAGGTTCCGGCCGAGAACGTCGCGCTCGTCAGCTCGACGACGAACGCCTGCAACGTCGTCCTCGCCGGGCTCGGCCTCACCGAGGAAGACGAGGTAGTCACCACGGACGTCGAGCACTTTGGGCTGCTCGGGCCGCTGCTCGCGTCGCCGGCGCGGCTGCGCGTCGCTCGTGTCCGGGACGCTTCACCCGACGAGGCGCCCGATCTCGTCATCGAACAGGTAAACGACCGCACCGGTCTGATCGCCCTCTCGCACGTCTCGTGGCTGACCGGAAATTCGCTGCGCCCGGGCGAGCTCCGCCGCCGCACGGAACTCCCGATCCTCGTCGACGGCGCGCAGTCGGCCGGCGTCGTGCCGACCGAGGCAAGGGTGTTCGACTTCTACACCGTCTCGGGTCAGAAGTGGCTCTGCGGGCCCGACTCGACGGGTGCACTTTACGTCCGAGACCCCGAGCGTCTCCGCGTTGCGCTTCCGACCTATATGTCGCAGTCGGCCTACGACGTCGAGGAGTCGTTCACGCCGAAGCCGGGAGCCGCGCGCTTCGACTCGATGTGGTTCGCGCCGGGGATCCTTTCCGGCCTACTTGCTGCCCTGGAAGCGGCGCCGGAGTGGCGGTTCGAGCGCTGGCACGAGGCCGCGGCCTCGTGCCGCGACCGCCTCCTCGAGGCCGGCTACGAGGTCGTCACCGCGCCCGAGCAGGCCGGCCTGATCACATTCGAGCCGTTCGGCGACGCCGCCGATGCTGCGGCCCGCCTCTACGAGGCCGGCGTGATCGCCCGTGACCTCCCCGGGACGCCCTGGCTGCGCGTCTCCTGCGGCTGGTGGACGAGCGGCGAGGACGTCGACCGGCTCCTCGACGCGCTCTAGGACGCCGCTACGTCGGCCGCAGTGCGCAGCCCGAGTTCGGGCGCGATCGGCCGCAGCGCCTCGGTGACGAAGGCGATGTGCTCGTTCAGGTCAACACCGAGCTCCTCCGCGCCGTTGTAGACGTCATCGCGGTTGACGCCCGAGGCGAACGAGGGCTGCTTCAGCTTCTTGCGCACGGATTTCGGCTCGAGCGTGTCGATCCCGTCCGGGCGGACGAGCCCACAAGCGTGGATGAACCCGGAAAGCTCGTCACAGGCGAAGAGCGTCTTTTTGAGCGGCGTGTCGCGCGGGAGCCCGAGGTGCTCGGCATGCGAGAGGACGCCGTCGACGACTTCCTCGGGGTAGCCCTCCTCGCGCAGGATCGGCGCCCCGTCCTGCGGGTGCTTGTCGAGCGTCGGGTGCATCTCGTAGTCGAAGTCGTGCAGGAGCGCCGTCACGCGCCAGAGCTCCTCGTCCTCGCCGAACTTCTGCGCGTATGCGCCGACGGCGGCCTCGACCGCGAGCGCGTGGCGCCGCAGCGCCTCGCTCTGCGTGTACTTCGTCAGCGTTTCCCAGGCCTGGTCGCGTGTCGGCCGCACGGGTCAGTACGATAGCCGCGCCGATGCCGTCGACCACCGTCGCCGACGCGCTCATGGAAACGTTCGTCATCGAGGGCTCTCAACCCTTGAACGGCCGCATTACGGCGGCCGGGAACAAGAACGGGGCGCTACCGATTCTCGCCGCGTGCCTCCTCGCGGAGGAGCCGGTGACGCTGACGAACGTTCCGCGGATTCGCGACGTGGAGACGATGGTCGAGCTGCTGGCGCAGCTCGGCGTGGACGTCGAGTGGGCGGGCGCTAACGAGGTGCGCGTGCACACGACCGATCTGATCACGACCGAAGTAGACGAGATGCTGGCGAGCCGGATCCGCGCCTCGTTCCTGCTCGCGGGCCCGCTGCTCGCCCGCTGGGGCCGGGCCGCGGTGCCGCCTCCCGGCGGCGATGTGATTGGACGGCGGCGGCTTGACCCGCACGTCCACGCGCTCACGGAGCTGGGGGCGCAGATCGATCTGAACGGCCGCTACGAGATGCAGACCGAGGGCCTCGTCGGCAAGAGGATCTTCCTCGACGAGGCGAGCGTGATGGCGACCGAGAACGCCGTGATGGCGGCCTCGCTCGCGGCCGGGGAGACGGTGATCGGCAACGCAGCCTGCGAGCCGCACGTCCAGGATCTCTGCCGGTTCCTGCGCTCGCTCGGGGCCGAGATCGACGGAATCGGCTCGAATGTCCTGACCGTCCGGGGCGTCCAGGGCCTGCGCGGCGGCGAATGGCGGATCGCCTGCGAGCACGTCGAGGTTGCGAGCTTCATCGGCCTGGCTGCCGTCACTGCAGGCGACGTCACCATCGACGATGTCGTGCCGGAAGACCTGGCGCCGATTCTGCCGTCGTTCGAGCGGCTGGGCGTGCGTGTCGAGCTCGACGGCACGTCCCTGCGCGTACCACCCGGCCAGGAGCTCGTCATTCAGGACGACCTGGGCGGGCAGATCCCCAAGATCGAGGACGGGCCCTGGCCTGCCTTCCCCGCGGATCTGACGTCGATCGCGCTCGCCGTCGCGACGCAGGCACACGGCACGATCCTGATCTTCGAGAAGATGTTCGAGAACCGCCTCTTCTTCGTCGACAAGCTCGTCTCGATGGGGGCGCGGATCATCCTCTGCGACCCTCACCGCGCGGTCGTCACCGGCCCCGCGAAGCTGATCGGCCAGCGCATGGCCAGCCCAGACATCAGGGCGGGTATGGCGATGCTCATCGCCAGCCTCTGCGCGGAAGGCACCTCGACGATCGGCAACGTGGGCGAGATCGACCGCGGCTACGAGCGCATCGACGAGCGGCTCCGGTCCCTGGGGGCACGGATCGAGCGAGTCGAGTCCTAGCGAGATCCAGCGGCCCCACGGTGGCCGTTTCTTGCTGCGATACCCTCCTTCGACGGATGGCCCAGACCGGCTACGCGGGGGAGGAAGGGCGACTCCAGGCGCGGGTCGACGTAAGCGGCTCGGGCAGGGCCTCCATCGACACCGGGGTCCCCGTTCTCGACCATCTGCTGACGCTGCTCGCAGAGCATGCGTCCTTCGATCTGGTGCTCGAGGTTGCGCCGGAAGAGCCGGACGCGGAGGTCGCAGCGGCCGGGCGCGCGCTCGGACAGGCACTCTCCGGCGCGTTGCACGACGAGGGCGCGCGGGGCCACGGGTCAGCGGTCGTGCCGGCCGACGAGGCGCTCGCGCACGTCGCCCTCGAAGCCTCGGGCCGCCCGCTGCTCGTCTCGAACGTCGACCTGTCGGACATGGGCGTCGGCGGGCTCGCGACCGATCTCGTCGCCCGGTTCTTGTCCGAGCTCTCCGAGGGGGCTGGGCTGACCCTCCACGTCCGACTGATCGAGGGGCGCGACACCCAACACGTCCTCGAAGCGATCTTCAAGGGCCTCGGCGTGGCGCTCGCCCAGGCCGTTCGCTCGCGAAGAAAGGAGACCGACCGTGGCTGAAGGGAAGTCCGTCGTCCGAACCGAGGCCGCGCCGGCTCCGTTCCAGGGCGCGCCCTACTCGCAGGCGATCCGCGCAGGGGGGTTTGTATTCGTCTCCGGGCAGCTCGGGCTGAAGCCCGGCGATGAGCGCATCGAGGGCGGAATCGTCGAGCAGACCGAGCAGATCTTCCAGAACCTGCGCGCCATTCTCGAAGAGGCCGGAAGCGGCCTCGACAGCCTGGTCAAGACGACCGTGTTCCTGATCGACCTCGACGATTTCGGCGCCATGAACGAGGTCTACGCGAATCACGTCGGCGCCTCGCCGCCGGCGCGCGCGACGGTTCAGGTCGCCGCGCTCCCCTCGGGCGCCAGGATCGAGATCGAGGCGATCGCCGCCGTCTAGGGTCTGTCCCCGAATGGGGACTGTCCCATCAACCTTCTACGTTGCCTGCCGCGGTTAATGGGACAGTCCCCTTTGGGGACAGTCCCTCCCGCTCCGCCACAATGTCTCCATGCGCTGTGAAACGGTCATCGCGACCCACACGAACACCGATTTCGACGCTTTCGCGGCGATGCTGGCGGCGCGGCGCCTCTACCCCGGCGCCGTCGTCTGCCTGGCCGGGTCGCTGAACCGCAACGTCCGCGAGTTCTACCGCCTCCATGCCGACGAGCTCGACTTCGTCGTCGAGGCCTCGAGGCTCGAGCTGGACGCGATCCGGCGGCTGATCGTCGTCGAGACCGTGCATGCCGGGCGGCTCGGCGAGCTCGAGGCTGTTGCACTCGACCCGGTTGTCGACAAAGTCGTTTTCGACCATCACGCCGGAGAGCGGCCCGACTGGGCGGCGGCGGAGAATGTTGTCGTCTCGGTGGACGGCGCTTTGACGACGACCCTGGTCGGCGTCCTCGCCGAGCGTGAGCTTGCGGTCACGCCGGTCGAGGCCACGGCTTTCGCGCTCGGGATCCACGAGGACACGGGGTCGCTGACCCATATGACGGCCACGCAGCGCGACGCCGAGGCGCTCGGCTGGTGTCTCCGCCACGGGGCGAAGCAGGATCTGCTCTCACGCTTCCTGCACACGCCGCTCGGCGACGCGGAGCGGGATCTGCTCTCGACGCTGCTCGAGTCGCTCGAGACCCATGAGGCCGACGGCACCGAGGTGCTCCTCGCCACTGCGGCCCCGCGGGAGTACATCGAGGGCGTCTCGAACCTCGCGCACAAGCTCGTCGACGTGACCGACGCCGCCGGCCTCGTCGTCCTTGTCGAGATGGATGGGCGCGTGTTCGCGGTCACGCGCAGCCGCATCCCCGAGTTGGACGCCGCGGCGCTCGCGGCCGTGCTCGGCGGCGGTGGCCACGCCCAGGCGGCGTCCGCGATCTACCGCGGGCCGCTCGCCGAGGCCCGGCGGCTGGTGGTCGAGCGCCTCGCCGACGCCGTTCGCGAGCCGGCGCGCGCGCGGGACGTGATGTCGAAGCCGGCACGGACGATTCCACCGGGCGAGACGGTCTCCCGAGCGATGGTCGCCTGCCAGCGCTTCGGACAGAGCGGCATTCTCGTGGCCACAGACGACGAGGTCGTCGGCGCGGTCAGTCGCGAGGACCTCGACAAGGCGATCTCACACGGGCTCTCACACGCGCCGGTCAAGGGGATCATGAGCTCGCGTGTCGCCACGTGCGAGGAAGGCACGCCGCTCTCCGAGCTCCAGCGGCTGCTCGCGGGCGGCGACGAACGCGTCGCGGTTCTCCGCGGCGGCAGGCTGCTCGGCGTCGTGACGCGGAGCGACGTCCTCGAGGCTCTCGGCGAGCGTGCCGCGGCGCCCGGGCGGCCGACCGCTTCGCTGGCGGACGAGCTCGCGAAGCTGGAGCGGCTCGCTCCCGTCTTCGAGGCCGTCGCCGCCCTGAGCGGGGACTTCGAGGGCGTCTATCTCGTCGGCGGAACCGTGCGGGACATCCTGGTCGGCGAGCGGGGCTTCGACGTCGACATCGCTGTAGAAGGCGACGCGATCGCGCTCGCGCAGGCGCTCGCCGACGCGTTGGACGGACGCGTGCGCGCACACGAGAAGTTCGGCACCGCCGTCGTCGTGTATGGGGACGGCGAGCGAGTCGACGTCGTCACCGCCCGCACCGAGTTCTACGACGCGCCGGCCGCGCTGCCGGCGGTCGAGCACGCCTCCATTCGCGAGGACCTCTTTCGGCGCGACTTCACGATCAACGCGATGGCGGTTTCGCTGAAGGGCGACGATTACGGCCGGCTCGTCGATCCTTTCGGGGGACGCGCCGACCTGGACGCGGGCCGGATTCGCGTCCTCCACAACCTCTCATTCATCGACGACCCCACTCGCATCTTCCGGGCAATCCGCTACGAGAACCGCTACGGGTTCCGCATGGACGATCACAGTGCCGCCCTCGCCCGCGGGACGATCGAGATGGGGCTCGTCGGCGACCTCTCCTCGGCGCGTCTTCGTGACGAGCTCGTGGCCCTGCTCGAGGAGGGAGAGGTCGAGCATTCGATCCTGCGCCTCGCCGAGCTCGGCGCCGACCGGGCGATCCACCCACACCTCGCGGCGGACGGTGAGGCCGTCGCGTTGCTGGCTCGCCTGCGCGCCCTTGCGCAGCAGTACGACGTCGACATCCCGGCCTGGCGGCTCGGCCTGGTCGCGCTGGCTCGGAAGCTGCCGCCCGACGAGGTCTACGAGTGGTTGCAGCGTCTGAAGGTGAAACGCCGCGACGCCGAGCAGATCGCGGCTGCCGTGACGGTCGGCCCGCGGCTCGTCGAGCGGTTGCGCGACCGGGGCGTCGAGCCGGCCGAGGTCGTCGCGCTGGCCGACCGCTATGCACCCGACGCGCCGCTGTACGCGCTCGCGCTCGCGGATCTCGAGCCGCTGCACGAGTACTTCCGCGGTCTCCGGGACGTTCGCCTGGAGGTGACCGGCAATGACCTCGCCGAGCTGGGGCTGGACGAGTCGCCGCGAGTGGGGGAGATCCTCGCGGAGCTGCGGAGACGGAAGCTGAACGGCGAGCTCGACGGGCGCGACTCGGAGCTCGCGGCGGCGCAAGAGCTGATCGGCCGGTGATCCGCTGGGACGCGCCCGGTCCGTACGAGGTCGCTTTCTCGACGCGCTCCGGCGGGGTCAGTGAGGGTCCTTTCGAGTCGCTCAACCTCACGCACGGCGCCGCCTGGTGGGATTTCCGCGACGCCGAGGAGAACGTGGCGGAGAACCGCTCACGGTTCTGCGAGACGATCGGCGCAGACCCGGCGCGGCTGACCGTCAACATCCAGCGGCACACGTCGCTCCTCCATCGTGCGCAGCCCGGCCGGCGAGAGATCGGCGACGCTCTCTGGACCGATGAGCCCGAGACGCCCATGCTCGCTCTCGGCGCCGACTGCGCGCTCGTCGCACTCGTGCGGGCGAACGGAGCCAGTCCGGCCGCGGCAGTCGTTCATGCCGGACGGATCGGGATCCTCGCAGGCGTGCTCGAGGCGGCGGTCGGGACGCTCGGAGGCCGTGTAGGGGCCGTGATCGGCCCGACGATCGGGCCATGCTGTTACGAGGTCGGCGAGGACGTGGCCGGGCCCTATCGAGAGCGCTTCGGGCGCGGGATCGTCGGCAACGGCCGGCTCGACCTTCCCACGGCGGCCGAGCGGGTGCTCCGGGAGGCCGGCTGCGCGTCGGTCGAGCGGCTCGATCTCTGCACGTCCTGCCGCGCTGACCTGTTCTTCTCGTACCGCCGCGACGGCACCCCGCGCGGCGGGCACGGCGTGATCGCGACGGTCCGAGGATGAGGGACAGTCCCTGGCGAGATGCGGGCTGACGAGGTCCGCTCGAACTACGAGCGGATCCGGGCCGAGGTCGGGGAGGCCGTCACGATTGTCGCCGCCACGAAGTACGTGACCGTCGAGGAGATGGCGGCTCTCGCCGACGCCGGTGTCGAGGTCGTGGGGGAGAACCGCGCCCAGGATCTCGATGCCAAGCACGCTGCCTACGGCGACGCGTTCCGATGGCACTTCATCGGCCACCTGCAGAGCCGCAAGGCGAAGATCGTCAATCAGACGTGCGAGCTCGTCCACTCGCTCTCCTCCGAATCTGCTGCGAAGCGGCTGGAGATCCCGGCCCTCGTCGAGGTCAACCTGTCGGGCGAGGAAACGAAGTCAGGCGTCTCCGAGACCGAGCTCGACGCGCTGCTCCAGGCTTACCCTCACGTTCGCGGCTTGATGACGATGCCGCCGGAGACCGACGACCCCGACGCCTCGCGCCCCTACTTCAGCCGCCTGCGCGAGCTCGCCGCCGAGTGCGGCCTCGCGGAGCTGTCGATGGGGACGAGCCAGGACTACCGGGTCGCCGTCGAGGAGGGCGCCACCCTGATCCGCGTCGGATCCGTTCTCTACGGAAGTTAAGATGCCCTGGAAATGGGGTTCGCCGACGTCTGGAACCGAACGCTCGTCTACTTCGGGATCGCCGAGGAGGACGACGAGTGGGACGAGGACGGCTACGTCACGGAGGAGGAGCTCGGGCGCACGTACAGCGAGCGACCGAACGTCCGGCGGCTGACGCCGCGCAGCAGCAAGCGCGATTTCGACGACTGGACGGATCCCGACGCCGACGAGGCGCGCACCGTCGTCCGCCCCCGGCGGCGCGAGCGGCGCGCCGAGGTCGCGCCGATGCCGGGCCCGACGCCGGTCCCATCGGTACGGGTGCACCTCGTCGTCCCACACACGTTCCAGGACGCACAGCAGATCGCCGACCGCTTCAAGGACGGGATCCCTGTGATCCTCAACCTCCAGGGCACGGAGCAGGAGCTCTCCAAGCGTCTGATCGACTTCACGAGCGGCCTGACGTATGCGCTGGACGGCGGCATGCAGCGGGTCGCGGACAAGGTTTTCCTGCTGACGCCGCGCAACGTCGAGGTCTCCGCGGAGGAGCGGGCCCGCCTGCTCGAGCGCGGCGGCTTTTTCAACCAGGCCTAAGGCGTCGCTTGCGACGCCTTCTGCGAGGGTGTGCCGGCTTTGCCGGCGCGCCCGGATAATCCCGGGTCGTAGCGGCATTGCCGCGTCTGAACTCGGGAAGCGGACGTGTAGGAAGCTCGTCTCCTAGGCCGAAAGCCACTCCATGGGCCTGAGCCCCGGCTTGATCCTGCTCTTCGACGCAGCCTCGTCGGCGAACCGCTTCATCGACGACTTCATCTGGGTCTACATCCTCCTGATCTTCATCTACGTCCTGAGCTCGTGGATCAGGCTCCCGTACTCCCCATGGCTGCGCCGTGCCCAGGACTTCCTGCGCGACGTCTGCGAGCCGTACCTGCGGCTGTTCCGGCGGATCCTGCCGTCGTTCGGGCCGCTCGACCTCTCGCCCGTCGTCGCGGTGATCGTCCTCGTGATCCTGATGAGGGTCATCGACACGATCTTCAGCAACTTCTGACCAGAAAGGAGTGGCCGTCATGGCCTTTACACCGGTTGAGCTCAGACATGTCACATTCAAACGCGGCCTGCTCGGCTACCTGCGTGGGCCCGTCGAGGAGGCGATCCAGGAGGCGGCCGATTCGTTCGAGACCGTTTGGCGCGAGCGGGCCGACTTCGCCGACCGGATCGAGCAGCTCGAGGCGGACCTCAAGCGCCATCGCGAGCTCGAGTCGCTCTTGCGCTCGACGCTGACGACCGCCGAGCAGTCGGCGCACGAGCTCCGCGACCAGGCGCGCCGCGAGGCGGCGCTCGTTCTCGAGGAAGCCCACGCCGAAGCCCGCGGGATCACGCGCGATGCGATCGCCGAGCGTGAGCGGCTCGCGACCGAAATCCATCGGATCAAGGCGCTGCTCGGCGCGGCGCTGGACGCCGTAGACGACGCGGACGGGGAGGAGGCCCAGGCACAAGCGGCCTAGCGGCGAAATCTATACTGGCCCCATGGCCGGGGCTCCTACGCGTCTGCGCCTGCGTGTCTCTCCGGGGGCGCGCTCGAACGCGATCGTCGGTCGCCACGGCGACGGCTGGAAGGTCCGCGTCACGGCGTCGCCCGAGGACGGCAAGGCCAACGACGCCGTCCTGCGACTGCTCGCGGAGCGGCTCGACCTCCCGGGCGGAAGCGTGAAGCTCGTTTCCGGGCCCGCCGCCCGTGACAAGATCGTCGAGTTGGCCGGCATCGACGCCGCCGAGGCCGAGCGGCGGCTCGGACGGCAAGGGTAGGCAGATGAGCACTCAGATCGACACCGAGCACTTTCGCGCCCGCCTTCAGGACGAGCGCAACAAGGTGATGGCCGCCATCGCGTACCTGAAGAAGGAGAATCCGGGCGCCATCGAGGAGATCACCGGCGACCTTGCGCTCGGCCCGGGCGACAACCATCTCGCGGACCTTGCGACCGACACGATCGATCGCGAGATCGACGACACGCTCGAGGAGAACTCCGTGCGGGTGCTCCGCGAGATCGACGCTGCGCTGAAGCGCATCGACGAGGGCACCTACGGCACCTGCACCGCGGGTGGCGAGCCGATCGAGCCCGAGCGGCTCGAGTATCTGCCGTGGGCGACGCTGTGCGCCGAGCACGCGCGCGGGAGCCGCGGTTGAGGTTCCGTCCGGATCACACATCAAATGGGGGCCGTGCCAACACCGGGGTTTAGCGGCCGCGCGAGTGAATCGCGCGGCCTCTTAGACGGCATCGCAAGCGATGCCTCGCGCGATCGCGCCGCCGACGTCCGTGTCGGCTCCTCGACCGACGCGCTGACACCCATCTCGGTGGCGACGCGTTCCCTCGCCGCGCGTCGACCCCAGTGGATCGCGCTAGGCCTCGTGGTCGGTGCGGCCGTCCTGGCCGACCAGGTGACGAAGCACATCGTCTCGAGCCAGCTCGCCCTGGGCGACTCCATCCACGTCCTCGGCCCCTTCTCGATCCATCACGTCCAGAACTCCGGGATCGCCTTCGGCCTCTTCGCGAACGCGACGGCTCTGGTGACGGCGCTCACGGCGGTCGCGGTGGGGTGGATGCTCGTCTTCTTTGCCCGGTCCGGCGCCCGCCACCCGGTGCTCCCGGTCGCGCTCGGGCTACTGATCGGCGGCAGCGCCTCGAACCTCGTCGACCGGATCCGCCTCGGCCACGTCACCGATTTCCTGGACTTCCGCTACTGGCCGGCGTTCAACCTCGCGGACACGTTCATCGTCGTCGGGGTGGGGATCCTGTTTGCCGCGATCCTGATCGCCGACACTCGGTCACGCTAGAAGTCTCGGTTTCACCGGAGGCCGCGGGCGAGCGGCTGGACCGTTATCTCGCGTCGCTTCCCGGAGTCGGCTCACGCGCAGAAGCGGAGCGCCTGCTCGCGGCGGGCGCCGTCCGCGTGGACGGCGAGCCTCGGCCGAAGAGTCACCGGCTCCAAGGCGGTGAGCTGCTCGAGATCGAGGTTCGGGAACAAACCGAGCCCGGGCTCGAGTCGGAGGTTCGAGAGCTACGGATCGCGTACGAGGACGAGCACCTGCTCGTCGTCGACAAGCCGGCCGGACTGGTCGTCCATCCCTCGGCCGGACACGGGCGGGGCACCCTCGTGAACGCTCTGCTCGAGCACGGGATCGCAGGTGGGGACGTGGCGGACCGCCCAGGAATCGTCCACCGTCTCGACCGCGACCCCTCGGGGCTGCTCGACGTCGCCCGGTCGCAGGAGGCGTACGAGCGCCTTCAAGAGCTCGTACGCGATCGAGTGCTCGACCGTCGCTACATCGCGCTCGTCCGTGGCCGGCCGCACTCGCGGGCCGGCCGTATCGAGGCGCCGATCGGCCGAGACCGCCACGACCCACTGCGGCAGTCGCTCGACTCGGACACCCCACGGGAGGCGATCACCCACTTCGAGGTGATCGAGCTGCTTCCCGCCCACGCATTGCTCTCGGTGCGTCTCGAGACGGGACGCACGCACCAGATTCGCGTTCATCTGCAGGCGATCGAGCTACCGGTCGTCGGCGACCCCGTCTACGGCGTTCCCGACCGGGAGCTCCGCCGGCAGTTCCTGCACGCAAACCGGCTCAGCTTCCGGCACCCGCTGACCGGCGAGGATGTTGACGTCGAGTCGCCGCTGCCGGACGAGCTTCAGGCGGCGCTGGAACGCTTCGCCTCGTAGAGGCGGCAGTCGGCGATCGCGAAGAGCGTTTGCGCGTCCATCGCGTCGCCGGGGTAGTGCGTCATACCGGCGCTGATAGAGACGGGCACGGGCAGCTCGCCTGATGCGACGAACGCCTCGATCCGAGCTCGGAGGCGCGCGACGAGCGCGGCACCCGTCTTCTCGTCCGCTTCGACGAGGCAGGCCACGAACTCGTCGCCGCCCATTCGCCCGGCCACATCGGACCGGCGTAGCTCCGAGCGCAGAAGCTGCGCCACGCGGCGGAGCACGAGGTCGCCGACCTGGTGGCCGTGCGTGTCGTTGATCAGCTTGAAGTCGTCGAAGTCGAAAAAGACGAGCGTGATACCGCTGCCGTAACGCTCGGCCCGGTCGAGCTCGTGCTCGAGCTCGCGCGTGAACGCAGCGTGGTTGAGCAGATCCGTGAGGGGGTCGTGTCGGGCGCGATAAGAGAGCTCGGCGGTCGCCCGGTCGAAGTACGCGACCACGCACTCCGTGACGAGGCTGTCGATGACGTCGTGGAGACGCTCCTCGAGCGCAAGCACGTCCTCCGCCGCGAGCTCCGAACCGCGCTCGCGGACGAGGCGCCAGAGCACCCGTCGAAGCACCTGGAACTCGGTGACGATGTCGCGCGGCGCGAAGCCCAGCGCCTCGCGCTCGCGGGCGTGGTCGCGGACGATCGCCGCGAGCGGGCTCGTCCTTTGCAGGCGTTCCGGCGTGGGGTGCGCGAGATGCGCCGCGAGCTCGGCGATGAACGTCGGCATGTCTCCGAGTTGGCCGACGCGGCCGAGCCGGCCGAGCGGCGGAATCGTCTCCTCGCGAAGCCCTTCGTCGACGACGGCGAGGGCGAGGTCCCAGGCTCCGGTGCGGATCTCCTCGGC
This sequence comes from Gaiellaceae bacterium, assembly GCA_051955535.1. Classification (GTDB taxonomy): domain Bacteria; phylum Actinomycetota; class Thermoleophilia; order Gaiellales; family Gaiellaceae; genus 13-2-20CM-68-14. The sequence continues at coordinate 87,810 of JBQCGP010000087.1, read as the reverse complement.
AAGATCGAGAAGTGCTCCCGAGGTCGAGGCGGCAACCGGCTCCACACTGGAGCTATCGGCATTACCGATTCAAACTCAAGTTCTCGGCGGGCACCCAAATGTAAGTTTTAAGCTGGCACCCATGGCGATCGAGCAGCGGGCGGACGCGGAAGCCATCCGGGCGGGCCGGCAGCGGTACGTTGCACGAGGCATCGCGACGACGGACGTGGTGGTCGAGCGGGCGGAAGGCGCGACGATCTGGGACGCCGACGGCCGTGAGTACCTCGATTTCGCCGGAGGGATCGCGTGCCAGAACCTCGGCCACGGCTCCGAGGCGGTCGTGCAGGCGATCCACGAACAGGCCGACCGCTACCTGCACCAGTGCTTCATGGTCGGGCTCTACGAGCCGTATGTCGAAGTCTGCAGGCGACTGGGCGAGCTCTGGCCCGGGGATGCCGAGACGAAGTCGCTGCTCGTCAACTCCGGCGCGGAGGCCGTCGAGAACGCGGTCAAGATCGCGCGGACCGCGACCGGGCGACCCGGCGTCGTCGTCTTCGACCGCGCCTTCCATGGCCGCACGAACCTGACGATGGCCATGACCTCGAAGCTCGTCTACAAGAAGGGATTCGGCCCGCTTGCACCGGACGTCTACCGCTCCCCTGCGCCTTACGAGTACCGGGGCGTCACGACCGCCGATGCTTTCGCCGGACTCGAGCTCCTGTTCGCCCAGGACGTCGACCCGCAATCGGTTGCGTGCGTGGTCATCGAGACCGTCCAGGGCGAGGGCGGCTTCATCCCGATGCCCGCCGACTTCGTCGAGGAGCTCAGGGAGATCTGCAGGCGGCACGGGATCCTCTACGTGGCCGACGAGGTGCAGTCGGGCTGTGGGCGAACGGGGCGCGTCTGGGCGATCGAGCACCTGAATGTCGAACCCGACCTGATCGTCTCCGGCAAGACCCTCGGCGGCGGCCTGCCGCTGGCGGCCGTCACCGGGCGCTCCCAGGTCATGGACTCGGTGCATCCCGGCGGCCTCGGCGGCACGTTCGGCGGCAACCCCGTGGCCTGCGCGGCCGCTTGCGCCGTCCTTGAGGCGCTCGTCGAGCCGGGCTTCCGCGAACGCGCCGAGACGGCCGGGCGCATCCTCCGCGGCCGCCTCGAGGAGATCACCGAGCGGCACGACGCGGTCGGCGAGGCCCGGGGCCTCGGGCCGATGCGCGCGATCGAGTTCGTCGAACGTTCGGGCGAGGTCACGAAGGCCGTCACGACGAAGGCTCGGGAGAACGGACTGCTGCTCCTCTCCTGCGGCCTCGACGGCAACGTGATCCGGCTGCTGCCGCCGCTGACGGCGACCGACGAGGAGCTCGAGCGCGGGCTCGACATCCTCGCCGAATCGATCGAAACAGCCGCCTGAGGTACCATTCCGCGGTCCGTTCCACCGACCCGGCGGGTCGGCTGGGTGGCGGTGCCGGCGCCGACGACGCCCGGTTCCACCCGGTTTCCGCCGGCCGCAAAGGCAGCGAAAACCAACAGAAAGGGGCTCAGCCCGTGGCAGTCGTCAGCATGCGAGAGCTTCTGGAAGCCGGAGTCCACTTCGGTCACCAGACGCGCCGCTGGAACCCGAAGATGAAGCGGTTCATCTTCGGCGAGCGCGGCGGCATTTACATCATCGCCCTCCAGCCGACGCTCGAGCGCCTCGAAGAGGCCGCAGCGTTCTCGCGCAACCTTGCCGAGCGCGGCGGCTCGGTCCTCTTCGTCGGCACCAAGAAGCAGGCCATGGACGCGATCGCCGAGCAGGCGACGCGCGTCGGGATGCCGTACGTAAACCACCGCTGGCTCGGAGGACTGCTCACGAACTGGCGCACGATCTCGAACCGGATCGAGCGCCTGCACGAGCTGCGGCGGCTGCGCGACGAGGGCCAGCTCGAGCTGCTGCCACCGAAGGAGCGCATTGCGATGCTGGCCGAACTCGAGAAGCTCGACACGAACCTGGGCGGCGTCGCCGACATGCGCAAGCAGCCGGACGCGGTCTTCGTCGTCGACCTCCGCAAGGAGCAGCTCGCGATCCGGGAGGCGCGCAGGCTCCGGTTGCCAGTCGTGGCGCTCGTGGACACGAACTGCGATCCGGACGAGGCCGACTATGTGATTCCCGGTAACGACGACGCGATTCGCTCGTGCTCGCTCGTCACGCGCGTGATCGCGGACGCGATCGAGGCCGGCAAGACGAAGGTGACGCAGGCCGAGATGGCTCCGCCGGCCGCCGAGCAACAAGAGGAGCCGCAGCCCGAGCCTGCCACGGAGGCGGACGCCCCGAGCGCCGAGGAGACCGCCGAGGAGCCCGCCTACGAGCAGGTCGGCGCGCCGGAGAGCACGGAGACCGGACAGTGACTGAGATCGCAGCGGCACTCGTCAAGGAGCTCCGCGACATGACCGGCGCCGGGATGATGGACAGCAAGCGCGCCCTCCAGGAGACGAACGGCGACCTCGAGGCGGCGCAGAAGCTGCTCCGCGAGCGCGGCATGGCGAGCGCCGCCAAGCGCGCAGGACGGGAGACGCCCGAGGGCAAGGTCGGCTACCGCCTCGCCGACGACCGCAAGCGCGGCGTCATCGTCGCGGTCGGCTGTGAGACCGAGCCCGTCTCGAACAACGACGAGTTCCTCGCGTTCGCGAAGAAGGTCCTCGAGACCGTCGACCAGGAAGGTCCACCTGGTGCAGAGCAGCTCGACCAGGAGCGGCAGGAGCTGGCCGGCAAGCTCGGCGAGAACATCGTCGTTGCCGGCGCGGCGCGCTTCGAGGCCGTCGACGGCGCGATGATCGACGGTTACGCGCACCCGCCTGCGAACAAGCTCGGTGTGCTGGTGCAGGTTCGCGGAGGCTCCGACGAACTGGCGCGCAAGCTGGCGATGCACATCGCCGCTTCGCCCGGAACGCGCTGGATCGGCCGAGACGACGTGCCGGACGAGATTGCCACGGCGGAGCGCGAGATCTACGCGAACTCCGACGAGGTGCAGTCCAAGCCGGAGCAGGCGCGTGAGAAGATCGTCGAGGGCATGCTCAACAAGCGCTTCTTCGCGGAACAGGTCCTCGTCGACCAGCCGTGGATCCACGAGGCTTCGAAGTCGGTCGGCCAGGTGCTCGGCGAGGAGGGCGCCGAGGTTCTCGAGTTCGAGCGGCTTCAGCTCGGCTGAATGCCCTGCCCATCAACAGTCAGGGCATTTCTGGCGGCGCCTGGAACCGCCATGCGGCGTCCTCAGTCGCGCCAATATGCCCGCATATTGACGCTCCCTGCGTCCTTGCCTGACGGCCCCATGTACTCGCCAGAAACGCGAGACCGTCACTGGACAGGACATTGATGGCCGTCCGTTCGGAAGACGAGGTCGCCTCCGACCAGCCGGCGCGGGCTGTCTTTCGTCGCGTCCTGCTGAAGCTGTCGGGCGAGGCGCTGATGGGCGAGAAGGAGTACGGCCTCGACCGCGAGCGGATCGATGCGATCGCCGGCGAGATCGTCGGCGTCCAGCAGCAGGGCGTGGAGCTCGCGGTCGTCGTCGGCGCGGGGAACATCTACCGAGGCCTGGCCGCCGCGGCCGAGGGGATGGACCGCGCGACCGCCGACTACGCGGGGATGCTGGCGACGCTCCTCAACGCGCTCGCGCTCCAGGACGCGCTCGAGCGGCGCGGCGCCCACACGCGGGTCCTCTCGGCGATCGAGGTCTCCGAGGTCGCCGAGCCCTACATCCGCCGGCGGGCAATCCGCCACCTCGAGAAGCAGCGGGTCGTGATCTTCGCCGCCGGCACCGGCAACCCGTTCTTCACCACCGACACGGCCGCTGCGCTCCGGGCGCTCGAGATCAACGCCGACGCGATCCTGATGGCGAAGCACGGGGTCGAGGGGGTTTATGCCGGCGACCCGCGAGTCGATCCGGACGCCGAGTTCCTTCCCGAGATCACCCACCTGGAGGCGATCGAGCGGGGACTGAAGGTGATGGACACGACGGCGCTCTCGCTCTGCATGGACAATCACCTGCCGATCCACGTCTTCGCGCTCGCGGAAGGCAACATCCGCCGCGTCGTCGACGGCGAGCGTGTCGGCACCATCGTTTCCACTCCCACAACCGGAGCTGCCAGATGACGATCGACGAGTTCATTCAGGACGCGACCCGCCGGATGGACAAGTCCGTCGAGTCCGCCCAGCACGAGTTCAACACACTGCGCACCGGCCGTGCTTCCGCGGCGTTGCTCGACCGTATCCAGGTCGACTACTACGGCACGAAGACGCCGCTCAACCAGCTCGCGACGATCAACGCGCCGGAGCCCCGGCTCCTGACCGTGCAGCCGTTCGACCCCAGCTCGCTGCCGGGGATCGAAAGGACGATCCAGGAGTCCGACCTCGGGCTGACGCCGTCGAACGACGGCAAGATCATCCGCTTGCCGATCCCGCAGCTCACGGAAGAGCGCCGCAAGGAGCTGGTCAAGGTGGCGCGGCAGATGGCCGAGGAAGGCAAGGTCGCGATCCGCAACGTCCGCCGCGACGTCATGCACCACCTCAAGGAGCTCGTCGACAAAGGCGACGTCGGCAGCGACGAGGAGCACCGCGCCGAGGAACGCGTCCAGAAGCTCACCGACGAGCACACGCACAAGATCGACGATCTCCTGAAGCGGAAAGAGGACGAAATCCTCGAAGTTTGAGGGCCTCCCGTGGGCCTGCTCGACCGATTCCGAAAACCGCGCCTCTCGGAGCCCGAAGCTCCGGTTGAGCCGGTCGGCTGCGTCGCGATCATCCTCGACGGCAACGCGCGCTGGGCGGCAGCGCACGGGGTGCCGGTCGCGGAGGGCCACCGCGAGGGGACGCGTGCGCTACGGAGAACCGTCGAAGCGGCGATCTCGCTCGGCATCGGCGCGGTGGTCGTCTACGGCTTCTCGACCGAGAACTGGACGCGGCCCCCGGACGAGGTCGACGACCTGATGGAGATCTTCGGCGAGACGATCGACCGCGAGCTCCCCGATCTCGCCAGGCAGGGCGTGCGTGTGCGGTTTCTCGGCCGGCGAGACCGCGCGCCGGAGGAGCTCCAGGACAAGATGGCCGAGCTGGAAGCGGCGACCGGGACGAACGACCAGCTCGACCTCTGGATCGCGTTCGATTACGGCGGCCGCGCGGAGCTGGCAGACGCCGCCAAGCGGCTCATCCAGGCCGGGATCCCCCCGGAGGAGATCGACGAGGACACGTTCGCACGGGCGCTCTACGAGCCGGAGCTTCCGGACCCCGACCTGCTGATTCGGACCGCTGGCGACCAGCGCATCTCGAACTTCCTGCTCTGGCAGCTCGCGTACGCGGAGCTCGTGTTCCTCGACACGACCTGGCCGGACTTCGGCGAGGCCGACTTGCGCACCGCTCTTGGCGAGTACGCGACCCGCGAGCGACGCTTCGGCGGCAGATAAGTGGCTTCTTTCTGGTCGCGGATCGTCGTCGTCGCCGTCCTGCTGCCGGCGGTGCTCGGCCTCGTCTACCTCGGCGGCTGGTGGCTCTGGGTGCTGGCGTTCGTGGCCGGCCTGATCGCGCTGCACGAGCTGTACAGGATGACCCGGTCGCTCCGGCCGCTCGTGCTCGCCGGCTTCACCGGCCTCGCGCTGACGCTGCTGGGCGCCCAGCTTGGCGGCATCGCCTGGATGACAGGCGGCTTTCTTGCGACGATCGCGCTCGCCTTCGTCTTGAAGGGCATCTCGGAGACGAGGCAGTCGATGATCGTCGCGATCGCGACGACGGTGCTCGGCGTGGCCTGGATCGGGCTCGGTCTCGGGCACGCGCTGCTCATCCGCGCGATCCCCGAGCACGGCCGCCTCGCGGTCTTCACGGTGATGCTCGCCGTGTTCGCCTCGGACACCGCCGCGTACTTCACCGGCCTCGCGATCGGCCGGCACCGGATGGCACCGGTCCTCTCGCCGGGGAAGACGTGGGAGGGGCTCGCCGGAGGCACGATCGTGGCGGTTCTGGTGCCGTTCTTCGCCTTCTACCACCAGCACTTCCTGACGGTCGGCGAGTCGGTCGCCCTCGGCGTGGTGATCGCGATTGCCGCGCCGCTCGGCGACCTGTTCGAATCGGCGCTGAAGCGCGACATGAACGTGAAGGACACCGGTCAACTGTTGGCGGGCCACGGCGGCATGCTCGACCGGATCGACGCGCTCCTGTTCACGGCGATCGCGTCGTATTACGTGATCCGCGCCTTCGGCTGGACGTAGCGCACGCTGGGGGTGCAACTCAGTTCGGCCGACCCTGTCATCCTCCTAGTGACGGCAACAAAGGGGGGAATGTGAAGCGATTGTTCTTGATCGCGCCGCTGCTCATCCTCGTGAGCCCAGCCGCTGGATCTGCATCTGTGGGTGCGTGGAGCCCGAGCGCGCCGTTCACGTTCACGAACCAGGTGGCTAGCTCGCCAACCACCGGCGGTGGCTATCCAGTCCCGGCGGGGCAGAGCTTCCCGAATCCGGGAACGTGCGGGCTCGGAAGCTTTGATTCGAACAGGTCCGAGTCGTGGATCGCGGTCAAGCCGGGGACCGAGGACCTGGTCGGTACGTCGAAGTTCTTCTTCGACAAGTACTCGGAGTTTTATGACCATGCGCTCGGCTCGTACCGGATCCTGAACGGCGTCCCGATCGACAACAATCAAGTACAGGGGTACGACTGCGTCTCGACCGGCACACAGGACATGCCGCCGAGCTGGACGAACGTCACCGACCCGAACGCGGCGTTCGACACGCAGGGGCGCGTGTATCAGACGACGCTGCCGTTCAACGCCTTCTGGGGCGGCTCGACGCTGCACCCGGACGGCGCTATCGATCTTTCCTACTCGGACGACATGGGCCTGCACTGGGTCAAGGGCAACGGAGGACGCGACCTCGAGCAATCGCCGAACTCTTCGGCTAGACAGTCCGGGCACGTCGAGGACAAGCAATGGGTGGCGGTGGACAACATCGCCGGCACGCCTTTCCAGGATCACGTCTACGCGATGTGGTCGGTCTTCAACAGCAACTCGACGACGAAAATCCGGATCGCCGTTTCGCGTGACCGGGGACAGACGTTCTCGAAACCCGTGACCATCACGGCGCCGTCGCAGACCGGCCCATCGAACACGTTCATCTATCCGTCTGTTGACGCCGCGGGCAACCTCTACATCGCGTTCGTCGGGTTCCCGCACAATCGCAACAGGACACCGGCCACGGTCTACGTGAGTAGCTCGACCGACGATGGCCGGACGTTCTCGCCATTTGTCGCGGCAACGCCGCCGATCGGTGGCATCCCGGGGTGCTGCCTGCCCAACACGAACTTCCGCGACGGCATCACCGAGAGCTTCGCCGCCAGCCCGACCCATCCCGGTCATCTCTACCTGACCTATGAGGACTGGGACGGCACTCAGATGGACGTGAAGTTCACGCAGTCGACCGACGGCGGCCTCACGTGGTCGGCGCCGGCGAGGGTCAACGACAACGTCGACGCGGCGGGGACTCCAACCGACCAGTTCCAGCCCTCCATTGCCGCCGGGCCGGACGGAGCCGTCGCAGTTGCCTTTTACGACCGGCGCCTCCCCTGCCCGAACGACTCCAGCATCCTGCCTGCCGACGTCGGCCGCACGAACTTCTGCATCGACGTCTCGCTGCAGGCCTACAAGGACATCGGCGGTGGCGCTGTCCCGGTCGGAGGAAACGACCGGATCACGACCTTCAGCTGGGACCCGCAGCAGCCGGGGCAGTCCGTCGGCGGTCTGCCGCAGCTGCCGTGCGCCGACGCGAACTGCCGCGTCGGCTTCATCGGCGACTACTTTGGGCTCGCGATCTCCGCGGGCAATATCTACGCGCTCTTCGTCTCAACCCACTACCCGTCAGACGTCATCGCCGACGGCGGCGGGCCCGTCTACTACCAGCAGCAGGTGCTCGCGACCGTGCCGCGCTCCGCGATCGGCACGAGCTACTGACCAGGCGATTGCGGGGAGGGCACACAGCCCTCCCCGCAACGAAAGCGTCAGCTCGAACCGAAGACCCCTCTTCGCTCGTACAATTCGAACAGAATGAAGCGAATCGCCCTCCTCGGGGCAACCGGGTCGATCGGGCGACAGGCGCTGGAGATCATCGACGCCCGGCCGCAGCTCAAGTTGGTCGCGGCGGCCTCCGGTTCTCGGCCGATCGACGGGCTTGCGCCGCTGACGCAGGTCGGCGGAGACCCGACTGAGCTGCTCGAGCGCGCCCAGCCGGACGTGGTTCTCAACGCCGTCGTGGGCTTCGCCGGCCTGCCGGCGACGCTCTGGGCGCTCGAGCGAGGGATCGACCTCGCCCTCGCGAACAAGGAGAGCCTGGTGGCGGCTGGCGATCTGGCGACGGCCGCCTGGCGGCGTGGGGGAGGCCGCCTGCTGCCGGTCGACAGCGAACACTCCGCCGCCTACCAGTGCCTCGAGGGCCGGGCTCCGGAGACCGTTCATTCGTTGGTCCTCACCGCATCCGGCGGCCCATTTCGGGGCGGTGCGCGCGAGGACCTGACAGACGTGACCCCGGAGGACGCGCTTGCGCACCCGACCTGGAACATGGGGCCGAAGATCACGGTCGACTCGGCGACGCTCGCCAACAAGGGTCTAGAGCTGATCGAGGCGCACTTCCTGTTCGGGCTCGACTACAACGTGATCGAGGTCGTCATCCACCCGACGTCGACTGTCCACGCGCTGGTGCGCTTCCGCGACGGCGCCACGATCGCGCACCTCGGGTATCCCGACATGCGCGTGCCGATCTCCTTCGCGCTCACCTACCCCGAGCGGGCCGAGACGCCGATTCCGCCGCTCGATCTCGCCTCGGGCCTGACCCTCGAGTTCGAGGCCCCTGACCTGGAGACGTTTCCTTTGCTCGCGCTGGCGCGCGAGGCGGGAGAGCGTGGCGGCAGCTACCCGTGCGCGTTCAACGCGGCGAACGAGGTCGCCGTCGCCGCCTTCCTCGAGGGCCGGCTTCCCTTCCTCGCGATCGCGGAGACGGTCGAGGAGACGCTCGGATCCGTCGACGGCGCACCGGCGCGAGACCTGAGCGACCTGGTCGAGGCCGACGCCGCGGCGCGCCGCCTCGCCGAACGAACGGCGGCTGCCGCGTGAGCATCTTCATCGCGATCTTCGGCCTGGCGTTTCTGGTCCTGATCCACGAAGCAGGCCACTTCTTCACCGCCCGCGCGGTCGGCATGAAGCCGCGGAAGTTCTACATCGGTTTCCCGCCGGCGCTCGCGAAGACGAACCGGAACGGGATCGAGTACGGCATCGGCGCTATCCCACTCGGCGGCTACGTGAAGATCCCCGGGATGCACAGGCCGGCGCCGTCCGACCTGGACTCGTACTTCGGCCCGGCCATGATGCACGACCCGTCGCTGGTGGGCCCGGTCGAGCGCCTGAAGCGGCTGGTGGCCGAAGGGAACTTCGCGATGGCTCGCAGCGAGCTGACGGATCTCGACGAGGCGCTCCAGCGTGCGAACCTTCCCGCGCCCGCGGCACGCGCCGCCAAGCGCGGCCGCAGCGAGCTGGCTGACGCGCTCGGTGAGGACGCGTACTGGCGCCAGCGCACCGCAAAGCGGGTCGCGGTCATTGGCGCCGGGCCGGCGACGAACATCGTCTTCGCAGTCCTGATCCTGGCGCTCGTCTACATGCTCGGCGTTCCGAACGGCGCCTCGACCCGCGTGAACAAGGTGTCGCCCAACTCGCCGGCCGCACGTGCCGGCCTTCTTTCCGGCGACCGGATCGTCGCCGTCAACCAGCAGCCGACGAAGACGTTCAAGGAGGTCTCGAAGGCGATCAAGTCGAGCAAGGGCAAGCCGATCATCGTCTCGGTCGTCCGCCGCGGGAACTACGTCGAGCTGCCGCCGGAGAAAACCGTCCTCCGCAACGGCTACTACCTCTTCGGCTTCACGCCCGCGGGGATCGTCTACAAGCGCTACGACCCGGCAAGGGCGGTCGCGTTCGCCGGCAGGGACACGTGGGACGTCACGACCGGCATTGCGAGCTCGCTCGCTGGGATCGTCAAGGGCGGCCAGGGCCGCAAGGACGTTTCGTCGACCGTTGGCATCGTCGACGTCTCCAGCCAGGCGGTCAAGACGGACTACCGCGACTACCTGGAGATCCTGGCCCTGATCAGTCTCTCGCTGGCGCTTCTGAACCTCCTGCCCCTCCTTCCGCTCGACGGCGGCCACATCGTGTTCTCGCTCTTCGAAGGAATCCGGGGCCGATCGGTCGGGCGGGCCGTCTACGAACGCGTCTCGGTCGTTGGAATCGCGCTCGTCCTGCTCATGTTCTTCGTCGGTCTGTCCAACGATCTGAGTCGAATCGGCGGGGGCTAGACTCAGCGCGTGGCCAGCGAACGCGCGATCAACGTAGGGGGGGTCCAGATCGGGGGCGGCGCCCCTGTCGTCGTGCAGTCGATGACGCTGACGAAGACGCACGACGTGGAAGAGACGACGGCCCAGATCGCTGCGCTCGCCTCGGCGGGCTGCGAGATCGTGCGGGTCGCGGTGCCGAAGACCGAGGACGCGGACGCGCTGCCGAAGCTCGTCCGGCTTTCGCCGCTTCCGGTGATCGCGGACATCCACTTCAATGCGAGTCTCGCGCTGCGCGCGATCGACGCCGGCGTGGCCGCGGTGCGGATCAACCCCGGCAACATCGGCGGGGCAGACAAGGTGGCCGAGGTCGTGCGAGCCGCCAAGCAGGCGGGCATCCCGATGCGGATCGGCGCCAACTCGGGCTCGCTGCCGAAGCACCTCGCCGAGCTTGCCCAGAAGGATCAGGCCGAGGCGCTCGTCGAGGCGGCGCTCGAGGAAGTGCGGCTGCTCGAGAGCCTCGACTACTACGACTTCAAGATCTCGGTCAAGTCGAGCCACGTGCCGACGATGATCCGCGCCTACAGGCTGCTCTCATCGAAGGTTCCGTACCCGCTTCACCTCGGCGTCACCGAAGCGGGGACTCCCTACGCCGGCTCGATCAAGAGCGCCGTCGGGATGGGCGCCCTGCTCGTGGACGGGATCGGCGACACACTCCGCGTCTCGTTGACTGCGGATCCGGTCGAGGAGGTCCGCACCGGGTTCGAGATCCTGAAGGCGCTCGGCCTCCGCGAACGCGGTCCGATCATGATTGCCTGCCCGAGCTGCGGGCGGGACAACGTCGGCGTCCAGACGCTCGCGGAGAAAGTCGAGGAGCGGCTCTACGCCTACCCACAGCACTTCGAGGTCGCCGTGCTCGGTTGCGCCGTCAACGGACCGGGGGAGGCGGGCGACGCCGATTTCGGCATCGCCGGCGGCCGCGACGTGGGGTTTGTCTACGCGCATGGCCGCGTCCTCAAGAAGGTCTCGTCGGACATTCTCGTTGACGAGCTCTTCCACGAGATCGACAAGTGGATCGCCGATGGCATGCACCGGCCGAAGCGCCTCAAGATGGCGAAGCCGGCTGCCCTGGCCATGGCTGAGGCGTCGTTGATCCCGCTGGACGAGGCGCCCCGTGACCGGGTTTAGCGGCCGCCCGAGTGAATCGGGCGGCCTCTTGAGCGACGTCGCAAGCGACGTCGCAGTGGCAGAAGCTTCGCTGATCCCGATCGAGTAGCCTCGTTCGGCAACAGATGATCGCTCGAGCTTCACAGCTTTTCTTGCCGACGCTGCGCGACGCCCCGGCCGAGGCCGAGGCGGTCAGCCACAAGCTGCTAGTGCGCGCCGGGTTCATCCGCCAGGTCGCTGCGGGCCTTTGGTCGTTCACGCCGCCTGGCTGGCGCTCCCACCGCAAGGTCGAGCAGATCATCCGGGAGGAACTCCACGAGATCGGGGCGCAGGAGTGGCTTGCGCCCGTGCTCACGCCCGCCGAGCTCTGGCAGGCGACCGGGCGCTACGCGATCCCGGAGCTCTTCAAGCTCGACGACCGTGCCGGACGCCATTACGTGCTCCCGCTCACGCACGAGGAGACGTTCACGTTCCACGCGCGGGAGATCCAGAGCTACAAGGAGCTGCCCCAGTCGTGGTACCACTTCCAAACGAAGGATCGCGACGAGCCTCGTCCCCGCAGCGGCCTGATCCGCGTTCGCGAGTTCATCATGAAGGACGCCTACTCGTTCGACCGAGACGCCGCGGGCCTCGACGAGAGCTTCCGCAAGTACGGCGAGGCGTACACCAAGATCTTCGAGCGCTGTGGGCTCGAGTTCCACGAGGTGGCGGCCGAGTCGGGGATCATGGGCGGAAGCGGCTCGAGGGACTTCCTGGCGCCCTCCGGCTCGGGCGAGAACACGCTCGTCACCTGCGAGAACGGCGATTTCGCGGCCGACGTCGAGGTCGCACAGACGGTGCCGCGGTCGCCGAACTTCCCCGAGCGGCTCGAGCGCCCCGAGGAGGTGGAGACGCCCGGGACGACGACAATCGAGGCCCTCGCAGAGCTCCTCTCGATCGACCCCGCGGCGACCTCGAAGGCAATGCCGGTGGTGAAGGCTGATGGCACGCTCATTCTCGCGCTGATCCGCGGCGACGACCGGCTGGACGACATGAAAGTGCTCTCCGCGCTCGGGTCCGACTTCCAGCCGGCGACCGAGGAGGAGATCCGGAACGCGTTCGGCGCCGACGCCGGTTCGATCGGGCCCATCGGCTTCGACGGCGAGGTGATCGCAGACGAGACGCTTCAGGAGGGCCAATACGTCGCGGGCGCGAACCGGACCGGTGTTCATCTCCGGGGCGTCGAGGCCGGCCGCGACTATCAGCCCCGTTTCGAAGACCTCCGGGCCGCGAAGGGGGACGACACCTGCCCCGTTTGCGGTGGGCGGCTCCGCTTCCAGACGGCGATCGAGGTCGGTCACATCTTCAAGCTCGAGACGAAGTACTCGATCCCCCTCGAGGCGACGTTCCTCGACGAGGACGGGACCGAGAAGCCGCTCATCATGGGCAGCTACGGAATCGGCCCGGGCCGCGTGCTCGCGACGATCGTCGAGCAGAGCCACGACGAGCATGGGATCGTCTGGCCCCGATCTGTGGCACCGTACGATGTGCACGTGGTCGCGCTCCCCGGCGTCGAAGAGCAGGCAACCGAAGCGGCTGCGGCCCTCGACGCCGCGGCCCTCGACGTCCTGCTCGATGACCGCGATGCGCGTGCGGGGGAGAAGTTCGCCGATGCCGACCTGATCGGGCTGCCCTTCCGCGTCACCGTCGGCAAGAAGACGCTCGAGGACGGAGCAGTCGACATTCGCGACCGCGCGACCGGCGAGGAGAGGCGCGTCCCAATCGACTCGCTCGGAGACGCGTTTTAGTGCCCCGCCGCAGGCGCAGGTTCAGCGACCAGCCGTTCGGCCCGACGGTCGAGAAGCTGATGGACGAGACCGGCGTGACCTATCGCGCCCTCGCCGAGAAGACGAAGCTGTCGGCCGGCTACCTCAACCACCTCGTGCACGGCAACCGCCCGGTGCCGTCTGACGACGTGATCCGCACGCTCGCGAAGGCCCTGAGCGTCGAGCCCGAGCACTTCCGCGAGTACCGCCTCCGAGTCATCACCGAGCGCCTGGAGGCCATGCCCGACCTGATCGATCGCCTCTACAAGCGGCTCCGAAAGTAACGAGGCTTAGGCCGTTCGCGAACGAGTGCTTTAGGCCTCCCGCGCAAGCACCCCCGATCCGATGGGCCTGGCGCAGCCTGCCGCGGCATCGCTTGCGATGCCGCGTCGGAGGCCCATGCGGACATGCGCGGCATGGGCCGATAAACCCGGGTGGCGATAACATCAACGGTTGACGGGGCGTGGCGCAGCCTGGTTAGCGCGCTTGTCTGGGGGACAAGAGGTCCCCGGTTCAAATCCGGGCGCCCCGACTGCTTGGTTAGTGGGTTAGCGTGATTTCATGCTTTCCCCTCGTTCCCCATTAGTCGCCTAGACGCGCGGCGTCGGCCGGCCCAGGGAGGGAGATTAGGCGTGTCCCGGCTCAGGAGAGCTTTCGGCAGCAGCGGCCAACCTCCCGCCTCTCTCTCATAAGCATTAGTTATCGCTCGCGTAAGGAGTTCGTTAAGCCTCGACCAAATTGGTGTTGCCTGCCTACCGCGAGGCAAATCCATAAGAAGAGCCGGAGCGCCCCCGGGGGAGAGGCACAGGGGGCTATGCGGTGCTCCGGCTCTCATCTTTTCGTCTCACACGAACTGAGGCGATCCAAACCGCTTGGGCATCGCGGCTCTGTTTGGAACGATTGATCCTCAACAAGCTCAAGTTCGGAACAGCGCTCGTCAGCGTCGGCGGCTCGGCGGGCACGCCCTCCCTCGTCTCGAGCCTGAATAGAAAGCCATCCGGTCTCCTCTCCGGGGCCGGACGGCACGGCCAGTCTATTACGCTTGCGGGCCCCCAGCGTGCTTCAGTCGCCCAACGACGAAGGGAGGTCAAATGAGCACGCTTAGCAACGCGCGTCCTCTCGGCCAGCCGCGTGGGATCGGCTTCGGGATTCTCATGTTTGTCGTCACGCTCGGCTTCTACAGCTGGTACTGGGTTTACAAGACCGAGGAGGAGATGAGACAACACACCGGCGAAGGCCTCGGCGGTGTGCTCGGCCTTGTGGTCTGGATCCTCATCCACCCCGTGATGGCGTTCGTGATCCCATCGGAAGTCGGGAAGATGTACAAGAAGGACGGGCAGGCGCCGCCGATGACCGGTTGGACTGGCTTGTGGCTCTTCCCGTTCGGGTTCCTGATCATCCCGGCAATCATCTGGTTCGTGAAGGTGCAAGGAGCCCTTAACCGCTACTGGGAGGAAAGGTCGAGGTAGCTGCGCCTGCGGCCCTATGGAGAATCGGCGTGCCCGGAACGAAGCTGTCTTCCGCGAGGTGAACGAGCGGATCGAAGACGCCACGGCAGCGCTACTGGAGGCGAGGGTCCAGCAACAAGAGGAGCGACTGAGTCTCGTCTGCGAGTGCGGGATGGAACAATGCGCGGAGCCGATCGAGGCGACCGTTGCGGAGTACGAGGCCGTTCGCACCAATCCGAGGCGCTTCCTGGTCGTCCCGGGTCACGAGCACACCGACACCGCTCGCGTCGTCGAACGAAACAGCGGCTTCGTCGCCGTCGAGAAGCTGGACGAGGCCGGCGAGGTCGCGATCGAGCACGATCCGCGCTCGTAGTCCGCGTCGCGGCCTGCGAGGTCGACGTTCGTCCTCCCCGGGGGTCGGGACGGCGAAGCGAGTCCCCTTCTGCCGCCGGGGCGGTCAGCACCGCAGCACCGACCACCCCACTTGGGTATAGGGGGCCTGAGAGCGTGCCGCGCTCCCCAAACGTGCGGGCTACGCCGGACCTCCGGGGGTAGTGCAACGTCGCTCGGTTCGCGACGATTGTTGCGAGCCGGGGCTAGGCGCCTTAGCCCATGTCAGGGTGACGGCCGAGACGCTTTCGGCTGGGAGAGGAGGAGCCGAAAGCCCCGGCTCGGCCCGCCGTCTAGCTTCCATTGTGGCCACGACCGACGCCGAAGATCAAACGGCTTGAGGCCTTGTGTGGCGGCGATCCATACGGAGACCGTTCCGCAGCGCTCGCTACCCTTCCTAGACGTCCGACACGAGCGGGGGAACTCATCCACTCTGGGGCAAATGGAGCCGGAGCACCCTCACCTCTTCCGAGGGGCGCCCGTTTTTGGCCGCAGCAGAACGGGCGCCACGCTCCGGCTCCACTAGGCCGCCGCCTTTCGCCCGTGGGCCTGAGGGCGCAGCCGCCGAAGGCTCTCCTCGCGCTTCTCGGCGAAACGCTCCTCGAGCCGCCTCGCTGCAAAAAGCTGGCGGGCGACAATAACGGTCACCACAATTGGTAGGACCGGGGCACGGCTCACGCCTCAGCCCTCTCCTACCCCAGAGGCGTCGCCCGGCGGAAGGTCTGCGGCAGCCTGCCCCGGCACTGCGGCGACCATCCGGTTCCTACTGAAGCTCGGGGTGCTGGGCGAGGAAGGCCTCCCACATGTCGTCGTCGTCCGCAACCTGACCGCGATGTAGATCGTCGCCGCGCGCGATCCACTCGACCAACTGCTTCCGTCGGATGATCACGGCGGCTCCGCCGCCGAGGACGAGGGCGTTCCAGACGCCGAGCATGACTTCGACGCTCGTCGTCACGTCGGTGTGAGTGTCGCACGAACACTTGGGGCATGCCGCTCAAGCGCAGGAGTCCTGGACCTGGTCAATGCGCAGACGGGAAAGAAGCTGACCTCTGCGCAGGCGCAACAGCTCACCGACGCGGCGAAGGACATCCAAGCGCAACTCGGCTGCTAACGCCGATAATGAGCGGCGGCGAGCTTCACGGCTCGCCGCCGCACCCATTCCGCGCCCAAACGTCCGAAAACGTAACCGCGAGCTGTCCGTCGGAGTTAGGTGGGCCGGGCCGCCGAGGCGACCCGGCCCTGATAGTCCCAGGGAGGGACTAGAGGCAATCGATTATTCGGTCGAGGCCGGATGAAGCAGCTTTAGCTGACGGCGCTCGGTTGTCGCAGGAGGGCGACTTCTTTCTCCTCGAAAAGGGTCGCTCCTCCACGTGAACAGGTGAAGGTGGGCCTTGTGCCACGTATCGAGACGTGCAGGCACTAGATGAGCGTGGCCGGCTCGTCTAGCCTGACGCTTGGACGTGCCTGAGACGCTCGACCCGTGGCCGGCACCACCGAAGGACGAAACAGTGGAGGCCGAGTCTGACGAGCCTTCCGAGTCGGAGGAAGAGCAGGATGAGGAGGACTCGGTCACCGAGCTGTTCGTGCAGCTCGGGCGCGACCTGAGCGTGCTCGGGTTCTGCGAGGCGCAGCTCGCCGCCTCGCGCCACATGCCCGAGGTGCGCCGCGCGGCCCGCGACCTCGCCGCGTCGCTTGTGGCCGCGGTCGCGTTCGTGACGGCGTTTGCGTTCGTGAACGTCGCCGTGATGCTCGGGCTCTCGTCCGTTGTCACCCCGTGGCTCGCGGCGGTCATCCTCGCGGTTGTCTGGATCGCATTGGGCGGGCTGCTCGCGGTCGCGCTGGCCGTTCGCGCCGGCCGCGTGACCGGGTGGAGGTGGTGGCGCGTTTTCCGCGGCGGCCCGAAGGAGTCGTTGGAGGACCTCGAGCGTGCCCGCGACGAGGCGGAGGAGGCCGCACGCGCGACGCTCGAGCGGCTGGCGCCGGCGATCACCGTCGAGATCGCTTCCGCCGCAGTACCGATGGCCGGCGACATGGCCGGGAGCGTCGTCGACGTGGGCGGCGACCTGCTCGAGGCGTCCGACGACATGGTCGAGGCGATTGCGGATGACCTCCCCGGAGGCGGCGTAGTGAACCAGATGTGGGATGTCGTCCTGATGCCCGGCCGTTTCGGCGTCAGAATCGCGACGACGGTACTCAAGCGAGGCTAGCGCGAGCCTCAGCTACGAAATGACCTTTGTGCGTCACGCGGCTCGAATGCCGATGCGGGCACGATCGAGCCGGGTCGGTTCTGAGCCTTCCGACCCACGCGAGAGTCCGGTGCGTCCTCGACTCGGTACGCGCCGGGCTTTCGCTCCCCTGCGCCCCGGCTAACTCAGCAGAGTCCGGATCTTGACGGTTGTATCCGCCCCAAGGACCGAGCCGTGGTTGGACTGGAAGTCCACCAGACAGAGGTACTCAGGCACCTCCCCGCCTGACATCGCTTCCAGGATGCGGAGAGCCTGATCCTCGCTCTGGACCTCCGCGACTATCCGTCCATCGCGATCGTCAACGAGCAAGAGCGGCATGTGCATCGCCACGTCCCCGGACGATCCGAAGGCAAAACGTGGAGAGAGCGTGCTGTCTTAACAGAAGCTTTCGCGCGCCATCGAATCGCTCTTACGTCTCGGGCCGAGAATCGTCGGCACGGGGTCACGTCGGCAGGAGGAGGATCGATGGACACCTACGAGCTCATTCACACACCCCCGGCTCGCCGCCCCGCGCTTCCGAAGACGTTCTGGTGGGCAGCCGCGAGCATCGTGCTCATGGCGGTCGGCGCCTTCGGGCCATGGGCAACAGTGCTCGGCGTCGTCACGTACAGCGGCACCGATGCGAACGCAGGCTGGACGGTCATCGTCGCGGCCGCTATCGGAGCGATTGCCGTGGGGCTCCTCGTTCGGTGGAGGAGGCGCTGGCTCTGTGTCGTCCCGTTCCTCGCTGCGGCGGCCGGGGCGGCGACGGCTGCGTACAACATCCACGACATCTCCTCGTTCAACACCTCGCTCGGAGGCGTCGACCTGATGAGCACCGGGTGGGGGATCTACGTTGCGCTCGCGGGGTCGATCAGCCTTCTGCTCGCCTCTCTTGCTCTCGGGGCGCAGACCGAGCGACGGGGCGAGACGATCACGATCCCAGGCTCGACCTCCAAGGCAAGGCTCCGCCGGCCGTGGGGAGTCTTCGGCCTGTCGATCGTCACGCTCGGCGCGTACCACCTCTACTGGTACTACCAGGCCAATCGCGAGCTGAAGGACTACGGCTTCGGCACCAAACCTGTCCTCTCGTTGCTGGCCCAGTTTCCGGGTGCTCTTCTCATCGTCCCGCCGTTCGTCTCCTGGTGGCGCTTCTTCGGACGCCTCCGCGAGGCGCAGGCTCGTGCAGCTTGCACCGAGCGGGTCGACCACGCAACGGGGATCGTGCTTTACGTGATCGCGTTCTTCCTGGTGCCGTTCGAGCTCGTCTACGCCCAGCAGCATCTGAACAGGCTGTGGCGGCAAGTGCGCTACGCGGCGCCGGCCCACGATTCATTCGTCAACCCGGCACCCGCTCCACCGGTGCTCGGATCCGCTTGAGCTCTAGGAGGGTTTGGCGAAATAGCGTCTGTGCCGCCGCCGCGCGCTGCTCGCCCCTGGCCGCGTCCTCAGTCGCGCCCATATCTACGGATAGGGCTCCCTGCGTCCTCCCCAGGGACCGACCAGCGCACGCCCGCGACGAGCGCCATTCCGCCAACCCTCCTAGCTGACGACTACGTCGGCAGAACAGCCGAACACCAGGGCCGGCAGGAGGTCGGCCTCGTCGACGGCTCGCAGTGACGGGTGGCCGAGGTCGATCTCGATCTCGGCCCACTCGTCGAGTCCGAGCGAGGCCGCGCCCTCGTCGGCGCCGAAGCTGAGCAGCGCGTCCGGCGAGACGATGTTGCGGCGGCCGGTGCGGCGCCGCGCGATGCCCTCGAGCTCGCGCAGCTCCTCGAGCGGATCGATCCGGACGTTCGAGTCGGAGCCGATGCAGATGCCGATCCCGCGTTCGGAGAGCCGCTCCACAGGGGCGAAGCCGTCGCCGAGGTTCGCCTCGGTGGTGGGGCAGAGGCAGACGCGGGCCCCTGCTTCGGCGATGAGGTCGAGCTCGGGACCCTCGGCCTGGGTGGCGTGGACGACGGTCGTGTGCGGGCCGAGGCAGCCGCACTGTGCGAGCAGCTCGATCGGGCGCACGCCCTCCTCGGCCAAGCACTCCTCGACCTCCCGGGGCTGCTCGTCGGCGTGGACGTGGAGCGGGAGGGACTCGCGGACTGCGTAGTTGCCGAGCTCTTCGAGCCACGAGGGCGGGCACGCACGGACGGAGTGGGGGGCGACACCGACACGGATGCCTCGCTCGCGCAGCGTCTCGAGCTGTCGCAGGTACTCGGCCACGCTCTCTTGCCGAAAACGCTCGAGACCCCCGCGCGCGTACGCCGCATAGAGCGAGACGAACGAGATTCCGGCCTCCTCGGCCGCCTCGGCGGCCGCTACCGCCTCCTCGGAGCCCAGGTAGTGGAATTCGCCAACCGCGGTGTAGCCCGCGCCGAGGAGCTCGCGATAGACGTCGACGTAGTCCCTCCGGATCTGCTCGGGGGATAAATTCCGAGCCACGTCCAGCATCGATTCCCGCCAGGCCCAGAAGTCGCCGCCTTCGGTGCGGCCACGCAAGGCCCGCTGGAACGCGTGGGAGTGGGCGTTCACGAACCCGGGAAGCGTGAGCCGCTCGGCCACCGCCGTATCCTTCCACCATGGCCGCCCGCGCCGTTCCGGCCCCGCTCGCAGCGATTCCGAACGCCCTCACGATCGCGCGGTTGATCCTGATCCCGGTCTATGTCGTGCTGATCCTCTCGAGCAACGGCGGCCACAGCTGGCCCGCCGCGATCGTCTTCGGCGTCGCCGCCGTCACGGACCAGATCGACGGCTGGCTGGCGCGGCGCTGGCACGTCGAGTCGGAGTTCGGCAAGGTCGCAGATCCCCTGGCCGACCGCCTGATGATCGACGCAGCGGTGATCCTGCTCTGGCACGCCGGCCGGCTGCCCTGGGTCGCGCTGGCGATCCCCGCGCGTGACGTTGTGCTGATCGCCGGGTACAAGCTCGTGGTGGGACGAGGGTACGAGCTCGCGGTCAATCTGGCAGGAAAGGCTGCAACCTGGCTGCTCTACGCGTCGCTCGCGTTCATCATGGTCACGCCCCAGGGAACCGCATGGCCGCGCTGGCTCTTCTGGGCCGGGTTCATCCTCGCCGGGATCTCCCTGCTCGGCTACCTCGCGAAGGCAAGGCGGGAGGTGGCGGAAGCGTGAAGGCGGTCGTGATGGCAGGTGGCGAGGGCACGCGACTGCGCCCGCTGACCTCGAACCAGCCGAAGCCGATGGTGCCCATCGTCGGCAAACCGTGCATGGAGCACATCGTCGAGCTCCTCCGCCGCCACGGCATGGAGGACGTGATCGTCACCGTCGCGTTCCTGCCGCAGGCGATCCGCAGCTACTTCGGCGACGGCGAGTCGCTGGGCGTCAACATCGAATACTCGGTCGAGGAGTCGCCGCTCGGTACGGCCGGGTCGGTCCGCCTGGCGAGCGGGCGGCTCGACGACACGTTCGTCGTCATCTCCGGCGATGCGCTGACTGACGTAAACCTCGAAAAGATCGTCGCGTTCCATCGCGAAAAGCAGGCGGCGGTGACGATCGGGCTGAAATCGGTCGAGAACCCGCTCGAGTTCGGGATCGTCGTCACCGACGACGAGGGCCGGATCGAGCGTTTCCTCGAGAAGCCCTCCTGGGGCCAGGTCTTCTCGGACACGATCAACACAGGCATCTACGTCCTCGAGCCCGAAGTGCTCCGCCACGTCCCGACCGACCGGCCGTACGACTTCTCGAAGGAGCTCTTCCCGCTCCTGCTGGAGATGGGGCGGTCGCTCTACGGCTACGTGTTCGACGAGTACTGGCAGGACATCGGCAACCTCGACCAGTTCAGGCAGGCGAACTTCGACGCGCTCGACGAGGCGGTCACGCTGGACGTCCCGGGGATCCGCCTGCGCGGGAACGTCTGGCTGGGCGTAGGGGTCGAGCTCGACGATCTCGAGCAGATCGAGGGGCCCGCGTTCGTCGGCAACTACACCCGGATCGCGGCCGGTGCGACGGTCGCGCCGTACTCGGTGCTCGGAGCCGGTGCCACCGTCCGCGAGCAGGCCCGCACGAGCCGCAGCATCGTCGACTCGTCGACCTACATCGGCCGCAGCGCGGTGATCGAAGGCGCGATCCTGGGGCGCGGCTGCGACGTCGGCTCGCACGTGCTTGTCCAGGAGGGCGCCGCGATCGGCGACGAGGTCGCCCTCGGCGCGCAGAGCGTCGTCCATCCGGGCGTCCGCATCTATCCGAACAAGGAAGTCGAAACCGGCGCACAGGTGACGGAGAGCGTCATTTCGGAGTCTCGGGCGACCTCGCGGCTCTGGGGCCGCGCCGGGGCCTCCGGCCTGATCAACGTCGACATCACGCCCGAAGTGGCGGTGCGGCTCGCGGCGGCGCTCGGCACCGCGCTCGAGCGCGGCGACCGCGTCGTCTGCAGCCGCGAGGCTCCTCCCGGCTGCCGGATGATCAAACGGGCGATGATCGCCGGCCTGAACTCGACCGGCGTCGGCGTTGCCGACCTGCGGGTGCTGCCAGCTGCCGTCAACCGGCACCTGCTGAAGACGGAGAGCTTCGACGCGGGCTTCCACGTCGGCGTCAGCTACAGGGATCCCGAGGTCGTCGAGATCCGCTTTTTCGAGCAGCCGGGGATCCAGCTGACGTCGTCGATGCAGAAGGAGATCGAGAAGCACTTCACGCGCCTCGAGCTCCGTCGGGCAGCGCACAACGCGATCGGCGACGTCAGCTACCCGGCGCGCGTGCGCGAGACATACGCAGAGGACCTGCTCGGGACGCTCGACGCCGACGCGATCCGCCAGCGCCGCTTCCGAATCGTCGTCGACTACGGCTACTCGGCGGCGTCGTACGTGCTGCCGCTCGTGCTCGGGCCGCTCGGCGTCGAGGCGATCAGCGCGCACGCCTTCGTCGCAGACACGGCCGAGGCTGGATCGTCGACGCTGGCCGAGTCGATCGGGCAGGCGAAGCGCCTCGTGCCGGCGGTGGCGGCGGACCTCGGGGCCGTCTTCGACCGTTCGGCCGAACGGCTCTTCCTCGTCGACGAGCAGGGTCGCGAGGTCCCGGTGGAGCAGACGCTGCTCCTGTTCTTGCGCCTGATCGGCTCGAACGGGCGCCGCGGCAAGCTGGCTTTCCCGGTCACGGTCACGAGCGAGGTCGACCGGCTGGCCAAGGCCGCCGGGCTGGAGGTGGTCAGGACGCCTGCGAACCTGGCCGACCTGACACAGCGTGCAGCCGAGGACGGCGTTGTGTTCGCCGGGGCACTCGGCGGCGGCTACGTCTTCCCGGAGTTCCTGCCGGCCTACGACGCCGTCGCCAGCCTCTGCAACCTGCTCGAGCTGCTCGCGCCGACGAACCAGCCGATCTCCGAGCTCGTGGGCGACCTGCCGCTATCGACGCTCGTGCACCGACAGATCCCGTGCCCGTGGGCGATGAAAGGTCTCGTCATGCGCGTCCTCAGCGAGCGCCTTCGCGACCGCGAGCTCGACCTGACCGACGGGATCAAGGTCTTCGAGAAGCGCGGCTGGGCCCAGGTCCTCCCGGACCCGGACGAGCCTGTCGTCCACATCTACGCGGAGGGGAAGACCAAAGAGGACTCGCAGGCGCTCGAGGCCGAGTTGCACGCACTGGTCGAGGAAATTCTGCAGACGGAGGAAGCGGAAGCCTCAAGTACAGGTTGACCCTTAGTCGACCCGCTGCTTTACTTCGTTCTCCGTCACCCTCCGACTGAAAGGGCGTCCTTTTGGAACCTCTACCTGATCTTGGATCGCTGTCCGACGACGATCTCAAGAAGGAGATCGACCAGCTCAAGGAACAGGAGCGGGAGATCTCCTACCAGCGTCGGATCCTGCACGGCAAGATCGACATCCTGCGCGCGGAGCTGGTGGCCCGGCTCCAGAAGACCGGCGGGAAAGGCGTGCTCGAGAGCGTCGACGTCGAGTCGCTGACCGCGATCCTCTCCGGCAAGGCGACCCCGAACGTCCCCGGCGAGGAAGCGTAGGACTTGAGCTTCGTCTACTGCCCCGAGTGCGGCTTCCAGAACCCGGAGGCGGCGAACTACTGCTCGAAGTGCGGCGCACTCCTCGTTGTCGACGAGGCGGGCACGGAGACGACGCAGTCGTATACGCCCGAGGAGATTGACGACGAGAACGGCCTGCTCGAGGAGATTGCGGCCGAGGGACCGGCTCTCGTCGTGCGCTCGGGCGGCGGCCGGGCCGGCGAGCATTTCATTCCCCAGGCAGAGCGGACGACGGTCGGCCGCTCGCCCGACAACGACATCTTCCTCGACGACGTGACCGTCTCACGCAAGCACGCCGTCCTCTCGCAAAACGGCAACGAGTTCTTGATCGAGGACCTGGGAAGCCTCAACGGCACCTTCGTGAACCGTCGGCGAATCGAGTCGCCGACGCGGCTGGAGAGCGGCGACGAGGTGCAGATCGGCAAATACCGGCTCAGCTTCATCAGCAAATGAGCGCCACCGCCAAGACTTCGTCCTCGCAACGGCTGTTGACGATCGGCGCGGTCACGCGGCGACTCAAGGACGAGTTCCCGGACATCTCGATCTCGAAGATCCGTTACCTCGAGGACCAGGGGCTGCTCGCGCCGCGGCGGACGCAGGGCGGCTACCGGCTCTTCAGCGAGGAGGACGTCGAGCGGCTGGAGACGATCCTGCGGCTGCAGCGTGACGAGTTCCTCCCCCTGCGCGTGATCCGTGAAGAGCTTTCGTCGTCGGGCGCGCCGAAGCCGAAGAAACGCCGCGGGCTCTCAGCCGCCGAGGAGGATCTCGACATGGGGGAGCTCTGCGAGCGCGCCGGCGTCGCGCCCTCGCTTGCGCGTGAGCTCGAGGAGTTCGGCCTCCTCGCGCCGCGCACCGACAACGGCACGAAGCTCTACGGCGAGCGCGACGTCGAGGTCGCGGTGACCTGCGCGAAGCTCTCCCGCTACGGGATCTCGGCGCGGCACCTGCGCACGTTCCGGACCGGGGCCGACCGAGAGGCGGGCCTGCTGGAGCAGATTGTCGCGCCGTCCCTGCGCTCGCGGAACCCGGAGCGTCGACAGGCGGCGCTGGACGAGCTCCAGAACCTCGCCGAGCTCGCCCAGGAGCTCTCGCAGCTCCTGTTCTGGCGGGACCTCAAGGAGCTCGCCGACCGCTGATGTCGATCGACCTCAGGGACCGCGTCCGCGACGTCCCGGACTGGCCGGAGCCGGGTGTCGTCTTTCGCGACATCACGCCGCTTCTGCGGGATCCGGTCGCCCTCGACCAGACCGTGCAGAAGCTCGCGGAGTGGGGGAAGGGGGTCCAACCCGATGTCGTGCTCGGCGCCGAGGCACGAGGCTTCATCCTCGGCGCCGCAATCGCCCGGGAGATCGGCTGTGGGTTCGTGCCCGCGCGCCGGCCGGGCAAGCTTCCGCCGGAAACGGTAGGGGCCACGTACGCCCTCGAGTACGGACAGAACACGCTGGAGCTTCACCCGGAGACGATCAGCCCGGGTGACCGGGTGCTGATCCATGACGACGTCCTGGCGACCGGCGGCACCGTCGAGGCGATCGCAGGCCTCGTCGAAGGACTCGGCGCCGAGGTGGTCGGCGTGGCGTTCATCATCGAGCTGACCTTCCTGGGCGGGCGCGAACGGCTTGCGAAGTACCCGTTCCAAGCGCTGATTCCGTACTGACGCATCGGGGTACGGCCTAATTGGCCCGTCCGGCCCGCCGATTACAAGGAAAGACCATGTACGACGGTTTGACGACCCGTTACACCTTCGCGTGTCCCGAGCACGGCGACACGCGCGTGGCGCTGTCGAGCTTCCGGCGCCTCGAACGGCTCCCGGGCACGGCGCATCCGGCGCTGTACCGGGTCGATTTCGAGTGCCGCTGCGGGGCCGAGCACCCAGGTGTTGTCACCCACGAGGAGCTCGACCTGGCGCCGCTCGGCCTGGGGGCCGATGTCTCCTTCCTGAACCTGATGACCGACCGGCTCGAGGCGATCGAGGTCGAGCTCGCGGAGCTGGCCGCGGCGCGCATCGGCGCGGGGGAGTGGCCCTGGAGCTTCTTCTGCTACCCCGAGGGTCAGGCACGGCCGGTCTTCCCGTCCTCGTTTGCGCTGCTGGCGGCCGCACACGGCGCCGTCGGCCTCGCGGTTCGCTGTCCTGCATGCGACCGGACGTCGATCAACCTCGTCTCCGAGCCTCATGTCGACCTCCCGTTCCACAACGACGCCGAGATCGGAGTCGTCGAGCACGTCTTCGAGGCGGACGCCGCTCGAGCCGTCGAAGAGTTCGCGGCGGAGCTCCATTCCGCGCGTTTCGACGCGCGCAGGCTCGCCCTCGAATAATTTTCGGCCCAAGGGGTAGGGGTCTCGTGGATGTACGGCCTGACCCGCTCAACCGTGACGCTGCTCGCCGCAGCCGTGGCAGGGTTCTTGATCTGGATCGCCACGCAGGTCGGCGACAGCTCGAACGGCGAATACTGGGCGACATACGGCCTGATCGCCGGCGCCGGCCTCGTGATGGCCCTCTCGCAGCTGCTCGGCGGCTGGACGAAGTGGGGGTGGCCGAGGATCTCGATCCACGTCTTGCTCTGGGCCTTCGTCCCGGTGGCGATCGCCGTGCTCTGGATCGTGGTCTTCCACCAACCGCACCACGGTCTCGGCCGCAACCATATCCGCACGTGGTCGAACAACATCGGCATCGACGGGTTCGTCAAGGACTTCAAGGACTACGTCGGCGTGCTCGCGTTCGGGCTCGGGCTCCTGTTCGGGTACACGTTCGACACGACCGGCCCGGTCCGCCGCGGCGCCGCCGCGCCGGGCGGCACGACCGTTGCCGGGCGGAAGGCACCGGCGTCTGCGCCGCCCCGCCAGGCAACGCCGCGGGACACGCCGGCGCAACAGGCGCCTCGCCGCGAGCCGGTGCGGACCGACTCGCGATCCGAATAGCTTCCTTCGAGGGATGAAGCGGGCCAGGGGCACTGGCGATACCCCCGGCATGAGCGCCGCAACTCAGAGCCGCAGCCACTCCCGGGGCGCCGACCTGCTCATCTCTCACTGCTCCGCCTTCGACCGGGATCGGCTCCCGGCCGCCGATCGGCT
The DNA here is from genome assembly GCA_051955535.1 of Gaiellaceae bacterium. Taxonomy (GTDB): domain Bacteria; phylum Actinomycetota; class Thermoleophilia; order Gaiellales; family Gaiellaceae; genus 13-2-20CM-68-14. The sequence goes on along the minus strand of JBQCGP010000087.1, from coordinate 61,430 downwards.
CCAGCAGCTGATCGGCGCCAAGCTGACGCGGCTGTTGGTCGTCGCGCTCGCCGGCGACCACCGCATGGATTCGCGGCAGCTCGCGGCCTAGCGCTCGCGCTTGACCTTCGCTTCACGCCGCGGAGGAACATTCTCTCCGAAGACGCGCACGAAGATGAAGATGGCGCAGGCAGCAAGTGCGGCGAAGATGAAGGCCGTCCCGCCCTTGACCCCGACTGCGAGCGAGCCGAAGTAGATGAAGACGCCGAACCCGGCCGCCCACAGGAACGAGATGAACCCGTGGTCGAACGAAGGCGGCCGAGGCATGTGCGGCATGTTCTCGACTCTAACGAGTCGAGAACTCACGCGACCGCGCGCAGACCCTCGCCGCCTCCCGGCGTCGAGGCCTTCACGCACCGAATCCCGCGCCAGGAGGCGAGGCAGAGCCCTAATCGATCCACCCGCGGACATACGTCGTTAGAGTGCACGGATCGCCGCCGACCCGCCTGGCGGCCCCTTTCCACAAGCTGCAAGGTCTGCTGTGGAAATGTGGATAATTGAATTCTTGCAAATTGCGCCTTTTTCGTCTTTCGGACCTCTTGCCAGGGGCCACGTCGTCTCCTAGATTCCCGTTTGCGCCGAGCACGGAGCGCAAGTAGGTCGAAGCCGGAACCGGAGGCAGTAGGCGGAAGCCGAAGGTCAGCGGATCCGGGGGACGAAAGCGAAATCGGCTCGGCGAACGAAACGGCCGCCTCCGGGCGGCCGTTTCGTTTGTCTGGGAAGCGTTGGAGGCGCCGCGTCCGAAAGCAATGACTAAGCTCTCGCCTGGTGGATCGGGGACGCCTTCTCGTCTGGCTGGCGGTCATCGTCGGCATCGCGTTCATCGCCCTCGCCTTCGTGTACTGGGCCGAGCCGGCGAAGTCCCTGCCGTCGTGGCTCCCCGGCCACGAAGCGGGGTCGAACCATCACCACGTCAAGCACGGGATCGCGGCCTTCCTCGTGGGCGTCGCGTGTCTCGTCTTCGCGTGGTTCCGTTCAGCCGGCCCGCGTCCGAGGCGCGCGGCCGCCTAACGATCTGACCCTTGCCGATCTCTTACGGACAGGCGATCGTGCTCGGCCTGCTGCAGGGTTTCAGCGAGCTCTTTCCCATCTCGAGCCTCGGACACAGCGTCATCCTGCCCCGCCTGCTGGGCTGGAACATCCACCAGAACGACTCCTACTTCATCACCTTCCTGGTCGCGACACACCTCGCGACGGCGCTCGTCCTGCTCGGGTTCTTCTGGCGCGACTGGGTGCGGATCGTGCGCGGCCTGGGGCGGAGCCTGCGCGAGCGTGAGATCGCGCCGGAAGACACCGACGCCAAGCTTGGCTGGCTGTTGGTCGTGGGGACGATTCCCGCCGGCATCCTCGGGCTCCTGCTCGAGCACAAGCTCCGGACTGTGTTCGCGTCCGCCCAATCGGCGGCGTTCTTCCTGATGATCAACGGGCTGATCCTGTTCGCCGCAGAGGCCCTGCGCAAGCGTGCCCCCCAGCCCGAGCACGGCGAACCAGACGCGCGGATCGCCAGACGCGTGTCCTGGCGCGAGGCGGCTGCGATCGGGGCGGCGCAGGCGACGGCGCTCGTCCCGGGGATCTCGCGCTCGGGTGTGACGATGGCGGGAGGCCTGGTCGTCGGCCTCTCGAACGAGGACGCCGCCCGCTTCGCGTTCCTCCTCGCCACGCCGATCATCGGCGCCGCGGCGGCGCTGAAGCTCCCGGAGCTATTCGGATCGCAGGGCAACGGTGTCCGTGGCCCGGCACTTGTCGCCGCTCTTTGCGCCGCTTTGACCGCGTATTTGTCCGTTCGGTTCTTGATGCGATTCTTCGAGACGAATAGGCTCACCCCGTTCGCCGCGTACTGTCTCGCCGCAGGTCTGGCTTGCACCCTCTACTTCGCCACCTAGGGAGGAGGCCCGTTCGGTTGCAAAACCTCGGACTTGACATAATCCCCGTTACCGTGCAGAGGCCCGAAAGGGCTTCGTTTGGGGTTTCACGGAGTCGCTCTCGTGGAACGATCGGGAGTCGGGTATGACGACGGTTGAGTTGGACTCACTCTTGGCCAACCAGGAGTTTCAGCAGCTGCTCGAAACTGCTGAACAGTCTGGGTCGATCCGGCACGCCGAGCTCTTGGAGGTGCTCGAGCCGCTCGAGCTCGGATTGCTCGAGACAGACGCCGTCTATCGCGATCTCGACCAGCGCGGCATCGAGGTAGTCGACGAGCCCAAGGAAGCAGCCCCGCCACCACCGCCTCCACCCGTCGCGCCCCAGGAGTCGACGACGGACGCGCTGCAGCTCTTCCTGCGCGAGGCCGGACGGCACCCGCTTCTCAACGCCGCTCAGGAGGTCGAGCTCGCGAAGCGGATCGAGCGCGGCGACATGGATGCGAAGCAGACGATGATCCAGTCGAACCTGCGCCTCGTCGTCTCGATCGCGAAGAACTATCGCAACCAGGGACTGCCGTTCCTGGACCTGATCCAGGAAGGCACGCTCGGCCTGATCCGCGCGGTCGAGAAGTTCGACTGGCGCCGCGGCTACAAGTTCTCGACGTACGCCACGTGGTGGATTCGACAGGCCGTCGCCCGGGCGCTGGCGGACAAGGCGCGCACGATCCGGATGCCCGTCCACATCGTCGAGCTGATGCAGAAGTTGAACCGCGCCGAGCGGACGCTCTGGACGGCGCTCGGCCGCGAGCCGACGCTCGACGAGATCGCGGAGGAGGCGAACCTGCCGATCGCCCAGGCCCACGAGGTGCGGGCCGCTGCGCGCGCGTCGACGAGCCTGTACCAGCCGGTCGGCGAGCAGGAGGACACCGTCTTCGGCGACTTCGTCGCGAACGATGACCCGCTCCCCGAGGAGACCGTCGAGGGCTCTCTACGGAGTGAGGCGCTCGCGCAGGCGCTGGCGGCGCTCTCGGACCGCGAGCGGCAGGTGATCATGCTCCGCTACGGCCTCGACGATGCAGAGCCGAAGACGCTCGAGGACATCGGCCGCCGGCTCGGGCTGACGCGCGAACGCGTCCGTCAGATCGAGACCGAAGCGCTCAAGCGCCTGGCGAAGCTCAGAGAGATGGAGGCCGTAGCGCTCTAGTCGACGAGGGACTGTCCCCGAATGGGGACTGTCCCACCAAACGGTTGTTGGGACTGTCCCTAGGGGGCAGTCCCAGCCGTCACGCCGAGCGCCGAGCCGTCGAAGAGGCGTAGGGCCCGCTCCTCCCCTACTCGCGCCTGTACGAGCTCGTAGGCGCCGTCCACGAGCATCGGACGGGTCGCGCGGTGGCCGTCCGAGGCGACGAAGGACGCCAGGCCGTCGTCGACCAGACGCCAGCCCTGGCGTTCCATCTCCGGGCTGTGGTATCCGAGCAGGCTCGTCGCGTTCACCTGAAGGGGCCAGCCGCGCTCGGCCAGCTCGTCCGCGAGGCCCGGGGCTGTCAGCACGGCTTCCGTCCGCTCCGGGTGCGCGACGATCGGCGTCAGGCCGGCACGGTCGATCCATTCGCCGACCTCGACGAAGAGGTCGGCCGAGCCGACGAACGGAATCTCGACGAGCACGTGTTCGGTGCCTTCGAGCACGAACCGCCACGGATCGTCGTCGAGCAGCGACGGCATCGGCGTCAGCTCGAAGCCGAGCCGAAGCTCGAGCGGCAGGCGCTCGCGGAGCTCCCGGAACGCCGTGCGGATGCGCCGCTCGCGTCCCTCGTCGAACGGCGGAACGTGCGGCCCCACGTGCGGGGTCGCGTACAGGACCCGCGTTCCGTGCTCGAACGCGTCACTTCCGAGCGCCAACCCTTCGGCCAATGACTGAACGCCGTCGTCGCCCGAGGGCACGACGTGCGAGTGAATGTCGACGAAGCGGTGTTCCACCCTCCCCAGGCTACTCAAGCCATGGCCGTGGACCAGGTCCCTGGACATGGCTACGGACTAGGTCCGTGGACATGGCTGCGGACTAGGTCCGTGGACATGGCTGCGGACCAGGTTCGTGGACAGGTCTATTCGGTACGGAGGTACAGCTGCAACCCGGGCGCGACGATGCGCAGCTCGCGCAGGGCGCGCGACTCGAGCTGGCGGACGCGCTCGCGGGTGATGCCGAGCGACGCACCGACTTCCTCGAGCGTCTGAGGCGTCTCGCCGTCGAGCCCGAACCGACGTGCAAGCACGAGCCGCATGCGGGGGTTCAGAACCTCGAGGGCATCGGCGAGCTCGACGGAGCGGAGGTTGTCCGCCGTCGTGACGTCGGGGCGGTCGAGCTTGGTGTCCTCGATCAGGTCGCCGTAGAGACTCTCGCCGTCGCCGACGGGCGTCTCGAGGCTGACCGGATCCTCGACCAGGTCGAGCAGCTCGGCGACGCGCTCCGGCGTGAAGCCGCTCTCTTTGGCGATCTCGTCGAGCACCGGTTCCCGGTTCAGCTTCTGTGCGAGGACGCGGCGGGCCCGCATTACCTTGCGGACCTGCTCGGCGACGTGGACGGGAAGCCTGATCGTCCGGCCCTGGTCGGCCAGCGCGCGCGTGATCGCCTGCCTGATCCACCAGGTCGCGTAGGTCGAGAGCTTGTAGCCCATCGTCCAGTCGAACTTCTCGACGGCGCGGATCAGGCCGAGGTTGCCCTCCTGGATCAGGTCGAGGAGCGGCACGCCCGCCTTCGTGTAGTTGCGGGTGATCGACATGACGAGGCGCAGGTTGTGCTCGATCAGCTTGCGCTTCGCCTCCTCGTCGCCCTCGTCCTTGCGCCGGGCGAGCTCGCGCTCCTCGGCCGCGGTCAGCAGCCGGCCGTCCCCGATCTGGCGGACGTAGAGCTTGAGCGGGTCCTGGGTCGGCGCCGCGGCCTCGGCAACGTCGTCGGCGTCCGCCTCCTCGACGTCGGAGGTTTCCGGAACGAGCTCCAGCTTCGGCTCGGCGGCGGGCTCGGGAAGGTCTGGAAGCGGCCGCTGCTCCATCGTGTCGGGGATATCGGCCTCCGAAGCAACGGGCTTAAATCGCGTCAACCCCCCGACCGAGGGAGCGAGGTTTGGCTTTTGTAACCGACGCGCAAAGTTGTGCTAACCACAACTGTCACCTCGCGTCAGAGGAAGGGGATACCCCACATCCGAACTAGGAAGATCATCCCTCTGTACAGCGCCACCATCCAGCCCGGGTCCTACACTCACTGACATGTGCGGGATCGCCGGATTCAGCCTCTCCGAGTCGAGCACGCTCGACCGCACGCTCGTGGCGCAGGCTCTTTTGGCGGGAATCGCCGAGCGCGGCGCCGATGCGGTGGGCTACGCGCACCGAAGTCCCGGCGACGCGGTCTCCGTGCACAAGCAGCGCTCCGGCGCTAGCGCCCTGATCGAGGACGTGACCGTCCCGGCCGGCGCGACCGAGGTTCTCGTCCACGTCCGCGACTACACCAAGGGCCACCCGACGATCGAGGCCAACAACCACCCGATCCGCCACGGCGCCGTCGTCGGCATCCACAACGGCGTCATCCACAACGACGACGAGTTGCTCGCCGACCACGACTGTGCGCGGAGCGAGCCGGGAATGACCGTCGACTCGGAGGCCATCTTCGCGGTGGCTGCGCATTCGCAGGGCGATGCCGAGGCCCTCGAGGCGCTACGCGGCTCGATGGCGACCGCATGGATCGACGAGCGTCGCGAGCAGGCCGTCTCGGTCGCGCGCGGCGTCGGCCGCCCGGTCTGGGTCGGCGCCGGCGAGGACGGCGTCTTCTTCGCGTCGACGAAGCTGGCGCTCGAGGTGCTCGAGCGCTACCTCGGCCTCGAGCTGGCAAAGGACGAGCTCGACGAGGGAACGCTGGTCGAGCTCTCACGCGGTCGCGAGGTCAACCGGCAGCGCTTCAACCCAAACCGCGAGTTCGTCGACAACCCGCTGCCGCCGGTCCGCGCTCCGAAGGAGGCCGCACGGTGCCTCCAGCGGCTCGCGACACTCGTAGCAGCCGCTAGCTGAGCGTCCCGTCGGGCGCCACCTCGACGCCCCCTTCGAGCAGCCGCTCACGTACGAGGAACTGAAACGTCGACCAGGCACCGCGCCTGGCGTCGAACATGCGGTAGATCTGCCATTCCGTCAGGAGCGAGTCGTCCTCCTTACGGGCGGCCGTCCAGTCCGCGAACTTCGGCAGCCTCCCCAGCACCTTCGAGAGCGCGACAGCCTGCTCGAGCGCGCGCTCCAGGCGTTCCTCCCCCACCGGGACGTCGAAGCCGGCCTCACGCAACGCGTTCGTGAGTGAGCCGAACGTGTGCCAGTAGAGCGACTTCGAGGGCAACCTGCCCCGGCGCTCGTCGATGTCGCGCGCGGTCGGTACGCGACCGAGCTCCTCGCCGAGCTCCTTCAGGAGAGCGAGCAGCTCCTCGCGCGTCGCGAAGCGCCTCGGCACGAGCCCTGCTTGCCGCTTGGCACGGTTCCAGCTGCCGAAGTGCTCGATGACCGTCTGCGGGTGAACGGTGGTCTGCTTGTCGGCAGCGAACTCGCGCATCGTCGGAGAGCGTCCGAGCCGTTCCGCGCATTGCTTGAGCTCGGCGAGGATCTGCTCGTCGGTGTAGCGCTTGCGGATCCCGGCCTGGAACTCGGCCAGCGCCTGACGATCGATGTTTGCGACCGCTCGATAGACGGGCTTGCGCGGCATAACTGCAAGTCAGAATAGAGCATTTGCGCGACTTCGCAAGTACGCGCTTATGTCTCTGAACTTTGCCAGCGAAGCGCGGTTACAGGGCGACTGCCTGCGGTTCCACCCGCTCGACCGGGCGCTCCTCGACCGGGAGGATCCGCTCGAGGGCAGTCACGCAACGCGGACAGAACTGCGACCCAGCCGCCCTTCTCAGCTCCTGCAGGGCCTCGGCGGCCGGCCGGGCGGCCCGGTAGATGCGTGTCGTCAGCATCGAGTCCAGCGCGTCGGCGACGTGGATGATGCGTGCTCCGAGCGGGATCTCCTCGCCCTTCAGGCGGTCCGGATAGCCGGTGCCGTCGTAACGCTCGTGGTGGTGCCGGATCGCGGGGACGGCATCGTTCAGGAAGCCGAGGCGGTCGATGATGCGTGCCCCCTCCTCGGCGTGCTTCTGCATCAGTGACCACTCGCCCTCGTTGAGTCCGGACGGCTTCAGGAGGATCGCGTCGGGAATCGCGAGCTTGCCGATGTCGTGGAAGAGCGCCGCGTGTCCCAGCAGGTCGAGCTCGGCCTGCGAGAGCCCGAGCTCGCGTCCGATCGCGAGTGCGAGCTGTTGCACGCGCCGCGAGTGGCCCGCCGTGTAGGCATCCCGCGCGTCGACGGTGGCCGACAGCGACTCCATCGCCGCGGTCGAGCGCTCCCTGAGGAGCCGGTTTGCCTGCTCGAGCGAGACGTTCTGGGTCTGGATCGTCTCGGCGGCCTGGCGGAGCTTCTGCGCACTCTTCTGCGTGTGCCGCAGGTAGGCCTCCTGCGTCTTGCGCATCAGGAAGAGCGGCACGGCGAAGACCGCGAACGCCCAGAGGTGCGCCGACTGGTAGCCGAGGTAGATGACGCCGGCGATGAAGCCGTAGACGAGGTAGTGAGGAATCAGCCACGCGAAGCGTTCCTGGAAGGCTCGCCACCATCGTTCATGTCCCTCCACGGCGGTCGCGAGGCTGACGAGGCCCATGTTGACCGCGAAATACGCGAAACCCGCGCAGACGCCTGCCACGACCGTCAGGATGCGGCCCGGGTCGCCCTGCACATCGAACGAGTGCAACGAGAACGCGGCCACCGCCGCTAGCGACGCGAGCGAGAGCGCGCCGATATTGAAGAGGACGTGGTGCAGTGACTGGCGCCTCGCGCTCCACTCGACAGCAGCGGTCGTGATCGCCAGCGCGAGCGCCGCGCGAGGCCCGAACAGCGCCGCGCCGGCAAGCGCACCGACGGCGCTGACCGAGATCGAGCCGAGATCGAGCTCTAGCGCGAGCGCCTGGCCCGCGCCCACGAGGGCGATGATCGCGACCATCCCGCTGATGTCGTGGCTCGTGCCGAAGACCAGGGCCCCCACTCCGGCGGCCGTGCCGACGAGGCCGACGAGGCCGACGACGGCGGCGAGCCGCTTGGAAAGGGAGAAGAAGGTCGGTCCGTGGACCGCGTGCGGCCGCGGGTGGCGACGCTCCTCCGCCGGATGGGCGTCGACCGGGCTCGGCAGGGGCGCCTGGTACTCGCCCTCGTCCGGCACCGCGACGAGCGGTGTCGAGCGAGCCTCCGGCACGACGAGCGGCTCCGAGCTCGCGTCGAGGACGCGGTTCCGTCCCTGCAGCTTCGCGCGGTAAACGGCGAGGTCGGCCTGGTGGATCAGCTCGTTGGCGTCAGCGGCGTCGCGCGGGAAACCGGCCACACCGATCGAGACCGTGGCGCTGATCGGCTCGCTCGACGTGTCGACGTCGATCCGCTCGTCCGCGACCTCCCGTCGGATCCGCTCGGCGATCTCGAAGGCCTGCTCGGGCGGAGTCTCCGGCAGGAGGATCGCGAACTCCTCACCGCCGAAGCGGGCCGGCACGTCGTAGTGGCGCAGCTGCGCCCGGAAGATCTCCGCGATCGACTTCAGAACCGCGTCGCCGGCGAGGTGGCCGTAGTTGTTGTTGATGTCACGAAGCAGGTCGAGGTCGGCCATGATCAGCGTCAGAGGCCGCTCGAACCGCTGCGAGCGCGCGAGCTCCTCGGCGAGCGCGGCGGCGAAGTACCGCGCATTGAAGAGGCCGGTCTTGGGGTCTACGCGCGCCTCCTCCTGCAGCTGCGGCACGCTGAGCGAGCGGTGGATCAGCAGGAGTGGCGCGACTGCGATGGGCAGGAGCCACGGATTCAGGACCCAGAAAACGCCGACGCCCACGCCGAGGGCCGCGAGGACGAGGTCGGTAGAAAGGCTCTCGAACGAGAAGATGCCGAGCTCGCTGAACGAGTGGCTGTAGAAGAAGTGCAGCATCGGCGCCAGCAGCAGGTGGTTGATGGCCACGAAGACCGCCGCAGCGGCGATTCCGGCGAGCGCCAGCCTGAGGTCCGCGTTCGGGATCAGATTGTCGGCGCCGAGGACCGCATGGAAGCTCGCCCAGGTCGCGAGCAGCGAGAGCGTCCAGCTGCAGATGTTGAACGTCTGGCTGTACCAGGCGTTGCGGTTCTTGAGCCACTCGGGGATGTGCTGGATCAGCCCAAGGAGGGCCACGAGCTCCGGCGGTAGGAGCATCACCGCCGGGATCAGGAAGACGACGGTCGTGTGGTAGGCCTGATTGCGTGGCGTCCGGACGACGAAGAGCTGTGCGATCGAGGCGATCGAGCCCAGGACGATGAACGTTGCCCAGCCGGGCGTGTCGGCCCGCAGCTGGGTAACGAGCGGGAGCGACGCCACCGCGGCGACGACTGCGATGACGAAGAAGTAGATCGTCGCCTTGATCGGCGGCTTTCCGTCCCGCTCATGCTCCTCGAACGGGCCGGGAACCTCCGGCAGAGCGATGCTGCCGGGGATTGCGCTCACGCAGCTTGCTCCCGAGTCAGCAGGGGCGCCATCGCAACTGCCGACGCAGGCCCGGCGGGAATGAACGGCCGGACGAGCATGTAGCGCCAGCCGGCGGTCGTGTGCCCGCAGGCGTTCGACGCCTGCGCCTCCTGGGCCGCCTTGTCCCGAGAGGTCGCCATAAGCAAGTTCCGCTGGTTCCGCATCTTTCTGCCGTCTCCTTTCCGCCCTCAGGCGGCGCCGCGATTTCGGAAGCCGGCGTGCCCTGCACAACTACGCCGCAAATGAATGTCTCTTTGGCAAGCTACGGCGGTTCAAAACGACCAACATCCCCCTTTTTCGGGACGTAATGAAGATCCCCCGAAAGGGGGAGGGGCTCGGCCCAGCCGATAGCGTCCGGCCGTGCGCGCATTTCCGCTGAAACTCGAGGTCGTACTCGTCCGCGCGACGGGCACTCTTTCCCGCCTGGCAGGCGTCGGCGGCGGGACGACCGTGCCCGGAAAGCTGCTCTGGAAGCTTGATCCGGGCGCCGTCGACGAGCTCGCCCGACGGCTGCCACTCGGGTCGGCGCTCGTCTCGGCGACGAACGGCAAGACGACGACAGCCGCGATGGCCGCCGAGATCCTGGGCGGGAAGGTCAGGCTGGCCCACAACCGTTCGGGCGCGAACCTCGTCTCCGGTGTCGCGTCGAGCCTGCTCTCGGCCCGTGAGGCTGAGCTCGGGCTCTTCGAGGTCGACGAGGCAGCGCTGCCCGAGGTGGCACAGCGGCTGCGTCCGCGCGCGGTGTGCCTCGGCAACCTCTTTCGTGACCAACTCGACCGCTACGGGGAGCTCGAGCTCGTCGCGGAGCGCTGGCGGGCCGCTGTGGATGAGCTTCCGGCTGATTCGCGGCTCGTCGTCAACGGAGACGACCCGCAGGTGGGCGACCTCGGGCGCGCACGCGATCCGGCAACCCGGACCGTCTTCGGGGTGGACGACCCACGGCAGGGCCATGCGGCCCTCCAACACGCGGCGGATTCGAAGTGGTGCATCCGCTGCGGCACGCCGTACGAGTACGCCGCCGCCTACATCGGCCACCTCGGCGACTACCGGTGCCAGAACTGCGGCCATGCGCGCCCTCCGCTCGACGTGGTCGCGCGCGACATCGAGCTCGAGGGCATCGAGCGCGTCTCCTTCGAGCTGGTGACGCCGGAGGGATCGCGGCAGGTGCGTCTCGGTGTCCCCGGTCTCTACAACGTCTACAACGCGCTCGGAGCCGCCTCGCTGTCGAGAGCGCTCGGAGCGACGCTTGACGAGGTCCACGACGGCCTGGAGCGCTTCAACGCCGCGTTCGGACGGTTCGAGCGGATCGACGTCGGCGGGAAGTCGCTGCTCGTGGTCCTGATCAAGAATCCCGCCGGCGCAAACGAAGCGATCCGGACGCTGCTCGCCGGGGAACAGTCGAAGCTCCTGCTCGTCGCGCTGAACGACGCGATCGCGGACGGCAAGGACGTGTCCTGGATCTGGGACGTCGACTTCGAGCCCCTACTCCCCGCCCTCGAGCTGCTCGTTGCGACCGGCGACCGTGCTGCCGAGCTCGCGCTTCGCTTCAAGTACGGGGGCCTGCACGAGCGCTCGATCGAGGTCCTGCCGCACATCGAAGCCGCTCTCGACCGAGCGCTCGAGTTGACACCGGCGGGCGGTGAGCTCGTCGCGCTCCCGACCTACACGGCGATGCTGGCGCTCCGGGACATCGTCGCGCGACGCGGCTACGTCCGCCCGTACTGGCAAGCCGCCTGACCATGCAAAGCGGAGAGCCCGGGGCTGGCGCCCCGGGCTCTGATGGCAAGCGAGGAATGCTTTGGTTAGTGCGTTGGTCCGACGAGGCTCGCAGGCAGCTGCAGAGCCGGATCGGCGGCAGCCTGTGCGAGGTCGGTCCAGTCGGCGTACGAATCGGTGATGTTGCCGGACGGATCGCCGTCGGCGGCATCCTCGGTCGAGGAGTCGCTCCAAGAGACATCTGCCCAGGAGACGTCTGCCGAAGTCAGGCCGTCTGCCCAGCTGACGTCGCTCCAGGAGACGTCAGACCACGAGACCGCCGCGAGCGAGGAATCGCCCCAGGAGACGTCGCTCCACGAGACGGCGTCCCAGGAGACGTTCGCCTTCACCGTCGACTCCCAGTTGTTCGAGTTGAAGACCGGGAGGGTTCCGCCCGCCGGGTCGGCCGTCAGGAACTGATCGAGGGCCTTGTTCGGGTTCGGCGGACTGGTCGTCAGCACGGACTTGATCGCGTTGACCTCGCCGACACCGAGCGACCCCGGCAGGGCCGAAGGAGTCGGTCGAGCCCCTTCCATCAGGGCGCCCTTGATCTGGTCGGGTGTCCAGGTCGGGTTCCGCGCCAGGATCTGCGCCGCGATCCCCGAGACGATCGGCGCCGCGAACGACGTCCCCGACAGCTGGATGTAGCCGGGCGCGACGATGTTCGCCGCCTTCTGCACGGCCAGCGTCGAGCTCATCGGGATCGGGCCGACCATGTAGCGCCCGTCGGCCGACACCTCCGGCTTCGAGAAGCCGTCGTTCGTGTAGCCGTACGCCGACCAGGATGGAGCCGTGTCGTTGTTGGGGCGCGGGTTGCCGCTCATGTCGGCCGCGCCCACGGTGATCACGAACGGATCGTTGCCGGGCGCGTACAGGACGCCGCTCGGGCCGTTCGGAAGGCCGTAGTTCCCGGCCGCCGCGACCACCGTGACGCCCGCGAACCAGAGCTTCTCGACCGCCTTGTCGAGCGGGTCAGTGGTGAAGCTCGTCGAGCTCGACGAGTGCATCGAGAAGTTCGCGACCTTGATGTTGTACTTGTCCTTGTTCGTGATGATCCACTGCGCCGCCGCGATCACGTCGCTCGTCCGCGCCGTGCCGGTGTCGTCCATGACGTCGAGCGAGACGATGTTCGACATCGGGGAGGCGCCTGCGTAGCCCGCAGCCTGGCCCGCCGCGATCCCCGCGACGAACGTTCCGTGGCCGCGGCCGTCGCCCGGCGAGTTGTTCGGCAGAGTGCAGAGGTTCACCTGCTGAACGACGCGGGCACCGAAGTCCGCCGCCTTCGACGTATCGACGCCGGAGTCGACGACCGCGATCGTCGGCGCCGCCAGATCGGACTGCGTCTTCGTCGACCCGCTCGAAACCGGGGCGTTCCACAGCTTGTCGATACCCGTGTTCGGTACCCAGAGCTGCTTCGACGAGAAGGAACCGGTCGGATGCGCCGGCGCGTCGGGCGTGATCGTCAGGCCCGGGACGCTCGCCAGCAGCTTGAGTTTGCTTCCCGGCATGTCGAGCGCGACGCCGCTGATCAGCTTCAGGTCGCGGTCGAGATGACCGAAGCCCTTCACCTTGCCGAGCAGCGACGGATCGGCCGTCACGATCACATGAATCTTTGCGTTCGGGTGCTGGCCGGCCTCGACGAGCATGCCGGGCGCGACCCACGTCGGGTCGGAACCGGAGCCGGAGCCGCTGTTCGCACCTGCGCTCGCCGCCAGCGGGATCACGAGCACGAGCGCAGCCGCCAACGCCGTAACGAGGCCGCGTCCGCCCTTTCCCCACAGCGCATTCGAGCGCGAGTCGTCGTTGTTTCCCGTGCCCCAGAGCGCGCTGGACCGGCTCTGGCCACGAGTTCCCGCATTCCTCAGCATTGCCGTCCTTCCTCTCCCCCGCCTGCGCGGGGCCGCATTTCCGCAAGAGTCAGGCGTCTGGACGCCAGCTCAGATCAACCGGCGGAACGTATTTACGGGCCGGCGACGGGACATCCCCCTCCTGGGTGAGGGACGGACGATTCCCCCGTCCGGGTGATCAAGAGTGGAAGGTAGGGTTCGCGGCCTGTGGAGCGGCTCGTCGTCGGGCATCTTTTCCCGGATTACCTCAACATCTACGCCGACCGGGGCAACATCGCCGTTCTTAATGCGCGAGCCGCATGGCGGGGCCACGAGCTCGAGGTGCGGGCGCTCGGCGCGGGTGCCGAGATCCGGACCGGCGAGCACGATCTCTTCTACGTCGGCGGCGGCCAGGACCGTGAGCAGGCGCTGATCGCCCCCGCGTTGGCGGCCCTCGCGCCGGCTCTCCATGAGGCATTCGAGGACGGCGCGGCCTTCCTGGCCGTCTGCGGCGGCTACCAGTTGCTCGGCCGCTTCTACCGGGACCAGCGCGGCGCGGAGCAGCCAGGCGTCGGCCTGCTTCCGCTTCACACGATCGCGGGCTCGCGCCGGATGATCGGGGACGTTCTCCTCGAATGCGAGCTGGAGCCTGGCATGCGTCAGACGCTCGCCGGCTTCGAGAACCACGCCGGCCGGACGATCCTCGACGAGGGCGCCGAGGCGCTCGGGCGCGTCGTCTCCGGGTTCGGCAACGACGGTGAGAGCGGCTACGAGGGCTGTCGCGTCGGCCGCGCGATCGGGACGTATCTGCACGGCCCTCTGCTGCCGCGCAACCCTTGGTTCGCCGACTGGCTGCTGGCGCAGGCGATCGCCCACCGGACGGGCACCGAACCGGAGCTCGAGCCGCTCGCGGATGAGCTGGAGCAGGAGGCCCATGCGGTTTCGGCTCGCCGAGCCGAAACTCGCGGCGGCCGGTTCAGCTAGATCGGTTGGCGATCTTTTACCGGTGGCTTACGTCGCCCTAACTCCCCGGTGAGGAGTGCCGCATAGCTTCGGCTCAATCGTCCACGGGAGGTCAAACCGCATGACCAAAGTCTCTCGCTGGGCGCGCATCGTCGGGGTTCTCACCGGGGGTCTGACACTCGTCCTCGCCCTCGCCGGAACTTCCTCGGCTGCGCGTCACGCCCAACGTCCCAACCTCGCCGTTCACCTCGCTGCAACACCGCGGCCCGCGCAGGTTGGCCAGAACCTCACCTACTCGCTCACTGTCCGGAACTTCGGCGCCGACGCGTCGAACGTGAGGCTCCGGAATGTGATCCCTGCGCGCTCGACGTTCGTCTCGGCGTCCGCGTCCCAGGGCTCGTGCACGGGCGCGCGGCCGCTCGTGTGCTCGCTGGGCTCGCTCGCCCACGGCGCGACCGCGACCGTGACGGTCGTCGTCAAGCCCACCGCAGCGGGGGTCCTGATCGACTCCGCCTCGGTTCACTCGGACCGGCGTGACCACAGACCCTGGAACAACCACGCGGTGGTCGCAGTCCGTGTCGGCCCGTTGGCGAACCTCGGGGTCGGCATGTCGGCCTCGCCGCGTCCGGGCCACGTCGGGGCCGATCTGACCTACACGATCCGTGTGCGGAACCTCGGCTCGGCCGACGCCACGAACGTTCAGCTGACCGCGCGTGTGCCGGCTCGTTCGACGCTCGTGTCGGCGACGCCGTCACAGGGGTCGTGCACGGGCTCGGCACCGATCGTTTGCTCGCTCGGCACCCTCGCGAAGGGAGCCACGGCGACCGTGACTGTGGTCGTTAACCCGACGGCGACCGGCTGGCTCGTCGCGTCGGCGCATGCTCACGCTGCGGAGCGCGACCTGAGCCCGTGGAACAACGGGCGCCGTGTTCTGACGCACGTCGTGTCCTAACGCAGCATCAGCGGGCGGAGGCTCCAGCTTCCGCCCGCTGCCAGTGCAAGCTCGTCGCTGCCGCAGCCGACATGCGCGGCTGCGGCGCACCACCGTTCCTCGTCAGCCGCCGTTTCCCTCGAAAGTCGTCATGGCCGCGAAGCGGCCGGACTTTCGAGGGCTAGCGCGCCCAGAGGGCGCCGAGGTAGACGGCGGGATCGCCGGGGCGCCAGCGTTGGACGAAGCGCTGGATCGGCGGATGTAGGACGACATCGTCGAGCTCGTCGAGGCCGAACAGGCGATGGCCGCGGACGGCCGCGTCCCTCGAATTGACCGCCTCGAGCGAGCGTCCGCCGAGGTCGGCCGCGAAGATGATGTGCACGACGTGCTTCGCCGCGTGGCTGTGCACGGGCGAGATCGAGTCGACGATCGCAACCGGTCCCTCGACCGCCACTTCCTCGCCGATTCCGAGCTCCTCCCACAGCTCGCGGTGCAGGGCGTCGACGAGGCTCTCACCGGAGTTGACCCCACCGCCCGGAAGCAACCAGTACTCCTTGCCCGGCTTCTCGTGCCGGCAGAGCAGGACCCGGTCGTTCCAGAGCAGCAGCGCCGATACCCGGATCCTCGGTTCCATTTCTCAGGCCCGCGAAGAGCCGAATCCGCGGACGCCGCGCTCGCTCTCGGGCAGCTCGTCTGTCTCGACGAGCTCGAGCTCCGGGACCGGAAGCACGACGAGCTGCGCGATCCGCATGCCCGGCTCGACGACGAACGCTTCGCGCAGGTCGGTGTTCAAGAGAACCACACGGATCTCGCCGCGGTAGCCGGAATCGATTAGTCCGGGAGCGTTGACGACTGAGAGGCCGTGGCGCGCCGCAAGGCCTGAGCGCGGCTGCACGAAGCCGGCATGGCCGTCCGGAATCGCAACGGCCAGGCCCGTGCCGACCACCGCCCTCTCCCCCGGCCCGAGCTCGAATCTGTCGCACGCGGCCAGATCGAGCCCAGCGTCGCCTGCGTAGGCCCGCTCGGGGACGACCGCGTCCTCGCGCAGCCGCCTGACCGGCAGCTCGATCACCGGGCGGAGCGCGCAGGCTCGTCACGCGCCTCCGCCAGCAGGTAGGGCGCGAATCGCGGCAACTCGCGCCGCGGAAGGTGCGCACGCACGAAGACGCCGTCCGGCCGGTCGACCCGTTCCTGAATCGGCGCGCCGAGCGCGTAGAGCTCCGCGAGTCGCGCTCCCTCGTCGTACGGGAGCAGCATGCGGACGGCTTCGAAGCGCTCCTCGAACCGCTCCGCAACGCGCTCTCGGAGCTCATCGAGCCCCTCTCCCGTCGCCGCGGACACCTGGAGCGCGCCCGGGTATCCGCCCGCGAGGCGCCGGCGACGTAGCGGATCGACGAGGTCGATCTTGTTGATGACGAGCTCGACCGGGACCTCGGTGGCGCCGATCTCCGCGAGCACGTCCTCGACGGCGGCATACATCTCGTCCAGTTCCTCGTCTTCGGCGGCCCCGTCGACCACGTGCAGGACGAGGTCGGCGACGAGCGTCTCCTCGAGCGTCGCCGCAAATCCCTCGACGAGCTGATGTGGGAGGCGCCGTATGAAGCCGACCGTGTCCGTCAGCAGGTATTTCCTCCCGTCGACCTCGAACCCGCGCGTGGTCGGGTCGAGCGTCTCGAAAAGCCGGTCGCGGACCGAGACTTCGGCGCCGGTCAGGGTGTTCAGGAGAGTCGACTTGCCGGCGTTCGTGTAGCCGGCGAGCGCGATCACCGGCGTTTCCGACCGCCGCCGCGACTTCCGGCGTGTCGCACGCTGGCGTTCCAGGCCGCGCAGGCGGGCGCGCAGGACCGAAATCCGGCGCCGTGCCAGCCGCCGGTCGGTCTCGAGCTGTGACTCACCGGGGCCGCGCGTGCCGACGCCGCCGCCCAGGCGCTCGAGGTGCTGCCACAGGCCGCGCATCCGCGGGAGGTTGTATTCGAGCTGCGCGAGCTCAACCTGGAGCTTCCCTTCCGCGGTCACGGCATGCTGCGCGAAGATGTCGAGGATCAACTGCGTCCGGTCGACGACCCGGGTCTGGAGGGCGTTCTCGAGCTCGCGCTGCTGGACCGGCGAGAGCTCGTCGTCGACGAGCAGCGACTCGGCCCCCGAGCGAGCGAACGCTTCCTGGAGCTCCACGAGCTTTCCCTTGCCGACGTACGTGCGCGGCTGCGGCTTCGCAGCGCGCTGGACGAGCTCGGCGACCGGCTCGACGCCGGCCGTCCGTGCGAGCTCCTGCAGCTCGGAGAGCTCACGACGTGCGTCGACTCCCTGTGCGAGCACGGCGACGGCGAACCCGCGCTCGGGCTCGGCACCCGGAGCGGGATCCGGCTGACGTAGCGTCACGCTGAAATTATGACCTCAGCAATGTCCGAGCAGGAACACCGCGACCGCCTGGCCAAGCGCACGCTCGAACTGGTGAGCATCCCGTCCGTGAGCCGGTCGGAGGCGGAGGCAATGGCCTACGTCCGCGACCAGTTGCCGCTCGAGCTGCTCTTTGCGAGCGACGACGTGCTGTTCGCGATGACCGTCCGGCGCGAAAGTCGCCCGCTCGTCGTCCTCGCAGGCCACGTCGACACTGTGCCGGCACAGGAGAACTTGCCGGGGCAGATCGAAAACGGCGCCGTCGTCGGGCTCGGCGCGAGCGACATGAAAGGAGGGGTCGCGGTGATGCTCGAACTGGCCGGCTGGGCGCAATCGGCCGACCCCGAGCTCGATCTCGGCTTCCTGTTCTTTACGCGCGAGGAGCTGCCGGCCGAGGAGAGCCCTCTCCCCGCGTTCCTCGAGGAATCGGCGGACGCGAGAGAAGCCGACCTGGCGATCGTGCTCGAGCCGACCGACAACGAGCTCCACGTCGGCTGCGTCGGCAACCTCAGTGCGTTGCTCACGTTCCGCGGCGTCAGCGCACACTCGGCGCGCCCCTGGACAGGCGAGAACGCGATCCACAAGGCGGCCGCGACGCTGGCGCCGCTCGCGGAGCTCGAGCCGCTCGACGTCGAGGTCGACGGGCTCGTCTTCCGCGAGGTCGTCAGCGCGGTCGCCATCGAGGGCGGGATCGCCGACAACGTCGTCCCGGCCCGGTGCGTCGCGCGCCTGAACTACCGCTATGCGCCCGGACGGACGCGCGAGCAGGCCGAGCAGCGGCTCCGCGAGCTCGCCGGCGACGCCGAAATCGAAATCCTCGGCAACTCGCCTCCGGCCCACGTCGTCGTCGATCGACCGCTCGTGACGAGGCTGCGCGAGGCGGGCGACTTTGCCGTGCAACCGAAGCAGGCGTGGACGCCGGTCGCGCAGTTCGCCGAGGCCGGCCTCGACGCGGTCAACCTCGGTCCGGGCGCGACGCGATACGCCCACCGAGCGGACGAGCGCGTCGAGATCGAGGAGCTCGTCCGAACCTACGAATCGCTCGTCCGGTTCTGCGGCGGTAGCGTCTAGCGCGATGCAGCTCTCGCCCGTTCTCGCCGCGACCGGCACCTATCCGTTCGTCCGTCTCGAGCAGGCGAAGCGGCGACTCGCCGCCGAAGGGATCGACCTGATCGACTTCGGCAAGGGCGACCCGCGCGAAGAGACCGATCCGCTGATCCGGCAGGCGCTGGTCGACGCCGTCGAGCCGTTGATGGGCTACCCGCTGGCCGAGGGCCTTGCCGAGCTGCGCGCGGCGGCAGCCGCCTGGTGCGGGCGCCGCTTCGGCATCGAGCTCGATCCCGACGAGGTAATCCCGACCTACGGGAGCAAGGAGGCGATCTTCCACCTCGCGCAAGTCGTGATCGACCCCGAGAGCGACAAGCGGCTCGTCCTGGCAACCGAGCCCGGCTACCCGGTCTACGAGCGCGGCGCGCTGTTTGCCGGCGCGGAGTTCGAATGGTTGCCGCTGCTCGAGGAGAACGGCTTCCTGCCCGGCCTCGACGGAGTCGCCGACGAGACCTGGGAGCGGACGGCGATCATCTGGATCAACTACCCGAACAACCCGACGGGTGCGGTCGCTCGACCGGAGTTCTTCGAGCGCCTGGCCGCTTTGGCCGCCGAGCACGACTTCCTGATCGCCGCCGACGAGGCGTACACCGAGCTCTGGTTCGACGATCGGCCCCACTCCGCTCTCGAGGTCGCCGACCGTTCCCGCGTCGCCGTCTTCCAGACTCTGAGCAAGCGCTCCTCGATGACGGGTTACCGCTCCGGGTTCGTCGCGGCTTCGCCGGAGCTGATCGGCGCCCTCAAGCAGTACCGGCCGTCGGTCGGCACCGCGCCGCAGGAGTTCGTCCAGCGCGCGTCCGTCGTCGCCTGGAACGACGAAGAGCACGTCGAGCGCACCCGCGAGCTCTACGCCCGCAAGCGACAGGTGCTCATGCCGGCGCTCGCGCGCGCAGGGATTCGCGTGACGGGGAGCGAGGCGACGATGTACCTCTGGCTCGAGGTGCCCGCCGGCGAGACCTCGGAGGCGCTTGCGGAACGACTTCTCGAGCACGGCCTGATCGTCTCGCCCGGGACGTTCTTCGGGCCCTCCGGCGACGGCTACTGGCGGCTCGCGCTCGTCCCCACGCAGGCCGAGTGCGAGCGCGCGGCCGAGATCCTGGAGCGGGTGCTGTGAACGAGCTCTCACCCGAGCGCGTCGAGGAGCTGATCGCCAAGCTCGACCGCGGCGAGGCGAGGGTCGCCGAGCGCGTCGACGGCGACTGGCGCGTCAACGAGGAGGCCCAGCGCGCGATCCTCGAGTACTTCCGGCTCCGCAAGATGGAGCCTCGCGAGGTCGGCCCGTTCGAGTACCACGACAAGATTCCGCTCAAGCAGGGGTACGAGCAACTCGGAGTCCGCGTCGTCCCGCCGGCGACGGCGCGGTACGGCGCCTTCCTCTCCCCGGGTGTCGTGCTGATGCCGAGCTACGTGAACATCGGCGCCTGGGTCGGGCCGAGAACGATGGTGGATACCTGGGCAACCGTCGGCTCGGGGGCGCAGATCGGCGCCGACGTCCACCTTGCCGGAGGCGTCGGGATCGGCGGCGTGCTCGAGCCTCCGGGCGCGAGGCCGGTGATCGTGGAGGACGGCGCCTTCGTCGGCTCGCGCGCAGCGATCGTCGAGGGGGTCGTCGTCGGCGAGCAGGCCGTGATCGGCCCCCACGTCACGCTCGGCGCCTCGATCCCGGTGATCGACGTGACCGGCCCCGAGCCGGCCGAGCATCGCGGCTACGTCCCTCCCCGTGCGATCGTCGTGCCGGGTACGCGGCCAAAGGAGTTCCCGGCCGGGACGTTCAATCTCGCCTGCGCGCTGATCATCGGCTGGCGGAGCGAGTCGACCAACCTTCGCGTCAGCCTGAACGAGGCGCTTCGCGAGCACGGACTCGGCTAATCGCAATTGCAGGGACTGACCCCGGAGGGGTCTGTCCCGTCAACCGTCAATGGGACAATCCCCCTGCGGGGACAGCCCTCCTTCTACAGCGCTTCCGCCGGTCCCGTGAGGTAGGCCTCGCCGTCTCTGATTCGAACCACCAGCGTCCCGCCTGGGAAACTGACCTCGGTCTTGCCCTCGCCGCTTAGAGCGGCGGCGACCGCGACGGCACTCGTGCCGGACGAGCTCGTCTCCCCCACACCGCGCTCCCAGACGCGGGCGGTGACGTGGCCCAGGCCGTCGACATGCGCGATCTGGACGTTCGTTCCGCCCGGGAAGCGTGGGTGGCGCTCGAGCAGCGGGCCGATCCGTCCGATCTCGCCAGGGTCACCCTGGACGACCGCGTGCGGATTGCCGACCGAGACCGGCACGAGCTCGATTCCCTCGACCTCCTCGGGTTCGCCGACCTCGACACGACCGAGCTCTTGCTCGACGAGGCCGCCGGCGATGCGCGCCTTCGTGACCCGCTTGCCGACACGGATCCGCACCTCGTCGGCGCCTTCGCGCTCGGCCAGCCACCGCGCGGCGATCCTCGTGCCGTTTCCCGACAGCTCTGCCCGCGACCCGTCCGGGTTCCAGACCGCGATCTCGGCTTCGGCGCCGAGGACGTCCAGAACTTCGAGGATGCCGTCGGTCTCGTATGCGGAGGAAAGCTCGCGCGCCCGCTCAGGCGTCACCCGCTCGTCCTCGACGAGCAGGTAGACGTTGCCGTGCGCTGACCACTTCGAGGATCTCATCGACGACCTCCCCGGCGGGGCGATCGGCGCCGACGCTAACAAGGCCCGGGATCCGTCGCATCCACTTGCGCTGGTACGCCGCGTAGCGGCGCGTCCGCAGGTTGACCGCCCCGATCGCTTCCTCGCGCGGGAGGAGGGCGATGTCCTCGAGGCCCATCGCCTTGCCGGCGGTCGCAGAAATTGGCTCAGCGAGCGCGCGCTTCACCTCGTCCTCGACGCGGGCTTCGAACATCGCCTCGGTGCGTATCTCGATCCGCCTCAGGAGCTCCGCGCGTGGCACATCGAGCCCAACGAGGACGGTCGGATGCCGCGTCTCATCGCTCCAGAGCCGGTCAGTCTCGGGTTTCAGTGACCGTCCGACATCGGTCAACTCCAACGCGCGGACGACGCGGCGGCGGTCGTTCGGGTGCACGAACGCAGCCGAGGCTGGATCGCGCTCGGCGAGCAATGCGTGCGCACGCTCGGCGCCGACGCTGTCGTAGAGCCGCTGCCAGTGTTCCCGCCGTCCTGGGGCCGGCGCCGGCGGGAGCTCGAGCGACGAGAGCGCCGCGCGCAGGTACAGGCCGGTTCCACCGACCACGATCGGCGTCTTGCCGGCCTCGAGGACCTCGTCGATCGCGGCGTGTGCGAGCCGCTGGTACTCGGCGACGGACGCCTCGTGCTCGAGGCCCCATACACCGACGAGACGCGTAGCCGTCACGGGTTGGTTCGTGAGAATCGGGAGGCCTCGGTAGACCTGCATCGAATCCGCCGAGATGAGCTCGGCGGGGAAACGGGAGGCCAGCTCCTCCGCGACGGCCGTCTTCCCCGACGCCGTTGGCCCGAAGATCGCGAGGACCAACCCGTTGCTCATGCCCCGATTGTGGTGTTTGGCTTCTCGTCGGGCTGCCGATACCCGCTGGGTGAAGCTTCGGCGTCGCTTCAGCAAGCACGACCACTTCTCGGTAGGGCCCCACGAGCTCGCGGGCTTCGTCGCGCTCGGGGCAATCCTCTCGGCCGCGGCGATCGTGGGCGTCGCCTGGGCGGCGGGCTTCGGCGCCGTCGCAGAGCGCATGCGCCACGCGGACGCGGAATGGCTGCCGATCGCGCTCGCCGCGGAGACGCTCGCCTATGTCGGCTACGTGCTTGCCTACCGCGAGGTGGCGCGTGTCGACGACGGGCCGAGCCTCCCTCATAGGCGCGCACTCGCGCTCGTGGCGACCGGGTTCGGCGTCTTCGTAGCCCGAGGCGGCTTCTCCATCGACCTCCACGCCTTCCGCCAGGAGGTCTCCGACCGCGAGGCACGCGTTCGGGTGCTTGGCCTTGGCG
This sequence comes from Gaiellaceae bacterium, assembly GCA_051955535.1. Taxonomy (GTDB): domain Bacteria; phylum Actinomycetota; class Thermoleophilia; order Gaiellales; family Gaiellaceae; genus 13-2-20CM-68-14. Next base: position 39,011 of record JBQCGP010000087.1, on the reverse strand, counting down.
CGCTCGAGTACGCCCTGCTCGCTCCCGCGACCTGCATCGTCGCGATCCTGTTGTTGCTCGACCACGTCAGGACACCCGGAACCGGGGTGACCATGCCGTGGGCGATCGCAGTTCCGGTGGGCGGCATCCTTGCGCTGTCAGCCCTTCGCCTGCGCGACAGGCTGCGCGGAGGCAGCGGCTGGCGAGATCACGTCGCCCAGTGGCTCGACTCGATCCACGTGACCCGCCAGCTCTTCCTCAAGCTCGAGCACTTCGCGGGGCCGCTCGGAACGGCGATCTACTGGTTCGGCGACATCGCCTGTCTCGCCCTCTGCCTGCGTGCCTACATGGGTCACTTCCCGGCCGTGGGTCCGTTGCTGGTCGGATACGCGACCGGCTACGCGCTGACGCGGCGGACGCTGCCGCTCGCGGGCGCCGGGGCGGTCGAGGCGCTGCTGCCGTTCGCACTGATGTGGACAGGGATTCCGCTCGCGGCCGCCGTGATGGCGGTGCTCGCCTACCGGATCATCAACTTCTGGCTCCCGATCGTTCCGGCCGTGTTCGGCCTCCGCGCCCTGCGGGCGGCCGGCGAGGGCTGACAGGCCTGCGCCGCTTCAGGCGGCGACCGCAGCCACCGCGGTGCCGCGCAGGGTCGTCGACGTCGCGGCTTCGATCTCGACGCTAACGAGCTCACCAGGCTGCGCCGAGCCCGCGAAGTTGACGGTCGTGTTCCGGCGCGTGCGCCCGCGCAGCAGCCTTTCGTCCGTCCGGCTCGGGCCTTCCACCAGCACCTCTTCGACACGCCCGATCCGCTCTCGGTTTCGCGCCTCCGCGACTCGCTGGACGACCTCGATCAGCTGCTCGATCCGCTCGTGCTTGACCTCGTCCGGCACCTGGTCTGGCATCTCCGCGGCCTCTGTGCCGCGCCGCGGCGAGAACACGAACGTGAAGGCACTGTCGTAGCCGATCCCCTCGACCGCGGTGACCGTCTGCTCGAAATCCGCGTCGGTCTCGCCGGGGAAGCCGACGATCAGGTCGGTGCCAAGGGCGAGATCCGGGATCGCGGCCCGCATCTCCTCGGCGAGGCGGAAATATCGCTCGCGACTGTAAGTGCGCCGCATCGCCTTCAGGATCCGCGTCGAACCCGACTGGAGCGGGAGGTGCGCGTGCTCGCACACGGAGGCGCACTCGGCCATCGCTTCGATCACCGGCCGGCGGAAGTCCTTCGGGTGCGGGCTCGTGAACCGGATCCGCTCGATCCCGTCCACGGCGTCGCAGGCGCGCAGCAGCTCGCCGAAGTCGGTGTGGATGTCAGGCAGTAGGTCGCGGCCGTACGAGTTGACGTTCTGGCCGAGCAGGGTGATCTCGTGGACGCCGTCGCGGGCGAGCCGCTCGACCTCGGCGAGGACCTCGCCCGGCCGCCGGCTCTGCTCCCGGCCGCGCACCGACGGGACGATGCAGTAGGCGCACTTGGAGTTGCAGCCCATCGAAATCTGCACCCATGCTTGGAACGCCCGCTCGCGGTGCATCGGCAGGTTCCCGGCGAAGCCGCGCTCGTCGAGCCCGAAGCGTCCGCGCTCCACACCGAGACCGCCGGCCCCGACCCAATCGCCGAGGTGAGCGATCGAGCCCGGCCCGAAGGCGATGTCGACGTCCGGGTAGAGCTCGAACAGGCGCTCACGCTGCGCCTCGGCGTAACAGCCGCCGACCGCGATCACCTTCTCGGGGTCGCGCGACTTCAGGGCCTTCGCCTGCGCCAGGTGCGCGGCGAAGCGCTGGTCAGGCTTCTCCCGGATCGTGCAGGTGTTGAAGACGATCACGTCGGCCTCCTCCTGCGCGGAGGCCTCGCCGAGCCCGAGCTCCTCGAGCATGCCCTTGATGCGCTCCGAGTCGTGAGCGTTCATCTGGCAGCCGAAGGTCGTGACGTGGTACCTGCGCACGAAAGAAACTCTAGCTCCGCCGGTGCGTCGCTAATGGACGCGGACGGCGACCGACTGCGTCGAAACAGCTGCGCCACCGGGGCGCTTTCGGCCGCCACGTAGAGACGAAGCACGTGCCGTCCGGTCGGCAATGCCACCCGAATTCGCTGCGGATGGAACGGTGCGAGGAGAATCCGGTTCAGGGACCGCCAGCCCCCGGGACCGAGCTCCTGGACTGAGGCAACGCGCGCCGTCAGCTTGGCCGCGGCACGGACCTCGAGCCACACCGGATGACGGCTGCTGAGTACGAGCATCCGCACGCGACTGCCGGTCTCCGCAGGCTGCTCGCGCGAGCTGTCGAAGCCGCTTCCGGCAAGCTTCGGCGCGTTGCAGAGGCTCGGATCACGCGCCCAGAGGTAGACGCACGCGGCGGTCTCGGAAGCCGGGTCCTTCGGCATCCCGGCGAACCGCGCCCAGCCCCACGACCACACCGAGTCGAGCGCGAGCTCGCTCGCGACCTGGCGCGCGGCCAGAGCCTCCCGTTTGACGACGCCGAACCAGCGAGACGCCCTCAGGCCGTTTCGCCCGCCCTTCCCCGAGTGAAATGCCAGCGCGACCCCGATCCGGTTGCTCGGAATCCCGATCGTCGTGAAGTTCCGGACGGCGCGCCGGAGTTGAAAGCGAAGGTAGACGGTGGCGCCGGACGAGCCCATGCCTGCGAGCACGGGGGCCGGAATGTAGACCTCCCGGACGATCGTCGCCGACTGGGCAAGCGATCGCCACCAGGCTCCCCCTGCGCCCGCCGTCGAGCCGGCCTGGGAGATGAGCAGGTGCGGCGCAGTGCCGCGAGCCGCGAGAGCGCGGACGAGCTCGAGGACGTTCGCCCTGTACTGGGCGTTGCTCCGTCTCCAGGGCGCCCGCAGCTGAGCTCCAAAGAGCTCGTTGAGCGCGACCATCGGCGTTCCGCAGGCGGTGACCTTCATTGCTGCGGCCGCAAGCCGCTCGGCGACAGGGTCGATCCTTGCCGGGTTGGCGGGATGCGCCGGCGTCCCGACGGCGTCCTTGAGCGACATGTCCCAGTAGGCGACCTCGGCGCCGCCGCCCCGCGCGGCTACGGCAGGCGCAGTGTGCGCGAGCGCGACCGCGAGCCCCGACCGGTAGAAGAGCCGCCGGAACGGCACCCACTTGTCCGCATAGTCGACCCAGGCGGGCTGTGCGCCCTGGACGCAGGACGCCGCCGGCGCGGCTGCGCGCGACGGAGGCACGGCTGCGGCGGAACAGGCGATCGCGGCGATCGCGAGGAAGTGGGCGAATACGCGGCTTCTCAGAACTTCCCCCGAAGCCAGCGATGGTAGCGCCGTGCCGGCCAGGCGGCCGGAAGCTTTACGTGAGCGCGCCTACTTTGCCCGCTGGCCCAGCGCCTGCTTCGACACGCGCCCGCGCTCGCCGTTCCCGTCCGTCGGGCCGCCGTCGGTCGTGTTCTTGGCGACTTCGACTGCCCGGCTCTCCCGGATCACGGTCACCTTGATCTGGCCCGGGTACTCGAGCTGGTCCTCGATCTCGCGGGCGATCTCGTGCGACAACAGGACGGCCTGGTCGTCGTCGACCTCCTTCGGCTTCACGATCACGCGGATCTCACGCCCGGCCTGGAGCGCGTACACCTTCTCGACGCCGCCGTGGTGTGCGGCGAGCTCCTCGAGCGCCTCGAGACGCTTGATGTAGTGCTCCAGGCTCTCTCCGCGCGCACCCGGCCTCGAGGCCGAGACGGCGTCGGCGGCGATCAGCAGGACGGCCTCGACGGTCTGCGGCTGCACCTCATAGTGGTGCGCCTCGATCGCGTGAACGACCGCGTCGCTCTCGCCGTAGCGCCGCGCAAGCTGTGCCGAGATCGCGGCGTGGGAGCCCTCGATCTCGTGGGTGAGCGCCTTGCCGAGGTCGTGTAGCAGCCCGGCGCGCCGCGCCGTCTTGACGCTCGCGTCAAGCTCCGAAGCCATGATCCCGGCCAGGTGGACGACCTCGAGCGAGTGCTTGAGGACGTTCTGCCCGTAGCTCGTCCGGAAGCGCAGCCGGCCGAGGATCTTGACGAGCTCCTCGTGAACCGGGCCGCAGTTGGCCTCGAACACCGCCTGCTCGCCCGCATGGACGATGTGCTCCTCGATCTCGGCCTTGGACTGGTAGTACATCTCCTCGATCCGAGCCGGGTGGATGCGCCCGTCCTCGATCAGTTTCGCGAGCGTCAGCTTGGCGACCTCGCGCCGGATTCCGTCGAAGGACGAAAGGACGACGGCCTGAGGCGTGTCGTCGATGATGAAGTCGACGCCGGTCAGGTGCTCGAGGGTGCGGATGTTGCGCCCCTCGCGGCCGATGATGCGGCCCTTCATGTCGTCCGAGGGCAGCTCGACGAGCGAGACCGTTGCCTCCGAGGCGTGGTTTGCGGCGACGCGCTGGAGTGCATCGGCTACGAGGTTTCGGGCCCGGCGCTTGGCCTCGGTCTGGGCCTCCTCCTCCATCTGCCGGACTCGGCGGGCGAGCTCGTGCCGGACCAGCTCCTCGGAGCGGTTGAGAAGGTGCGCACGTGCCTCGTTGGTCGTCATGCCTGAGACGCGCTCGAGCTCCTTCAGCTCGTCGTCCTTCGCCTGCTTCAGCTCTTCCTGGAGCTGCTTCGAGTGGGTCTCGCGGTCGGCAACGCCCTGCTCGCGCCGCGAGAGCTCGGTCAGCTTGCGGTCGATCTCGTCCTCCTTGGCGAGGACGCGCTCCTCGATCTTGATGATCTCGGCCCGTCGCTCGGTGACCTCCTGCTCGACCTCGGCGCGCAGCTTCACCGACTGCTCGCGTGCCTCGATCTGAGCCTCGCGCCGCATCGCCTCTGCCTCGCGGCGAGCCTCGGTGAGGAGGAGCTGTCGTGTGCGGCGCGCGGCCGCGAGTCGGGAGCCCGTGAACGCGTAGAGAGCGACGAAGACCAGCGCCGCCCCTGCGAGAAGGCCGATCAGAATTCCGATGACGACAAACATGGGCGCTCCTGTCGGGCGCCCACATCAGGCATGCCTCGAATCGGGTGCCTCGAGGGCCTGCGGACAGGCCCGGGTGGCCGCTACTTCAACGCTGTTGCGGCCTCCAGGAAGCTCGTTCTGTCAGGGACGGGTTCAAGTTTGAGTACCGATTGCGAAACAGTCAGATGCAGGCAAATTGTCTGTTTGGTGTTCTTATCCTAGCTCGGCCCCCTCGCCCTTCGCAATTGCGGCTTCGACCGAGTCGGACGCGAAGCCGTGCGAGGCGAGCCAGCGTGCGGTCTTCGCGGTCGCACCGCGGCGGGCCACCAGGCGCCGGGCACGCTCATTCTCCGGCTCGAGAGCCTCGACGGCCCGCCTCACGAGCTCCCCTGTGACGCCTTCGCGTTCGAGCCGGACCACGATCGCCGCATCGCCGAAGCCGCGTTCGGCCAGCGACACCGCGCCGGCCTCCGCGAAGCGCTCGTCGTCGATGGCACCGAGCCGCCTGAGCGTCTCGACGGCTTCGACAGCCTCATCCTCGGAGACACCTTTTCGCCGTAGCACCTCGAGCACGCCGGCCTCGGAGCGGTCCCGGCGCGCCAGCGCGCGGGCGGCCGCGTCGAGCGCGTCCGGCACTCGGTCGCTAGCGGGCGCGCGCGCCGGCGGTGCGAGGCGAGGCGCCGTTGCCTTCGGGAGCCTCGGCCTCCTCCTCGGCCGCGGGGGTATCGGCAGGAGCCTCGACCGCGCTCGGCACCAGTCGCGCCGAGACGATCTGGTCTGGGCCGGCGTCGGCCTGGATCTTCGCCAGGATCTGCTGCGTCACGTCGGGGTGCTCGCGCAGGAACGCGGTCGCGTTCTGCCGGCCCTGGCCGAGCCGTTCGTCGCCGAAGCTGAAGTACGAGCCGGACTTGGCGACGACCTTCCGCTCGAGCCCAGCGTCGAGGACGGTGCCCTCCCAGGAGATCCCCGAGCCGTAGATGATGTCGAACTCGGCCTGCTTGAAAGGCGGCGCGACTTTGTTCTTCACCACCTTGACGCGGACGCGATTGCCGATCGCCTCCACGCCCTCCTTGAGCGTCTCGATCCGGCGGATGTCGAGCCGGACCGACGAGTAGAACTTGAGCGCGCGGCCTCCGGGGGTCGTCTCCGGGTTGCCGAACATGACGCCGATCTTCTCGCGCAGCTGGTTCGTGAAGATGCAGATCGTGTCGGTGCGGTTGAGCGTGCCGGCGAGCTTGCGGAGCGCCTGGCTCATCAGCCGTGCCTGCAGGCCGACGTGGCTGTCCCCCATCTCGCCCTCGATCTCGGCCTTCGGCGTCAGCGCCGCGACCGAGTCGATCGCGACGACGTCGAGGGCGCCGGAGCGGATCAGGAGCTCGGCGATCTCGAGCGCCTGCTCGCCGGTGTCGGGCTGCGAGACGAGCAGGTCGTCGATGTTGACGCCGATCCTCTTCGCGTAGGTCGGGTCCATCGCATGCTCGGCATCGATGAAGGCGCAGATGCCGCCGCTTCGCTGCGCCTCGGCGATCACGTGGTAGACGAGTGTCGTCTTGCCCGAGGACTCGGGGCCGAAGATCTCGACGATCCGGCCACGCGGGAGCCCGCCGATCCCGAGCGCGAGGTCGAGCGCGAGCGACCCGGACGAGACAGCCCCGACCGAGACCGCGGCCGCGTCGTTCATCCTCATCACGGCGCCCTTGCCGAAGGCGCGCTCGATCTGGCCGAGCGCGGTATCCAGTGCTTGCTCGCGATCCACCTCTAGCTCCCTCCCAACGCAACCGATTGCAGGACTTCGTACTGCGCCCCTGACGGCCGCAGGACGGACATATAAACAGCCGCCTCGGACGTCACGACCGTACCCAGCTCGGGGAGCGTAGGCCCGAGCCGCGGCCGCCGGCGGAAACGGATGACGGTGATATGCGGCAGCCACTCGCGGCGCTCGCGCTCGTAGACGCCCAGCCGCTCGAGGCGCGCGTGCAGATCGGCTGCCACGCGCGCCGCACGACCGCCCTCGTCGGCGCAGACGAGCATGCCCACGCTCCTGGTCTCGTGGTAGCCGGTGACGGCGAGCGCCGCCGGCACGCCGGCCCGAGCGGCGGCCCGAAGCTCCGCGGCGATCGGGTCGAGCTCGACAGCCGGCCGATGTCCGAGGAACGCCAGAGTGACGTGGAGCTGCTCGCGGCCGACCACGCGAACGCCGGGCGCACCTGCGAAAGCCTCAGCCTGCCAGCGAGACAGCTCGTCGACGGCCTCGTCGGGCAGCCGGAGCGCACAGAACAGGCGCAGGCGTTCACGGCCTTCGACGCTAGCAGGGACGCTCATACGGGTTCGTCACGACTCTGTGACAAGAGGCGCCGAACCAGGTGCAGTGCCGCGACCGCGGCGCGGGCACGAACGGTCTCGCGGTCGGCGGGGACGCTGAAATGCGTCGCCAGCTCTCCGTCCGGCCCTGACGCGTGCAGGTAGACGAGCCCCACCGGCTTCTCGGCCGTCCCGCCTCCCGGTCCGGCGATGCCGGTATCGGAGACGCCGACGTCGGCGGTCAGCCGTTCCCGCACGCCGGTTGCCATCGCAGCAGCCGTCTCGGCCGACACGGCGCCGTGGGCGGCGAGGACGTCCGCCGGAACGTGGAGCTCACGCTCCTTCACGTCGTTCGCGTACGCGACGACGCCGCCGAGGAAGACGTCGCTCGAGCCGGGGATGGCCGTCAGCCGCGCTGCGACGAGGCCTCCGGTCGCCGACTCGGCCGTGGCGAGCGTAAGCCCCCGCGCCCGGCAGAGCTCGAGCACGATCTCGGCCGCGGTCTGCCCGTCTTCGGAGAACAGGAACTCGCCGCCCCAGTCACGGAATGCGGCGGAAAGCGCGTCGGCCGCCCGTTTTCCCTTGGCCTCGATCACGAGGTCGACGTGGATCTCGAAGTCGCGCGCGCAGACGGTCACCTCCACGCCGTCGCCGTCGCCACCCGCGTCCTCGAGAGCGCGGGCGACCGCCGACTCGCTGACGCCGTAGAAGCGGAGCGTCCGCCGTTCCGGCGGCTCGGCGCGGACGAGCACACTGCGCACGGCCTCGTCCTCGAGGGCGACTCGCCACAGGCGCTGCAGCTCCGGGGGAGGCCCCGGCAGCACGACGACCGTCGTCCCCGCACCCTCGATCACGAGCCCCGGCGCGGTTCCGGCGAGGCCGAGCGAGCGCGCGCCCTCGGGAAGTGAGGCCTGCTTACGGACACCCGGCGCAAAGTCCGTGTACGGGCGGCTAAGCCGCTCGGCGTGACCGCGCGAGACGGCCTCGATCTCATGCTCGAGGTCGCCGTCGACCCGCAGGGCACGGCCGAGGACGCGGGCCACCATCTCCACAGTCCTGTCGTCGTGCGTCGGCCCCAGCCCGCCCGAGACGACGCAGAGGTCGGCCTCGACGCCCTCCCGCAGGGCAGCCTCCAGCTCAGCCGGCGCGTCGCCGACGACCACCACACGCGCCGGCTCGATGCCCAGCGAAACGAGCTCGCGCGCGAGGAACGGCCCGTTCAGGTCGGAGCGGTCCCCGCGGACGAGCTCGCTGCCGGTGACGACGACGACGGCGCGCGGCCGCGGACGGCTTGGCGGGACGTCGCTCGTCGTCGGGGTGCGATGCTCGTTCGGAGGCAAGGACGCAGGGAGCATCAATAGCGAGAAGCTATTGGTGCGACTGAGGACGCGGCATCCGGGCGAGCAGCGCGGCCCGACGGCTCAGACTACGTTTCGCCAAGCCGTCCTAACTGGTGGGCGAGGCCCGCCGGATCGTCTTCTCGGTCACGATCAGCTGCTCGGGCCTGCCCCGCGCGGCCCCGGGGATCACCACGATCCGCCCGTTCAGCTTGGCGACCAGGTTCTGCGGCTTGCTCGCCGCGAACCAGATGCTGCGGTACAGATTTGGCTTGCGCGTGAAGGCGAGCTGGTGGCCCTGGGTGATCGTGCCTTGGAACCGCTGCACGCCCTCGGCGCGAACAAGGACCCAGGAATCGCCGTTGGTCGCCGTCAGGACGAGCCGCGCGATCGGCTGAGGCTGGGCGCGATGCCGCGGCCGGGCGGCGTTCGATCCTGTCGTGTTCAGGCCCGGCACCTTCGGGTTGTTGCTCGAGCCGAACTTGGCGGCCCCGATCACGAGCACGACGACGACCGCGATTCCCACGAGGACGAGCACGACCGCCCTCGTCTGGAACCGGGGCCCGAGCGACTGTGGCCGCGGTCGGCGTTGGTAGTCCCGCGGACGCAGGGGCACATCCTCCTCGCCGGTGACAAAGCGCGAGTTGTACTCGTCGACGTACAGCTGCCCCTCGAGCCCGAGCGCGTCGGCGTAGTTGCGGAGGAAGCCCTTCACGTACGTCGGGGCCGGGAGCACGTCGAACTGCTCGTCCTCCAGCGCCTGCAGGTACTTGCTGCGGATTTTCGTCTGCTGCTCGAGCTCCGCGAAGTCGAGCTGCTGGCGCAGACGCGCTTCGCGAAGGCTGTTTCCGATCTCGAACATGGGCTCCGGCGATTCTAGTGCGGATACCGCGTGACGCTCATTCGGCCCAGAGCAAGAGCCCGAAGAATGCGAGCGAGAGCGCCGCCGTCAGGCCGAGGCAGAGGCCGAGGATGCCCAGCCACTTGCCCCATTTCGCCATCCCCTCCCCCACGCGGCCGAGCGTCCGCTCCACCTTCACGCGGGCGCCGCGCGCCAGGACGATCGCGATCAGGCCGAGCAGCGACCCGGCGATCGCCTCTCCGGCGACCGCGTGCGGGAGGTCGACCTGTTGCAGCCTTGTCGAGTAGAGCGCCACGGGCACGGCCGCGATCGAGAGCACACCGAAGAGCACCGAGAACCGCGCCCTCGAATTCCGGACGCGACTGCTACTGCTTTTCGTAAGGCTGACCATCTGCGGCCGGCGGAATCGAGCGGCCGATGATTCCGGCTACGGCGATGAGTGTGAGGACGTAGGGCAGGGCCTGGAACAGCACCGGCCAGGCGGCCGACTCTGACGCGGACAGATCCGGGAGCCGCTGCGCCAGCGCGCTCGAGAAACCGAACAACAGGCATGCGGCGAACGCGCCGAATGGGCGCCACCCTCCGAAAATCAAGGCGGCGAGCGCGATGAAGCCGCGCCCCGCGGTCATGTTCTCGGTGAACGCGTTCACGTAGCCGATGGACAGGAAGACCCCGCCGAGCGCGGCCAGGAGACCCGAGAGCGTGACCGCCGAATAGCGGGTTGCGTACACCGAGATCCCGACTGTGTCGGCAGCCCGCGGGTGCTCGCCTACCGAGCGCACGCGCAGGCCCCGCGCCGTCTTGAAGAGGGCGAAATACGAGAGTGGCAGAAGGATCAGGCTGATCCAGATCATCAGGTTAAGCGAGCCGAACGCCTCGGAGAGGAAGTTCCCGAGACCCTTCGGCGGGATGCTCGAGAGGAAGTTGAGGTGCACGTCGGGCACCGCCGGCAGGTTGTTCGGGGTGCCCTGGTTCCCGTAGATGTCGTTGTACAGGTAGCCGGTGATCCCGAGCGCGAGAAAGTTGATTCCGGTGCCGCCGACGATCTGGTCGGCGCGCAGGTGGATCGCGAAGATCGCGTAGATGAACGCGAGCACCGCGCCCGAGGCTGCGCCGATCGCGACCCCCCCGACCCATGACCCCGTCCTGTCTGCCCCCCAGGCGCCGAAGAAGGCGCCCATCAGCATCATCCCCTCGAGACCAATGTTCACGACGCCGCTGCGCTCGGAGAACATTCCGCCCAGGGCGGCGAAGGTGAGGGGCGTTGCCCAGCGGAAGGTCGCCGCGATCAACGTCCCCCAGACGAAGACCCCCGCCAAGTTCCCCGCCTGCGAATGCGTAGCGAGAAGCGCGCAGCCGACTGCGACGAGCGCCCCAACGACCGCGCCGCCCCCCACTCGCCGCTCGCCGCGGGTAAAGGCCCAGATGCCGGCCGCAATGGCGAGGATCGCGAGCAGGACCGGGAGGAGGACCGACCGCACGGTCACCGGCGGCAAGGCGACCCAGGCCGCGAGGATCGCGAGGAAGATCCCGGCGATCCCGATCGAGCGCGGCGCGACCAACCGGTCCCACGAGGTGCGGCCGCGGTAAAACCTCTCCGCCCCCGCCCGGACGCTCACGACTGCGGTTCCGGCTCCACTGCGGGCCTGCGCCGCAGTTTCAGGAACGGCTTACGAATCGTGGCCCAGAAGTAGACGATCAGCAGGTCGGCTCCGACGAACAGGACGACCAGGCCCTGAATGATCCGAGTCAGGTTTCCGGCGAGCTCAGGCTTGAAGATCGATGGGTCGAGGTTGCGGGTCGAGGTGCCGGTCAACAAGGCTCCGAAGAGGAGCGCGGCGAGGAAGATCCCGATCGGGGTGTTGCGCCCGAGCAAGGCCACGGCGATCCCGATGAAGCCGATCTGCACGGTCTGGACGACCGTCAGGTCGAGATTGAACTCCCAGCCGAGGATGTCGATCGCGCCGGCGAGGCCGGCGAAGGCGCCGGAGATCGCCATCGCCAGGAAGTAACTCTTGCGAACGCTGATGCCGCCGTAGCGCGCGGCCTCTGGGTTGAAGCCGACGGCGCGCACCTCATAGCCGAGCGTCGTCCGCTTCAGAATGATCCAGTAGACGATGAGGGCGCCGATCGCGATGAAGAAGCCGATGTGCAGACCCTGCAGGGCCGGATTGCCCCAGAACACGGGTAGCTTCGCGCTTTCGGCGATCGGCCTCGTCACCGGCGCCGAGATCGCGCGCGGATCCTGCATCGGCCCGTTGAATCCGACGAGGTAGCTGCCGACCCAGAGCGCGATCCAGTTGAGCATGATCGTCGTGATCACCTCGTGGGCGCCGACGGTCGCCTTGAGGAACCCGGCGATGCCCGCCCAAAATGCTCCGGCCAGCGTCGCAGCCACCATGACGAGCAGGATGTGGAGCGGCTTCGGCATCCCGGCGAACCAGACGCCGAACTGGACGCCCACGAGGGCTCCGGCCGTGTACTGACCGCTGCCGCCGATGTTGAAGAGGCCGCAGCGGAAGGCGAACGCAACCGCGATCCCCGTCAGGATCAACGGCGTGACGATGAGCAGCGTCTGCTGCAGGTTCAGCGCCGCCACCGAGCCGGTGTCCCACGGGAACCAGACCTTCGAGTTCGAGAACGGGACTCCGATCTGGTGCGAGCCGACGTGGAGGAACCAGTTCAGCCCCGTACCGTCGAAGATGGCGCGGTAGGTCGAGAGCGGGTTGTTCCCCGTCGTCACGAAGATAACGAGACCGCCGATCACGAACGCGAGGAGGGCGGTCATCAGCGGCGCAACGATCCCGCCGGCACGCTGGTAGAAGGCGAGGCGCTCGGCGACGCTCGGCGGCCCCGCCTCCGGCGAAGACGCCGGCGGCGGCGGCCCGACGCGCTCGGTCATGCCGTAGCCTCCCCTTCTGGGCGGAATCGCGAGCGACGCCTCATGCTGCCGCCTCCTTGGTGCCGCCGGTCATCGCGAGACCCAGCGCCTCCTCGCTGACGCCGGGCTGGTATTCGCCCACGATCTTCCCTTCATAGACGACGAGGATCCGGTCAGACAGCGACAGGATCTCGTCGAGCTCGAGCGAGACGAGCAACACGGCAGCACCCGCATCGCGGGCCTCGATCAGCCGACGGTGCACGAATTCGATCGCCCCGACGTCAAGCCCGCGCGTCGGCTGCGCCGCGAGCAGCACCCGCGGATCGCGGGCGATCTCACGCCCGACGACGACCTTCTGCTGGTTGCCGCCCGAGAGGGCCGAGGCAAGCGTCTGCGGACCACCGCCGCGAACGTCGAACTGCTGCAGAATGGCACGCGCTCGACGCACAAGCCGCCGGGGCCAGAGCCAGCCGAAGCGAGAGTTCGGCTCCTTGTCGTAGTCGTGCAGGGCGAGATTCTCGGCCAGCGAGAAGTTGAGCACCAGTCCCCGCCGCTGCCGGTCCTCTGGTATGTGCCCGAGGCCGGCGTCTAGCACCGTGTGCGCCGACGCCCCCGTCACGTCGCGCCCCTCCAGTCGAACGGTTCCTGCCTCGACCTTCCGAAGGCCGCTCAGAGCCTCGACCAGCTCGCTCTGGCCGTTTCCGTCGACGCCGGCCAGGCCGACGATCTCCCCGCGTCGCACGTCGAATGAGACCCCGTTGACCGCGCCAAGGCCGAGCTCGCTGAGCACATGCAAGTCCTCGATCGCCAGGAGCGGCTCGCCGGGCGCGGCTGGGGACTTTTCCACGCGGAGGAGCACTTCGCGGCCGACCATCATCTTCGCGAGGCCCTTCTCCGTCGCGCCCTGCCGCGGGACGGTGTCGACCTTTTTTCCGCGCCGCAGGACCGTTATGCGATCGGCGATCCCGAGCACCTCGTTGAGCTTGTGGCTGATGAAGATGATCGACATGCCCTCCCTGGTCAGCGTCCGGAGGATCTCGAAGAGCTCTTTCGCCTCCTGGGGCGTGAGGACGGCGGTCGGCTCGTCGAGGATGAGGATGTCCGCCTCCCTGTAGAGCGCCTTCAGGATCTCCACCCGCTGCTGCTGGCCGACGCCGATGTTCTCCACCTTGGCGTCGGGCTTGATCGCGAACCCGAACTGCCTGGAGAGGTCGGCGACGCGCCTGCGGGCTGCGGCGTAGTCCAACAGGTCTCCGGCCTTCGTGGGCTCCTGACCGAGCACGATGTTCTCGGCGACCGTCATCACCGGAATCAACATGAAGTGCTGGTGCACCATCCCGATCCCGCGCGCGATGGCGTCCTTGGGCGAATGAATCCGGACGGCTTTGTCGTTGACGCGGATCTCGCCTTCGTCCGGGTGATAGAGCCCGTAGACGATGTTCATGAGCGTTGACTTGCCCGCGCCGTTCTCGCCGAGCAGGGCGTGCACCTCGCCGTCGCGCAGGTCGAAGTCGATGTGGTCGTCTGCGACGACGCCGGGAAAACGCTTCGTGATCCCCCGCAGCTCCAGGACCGGACGCTCGTCAGTCATGCGCGGGTAATCCTAGGGGGCGGGACGACGCCCGCCCCCTAGAACTGTTTATGACCTCAGGAGGTCGGGGGCTTGATCTTCCCGGAGATGATCGCCTTCTTGATCACGGCGACCTTCTTGATGATGTACGTCCGGTCAGCCTTCGAGAGCTTCGAGCTCAGCTTGCCGTACCCGATGCCGCCGTTCTTCAGCGTGTAGTTGCTGTTGAACCCGCCCTTGAAGCCCGACGGATTCGCCTTGAACGCCTTGATGGCGTCGTAGACGGAGACGTCGACCCTCTTGAGAGCGCTGGTCAGAATGTGCGGCCCGAGGAAGCCCTGGTCGGCGTCGACGCCGATGCCCCAGATGTGCTTCTGCTTCGCCGCGCTCAGCCCGCCGAGGCCGCATGCGCCGGCGACCTGGAACTCGATCCGAGAGCCCTTGCCGATCTGGTTGAGCGTCGTCTCCTTGCACTTCGCCTGGTCGGCGAAGGTCGGATCGTTCGCGTAATCGATCTGCACCTTGATGTGACGGTTCGCCTTGTGGACGCCCGCGCGGTAGCCGGCGATGTACCGCACGATCGCCGGAACCTTGTTGGCTCCGACGGCGCCGACGACCATCTTCCCCTTGGCGGGATGGCGGGTCTCCCACAGGCCCGCGATGTAGCCGACGAGGTAGCCGGCCTCCTGCTCACGGAACTGGATACCACGGACGTTGCTCGGCTTCGGCTTTCCCGAGAGACCGTTCCAGTCGACGTCGACTCCGGCGAACTTCGTATTCGGGAACGCCGGTGCGACGTCGTCGAGCGGGCCGAACTCGAAGAGCACGCCGACGGCGATCACAAGGTTGTAGCCCTGCTGCGCCGCGCTCTGAAGATTCGGCTTGCGGTCGTTCGCCGAGTTCGTGATGAAGACGCGGCCGTTGATTCCCAGCTTCTTCTCAGCCCGCTGGAGGCCGACGAACGACAAGTGGTTGAAGCCCTTGTCGTTCAGGCCGCCGATGTCAGTCACGAGCGCCACCTTTACGGGGGCCGAGCGCTGAGCGCTCGCTGTGGCGCCGACGATGAGCGCGCACAACGCGGCCACGCCAAGCCACAGCAGGATTCTCTTTCGTCTCACGCGTATTCCCTCCTACCCGGAATGGAGTTTTGTCGATGCTAACTCGCCAGACCCCGTGTCGGCGAGCCCTCGGAATGTAAGACGCCCGGAAGGCGCCTTAGTTGGCGCTCACGCGCCCTAACTCGGCCTCGTCGACGAGCACGCGGCGGGGCTTGGAGCCCTCG
Source organism: Gaiellaceae bacterium (assembly GCA_051955535.1). Lineage (GTDB taxonomy): Bacteria > Actinomycetota > Thermoleophilia > Gaiellales > Gaiellaceae > 13-2-20CM-68-14. The sequence goes on along the minus strand of JBQCGP010000087.1, from coordinate 23,890 downwards.
TAGCCGGAGATGATGCCCCGGCGCTCGAGCATGTCGATCAGGCGGCCCGCGCGGGTGTAGCCGACCCGCAGGCGGCGCTGGAGGAGGCTCGTGGAGGCCGTCTGGGCGGTGACGACGATCTCGATCGCGCGCTCGAGCAACGGATCCTCGTCGGGATCGAACTCTCCGTCGTCCTCGATGTCCTCGGGCGGCGGCTCCGGAGCCTCGAGCAGGCTATCGTCGAGCTCCTGCTCGCGCTGGGAGCGGCACTGCTCGACGATCAACGCGATTTCCTCCTCGCTGACGTACGCGCCCTGGAGGCGCTGCAGCCGCGAGGTGCCGAGGGGTTTGAAGAGCATGTCGCCTTGTCCCAGGAGGCTCTCGGCGCCGGACTGGTCGAGGATCACGCGCGAGTCGGTCTGGCTCGAGACGGCGAAGGCGATCCGGCTCGGGACGTTCGCCTTGATCATCCCGGTGATGACGTCCACGGACGGCCGCTGGGTCGCGAGGACGAGGTGGATCCCGACCGCGCGGCTCTTCTGCGCCAGCCGGATGACGGCGTCCTCCACATCCTGGGGCGCGATCATCATCAGGTCGGCGAGCTCGTCGATGACGACGAGGAGGTGCGGCAGCGTCGGCTCGCCGCGGGAGCGGAAGGAACGGTTCGCCTCGTTGAGGCTGCGCGCGCGAACGGCCGAGAGCCGCTCGTAGCGGCGCTCCATCTCGCCGACGACGTTGGCGAGCACGGTCGAGGCCTCTTTCGGGCTCGAGACCACCGGCGTCAGCAGGTGCGGAATCGACTCGTAGTAGCTCAGCTCGATCTTCTTCGGGTCGATCAGGATCAGCCGCACGTCGTCGGGCGTCGAGCGAAGCAGGATCGACGTCAGGATCGTGTTGATGCAGCCCGACTTGCCCGAGCCGGTCGTGCCCGCGATGAGGAGGTGCGGCATACGCGCGAGATCGGTCCAGACAGCAGAGCCCGAGATGTCCTTGCCGAGCCAGACCGAGAGCGGGCTCGCCGTCTGCGGCAGGTCGTCGAAGATGTCGCCGAGCGCGACGTAGTTCGGACTCTGGTTCGGCAGCTCGACGCCGACCGCCTGCTTGCCGGGGATCGGCGCGAGGATGCGGATCTCGGTCGTCGCGAGCGCGTAGCTGAGGTCGTCCTTCAGGGCCGCGACCTTCGAGACCTTCGTTCCGGGTGCGAGCTGAAGCTCATACCGCGTCACGCGCGGGCCGGAGATCTGGCCGATCACGCTCGCCTCGACGCCGAAGTGCGCGAGCGTCTGGACGAGGGCCTCGGCGATGCGCGCGTTCTGGTCGGCGCTGCCGCCCGTTCCCGCAGGTGAGCGCCGCAGGATCTCCCGGTCTGGAAGGCGGTAGTCCTTGGCGACCGCCTCGCCGACGTCGAAGAGGCTCGTCTGGTCGGGCTCGCTCTCCGGATCGTGCAGCAGAAGGGGCACCGGGCCAGGTGGGTCGGCTTCGACGACGTCCGGGAACTCGTTGACGGCGTCGATCGGAGGAGCGTGGGGCGCGGGCCGCAGGTCGATCGGGGGTTCCACGAGCCGGAGGTCCGCGGCAGGCACAGCTGCGGTTCGCGCCCGTCTCGCTGCCTCGGCCGTCGCACGGACAGCCGCGTGGCCGGACCGCCTGATCACCGCACCCGCGGAGGCGCCCGTGAGCAGCAGCCCGCCGGCGATCAGCGTCGTCACGCCCACGATCAGGACGCCGGTCGAGCCGAGCGCGACGCCTAGGCCCAGCGCGAGCGCCGCGCCCACATAGCCGCCGTGCGCCTTGCCGAGCGTCAGCATCAGTCCGGCGGTGAAGACGACGAGGCCGGTGCGGAACGGTCGCATGTCGACTAGCTGGCTGCGCGCGATCATCAGCGCGCCCACGATCATGCAGGCGGCCGGGAAGACCGCTCGGGCGGCGCCGATCAGGGCATCGAGGGCGTCCGCCGCCAGCGCGCCGGCGAAGCCGCCGCTCCAGCCCAGGTAGAGAACGGTCGCGAAGAAGACGCCGATCGCGGCGAGGCCGAGCCCGATCAGCTCGGGGTGCTGGTGGCCGTGGTGCTTGGACGCGCGCTTGCGCTTGCGAACGCGCGAGGGCGTGCGCGGCTTGAGCAGGCGCTTCTTGCGGCGTCTGGCCACGGCCGAGCGTCATTCGACGTGCTTCGGCGAAAGCCCTTCCCCGGGCAGGGACTGTCCCTGAATGGAGACTGTCCCAAAAACGGTTATTGGGACAGACCCCTGCGGGGTCAGTCCCTCCGCATTGCGTCGTCGTCGAGGCTCCCCAGCCGCTCGAGCAGGAGCTCGATGAACCCGTCGGCGTCGATACCGACCGCGACGCGGGCATTCGGCTCCCGCCCGGTCCGCTCCCAGACGTCGACGACCGTCCGGCCGCGGCAGAGCTCCGACTCGCGCTCGATCTCGACGTTCAGCTCGCGCAAGTCGAGCAGGCCGGGACGGATCACCTGGGCGACGGCCACCGCGTCGTGGATCGGCGAGCCCTCGAAGTCGTAGACCTGCTTGTGAAAGACGCCGTAGAAGTCGAGCAGATCCGCAACGACGTTGCCGATCCGCCCGTTGTCGCGCAGCCGCGCCGCATCCGCGTCGGTCAGGAGGGCCTCGTGCGTGACGTCCAGGCCGACCATCGTCACGTCTAGGCCGCTCGCGAAGACCCGCGCGGCCGCCTCGGGATCGGCCCAGATGTTGAACTCAGCGGCCGGCGTGACATTGCCTTCGGCGATCGCGCCGCCCATCAGCACGATCCGCTCCGGCCTGGCCTGCTCGTGGCGCGCGAGGAGCAGTGCGACGTTTGTCAGGGGCCCGGTGGCGACGAGCGTCGTCCCGTCGATCCGCTCGGCGAGGAAATCGACCGCATGCTTGTCGACCGGCTTGCGCTGAGCGGGCGGTAGGTCCGGTCCGTCGAGGCCTGTCTCGCCGTGGACGTTGGCGGCGACGCGTGGCTCGCGGACGAGCGGCCGGCTCGCCCCGGCGGCCACCGGAACGTCGGCGCCGACGAGCTCGAGAACCCGAATCGCGTTCGCGGTCGTCTTCTCGACCGTCTGGTTCCCAGCGACGGTCGTCACGCCGAGCAACTCGAGCTCGGGGCTGGCGAGCGCGAGCAGCAGCGCGATGGCGTCGTCGTGTCCGGGGTCGCAGTCGAGCAGGATCGGCGTGCTCACGCGCTGAGGATCTCATCGATCTCCGCGGCAACGGGCAGCGAGGGCTGGGCGCCGGCGCGCGACGCCGCGAGAGCCCCGGCGACACACGAACGCTCCAGAGCCTCGTCCCACGGCCGCCCCTCGAGTCGCGAGACGACGAGGCAGCCGACGAACGCGTCGCCGGCCGCGGTGCCGTCGACGACCTCCACCTTCGGCGGCCGTGCCCGGGCGATCTCGCGACCGTCCTCGAGCAGGACGGCTCCCTCCTCCCCGAGCGTCACGACCGCGAGCGCGGGCGTCGCGGGCAACTCTGCGAGCTCGTAGCGGTTGGCGACGACGACGTCCGTCCGCTCCAAGAGGCTTGCCGCGATCGGGACTGCGGGTGCGGCGTTCAGCCAGAACGAGCCGGCGGCCTCAGCGCATCCGATCACCGTCTCGACCGGAATCTCGAGCTGGCAGAGAACGATCTCGTCGCCTTCCAGGAGCGGTGCCGTCACCTCCCTGTTCGCGCCCGGCGCGACGACGATCACGTTCTCGCCGTCCTCGTCGACGAGGATCGAGGCGACCCCGGTCGGAGCTTCGACGGCCTCCACACGCAGATCGACGTGCGCCTCGCGCAGTCCCGCGAGCGCCTCCTCGGCGAACGGGTCACTGCCGACGCAGCCGACGAAGGTCACCTCGGCTCCGAGCCGCGCCGCGGCCACAGCCTGGTTCGCACCCTTGCCGCCGGGGTACCGTGCGAAGCTCGCGTCCGTGACGGTCTCGCCCGGCCGCGGCAAACGCTTCGCGCGCGTGACGAGGTCGAGGTTGACCGAGCCGACGACGGTCAGAAGGACTGCGTCAGGCGGCAAGCGCGCGCAGGTCTTCGAGCGTGCGGCCGAGCAGGTTCTCGCGCAGGTCGAAGAGGCCGGCCCAGAGCGAGGAGCGGTCGAGCGTCGCACGGATGCGCGCGGCGTCCGCCAATCCCTCGAGCGCCCGGACGAAGACCGCGAGCTCGAGGTAGGTCTGCGCGACACGGATCGCGCTCGCGTGGACACCCGCACGGTTCAAGATCGGCTCCCACTCGAGCAGCTCCGCCGCGCCGGGCGCCCCGTACCAGGAGCGGCCCTCGGCATGGTCGGCCTCGAGCTCGAGCAAATAGCGGCCGAGCGGCGTCTCCAGCCCTGCTAGCGCAGTTTCCGCGCGGTCGGCCGCGCGCCGAAGCGCCGCTTGCCGTCGCCCCGGCGTCGCCGGCTCCGGCTCCCCGCGGGCCCACCGCTCGAGTAGCCGGCAGAACGCCAGTCCGCTCGCCTCGCAGGCCCCTAGCTGACCGATCAGCCGCCGCGCAGTCTCCTGCTCGGCCGCATGGTCTTCCAAGACATCGGCCCAGCCGGGGACGTATGCCGCACGAACGCTCATACCACCGCACTCATTTCATTCACAGCGTAGTTCACCTTTGGCCGGATTTAACGGCCGCGCCGCACATGTCGGCACGGCCTCTCAGACGGCATCGCAAGCGACGCCTCAGACTTCTACAACTACAGGAAGAATCATCGGTCGTCGACCCGTACGGTCGTAGATCAGCTGCCCGAGGCCGTCGTGCAGGTGCTCCTGGAGCAGCTTGATCTCGACGACGTTGTCCTCGACGAGCTCGCGCAGGACGCGGTCGGCCTCCTCGCGCATCTCGGCCAGCAGCACGTCGGATTCGGCGAAGCCGCGAGCGATCAGCTCCGGCGGACCGGCCGAAGCGCGGCCGTTCGTTCCGGCCAGGGTCGCGACGACGATGAGGACGCCGTCCTCGGAGAGGTGGCGCCGGTCGCGCAGGGCGACGTCGTGCACGTCCCCCACTCCGAGCCCGTCCACGAACGTGACACCGGACTCGACCTCGTCGACGACGCGGGCGCCCGCCGGGGTGAGCTCGACGACCGCGCCGTTCTCGGCGAGCACGATCGCCTCGGGCGGCACCCCACCCTCTTCCGCAAGCCGTGCGTGCGCCGCGAGCATCCGAAACTCGCCGTGCACCGGCATCATCGCCTTCGGCCGCACGAGCGAAATCATCGTCCGCAGCTCTTCGGCGTACCCGTGGCCGGAGACGTGCACCGGCGCGTTCTCCTGGTGCAGCACCTCGGCGCCCGCCTTGGCGAGTTGGTTGATCGCGTCGTGGACGCGCAGCTCGTTCCCGGGCACCGGTTTCGCCGAGATGATCACCGTGTCGCCCCGCTCGACGTGCACTGTTGGGTGGTCGTGGTAGGCGATCCGCACGAGCGCCGACAGAGGCTCGCCCTGGGAGCCCGTGCAGAGGATCAGCACCTCGCCGGGCGCGTACTCCTCCAGCTCGGCCGGCCGGATCAGCGAGTCCTCCGGCATGTCGATGTAGCCGAGGTTGCGCGCGATGTTGAGGTTCTTGCGCATCGAGCGGCCGACCACGCAGACCTTCCGGCCGACCTCGACGGCGACGTCGATCGCCTGCTGCATCCGGTGGACGTTCGAGGCGAAAGAGGCGACGAGGATGCGGCCCGAGCGCTGCGGGATGATCTGGCGGAACGCCTCGCCGACCAGGCGCTCCGAGCCGGTGACGCCCGGGCGCTCGGCGTTGGTCGAGTCGCCGAGCAGCAGATCGACGCCGCGGTTGCCGAGCTCCGCGAGCCGCCCGACGTCGGTGCGCAGGCCGTCGACCGGAGTGTGATCGAGCTTCCAGTCGCCTGTGTGCAGGACACGCCCCGCCTCCGTCTCGAGAAGCACGGCAACCGAATCCGGAACGGAGTGCGCCACCCGGACGAACTCGGCGCGGAACGGGCCAAGCTCAATGGCGCCGCGCTCGGGATCGATCTCACGCAACTCCGAGGCGCGGAGCAACCCGTGCTCGTCGAGCTTTGACTTGACGAGCCCGAGCGTCAGCCGTGTCGCCCAGACCTCCTCGACGCGCACCTCGCGCAGCAGGTAAGGCAGGGCGCCGACATGGTCCTCATGCGCGTGCGTGAGGACGACCGCCCGGACCGGACGCTCGCGCTCCTGCAGGTAGGTGAAGTCGGGCAGGATCAGGTCGACGCCCAGATGCTCGTCGCGCGGGAACGCGAGGCCGCAGTCGACGACGATCGCGTCATCGCCGAGCTCGTAGACGGTCATGTTCTTTCCCACCTCGCCGAGACCGCCGAGGGGAATGATCCGAAGCGTTTCGGGCATCGACGCAGTTTAGGGGCGGGCGCGGCGCTGGAAGGAGGCACTTAAAGGAGAACCGCGGCTCGCGCCGATAAGCAGGACCATGCGCGCGCCGTCTTCGCACGCCGCCGTGGTCGCGCTCGGCACCGCCGCGCTCGGTGTGGCCGCACTGAAGCTGGTCGGCGGCACCGACTGGACGCCGCTGGCCCTGTTCGCCGCGGCGCTGATCGTGACCGAGCTCGTCGAGGACGCCGACAGGATCCGTAGCCGCGAGCCGAGCGACTTCGAGCCGTTCCAGGTCGCCTCCGCACTGCACATCGCGGCGGCGATCGTGCTCGGTCCCTGGCCTGCCGCCCTCGTCGCCGGCGGCTCGGCGCTCGGCGTTCGCCGCCTGCGTGACCGCTCCTGGGGAGCGGTTTCCTTCGAAGCCTCGACGGTGACGCTGGCGACGCTCGCCGGCGGCTACGCGTTCCTGTTCGCCGGCGGCCATACCGGGCAGCTCGAGCTCCTCGGCGACCTCGGGCCGCTGGCCGCGCTCGCCCTTGTCTACCTGACGGTTCGCACGACGCTCCTGCAGGTCGTCGCAGCCCGCGAGGCGTTCCAGCCGGACTTCGTCACCGGGCTCGGCGAGGCGGCGCTCGGCGCCGCGGTCGCGCTCTTCGCGACGACGCATCCCTGGGACCTGGTCGCGCTCGTTCCGGTCGGGCTCGTCATCCACATCGCCTACACGCGCCTCGCGCGCGTGCGGCGGGAGACGCTGCAGGCGCTCGAGACGTTTGCCAACATCGTCGACGAGCGGGATCCGTCGACGTACCAGCACTCGATCCGGGTGGCGCGATCGGTCGACCGCCTCGCCCGCGCGCTCGGCCTGCCTTTCTCGGACATCGACCGGCTCCGCTGGGCTGCGCGGCTCCACGACCTCGGCAAGGTCGCCGTCGACGCATCGCTGCTCCGCAAGGAAGGAGGGCTCGACGGGGCCGAGTGGGCCGCGATGCGGCGTCATCCGCGACTCTCCGCGCGGCTGATGCAGCGCTTCGAGTTCGCGGCCGGCCAGGCCCGAGCGGTCGAGTTCCACCACGAGCGCTTCGACGGCCAGGGCTACTACGGGATCGAGGGCGAGACGCTGCCGCTCGCCTCGCACTTCCTGATCGTCGCCGACAGCTTCGACGCCATGACCCACGATCGACCCTTCCGCCCCGCTCTGTCGCGCGACGACGCGCTCGGCGAGCTAGAGCGGAACAGCGGCACGCAATTCCATCCGACCGTTGCGAAGGCCTTCGTCGCGGTAGAGCGCGGACAGGATCCGGCAGCCGTCCTGAGCGCGAACGAGCTGGCCGAGCTTCGCGACGCCGCCGTGCCCCACCGGCTGCCGGTGATCCCCGGCGCGCGCGACCTCCGCGACCGACCGGAGCTGGTCGCGATCGCCGGCTTCGCCCTGGCGCTGGTCGCGGCAGCGTTCCAGCAGCTCGAGATCGCCCTCGTCGGGACCGCGATCGGCCTGTTCGGGCTCCTCCTCTACGTCCGGCGGCGGGCCCGCGTAGCCAGCCTCGTGGAGTCCATGCTCGATGCAGCCGGCCGAGCGCTCGGGCGTGAGGGCTCGTTCGACGAGGTCGCGGCGGTGCTCGAGCGCAGCTGCGGCGCGACCTGGAGCGCGTTGATCGACTGGGAGGAGGGCGGCCTCGGCGGCAGCGTCAGCCGCGAGCGCGGCACGGACGGCCCGCACCTGGCGGTGCTGACGAGCTGGCTCATCCGAGAGGCCGAATCGGGCGAGAGGCTGCTCTCGGCGGGCGGCTTCGAGCTCCAACACGACGGCGTCGTCGTCGCGCTGCCGCTGCGCCGGGAGAACAGCACCCTCGTCGGCTTTCTCGTGCTAGCGGTGCCGCGACGCCTGCCCGCCCACGTCGAGCTCGCGCTCACGGATGCGGCGGACGAGCTCGCCCTCGCCCTTGCGAGCCGGCCGAACGAGCGAGTCGCGGGCCGCGACCCGCTGCTCACCGCGGGCTAGGTTCGGCTTCACCGCTTCGTCACGGGTGCGTGCTCGGATGAGAGAACTCTCGCCCACGCGAGTATTGGCAAATGTAGAGAGGTGATGCGCTAGGTCGGCGCGTGAATCGGCTCGAGCCCGGCGGGCGGCGAGAGCCTCTCGGGCGTCCCGTCTGTGGCCTTCACCAGCGTGACGAGCTCTGTCGGCTCGAAGTCCTTCGCCAGCTTCACGATGCGGCCGAGCCGTTCCTTGAACTCGGCTTCGCTTTTGAAGGCGCGCACCGCCTCGGCGTCGTCCCACTTCCCGACGCTGACGAGCCTGCCGGTGTTGCGGACGTCGCGCGTGAGCCTCACCGAACGGTTTCCGGGGCGGCGGCTTATCCAGGTCGCGAACTCCGACCACGCCTCGACGAACGCGTCCTCGTTCTCCGGCTCCACCTCGAAGCGGCCGTAGGTGAAGATCTCGTACATCAGCCCTCCTTGCGGTTGAGCGGCGATGATAGCCCGGTGCCGGCGAACCCGACCACGCGCACGTACGGCGTGTCGGGTGGCATTCAAACCGTCAGGTCCAACGTGGCTTCCGCTTCGACCGCTTCGGTGACCTCGGCTGGGATGCCGCGCTCCATCCGGCGGACAGCGACGAGGAAGCTCGCGGCCATGATCCCGGCCATGGCGAGGTAGACGACCCGGGTCGCCTGGGCAAAGTCGCCCTGGATGGCGGCGAAGACGACAGAAGCCCCGTGCTGTTTCGGCGGAGTGGTGCCGGCGCCGGTGTTGATCGAGGCGACGATCTTCGAGGCGATCGCCTGCGGGATGTGCAGATGGGCGAGTGAGGTTTTCGCGTTCGCTCGCGTCTGGTGGATCAGGACGCTGCCAAGGATGGCGAGGCTGAGGCTGGCGGCGAAGTAGCGGACGGTCTGCGTGACTCCGGTGACCTCGCCGAAGCTGCCGCGGGGCGCGCGATTGACGGCGTCAGTGGTTACCGGGGTGAGGACGAAGCCGATGCCGGCGCAGGCAAGGATGATCCAGGGCCACTGGGAGCCGAGCGGCTGGTGGAGGTGTCCGGCCCAGAAGTAGAAACCCACTGCACCGAGGGCGGAGCCGAGGATTGCCGCCGGGCGCGCGCCGCGGCGGTCGAGTATCCGTCCGCCGAGTTGGGTCGCGGCGGCGAAGCCGATGAAGATGACGAGGATGTACAGCCCGGTCTTGCCGGCGTCGAAGCCGAGCACGACCTGCGCGTACACCGAGGCGAAAAAGAACAGCGGCAGGAAGCATCCGTAGGCGAGCCCCATCACGACGTTGTCGGCCGTAAACCCGCGATGGGCGAAGATCCCGACCTCTATCAGCGGGTTCGGGTGGCGCAGCTCGAAGCGGACGAAGACCGCGAGCAGGAGGAGTCCACCGGCGAGGCATGCCCACGTCGCGAGCGAGCTCCAGCCCCAGTTTCCGGCCTGCTGCAGACCGAGCACCGTGAGACCCATGCCGGCCGAGACGAGGATCGCCCCGCGCCAGTCGATCGGCACCGGGCGGCGCATGTCTTCCGGCGTTGCGCGCCAGGTCAGCCAGAGCGCGACCAGCGCGACCGGGACGTTGATCAGGAAGATCGCACGCCAGGTCCACGGCAACAGGAAGCTCCCTGCGATCGGGCCGATCGACGTGAGCGCGCCGCTGATCCCGAAGAAAAGCGCCAGCGCCTTGCCTCGCTCGCGGGCGGCGAACGCGTTGAAGACGATCGCCAGCGCCGCGGGGAAGAGCAGCGCGCCGAACGCTCCCTGCAGGATCCGCGACGCGATCAGCCACCCTTGCGCGGCGTCTCCCGTCGGTGTGACGCCGCACAGCACCGAAGCCGCGGCGAAACCGACGGTGCCGACAAGCACCATCCGCCGGTGGCCAAGGACATCGCTCACCTTCCCCCCGAGCGCGAACAGCGCCGCAAGTGCGAGCAAGTAGCCGTTGATCACCCACTGCAGCCCGGTGGAGCTCAGCCCCAGGTGCCGCTGAATCGTCGGCGCCGCGATCGAGACGATCGTCTGGTCGATCGACATCATCGCGACCGCGAAGATCATGGCCGTCAGGACGAGATACCGGCTTGAGCCCATTACACACCTCCCGTCCCTGCGACGACGAACGCACCGGACGACCCACCGGCGCGCACACACACATCGTTCCTGATCATCCGCACTCCCGCAACGAGCGCGTAGACCGGCTTCTCGGTCATAGCTCAGAGTGCATTGGCGGAACACTGGCGCAGCCGAGAATCTCGATTCTCAGCCCGTCGTCGCGCGACGCTGAGGAGCCTTCGCACGTCGAGAACTGTTCAGCTCCTCCAATGGGTATGTCGCCATCGTGGAACCGTTCCGGTTTCCGGCCACCAGTCCACTCGTACCGCGGTGGGTTACGGCAATTCGAGGAGGTTGAGAGTCCATGGAATACAAAGTGCTGACGCAGCAAGACCGCCGGTGGAGCGGCAAGTTCACTCCAGAGAACCTAGAGCACACGCTCAACAGCTATGCGGCCGAGGGCTGGCGGGTCGTCAGCACCTTCCCGGTGGCGAGTCCGTGGACCCTCAGCACCTCGCAGGTCATGATTCTCCTTGAGCGAGAGACTCCGGCCAGCTGACCCGCTCCATCCTCACCCCGGCGACACCCAGCCGTTACACAGGTGACCGCCCCTACAGGGTGGCGACGGGCATGGCAGGTCGCGCAACGGGGAGCGACGTTCGTCCAGTGGTCGCTTCCGCCGTCGCGGACGACGACATGATCACCGTGAACGGCTGGCCGTCCCCACACGCTGACCGCGACCACTCCGGTGCGTCGAGAGCGGGAAGAGAACCGCCGTTCGCGGCCCGCCGCTCAGGCGTCATTCCGGAACGCTGGCGCACGCGACGCGCCTCTACCTCGTCAGTGCACGGGACCGAGTCTTCGGCTATCCGCCACCGGATCCCACCATTACGGCGAATACATGCCGCTGACCCTCGATCCCCTTCAGCTCGCGGGCGCCGCGATCAGCAAAGCTGAGGTTCGCGCCCGCCACGACGTCTCGAACGGTTTCGGAGACGAGAATCTCGCCACCCTGTGCCTCCGACATCACCCGCGCGGCGACGTGGACGGCGATCCCGCGCAGGAGCCCGCCCTCCTCACGCACCTCACCGATGTGCAGACCGGCGCGTACCTGAAGGTCGAGTTCCCGTGCGTCGAGCTGGAGATGCCGTGCGGCGCGGATCGCGCCGACAGGCCCCTCGAAGGCCGCCATGAACCCATCTCCTGTCCGGTCGACGATTCGGCCCCCGTGCGCATTCACGGCCAGTTCGGCACTCTTGTCATAGTCCGCGAGGAGTTCGCTCCATCGCTCGTCGCCGAGTGACACCGCCCGTGCTGTCGAGCCGACGATGTCGCAATGAAGGATCGTGCGCACCGCGCCCGGTTCACGCGCCACCGGACGGACGCCGGTGACGAAGTGCTCGACCTCGGTGCAGAGCCGCTCCGCATCGCCGAGCCAGGGTGCGTGTGCCGATCCAGGAAGCTGGACGAAGCGGCTTCCGGGAATCCGCTCGGCGAGGTACTTCCCTGTCTCGCCGGGCGCGACGGCGTCGTGTTCGCGGTTGAGGACGAGCGTCGGCACGCGGATCGAAGCGAGCAGCCCGCGCACGTCCATCGCCGCATTCGCGCGTGCGAGTGCCACTCCCGCGCTCGGGCTTGCGCCGGCCTGGTAGTAGGCCGCGAGACGCCTGATCTCCGCTGGATCCGCGTCAGGAACGAACTCGCGTGCCTGTCGCTCCGTGCCCCAGTCCCGCTCGATTTCCGCGTACCCGACTTCGGATTCCTCGTCGCCGAAGGGGTAGTCATCGCGGCGCTTAAACCTGGCCTGCGTTCCGTAAAGGATGAGACTCTGTACGCGCTCTGGATACGCCGCCGCGACCATGACGCCGAGCGGCCCGCCTTCACTCCAGCCGAGTACATGCGCGCGGCTGAGCCTGGCGGCGTCCATCACCGCAAGCGCATCTGCCATCCGCTCATCGGCAGTCGGGACTCCCGGCGGGCGGTCGGACATGCCGGTGCCTCGCTTGTCAAACCGGACGATCCGTGCAAAGGCGGTCATCCGCTCGAACCAGCCGACCCACCGCGGCTCCCGCCAGTCGAGGGCGAGGTGGGTTACCCAGCCGGGAATCATCAGCACGTCGGTGGTGCCCTCGCCGGCGACCTGGTAGGCGATACTCACACTGCCGCTGCGGGCATATCGGATCTGGGGCGGCACGTTCCGGACAGCGTACGACGCAGCAGGATCCGTCACGACCGGATAGTCGGCAACGCTGCACCAGTCAGGGTGGCCCATTTCGGTAGGGTCAGACGCATGACCGGGCAGCGTGCGCTGCTGGTGGTCGACGTTCAGCGCGGCTTCGAGGATCCAGCGTTCGGCCCCCGCGACAATCCCCATGCCGAGGAGAACGTCACCAAGCTGATTGCCGCGTGGCGCCGGCGCGGCGACCCGATCGTGGTCGTTCAGCACGATTGGCGGGGTGGCCCGCTCGAGCGCGGCACGCCCGGCTTCGAGCTGAAGGAGGCCGTCACCGGCGAGCCCGATCTGCGCATTGTCAAGTCAGTGCACTCGTCGTTTCACGGAGATGTCGATCTCGACGCATGGCTGCGCGAGCGAGGGATCGGCGCGATCGCGGTGTGCGGGATTCAGACGAACTTTTGCTGTGAGACGACCGCACGCATCGGTTCCGACCTTGGTTACGACGTGTGGTTCGTCCTCGACGCGACCCACACGTTCGACATCGCCGAGCCGGATGGCGGGGTCGTGCCGGCTGCCGAGATCGCGCGCATGACCGGCATCAACCTCCAGGACGAGTTCGCGGGGGTCGTGACGACCGCGGCAGCCCTGCACGCTGCTGATTGAGGCATAAGCGCGTGGCGCTTCAACGGATGGACAACGTCGGCATCGTGGTGGAATCGCTTGATGCCGCCATCTCCTTTTTCACCGAGCTGGGCCTCGAACTCGAAGGGCGAGCCATGATCGAAGGAGACTGGTCAGGGCGCGTCACTGGACTGCGCGACCAGCGCGTCGAGATCGCCATGATGCGTACGCCGGACGGCCACGGCCGGCTCGAACTCTCGCGATTTCTCGCGCCGCCTGTGGTCGCCGATCACCGGAACGCCCCCGTGAACGCGCTGGGCTACCTGCGTGTCATGTTCGCCGTGGACGACCTCGACGATACGCTCGCCCGTCTCCGCAAACGCGGCGGGCAGCTCGTCGACGAAGTAGTCCAGTACGAAAACGTGTATCGGCTCTGCTACGTCCGAGGCCCCGAGGGCATTCTCATCGGGCTGGCCGAGCAAATCGGCTGACGCCCGACACGCGCTCAGGCCTCATATCCGATGACTTCGTGGCGACTCTGCCGTCTGAGCATTGACGATCGGCGAAGCGGCCGAACGTTTCGTCTCATCGAGACCCAGGGAAGCCACGAATAGAGGAGGATCTAGATGACCGGCAACGCATCCCTTCTGGGGAGTCTCCATTCGGTCGATGGCGAGGGCGTCGTGCGGATGGAAGATCGCCTCGACACGGGGATCGATGACCTCTGGGGAGCACTCACGGATCCCGATCGACTCGCCCACTGGTACGGCGAGGTAGAGGGAGAGCTTTCTCAGGGGGGCGAGTTCCGTCTGCGCATCGGCGTCTCGGGAGAGCGCACGGGGCGGGTAGAGGCGTGCGAGCCTCCGCAGCGCTTGCAGTTGACGATGCGCGATCCCGATCCTCAGCCCGGCCAGCCGAAGCAGACCGTGAACGAGGCCCAGCTGATCGCCGAGGGCGCTCAGACCAGGCTGGTCTGGGAAGTGCGGGGCTTGCCCGTCGACCTGCTCCCGGCCTACGGCGCGGGGATCCAGATTCACGTCGAGCATCTGGCCGATTACCTGAGCGGCCACGAGCTCCGCAACGTCGAGGCCCGCTGGAACGAGCTCTTCGCAGCCTACGAAGCATTGGGCGTCAGCTAGGCCGGTAAATGCAGACAAACTCCGCGGGCACCAGGAGCGGCTAGCCTCGGAAGTCGATGTGACCGAAGCACGGGCAGCCGCCCCGGGCGTTCCGGGGAGAAGGGTCGCGCTTGTGGCGGGCGCGACCCGCGGTGCAGGCCGTGCGATCGCCGTCGAGGTTGCCCGCGCGGGCTTCCACGTCTACGCGACTGGCCGCAGCAGCCGGACGGACGGGCCTTCGGAGATTGGCAGGCCCGAAACGATCGAGGAGACCGGCGACCTGATTGCGGCCGCGGGCGGCAACGGGGCGGCGCTCGTAGTCGATCACGAGGACCCTGCTTCGGTTGCCGAGCTGGTCGCGACCATCGAGCGCGACCAGGGCCGGCTCGATCTCCTCGTCAACGACATCTTCGGCGGCGACAGGTACATGGAATGGGATAAGCCGCTCTGGGAGCACGACTGGGACGGCGGGCTGCGGATGCTGCAGATGGGCGTGCATACGCACCTGATCACGTGCCGCGCCGCGATCCCGCTCATGTTGCGCACCGCCGAGGCTCAGGGAAACCAGGCACTGGTGGTTGAGATGACTGACGGCACCTCAGCGGCGAATGCCGACTTCCGGCGGAACGTGGGCTTCTATTACGACCTCGTCAAGGCCAACGTCGAACGAATCGTGAAGGGCCTCACCATCGAGCTGGAGAACAGCCCGGTAACGGCCGTTGGCATCACACCCGGCTGGCTGCGCTCGGAGAAAATGCTGGAGAACTTCGGCGTCAGCGAGGCGAACTGGCGGGATGCCTTGGAAGAGCGCCCTGGATTCGGGATCTCCGAGTCGCCTGTCTATGTCGCCAGAGGCGTTGCCGCCCTCGCCCGGGCCGGCGACGCTCACCGGTGGGCGGGCACGATCGTCAGCGCGCGCCAGCTGGCTGATGCGTACGGCATCACCGACACGGACGGGAGCCGCCCAGACTGCTGGGGCTACCTCGCCGCCTACGGCTGGGACCAGCACGACGGCCTGGGCATCGACCAATTTCGCTGATCGGAAGAGAGCTGATGGAACCGCGTCTGAATGTGATCACGCTGGCCGTCGAAGATCTCGAGCGGGCGCTCACGTTCTACCGCGACGGACTTGGCTTCCAGTCGTCCGGCGTCATCGGTAGCGAGTGGACAGACGAGAGGACCGGCGCCAACGGCGCGATCGTGCTGTTCGAGCTCGAAGGCGGGCTGCTCCTCGGTCTCTACCCGCGCAGCGAGCTCGCCAAGGACGCGGAGATTCCCTTCCAGGGTGTGCAGAGTGGCGAGTTCAGCCTCGGCCAGCTCGTCCAGAGCCGATCAGATGTCGACGAGCTCCTCGGGAAAGCAGAGGCCGCCGGCGCGAGCATCACACCGCCACACGAACGACCGTGGGGGATCTACTCCGGCTACTTCCGTGATCTCGACGGCCATCTCTGGGAGGTCATCTGGAATCCCGGCCGAACCCCGGCCTCCGGCGACTCCTGATCGGGCGTCTCGGGCTGCGAGAATCGGGATCCGTGGCCGAGGCGCGGCTTGAGGACTCTGGCTCCGGGCTTGTCCCCGTCACGGATGGCTGGTTCGTCGTCAACGTGCGCGATACCGAGTGGTGGTTCGCGGACAGCAGGGGAGCGGCGTGCTGGTTCGAGAGCGAGTACGGCGATCCGCCGATCGAATTCGCGCAGCTCGGGATCAACGTCACGGTTCTCGAGCCGGGCCAGAGCGGCGTCTATCACGCCGAGTCGAATCAGGAGGCGTTCCTTGTTCTGGCAGGCGAGTGCAGGCTGCTCGTCGAGGGCGAGGAGCGACGCCTCGGGCCGTGGGACTTCTTCCACTCGCCCCCCTGGACGGAGCACGCCTTCGTCGGGGCTGGCGACGGGCCGTGCGTGATCCTGATGGTCGGCGCACGCGTAAGCCCGGAAGTGCGCTACCCCGTGTCGGAGCTCGCGACGCGCTACGGCGCAAGCGTGGAGAAGGAGACGTCCGATCCGGAACAGGCCTATGCGACCGCCGAGCGGTTCCGGCGAGAGCGACCGCCGTCGTGGTCCCGTCTGCCGTGGGGCCAGGTTCTTCCTAGCCCGATTCGCTTGCCTCCGGGCTAGGGGTGAACAGCTTCCAGTGTCCCTCGGAGACGACTTCGACGGACCCGTCGGTCACCTGGATGGCGGTCTGATCGTCAATCGCGTATGCCGGCACCGACATGCCGGCCGCCCATCGTTCTGCGTCGGCCATGGTGTTCTCCGGCAGGTCCTGGTGATCGAGGTGCGGAAAGATCGAGAAGTCGATGATGCCCAGCGTGTTGTCACCGGTGGGCGCCTTCCAGACGTACGACTCGACGAACTCCTCCCCGATACGGGGGGCCATCACCATGCTCCCAGCGCTCAGTCCCACGTAGACCGCTTCGAGCGACGGCAAGAGGTCAGCCAGTCCGGCGTGCCGCATCCAGTGGCCCAGATACAAGGCGTCGCCGCCATTCACCAGCAGGGCGTCAGTCTCCTGGACCGTAGGGACCCACTGCTCTTCATCGATGCTGGGCAGCGCGGTGAGCTCCAGCACTCCCAACGACTTCCACCCCAATTCGCACATGGGGCAGCGAGGTTCTCGTCCGCTGATAAACCGCAATGCCCCGCCAGCTCCGCCGCCGGGCATGGCGTACGACGCGGTGGGGATGCAGAGTGCGCTGGACTCGGCAATCGGTTTGCCTAGCAGGTCGACCAGCGCGTTGTGGATGCTCGGGTTCTTGATGCCAGCGGAAGTGAGAAGAAACCTCATGCAACTCCTTCGTTTGCGGTGTAGGCGTGGTGGTTCGCTCAGAGAGACTCAGCAGAGGCGCACAAATCATCGTTCGCCGCAGCCGTTGAGTAGCCGCACCCGGTGAAGTTCGCTACCTGGCAGGCCGAATCGACGAGGATGTCGGTGTGGCGCAGGAGCCGTTTGTCCCGTCCGGATTCGTCGTCCCGCTCGCTCTCGCGACGGAGCAGTTCAGGCTCGAGCCACTCGGGCCGCAACACAACGACTCCGACTACGAAGCATGGGCGTCATCCGTGGAGCACATCCATATGACGCCCGGCTGGGAGACAAGCTCCTGGCCCGACGAACGCAGCCTGGACGACAACCGGCGCGACCTGCAAGCGCACGCCGACGACTTCGAGAACAGGGCGGGCTTCACCTACACCGTCCTCGATCCCGCGACCGATGACGTGCTCGGCTGCGTCTACATCTATCCCGACGCCGGCGAGCGGCACGATGCGCATGTGAGCTCGTGGGTGCGCGCGAGCCGGCCCGAGCTCGATACGCAGCTGTGGCGGGTCGTGACGAACTGGCTTGCCGACGAGTGGCCGTTCGAGCGCGTGGCCTACGCCGAGCGCGCCCACGCCGCCTGACGCCGTCGGATCAGTCGGCGAGTGCGACGTCGTCGCCGGTCGTGATGGTGCCGCCGGTCAGGATGTCGGCCCGAAGGCCGCCACGATGGACGAGCGGCCGCAGCAGGCCGGGGCGGGCAAGCTTCTCGAGATGCGAGCAGGGTTCGGCGAGTCTCCGCCCCACGCAGGTCACGGATCCGACGCGGAACCGGTGACCGACAAGCGCATTCAGCGAGATGCCGGCCGTGACGATGTTCCGGCGAGCGTCCTCCCACGAGAGCTCGACGGCGTCGAGCACGTCAGCTTCGACAAGCGTGACCTCGTAGCCGCTTCCCGGCGCACTGAAGGTGCCTCTTCCGTCTGCGTAGCGGTCGCCCTCGAGCCCCCGCCCGGGCAGCGCCGCGACCGAATCGACTCTCTTCAGCGGAGCCTCGGCTTGCGAGGCTATAAGGATCCCCACCACGGTGCCGACGCCCTCCACGCTCCCATAAGGGACGCTGGTCGGCAGGTGAAAATCGAGCGGCGTCAGCATCAAGCCGGCGTCGATCCGAACGTCGTCCTGGTACACGCCGCTGGGGTCCAGCCAGAGACCCGAAGGTGACCCGAACATGACCACGGCGTGCTGGCGATCGACACCTCGGACAAGTGCGATCCATTGACCGGGCCAATCGAACGAACCCGCATCCTCGATCGGAACGAGCCCGAGGTTCCGTTCCGCAAGCCACTGTTGGAAGAAGCGCTCCGGATCCTCGACGTCGTCAGGTGGCGCAGGCACCGGCCCGCCGAACACTTCGCTCAGGCAGTCGTGCAGCTCGCCGGCGAGCGTCGAGACCCTCATGGATCAAGCCTAGCCTTGCATTGGCGTATCGCCCCGCGCGGTACCTCGCTTGATTTGTCGAGTGAGCACGGGTTCTAATAGGGGTGACGCATGGCCGCAGACGAACGTCAACCCGCCCAGCCTGAAGCCGCAGCGCCCGCTGCGGAGCCGGCGCCCGACGAGCTCGAGAACCTTCGGGACCATGTCCCTGCCGACATCCGCAACGTGCAGTTCCCCGTCTCGGTGCGCGGTTACGACCGCGACGCTGTCGATGCGTACATCAAACGCGTCAACCGCGTGATCGGCGAGCTGGAGATCAGCCGCTCGCCGCGGGCCGCGGTCCGGCACGCGCTCGACCGGGTCGGAAAGCAGACGGTGGCAGTTCTGCAAGAGGCACGCGAGTCGGCCGAGAAGTTGCTCGAGGCTGCTCGCGACGAGGCCGACGCCGAGAAGGACCGGGCCAAAGCGGAGGCCGCGAAGCTGGTCGTGAACGCGAGCGACGAAGCTGACCGTGAGAAGGCGGAAGCGGACCGGGTCCTCGCGGAGGCGAAGGCGCTAGCGTCGGAGCTCGTGGCCAAGGCCGAGGCCGAAGCCGATCAACGAAAGCAGCAGAGCGATGCGGAAATCCGCGCGGCCAAGGACAAGGCCGACGCGGAAATCAGCGCGGCCAGGGACAAGGCCGACGCGCGTATGCGCGAAGTCCAGAGCGACACCGAAGCCGTCTGGAACGAGCGCGGGCGGCTGCTCGACGAGACGCAGGCCATGGCCCAGAAGCTCCAGGAACTCGCGAGCGGCGCGGCAGCGCGCCTCGTCGCCGACCAGCCCGAGCAGGAGACGATGGTTTCCGAGCCGCAGCCGCAGAAACGCGCGGCGAAGCTGAGAAACTAGGCCGTTGCCGGCGCGAGAGCGCCGAGGCGTTCGAGGCAGCCCCGAACCTGAGCCTTCTCGTCCTCGCTCGCCTCGACGAGCGGCAACCGCAGCCCGCCGACGTCCTGACCGATCATGTTCAGCGCGGCCTTGATCTGGATCGGCCCGGTGACGACACCGAGCAGTTCGTAGGCCGGCGCCAGTTCCTCGTCGATCTGCTTCGCGCCCTCAGTGTCGCCGTCCCGGAAGCGCCGGATCATCTCCTTCACCTGCGGCCCGACCACGTGCGTGTGGACGCAGACCCCGCCGCGGCCGCCGACCTCGAGGAAGGGGTGGATGATGTTGTCGTCCCCGGCGTAGAGGTCGAGGCCGAGCTCGACGATCCTCCGCGCCTGGTCGATGTCTGCGTTGGCCTGCTTGACGGAGGTCACGTTCGGGATCTCGGCGAGCTTCGCCATCGTCTCGGGCTCGATGTTGATCGCGACCCGCGAAGGAATGTTGTAGACCATCACCGGCCGGTCGGTGGCGCCGGCAACCGCGTCGAAGTGCGCGACGATCCCGCGAGGCGGCGGCTTGTTGTAGTACGGCGTCACGACGAGCATCCCGTGCGCGCCGGCCGCATGCGCCTGCTCTGTCAGGTGGATCGAGTGCTCGGTCGAGTAGGTGCCCGTGCCGGCGATGACGGTCGCGCGGTCGCCGATCGCGTCGAGGGCGACGCGAAGGAGCTCCAACCGCTCGTCGTCGGAGAGCGTCGGCGCCTCGCCGGTCATTCCGGAGACGACGACGCCGTCGGAGCCGTTGTCGACGAGGTAGCGGCAGAGCTCGGCGTAGCGATCGGGATCGACGCGACCCTCCGCGTCGAACGGCGTCACCGTGGCGGTGATGACCTCGCCGAGCACCGCCGAAAGTGTAAGGCAGGGACTGTCCCCGCACGGGGACTGTCCCATTAAGCGGTTGTTGGGACAGTCCCCCCCGGGGACAGTCCCTACTGCCTTAGACGGGCAGCCAGTAGTCGACCCACTGTTCGCGCGTCGCGCCGACGCGGTCGTAGACCTTCATCGCGCGCTCGTTGTCGGGCGCGGTCTGCCACGTGAGCTTGCCGGCGCCACGGGCGGCGCACTCGGCCCGGCACGCTTCGACCAGCGCCTCCGCAAGCCCCGTGCCACGCCCCTCCGGCGCGACGTAGAGGTCGTTCATGACACCGATCCGCTCGGCGCTCGTCGTCGCCCAGCTCCAGTAGAGCGTCGCGAAGCCGAGCGGCGCGCGTTCATCGTCGCGCGCAAGCAGCTGGACGCCCTCGCGCGCGGGATCCGCGATCAGCGCCCGCGAGAGCCCGAGCAGCTCATCGTCCGAGGGCGAGACCTCGTAGAAGTCGCAGTAGGCGCGCATGAGCGGCAGCAGCGCGTCGAGATCGGCCTCCGTGACGCGGTCGATCGTCACGCGAGCAGCGTGTCGAGCCCGATCGTCAGGCCCAGTGGCAGGGTCCGAAGGCGTTCGAGCGCGAGCAAGACTCCCGGGACGAATGCCTCGCGCGAGAGCGTGTCGTGGCGGATCGTCAGCAACTGCCCTTCGTCGGCGAGCAGGACCTCCTGGTGCGCGACGAGGCCGGGCAGGCGGACGGAGTGGATCGCCGGCTCGCCCGGCAGGCGCTCCGCCGTCGCGCGCGCGGTGCCCGACGGCGCGTCCTTCTTGCCCTCGTTGTGGAGCTCGACGATCTCCGTCCGCGGCAGGTATTCCGCGGCTGCCTCGGCGAAGCGCATCATCAGGACGGCGCCGATCGCGAAGTTCGGCACAACGAGCAGCTGGACCGAGCGCTCGAGCGCCAGCGCCTCGAGAGCCTCCAGCTCGTCGGCCGGAACGCCGCTTGTCCCGATCACGATGGGAATGCCCTCCTCTAGGGCCGACCGTGCGTTTGCACCCGCCGCGTCGGGCTGGGTGAAGTCGACGGCCGCGTCGATGCTGCTGAGCTCCACCTCCTCCCCAGGCCCGATCCCCCTCACCTCGTGGCCGGCCGCCTCGAGTGCAGGCGTGAGCACCGAGCCAACCCGCCCCCGGTGCCCGAACAGCGCGACTTTCACGCCGCCTTCGCCAGCTCCGGATTGATGCGCTCGACGGCGGACAGGAACCGTTTCTCGCTCGGCCCGATCCCCGCCGCGGAGAGCCTCTCCGGCGCCAGGAGCACGCCCGCGAGCTCGGCGATCTCTTCCGCCTCAACCGCCTCGATCTCCGCGATGATCCTCTCGATCGAGAGCAGCTCGGTGTCCGAGATCAGCGACTTCCCGAGCCTGCTCATCCGGTTCGAGGTCGATTCCATCGAGAGCATGATCCTGCCCTTCATGTTCTCCTTCGCCCGCTCGAGCTCGGCGGGACGCAGGTTGCCGTCGGCAATGTCGCCGATCTGCTCGCGCGTGATCGCGAGGCACTCGCGCAGGTTCTCCTCGCGCGTCCCGATGTAGACGCCGATCTGGCCCGTGTCCGTGTACTGCGACGCAAAGCTATAGACGGCGTAGGCCATCCCCCGCTTCTCGCGGATCTCCTGAAACAGGCGCGACGATGCGGAGCCGCCGAGGATCCCGTCGAGCAGGGAAGCGGCGAACCGGCGGCGATCCGAGCGCGAGATCCCAGGAGCGGCGAGGCAGACGTGGTACTGCTCGGTGTCCTTGCGCTGGAAGCGCAGCCCGGGCGCGGGCGCCTTGACGAGCGGCCTGCGGACGCGCGGCCCCTTCGGCTCGGCGGCATGCAGCGCCTTCATCTGCGCGCGGTTGATCAACCGAAGCAGCGTTTCGTGCTGAACGTTGCCGGCCGCCGCAACGACGACGTTGCCGGGGAAGTACATGGTGCGGTGGTACGAAGTGATCGCGCGCCGGCCGAGCGACGAGATCACATCGGCGGTGCCGATCACAGGACGCCCAAGCGGGTGCGAGCCGAACGTCGCCTCTTGGATCAAGTCGTGGACGAGCTCCTGCGGCTGGTCCTCGTACATCGCGATCTCCTCGAGCACGACCTCGCGCTCGGCGTCGAGCTCGCCGAACGTCGGCGCGAAGACCATCTCCCCCATCACGTCGAGCGCCGTCTGAAGCTGGTCGTCCGGGACGCGCGCGTAGACGACGGTATGTTCACGCGAGGTGGCCGCGTTCAGCTCGCCGCCGAGCGTGTCGAAGATCTCTGCGATCTGCTGCGCGGAGTAGGAAGCCGTCCCCTTGAAGAGAAGGTGCTCGATGAAGTGCGAGACACCGGCGCGATCGGCTTTCTCGTCTCGCGATCCGGCCCCGATCCAGAAGCCGATCGCCACCGAGCGCACGTGTGCGAGTCGCTCCGAGATGACGCGCTCGCCCGAGTCCAATTCGCTCAGGACGTACTTCTGCACGGGCGGATCGTACTGGCGCACCCCTCAAGCGAGGGATGGCGAGGGCCGATAGCGTGAGGGTATGAGCGCGGTCGCCGTCGAGCCGTGGGAAATCCACTCCGAGCTCGTGCTCGTCTCGGCTGAGGTGTGCGAGCGCGCCCGCGAGCTCTTGCCCGACCGTGATCCGGACGCCTTCCTCGTGAGGGGTCCGCGAGTCGCCGCAGCGATTGCAACGGCGAGCGAACCGGGATTGCCAACGGCGCTGGTCGGATACACGGCCCTGCGGCTCGCCCAAACGGCCCGATCTGCGCTGATCGTGATCGGTCTCGTGGTTGCGTTCGCGCTAATAGCGCAGATTTCGCACTAGAGCGCCTCTCGAAACATCCGGGGGCCCTGCTAAGGTCCGCCGCTTCGTGAGCCAGGCACGAACGTCGGGGGGCATTCGCGTGGTCCGAACGCAGGCTTCGGGAGCACGCCCTCGTCCCCCGTTTGAGGGATCCGGCGGCCTAACTGGCCTGCCGATCACGCCCGCAGAGGACCGAAAAGTGTCTTTCGACGCATACGCCGCCTTGCGACACGACCTCGCACCGCCGCCGTCTACTGAAAGGAAGCCGCAGCTATGACACGCCGCATCGCCCATGCCGCGCAGATTGGCGCTCTTGTTCTTGCCCTCGTCGTCGTCCCGGCCGCGCTCGCTGCAAGAGGCGGAGGGAAGCCAGGAGGCAGTGGCGCGACGGGGAGCTCCACCGTTTCTGAGCCGGTCCTCGTCACCGACACCGGCACGCCTGGACTTTCGCGCGGCGACACGGTGACCTTCAATGTCTCGACGCCCGCCACCCAACCGTATATCCACTTGGTGTGCGGCGGGGGCGGCGTCGGATACGACAGCTGGAAGGGCGTTTTCCCTGGATCCCTCGACACGAACTGGAACTTCATCCTCAGTTCCGGAGGGTGGACCAGCGGAGCCGCTGACTGCACGGCGTCACTCGGCACGTACACGAAGCATGGTTTTCAGACGCTGGCCTCCACGAGCTTCCACGTCGACGCATAGCCGGAGTTCGCCGCGCGAGCGGCTCACGGTGAGTGGCTGAAACGTGAAGGGCGGCCGAACGGCCGCCCTTCTTCCTTCGGAGTCGTTGTCGACGTGAACGGCGACTCGCCAGAGGGATTTATCCATCACGGACGCGTGCCGCTTCTTGACCGAGTCAAGCCACCAAACCGTCGCCGCTGGGGCCGCGCGGAGCCCCA
>JBQCGP010000086.1:0-28032 GCA_051955535.1 Gaiellaceae bacterium | reverse complement strand
CCATCGCGCGGCACGAGGTCCCAACGGAAGCAGACATCGAGGACGCGGCACGCAAACGCCCGCTCGTGTACGACAAGGGCGGCGACGCGCACTACGACTTCATCTCGGCCTTCATCAAGTCGATGCGCGGCTCCGACCCGGCCGCCTCCGTCTACTACCTCGCCGCCATGCTCGAGGGCGGCGAGGACCCGCGCTTCATCGCGCGGCGGATGATCATCCTCGCCTCCGAGGACATCGGCAACGCCGACCCGCGCGCGCTACTGGTCGCGGTCGCGGCCGCCCATGCCGTCGAGCACGTCGGCCTTCCCGAGGCACGGCTCAATCTCTCCCAGGCCGCGATCTACCTCGCGCGCGCCCCGAAGTCCAACGCGAGCTACGTCGCGATCAAGGAGGCGACGGCAGACGTGCGCGAGCATGGCCATCTACGGCCACCCGACGAGCTCCGCGACGCGAGCTATTTCGGCGCGAAGAAGCTCGGCCGAGGACAGGGCTACGTCTACCCTCACGACGACCCGGCCGGGTTTGACGCCGACCACCTTCCGGAACAGTTGCGTGGTCGGCGTTATTACCAGCCGAGTGGATCAGGCGAAGAGGAGGATGAGGATGGCGATTGAGCGGAAGGCAAAGGCGACCTGGACAGGCGACCTCAAGGGAGGAAAAGGCGAGTTCGACCTCGAGTCGAGTCAGGCGATCCAGGACGAGCAGGTCACGTTCGCGTCCAGATTCGAGCAGCCGGACGGCAAGACGAGCCCCGAGGAGTTGATCGCGGCCGCGCATGCGACGTGCCTCTCGATGGCGCTAGCAAACGGCCTCGCGGAGGCTGGGCATCCGCCCACGAAGCTGGAGACCGACGCTCAGGTGACGCTCGACAGCGCCAACGGTGGCTTCGCGATCAACGCGATCCACCTGACGGTTCGCGGCGAGGTCGAGGGCGTGGACGAGGAGGGCTTCAAACAGGCCGCCGAGCAGGCCAAGGAGAACTGCCCGGTCTCGAAGGCGCTTGCGTCCGTCCCCGAGATAACGGTCGACGCTTCGCTGGGGTAGGCCTAGCCTGGGTCGCGGCCGTTCAGCAGCCGCTCGGCGACACGCTCGCCCCAGTCGTACTCGCGCATCTTCTCGACCGCGGGAGTGACGTCGTACACCGTGCGGCGAAGCTCGACCTCGCCGTCCGCGGGTCGCAGCGCCCAGGCCGCGCGCGTGTCGCCGTCGAGCGGCATGCCGACGCTGCCGGGGTTGACAAGGTCTGTTTCGCTTGGGCCGGCACGTCGGAACTGGACGTGGCTGTGGCCGAAGACGACCTGCCGCTCCTTGACGCCGGCAAGGAGCCGCGCGTCGTCGTCGCGAGGCTCCGGCGCGAAGCTCTCGACGTCCGACCGTGGCGAGCCGTGGCAGTAGAAGGCGTCCTCACGCTCGGCGAAGGCAGGCAGCCCGATCAGCCAGTCGATGTCGGAGGCCCGCAGCTGCGCGATCGAAGAAGCGAGCGCAGCGTGGATGAACTCGAGCATCTCGCCCGGCAGATCCTGTGGGGGGTCGACGAGCCAGCGCTCGCCGTTGCCTCGGATCCAGGTCGCGTTCGGAAGCTCGCGCAGGCGAGCCAGCGTCTCGACGGGCCACGGGCCGAAGGCGCAGTAGTCGCCACCGAGCAGCCATTCGTCGACACCCTCTCGCTCGGCTTCCGCCAACACAGCGTCGAGCGCGGGCAGGTTGCCGTGCACGTCGTACAGGACGCCCAACATCAGTCCGACCCCTTCTCGATCCGACGCGCCGCAAACTCGCCGAAGTCGCCGCCCATTGACCGGTAGGCGGCCGCGGCGGGCTCGACGTCGTAGGCCGTTCGCCGGAACGTGAAGTCGCCGTCCCAGGTCGCCCAGGCCGCGCGCGTGTCGCCGTCGAGCGGCATGCCGACGCTGCCGGGGTTGACGAGGTCGGTGCCGTCCGGCCCCGGCCGGCGAAACTGCAGGTGACTGTGGCCGAAGACGATCGTCCGGTCGCGAACGCCCACCAGCAGCCGCTCCTCGCCCGCCCGGGGCTCGGCGGCGAAGCTGTCGTCATCCGCGAGCGGCGAGCCGTGCACGTAGAGGACGCCGCCGAGCTCGGCTTGCGGCGGCAGGTGGTAAAGCCAGTCGACCACGTCCGGCGCAAGCTGGTCGCGGAAGCGCTCGTAAGTCTCGACCACCTCGGGGCGATCGGCAGGCGGCTCGCGAAGCCAGCGCTCACCGTTGCCGCGGATCCAGGTCGTGTTCGGCAGCCCGCGCAGCCGGTCGAGCGTCTCGAGCGGGTAAGGGCTCGGCGTCCCGTAGTCGCCGCCGAGCAGCCAGCGGTCGATCCCTACCCGTTCCGCGTCGGCGAGAACCGCCTCGAGCGCATCCACGTTGCCGTGGATGTCGTACAGGATTCCCACCACCGTCTAATAGTGTCCCGCCGTTGAAGATCGTCTGTCTGATCAAGCAGATCCCGCGCCCAGACGCGATCGAGTTCGACCACGAAACGAAGCAGCTCAAGCGTGAGGGCGTCCCGCTCGAGCTGAATGCTTTCGATGCGTTCGCCGTCGCCGAGGCGGCCCGCCTTCGCGACGACAACGGCGGCGAGGTGATTGCGATGACGATGGGCCCGCCGCAGGCCGAGGAGGCGCTGCGCGAGTGCATCCGCCTCGGCGCCGACCGCTGCATCCACCTCTCCGACCGGGCCTTCGCGGTCGCGGACACGCTCGGCACTTCCCGGACGATCGCGATGGCGATCGAGAAGGAGGGCTGCGACCTCGTGCTCTGCGGGCGCAAGACACTGGACTCGGAGACCTGGCAGGTACCGCCGGAGGTCGCGGCGTTCCTCGGCTGGCCGCACGCCACGAGCGCCGTCGAGGTCGCGCTCGAGGGCAACCGCCTCCGCGTGCGACGCGAGACCGACGAAGGCGAGGAGACGGTCGAGTTGCCGCTGCCCGCCCTGGTCTCGATCGCCCGGACGGCGAACCCGCCGTTGGGAGCTGACCGGGAGGGCCGGATCGACGTTTGGACCGCGTCGGATCTGGTCGACGACCTGCGCGAGAACGACAAGCGGTTCGGCCAGACCGGCTCGCCGACCCGCGTCCTGGCGGTACGCGACGTGACGCCCGACCGTGCCCGCGAACTCGCGCCTTCCCCCGAGGAGGGCGCGAAGCGGGTGGCAGCCCTCCTCGACGAGCGGCCGAGGGCTGCCTCGACCTGGCAGAAGCCGGAACGACTTGGCGAGAAGCCCGGCAAGTCATACGACTGCTGGTCGCTCGTCGAGACGTTCGACGGCCGGCCCTCGAGAACATCGCTCGAGCTCGTCGCCAAGGGACGCGAGCTCGCCGGGAAGCTCGGGGGCGCAAACGTCGCGCTCGTGCTCGGCCATGACGTGGGGCACACCGCGGCGGAGGTCGCCCGGCGCGGTGCCGACCGTGTGGTCGTCGCCGAGCACGAAGCGCTGCGAGAGCCTGTGGGCGACGTCTGGGCCGCCTCGATTCGGCAGGTCGTCGATCGCGAGCGGCCGCATATCCTCCTCATTCCCGCCACGGCTCGCGGGCGCGACCTCGGCCCGCGGGTCGCCGGCGAGCTCGAGCTCGGCATGACCGGCGACTGCGTCGACCTCGGCATCGACCGAGGCGGGCGGCTGATCCAGTACAAGCCCGCCTACGGCGGCAACATCGTCTCGGTAATCATGGGCGCGACGACGCCGCAGCTCGCCACCGTGCGTCCGCGCATGTTCGAGCCGCTCGAGCCGAATGGGAGCGAGGGGGAGCTCCGACAGTTCCAGCTGAACGGGCTTCCGCAGTCGAAGACGCCCGTGCTCGCGACCCAGCCTGCGGAGCCTGTTCCGTACGCGCTCGACGAGGCCGACGTGATCATCTCGGCCGGCGAGAGTGTCGGAGCGGGAGGGCTCGGCGAGCTGGAGCGCGCCGCAGCTGCGCTCCGGGCTGCTGTCGGGGGCGACCGCGCGGCCTGCGCAGCCGGCGTCGTCCCATGGGCTCGCCAGATCGGCCTGCTCGGTCGCCAGGTCGCGCCGCGGCTGTACATCGCCGTCGAGACTTCGGGCGACTTCGAGCACACGGCGGCGTCGGTCAAGGCGGACGTGATCCTGGTTCTCAAGTCGTCCGACGCGCCGGTGCGCGGAACCGCCGACGTCGCCGTTGCCGGCGACTGGCGCGAGACCCTGCCGCGGATCGTCGCCGCGCTGCCAAGTCGGATCTAGAGAATCCGCGCCCCGAGCGCGCTGGCAACGAGCTCGACGGCGAGCTTCGCGGTCTCGTTCTCACGGTCGAGGATCGGATTCACCTCGACAACCTCGAGCGAACCGGCGAGTCCTGACTCCGCGACGAGCTCCATCGCGAGATGCGCCTCCCGGTACGAGAGGCCGCCGCGCACCGGCGTGCCGACGCCCGGCGCGATGTCGGGGTCGAGCGCGTCCATGTCGAGGCTGACGTGCACGAAGCCGGGCCCGGCGATCTTTGCCAGCGCCTCGCGGACCACCCGCTCGAGCCCGAGCCGGTCGACGTCGCTCATGGTGTAGACGGAGACGCCGGTTTCGGCAATCAGCTCCGCCTCCGCTGGGTCTAGCGAGCGCACACCGACCAGCGCGACACGGTCCGCCGTGACCGCGGGAAGCCGCCAGGCGTCGCTCTCGAACTCGGGGCCCGCGAGCCCGAGCGCGGCCGCCAGCGGCATCCCGTGCACGTTCCCGGTCGGGGACGTCTCGGGACGGTTCAGGTCGCCGTGTGCGTCGAGCCAAAGCACGCCGCCGGGGCCGTTCGCGCGGGCAAGGCCGCCGAGGGTCCCGATCGCGACCGAGTGGTCTCCGCCCAACACGAGCGGCTGGAGCCCTTCTTCCACCGCTCTCGCGACCAGGTGTGCCACACGCTCGCAGGCCTGCTTGATCGGCGCCAGGAAACGCACGCGCTCGCTTCCCATCTCGGTCGCCTCGGGCACCGCGCCCTCAACATTGCCCCAGTCGTAGACGTTTTTGCCGAGGCGTTCGACCCGCGCATCGAGCCCCGCGTACCGGATCGCGGAAGGTCCCATGTCGACTCCACGCCGCCCGGCGCCGAGATCGAGGCTCGCCCCGATCAGCGCGACCGGCGTTCGGTCCGTTTGCATGACCACGCAACGGAAATTAGCTTTGTTTGCAATGCAAGAAGCCGAGCGTCAGGAAATCCGGGTCCTGCTGGCGGACGACGACCCCGAGTTCCTCCACGCACTGCGCGAGCTGATCGACCGCCAGCCCGAGCTGGGCGTGGTCGGCGTTGCCAAGAACGGCCTCGAGGCGATCGAGCAGGCGGATGCCCTCACGCCCGACGCGGTCGTGATCGACGTCCACATGCCGCTTCTGGATGGCGTCACAGCGGTCGCCCATCTGAGGAACCAGCATCCGTCGTTGTGCCTGATCGCGCTGACCGCAGACGACGCGCCGAAGCTGCTCGACGCCGTAAAGGAAGCCGGCGCCGACGGCGTCCTGCTGAAGAGCGAGCTCGTCGACACCCTTGTCGATCGCCTCTCAGAAGCGACACGCACTTCGAACTGATGGCGAGGGCCGGAAGACACGGGGGAAACCCGGTTTCCCCCGTGAACCCCCTCGCTGGGTTGCACAAGTGCAACGAGGCCGGCAAAGCCGGCCTCTCATCAAGAGCTTGAGGATGGCGAGGGCCGGAATCGAACCGGCGACACCACGGTTTTCAGCCGTGTGCTCTACCAACTGAGCTACCTCGCCTCGAATCGCCGAGTTTAGCCGCGATCTTTTTCGAGTCTCCAAAGCGCCACACCGTCCTCGTCACGAAGGTCGGCGCTCCCTCCACCGACCAGCTCGGTGAGCACCGCCTCGGCCTGCTTGCGGCGCCAGCCGACCGCACCCGCTAGGTCGGCCGCCGAGATCTCGCCGGACCCTTCGAGCACCGCCACGGCGAGCGCACGACGCGCTTCGTCCTCTGATGGCAGCCGCCGAAGGGAGCGTTTCCAGCGCCGGGCAAATAGGTCCTGCCTGATCGCCCGCCACCCTTGGCTTCGCTCCACGGCACCCGCGTTCGTGAGCACGAGCCGCCGCTGGAGTCGGGCGACGGCGCGGTCGACAGCCTTGCGGTCGGTCGTGGCGACGAGACGGCGTATCTCTGGCCCGGTCAGCGGCCCGTTCTCGAGCACAGCCTCGGCCAGCTCGCGGTCGAGTGCCTCGAGCTCCGCGTCGCGGAAGTCCTCGGCAATTCCGGGACGTCCCGTCAGCGCATACGCGGCACCGAGCAGCCGCGGCGCGATGAGGAAAGCGGCACTGCCGAAATGGCGCCCTGCGCAAGCAAGCCGCCGCTCGGGCAGCTCGTCCTTCCAACGCCAGAACCGGTCGAAGTCCGTAGTGAACCCGGTCGGCTTCCCTGCTTCGTCCCGGATCGCCCAGTCGGCATCGAAACCGGCGATCCCCTCCCAGAGCGACGGCACAACCACATCGACCTTGCCCCAAGCAAGTGCGATACCAACTCGATCTACGAAAGAAGCAGCTTCTTCGAGCGAGCGAACACGCACCAGGCGAGCCTATTAAGAGAGGCCGGCTTCGCCGGCCTCGCTGCCCTTGTGGGCTCCAGCGAGGGGGCCCACGGGGGAAACCGGGTTTCCCCCGTGCTACTGAGCGGGCCGCTTTTCGCGGCCCGCTACGTGAGTGCGTCCGGGCCGGTGTTACCGCGCCAGCGAACGTCCTTTCGTACGAGATTATGCCTGTGCAAGCTTGCGGGCAAGCAGCGCCGTTCCGGGGTCGGTGGAAAAGTCCGCAAAATCCGTGAAGCCACGTCGCGCCAGCTCTGCCCGCAGCCGCTCCGGGCTCACGTAGATCGGCGTCCCGGCCCCGCCCGAGAACGCGACGATCAGCGAGCCGCCGAGCGCGAGCACGCGGTCGAGCTCGTCGAAGAAGGGGATCATGTTGCTGAGCCCGACGAGGTCGAAGGACGCGTCCCCGTACGGGAGCTTCGACGCATCGGCGACGTCGAAGCGAACCCGGCCGCGTAGGTCGTCGTCCAGGTTCTGACGCGCCTGCTCCACCATCCGTTCGGCGATGTCTGTGCCCGTCACCTCCGCATCCGGAAAGCGGCGCGCGATCAGGAACGCTGCACCCCCGGTCCCGGTGCCGAGGTCGAGCGCGCGCTTCGGCGTCGGCTCCACGCGCTCGAGCGCCGCCTCGTAGGGTGCGTACGCGTCCACGGAGGAGCGGATCTCGTCCCACTGCGGCGCAAGGCGGTCGAAGATGACACGCATCGGCCATCGCAGCAGGACCCAGAGCCGCGGCTCACGGACAACGAGGTCGGTCGTCACGCGGCAAAACCGTTGGGTCAGGGACGTGTCGCTCACGGCACCCGCAGCCGGATTCGAACCTCCTGCCCCGGCGCCGCGCCGAAGAGATCGGCCGCGTTCCCACCGCTGATCGCGAGCGCGATGTTGCGATAGGAGTCCTCGTAGAGGATCACGTCGCCCTTGCGCGCGTCCGCGAACGTCCGTGCGGCCACGGCGTAGTAACGATCCAGCGAAAGCTCGACCTCGATGACCGTGCCCGCCAGAACCTCGGCTTGCTGCAGATGCTCGCGCCTGAGGTTGAGCTGGACGTTGCCGAAACGGTCGATGTAGAGAACCGTCGCGCGAATCCTGTTTTCACCGACCTCCGGCTCCGGGAGGTCGAGCCGCGCCAGCGCGTCGACTGCGAGGGGCGGCCCGAGCTCGTCGAGGGCGACGCCCGCAGCTAGGTGGGCGGCCGCGGGCGAGAACAGATCGCGGCCGTGGAAGGTTCGCGAGACGGTGTCGAGGGCGTACTCGGCGTTGGCGAGCTCGTGCGCGGCCGCGATCCCGCCGACCCGTTCGGCCGCGGGGACTAGCAGGCCGTTGTCGGGGCCGACGAACAGGCGCCCGTCGCCGCTGCGAAGCGCGAGCGGCCGCCGGGCGCTCCCTACACCCGGGTCGACAACCGCAAGGTGGACACCCATCGGCATATACGGGGTCGTGTT
The DNA here is from genome assembly GCA_051955535.1 of Gaiellaceae bacterium. Lineage (GTDB taxonomy): Bacteria > Actinomycetota > Thermoleophilia > Gaiellales > Gaiellaceae > 13-2-20CM-68-14. The sequence goes on along the minus strand of JBQCGP010000086.1, from coordinate 20,054 downwards.
CGCCAGGACCAGCGCGCCCTGGAGCACATGCTGCGGTGCGATCCCGTGCGTGACGTCGATGATCTGCACGTCGGGCGCGATCGTCTTGATCACGCCGTGACAGGTGCCGACGAAGTCGTCCTGGAGCCCGAAGTCGCTCAGGAAGGTGACGAACACCGGGCGCGAGCTTAACCGCCACCGTCGTTGGCCTCGCGCCGCTCCCTGACCTTCGACCGGGATTAGCCGGTCGAGACGGCAAAGCCGCCGCGACCTCTTGACGGCATCGCAAGCGACGCCTCAGCGCGTTGCCTCGCCGACGGCGTCGACAAGGCCGTCGAGGTCATGCGTACGGGCCTCCGCGGCGACGCGCAGGCCCGCTCGCTCCGCCGCCAACGTCGTCTCCGGGCCGATCGACACGACCGGAACAGAGCACCCGAGCGCCGCGTACGCCCGGGCTGCCGAGGCGGAGGCGACCACGACGAGGTCTCCGTCGGGAAAGCCGTCCGGGCGCAGCTCCTTCGTCCGGTAGAGCGGGACGAAGTCGGCGCCGAGCTCGTCGACCAGCAGACGTCGTGCGCCCTCGGCGCCGGCGAAGAGCACACGGCCGGTGGGACGCGGCAGCTCGGCGAGCAGCCCCTCCTGTGTCGAGACCTTCGGGACGAGGTCGGGCTCGAACGGAAGCGCCGACGCAGTCGCCGGCCCGATCGCCGCGGTACGCGCAGGCCTGCCGCGCATCCGCTCGGCGAGCTCACGCGCGGCGTTCGCGCTCGTGACCACGAGCCAGTCGTAGCCGGATACGTCGATCTCGTCGGGGCCCGTCGCCTCGATGGCGATCAGCGGGCAGATCTCGACCTCGTGACCTTCTGCTCCGAGGCGTTCGGCGAGGTCAGCAGCCTGCTCGCGCGGCCGCGTGACGACGATCCTCACGCTGGAGCGAACGCGGAGAGCTCGGCGGCAAGCGCGGCCGGATCCCCACCCGTGCGGCGCTCGACCCAGCTGCCGTCCTCGGCGGCGACGAGCGCGGTCAGCTTCTCGCCGTCGTGGTGCGCGGCCACCGGGGCGAGGCAGCCGCCGCCGATGATGAATACACAGGCCCGCTCCGCCTCCACGCGCCGGCGGGTCTCGGCGTCGTCGGCCGCGGCGACCAGCTGCTCCTCCCCGCCACGCACTTGCAGCGCCAGTGCGCCCTGACCCGCCTCGGGCAACAGCTCGTCGGGATCGAACCGAAGGCCGATCTCTCCTCCGAGCCCCAGCCGGTCGAGGCCGGCCGCGGCGAGCACGACGGCGTCGAGCCCGCGCTCCCGCCGCTTGCGCAACCGCGTGTCGATGTTCCCGCGTAGCGGCTCGATCGACAGCCCCGGCTCGAGCGCAAGGAGCTGCGCCTTGCGCCGGATCGACGCGGTGCCGACACGCATTCCCGGTCGCAGCTCGCCGGCTCCGCAGAGCGCGTCGCGCGGATCCTCTCGCGGCAGATACGCGCCTACGACAAGCCCCTCCGTGTCCGTAGAGGTCATGTCCTTCGCCGAGTGAACCGCGACGTCGATCCGTCCGGCGAGCAGGGCCTCCTCGATCTCCTTGACGAACACGCCGCGCGAGCCGATCTCGCCGAACGGCTTTGTCCTGTCCTTGTCGCCCGCGGTCGTGATCGGAACCAGCGCGATCTCGACGCCGTCGCGCCGCAGCCGATCAGCGGCGAGCTCGGCCTGCGTCAGCGCGAGGCGGCTACCCCTGCTGCCGATCCTCAGGAGCATCGAGGCCAAACAAGTGGCGAACGGCGTCGGCGTAGGCGGCGCCGTCCGTGCCGGCTGCTGCCTCCTTCAAGCGCACGGTCGGATCGTGCAGCAGCTTGTTGACGATCTGCACGGTCACGGCCTCGACGGCGCGGCGCTGCTCGGGCGAAAGGTCGGCAAGCCGCCGGCCGGCGCGGTCGAGCTCGCGGAGGCGGATCTCCTCGGCCCTCGCTCGCAGCGACGCAATCGCCGGGACGACACCGCGCGACGCCTGCCAGGCGCGAAACCGCTCGGCTTCCTCGGCGACGATCGCCTCAGCGCGGGCGGCCGCACCCTCGACGTTTCCGGTTCCGACCGCCTCGTCCAGGTCGTCCACGTCGTAGAGAAAGGCGTAGGGAAGGGTCGCGATCTGGGGATCCAGGTCGCGTGGGACGGCGAGGTCGATCAGCAGAAGCGGCCGGCGCTCCCGAGCGGCGAGCGCGACCTCGACATCGTCACGCGAGACAAGTGAGGTGCGCGAGTTGGTGGAGGCGACCACGACGTCTGCCTCGGCGAGCGCAGCCCGAATGTCCTCGAGCGGGAGCGGCTCGGCCTCCAGCCGACGCGCCACCCGAGCTCGGCGCTCCTCGCCTCGGTTGGCGACGAAAGCGATCTCGGCGCCGCGTGCGACCAGCCGGGCGGCCGTCGCCTCACCAATGTCGCCGGCCCCGATCAGCAAGACCTGCCGGCCGGTCAGGTCGCCGAGCACGCGTTCCGCCAGCACGGCCGCCGCCGACGCTGCCGACGCGGCAGGATCGCCCACCGGCGCCTGCGCGCGAACCTTCCGCCCGACCCGCAGCGCCTCGCGGAAGAGCCGGTCGAGCAGCGGCCCCGGAGTCCCAAGCGCGTAAGCGGCGCGGACCTGGCCGAGGATCTCCGTCTCGCCGCGCACGCGCGAATCGAGCCCTGCCGCGACTCGAAAGAGGTGTCGTGCGGCCTCGTCGTCGCTGCGGCGGTAGACGGCGCCGTCAACCTCGCCCAGCGCCTCCGCGGCTCGCTCCTCGAGTCCGGGTCCCGCGACGTAGAGCTCAGTGCGATTGCAGGTCGACAAACAGACGGCTTCGCCCTCGTCGCCGGCGAGGTTGCGCGCGAGGTCCGCCGCCTCGTCAGGATCGAGGGCGACGCGTTCGCGCACCTCGAGCGTCGCTCCGTGGTGCGAGATGCCGACGAGCGAGAGCTCAGCCAACGGGAACCTCCTCGCGGCGCTCCGCCTCGGCTTCGCGCCGTTCACGCACTTCCCCGGTTAGCTCATCGAGCTCCCGCTCGAGGCGTCCCAGCTTGAGCCCGATGATGAGCACGTAGACGAGCACGACCAGGAACACGACGCCGTATGCGGCGGCGACGTACTTCTCGGCGTTGGTGATCCCGAGCGTCACGCGAGCAGCTCCCGAAGCTCGCGCAAGCGCGCATCGATCCGCTTTCCGGCCACCTCGATGTGGAAGAGCGTTGCCGCCAGCGTCAGCATCGCCGCGAGCGAGACGCAGAACGTCAGGAACATCGAGCCGGCCATCTGCGGCCCCTGCAGCGTGAACACGACCGGATGGATCAGCTGGTTCGCGAGCCGTATCGCAAGGAAGCTGATCGGAATCAGGACGACGCCGAAGAGCGCATACACGGCGCACATGTTCGCGCGCGCGGGCCCGGGCTCGACCGAGTAGCGGAGCATGAAGTAAGCGCCGTAGAAGAGGAAGAGGACGAGGAAGAGCACGAGCTGGCTTTCGCTCCAGAGCCACCAGTGCCCCCAGGAGATCTTGGCCCAGAGCGAGCCGGTCAGCAGCGTCAGGGAGCCGAAGATGACGCCCTGGTGGATGGCGACGTAGCTCTCGAGGTCGGCGCCCTGCTCGCGCTTCCAGAGATGCCGGAGCGCCTTCCAGGCGCCCCAGCCGAAACACGCGTACGCGGTCAGGGCGACCGGCACGTGGATGTAGAAAATCCGTTGCGAGAACCCCTGGTCCGCGTCGGTCGGCACGTAGAAGAAGATCAGCGCAATCGCCGCAGCGAAAAGCAGCGCCGAGAGCGCTGCCAGCGCCGCAAGCGGATTCTCCCTCGTTCGAAGCCCCATCGAAACGCCTGCATCTTCGCAGAAGCCGGGAGCTGGGCAGGGACTGTCCCCGGATGGGGACTGTCCCATCAAACGGTTGTTGGGCGAGAGCCGCATAGCGGCAGAACTTCCGGCGGTAAACTCGGCGACGTGCAGCGGCGTGGGAACCCGGTGCGGCTCGTGGTGGCGCTCTCGGTAGCGGCCGCGCTCGCGGTCTTCCTCGTCTACAACGCGATTGCAGGCGGCGCGACACCGTCGCTGAAGCCGAGCCAGCTCGCGGGCCACCGAGGCAAGGTGAGCGTCAGCGGTTACGTACTCGCGCCGGTCGCCGGCGACCCGCACGCCTCGAGCGGCCTCCGCTTCCGCCTCCGCGACATCGACGGACCTCACAAGAACGTCCGGGTGCCCGTCGTCTTCCACGGGTCCGAGCCGGACCTGTTCAGGGCAGGCCGTCACGTCTACGTCGTGGGCAGCTACAACGGCGCAAGCCTCGCGGCGACGTCGATCACGACGAAGTGCCCTTCGAAGTACTCGCCCGCCAAGAGCTGACGCGATGCAGGACCTAGGCCGCGCCGCGCTCGCACTCGCGTTCGCGCTCGTCGTCTACGCGGCGATCGGCGGCGGCCTCGGCGCCTACACCCGCCGCCGGCGCCTGGTCGACTCGGCGCGGAACGCGCTCTACGCCGGCTTCGGCGCAACCGCCGTGGCCGCAATCGTCCTCCTGAACGCGTTCCGGACACGGGACTTCACGTTCGCCTACGTCGCCGAGCACTCGAGCAAGGCACTGCCGTTCCCGTACGTCTATACCGCCTTCTGGGGCGGCCAGGCGGGCTCGCTGCTGCTCTGGTTCCTCGTTCTGACGGCCCTCGGATCCGCGGCGGTCGCGTTCAACCGGCGCCTAGTCACCGAGGTGCTGCCGTGGACGGTGCCGGTCATCGGAGCGGTGGCGAGCTTCTTCGCGATGATGCTCGTCTTCGTCGTCAGCCCGTTCACGACGCAAGTCGCGCCGGCCGATGGGGCCGGGCTCAACCCGAGCCTGCAGAACCCGTACATGATGATCCACCCGCCGCTCCTCTACCTCGGCTACGTCGGACTGACGATCCCCTTCGCCTTCGCGTCCGCGGCGCTGCTTTCCGGCCGCTTCGACGAACGCTGGATCGTCGCCACACGGCGCTGGACGATCCTCGCCTGGACCGCCCTCGGCGTCGGGATCCTGCTCGGCGCCAAGTGGGCTTACGAGGAGGTCGGCTGGGGCGGCTACTACGCCTGGGACCCGGTCGAGAACGCGGCGCTGATGCCGTGGCTCGCCGCGACCGCCTTCCTGCACTCGGTGATGGTGCAGGAGAAGAAGAACATGCTCCGCGTCTGGAACGCCACGCTCGTGACCGGCGCGTTCTGCCTCTCGATCTTCGGCACCTTCCTGACGCGCAGCGGCCTGATCAACTCGATCCACTCGTTCGCGCAGTCGCCGATCGGCGCCTGGTTCCTCGGCTTCATCGGCGTCGCCGCTGGGTTCTCGACCGCGCTGATCATCTGGCGGCTGCCGCTCTTGCGGGCGCGGACGAGGCTCGAGTCGCTAGCTTCCCGCGAGGCGGCCTTCCTCTACAACAACCTACTGCTCGTCGCGTTCACGCTGACGGTGCTCTGGGGCGTCGCCTTCCCGCTCCTGTCGGAGGCGGTGCGAGGAGAAGCGGTGACGGTCGGGCCGCCGTACTACGACTTCTTCCTGAAGGTGTTCGGGTTACCGCTCCTGCTGTTGATGGGGATCGGACCGCTCGTCGCGTGGCGGCGAACCTCGCTGCGCGGCCTGGGCCAGAGCGTGCTCTGGCCTTCGGTCACGGCGCTCGCGGTAGGTGTGCTGCTGATCGCGGCCGGCGCAGGCTCGAGCCCAGCCGGGTTGCTTGCCTACACGTTCTCCACCTTCGCCCTCGCGGCGATCGTGCTCGAGTTCGCGCGCGGGACGAGGGCGCGGAAGTCACTCGGCGCGCCTAGCTGGTGGTCGGCGTTATCCGGCCTCGTCGCCCGGAACCGGCGCCGCTACGGCGGCTACGTCGTCCACTTCGCAATCATCCTGCTGGCGATCGGCATCGCCGGCTCGAGCGCCTACGGCGCCACGAAGATCCAGAGATTCCGGCCCGGCGACACGATGCGGATCCGCGGCTACACGCTCACGTATCTGAACAGCTTCGAACGGCGGGCCGCGAACCACCTCGAGCTGCGCGCGCGCATCGCCGTGACGGAGAACGGCAAGCGGGTCGGAACGATCTTGGCCGGAAAGAACCGCTACTTCGCCGAGCAGCAAACGTCGAACGAGGTCGCGATCAAGCACGACTGGCTGCGCGCGCAGGACCTGTTCGTGATCGGCGACGAGTTCAAGTTCGGCAAAGGGAACACCGTCAACTCCGTCTACCTGAAGGTGCTCGTGAAGCCGCTCGTCAACCTGATCTGGCTCGCCGGATTCGTCTTCCTGATCGGCTCCGTGATCACGCTCTGGCCGGACGCGCGCGAGCAGCGCCGGCTCGCGGAGCGGACGGAGCCCGGCGTGGCGCCCGTTACTCCGTGACGCAGCCCGAGCGGGCGGTCTCGAGGCTCGAACTCGTCCGGGACGCGCTTCGCTTTTGTGCCACTCGCGAGCACCTGCAGCGGACGGTCAAGATCGCGCTAGTAGTCGGAGTCGTCCTCACGGCCATCAACGAGGGCGACGTGATCGCCTCGGGCAAAGCCACCGCCACGACTGGGGTGAAGATGGGCCTCAACTTCGTAGTGCCGTTCGTCGTTTCCAATCTCGGGCTGCTTGCCGGGCGTCAGTCAACGCCACCGGGGACGCGCGTGCAAAGCTGATCTCTGAGTGTCCGGCCTAGAGCTCGAGCAACAGGGGGACTACCGCCCTACGCCTGACCCGGCGGCTCTCTCGAGACTGCCGTCCAACATGAGAGTCCACGTGGTCGGCGCGGGGCCCGTGGGCCTCCTGCTCACGGCGCTGCTTCAGTCGATGGAGGGGATCTCCGTGCACCTCTACGAGAAGCGGCGCGAGTACACACGAACGCGGATGGTCCAGCTCGCGCCGTACCTCGTGGCGGATTCGCTGGAGAGCTACCGCGTCGACCCCATCGACGGAGACAGCGTCGAGGCGATCTTCGATCCACCGGAGCTCGACCAGGGCCTCGCGTTCAGGCAATCCATTCCTCCTGACCTATCCGAGCTCCTGAAGAGCTGGTCGCTGGGGTTCTGCCCGCTCAACTCCATCGAGCGCTCGCTCAGCGATCTGATCGATGCTCGCGAGCTGAATGGGGTGCAGCGGACGGAGACCATCGTGACCACGGAGGACGCGATGGCGATGCTCCAACCGGAAGACGTCCTCATCGACTGCACCGGCTGCAGGTCCGTGCTTCGAGATCACCTGGTCCCCGGTTCAGACGACGAAGCCGCGAACACGGTCAAGGTCCGACTCGAATACGCGCTGGTCATCACCTTCCTGTACGGCCAGGAATATGACTGCAACGAGTACTGCAAGTACGCGAAGAACATCGAGAACTCGCACTACAAGTTCATCCCGATGGTGCACCGCACGCATTACGACGGCAGCGTCAGCCACGTGACAGGCATCGTCAGCATCAGCGCCGAGGAGTACGAGGCGATGCCGTCGCGATTCGACGGTGAATGGCTTCGGGACAACTTTCCCGGCGTCGCCGAGTCGATGGACAGGTTCATCGACAAGATCAAGGAGGAGACGCACGGAGAGATCCTCGGCGACCTCGAGATCGTCCGGATTCCACTTGATCTGTATCGCGCGCGCAATGCGACCAACCGGCACTTGCTCGCGGCGGGGCCGACGGACCATCCTCTCGCAAACTCTCCGGTGTTCCTGGCCGGCGACTCGGCGATCGGCTCGCCGTACTTTCAGTCGATCTCGCTTGGCTTCGAGTGTGCGATGTTCCTCGCAGGGCTCATCGGGCAACGGGACCGGCCGTTAAGAGAAATGCTCGATAGCTATGAGCTCTACATCTACAAACAGTGGCTTCGCGTCTATATGCGCAGCAAGATGATCAAGCACAACAAGGACTTGTTCGAGTCCATCGACGAGCCGCTCGCGCTCCTCGAGAAGCTACACATCTACTAGGAGATTGGCTACCCAGAGACCGTCGCTTTCTGCTCGAGCAGCGAACGCAAATAATCCTCCAATTTGTCGAAGCTGTCTTCCTGGCCGTCGTGCCTGGTCATGTGGGCGCGGCCGGCCTCGTCGCGGAACGCCATCTTCGTCATCAGCTTCGTCACTCCGTCAGTCTCGTGCAGATCCACGGACTCGACAGCGTCCGCATCCGGCCACCCTTCGAACAGCCACGTTGCGACGGTGCGCGTCGGCGGTTCGACCTCCAAGTAGGTGCCGCGAAACGAGCACTCTTTTCCGTCTTCGGTCACGAAGACGATGTGGTAGTTCCCGCCAACGCGCAGGTCGATCGAGCACTCCGTCACCACATCTGTGAATGGAGCGAACCAGTTGCGTACATGCTCCGGCTTCGTCAAGACGTCGAAGACGAGCTCGATCGAAGCGTCGAATTCTCGAGTGGTGACAATCTCGAGTTCGTTCGGGTATTCGATGACTGACGACCCATGCCGATTAGCTGCCATGGCGGCTCTCCTTTTCTTGTAGTTCCTTGAGGTAGTCGTCCATTCGATCCAGCCGCTCGTTCCACGCCCGCTCGTACTTGGCCAACCAGTCGTGCATCGGCCGAAGGCGCTCGGGTTCGAGGCTGTACAGGCGGCGACGCCCCTCCGCCCGGCACCTGACGAGCCCGACCTCACTGAGCACCCGCAGGTGCTTTGAAACCTGAGGCTGGGACAGCGAAAGGTCGTCCACGATCGCCCCGACCGCCTTCTCGCCTGCGTTCAGCGTGTCCAGGATTTCCCTGCGGCGCGCCTCGGCAATTGCATTGAAGACATCCGACGTCGTGGACGACCGGGCCATCGCTCAATCATATGCCGATATCGGAATGTGTCAAGTGGGTTCGGGGCGTCACTCGGTGACGACGTACTCGAACGTCGCCCAGGCGAAGAGGGCAAAGATCGCGTCGTAGAGCGCCAGGAAGCCGAGGTACTTGCCGCTCGAGGCGGCGAGGCTCGCGCCGACGCCGCCGACCACGATCGGAATCGCAAGCGGCAGGAAGAGCAGCGGCAGCAACAGCTCGCGCGCGCGCCCGGCGGCGGCCATCGCCGCGAGAATCGTTCCGACCGTGCAGATGCCGATGTCTGCAAGCGCCACCCCGGCGATCGTGGCGCCGTCGATCGAGGTGAAGAAGAGCGCGAAGGCCGGCAGGGCGACGAGCTCGGCCACGATCAGGAACGCGAGCGTCGAGACGACCTTGCCCACCCAGATCGCGCTTCGGTCGGACGGCGCCAGCACGAGCGCGTCCAGGACACCCTGCTCCCGCTCGGCGACGAACGAGCGCCCTAGCCCGAGCAGCGCCGTGAACAGGATCGCGACCCAGAGCAGCCCGAGTGAGGCTCGCTCGGACGCGTTCCGCGGCAGCGCGAAGTGGAAGACGACCAGCACGGAGATGACGAACAGCAGCATCGCCGGCAGCGTGTCGCGAGCCCGCAGCTCGAGCAGCAGGTCTTTGCGGGCAAGCGCGCTCGCGTCCGACAGATACTGCCTCATGCGGCCTCGCTTGCGATGCCGCCTAAAAGGCCGCGCCGACATGCGCGGCGCGGCCGCTTGACCCGGCGACAGACCACGACCACGTTCAGCCTGCAGGGTGGGTAGTTGGTGCGAGTGCGAGCCTCCCCGTCGCGAACCGCTCGAGCCGCGCCGGCGCATGGCTGGCGACCAGCAGCGTCCGCTCGCGCCGTAGCTCGTCGAGCTCGCGCTCGAGCAGCGCTTCACCCTCGGGGTCGAGCGCGTTCGCAGGCTCGTCGAGGATCAGCAGCTCAGGCTGGTGCAGGAGCGTCCTGCAGAGCGCGAGCCTCTGCAGCATCCCGCGCGAGTACGAGCCGGCGCGCTCGTGCCGCGCCTCCCAGAGCCCGAAACGCTCGAGCAGCATCCCGATCCGCTCGCGGCGTTCCGGCACGCGGTAGAGCCGCCCGAAAAGCTCGAGATTCTCGAGCGCTGTCAGCTCGCGATAGACGAGCGGCTCGTGAGCGAGGTAGCCGACCTGCCCCCGGAACGCATCCACCTCGAGCTCGCCCGAGGTCGGCACGAGCAGGCCGGCACACAGTCGCAGCAGCGTCGTCTTGCCTGAGCCGTTCGGGCCGGTAACAACAAGGAAGCCTCCCCGTTCGAGCTCGAAGTCGACGGCGTCGAGGGCGCGCTTGTCGCCGAACCGCCGAGCCACCTTGCGCGCGCGAATCACGACGCGACCTCAGCGAGCACGAAGACGAAGAAGACGAGGCTGATGATCCCGTTCATCGTGAAGAAGGCGGCGTCGAGCCGCCGCAGGTCGCCCGGGCGCACGAGCAGGTGCTCGTAAGCGAGCAGCGCAGCCACCGCCGCAACGCCGAGCCAGTAGAAGACGCCGAGATGGAGGTCGGCGCCGACGGCTGCGAGCAAGCCGACCGTCGCCGCGTGCGCAATGCGGGCGCCCCAGAACACGCCGCGTTCGCCGAACCGGGTCGCAAACGAGTGGAGGCCTTCGGCGCGGTCGACCTCGACGTCGAACAGCGAGTAGAAGAGGTCGAATCCCGCGACCCAGAGCGCGACCGCCGCGCCCAGCGCCCAGGCAGGCCATGGCAGCTTGCCGGTTATCGCGACCCAGGCGCCGACCGGCGCCAGCCCGTCAACGGCCCCGAGCCAGAAATGCGAAAGCCAGGTCCAGCGCTTCAGGTACGGGTAGACGACGAAGGCCACGACGGGAATCGGCCACAACCAGCGCACGATCGGATCGAGCTGAAAGACCGCCACGAGGAAGAGCGCCAGCGAGGCCAGACAGAAGGCAATGACCTGGGCACGGCTCAGCAGCCCGCTCGGCAGCTCCCGCGACGCCGTGCGCGGATTGCGTGCGTCGATCGCGGCGTCGATCAGCCGGTTCAGCCCCATCGCGAGCGAACGCGCGCCGACCATCGCGAGCGTGATCCAGAGGACGTCGTGCGCGGACGGGAGCTTCTGCTGGCACAGCAACGCGCCGACGTAGGCGAACGGCAGCGCGAAGACGGTGTGCTCGACCTTCACGAGCGAGGCGAAGCGCCTCGGATACGAGACCGCAGTGGCCGCCGTCATCGCGTGCGCTCCAAGAAACGTTCCGGACCGGCCAGTTCAGACGGAGCCACGGGCAAAGCCCGTACGTCCTGAGAGAGACACCGCAAGCGGCGTCTCATGTCTGCCGGTGCGCAGTCTGCTCGCCTGCGAGCAGCTCGAGCGCATGCCGCAAGGCTGGACGCAGGATCGCGAAGCCGTCCCTGCAGCCGCCCGTCGAGCCTGGCAGGTTCACGATCAGTGTCCGGTCGCGGACGCCCGCGACGCCTCGCGAGAGCAGTCCGTGAGGTGTCTTCGCGATCGAATCGGCGCGGATCGCCTCGGCGATCCCCGGCGCCGGCCGCTCGAGCACCTCGACCGTCGCCTCGGGAGTGACATCGCGCGGGCCGAGGCCGGTGCCGCCGGTCGTCAGGACGAGGACGGCGTCCTCGGCGAGCTCCACGATCGCATCGGCGATCGCCTCGCGGTCGTCCGGGACGATGCGCCGCTCGACTTCGTAGCCGTCATCGGCGAGCAGCTCCACGAGCGCGTCGCCGCTACCGTCCTCGCGCTCGCCGGCAGCCACACCGTCGGAAACGGTCAAGACGGCGGCCCTCAAACCGGCTCTTTCGTCTTCTCGAGCAAGCGGATGTCGCTGATCTGCATCTCTTTGTCGATCGCTTTCGCCATGTCGTAGATGGTCAGCGCAGCCACCGAGGCCGCGGTCAGCGCTTCCATCTCCACGCCTGTTCGGGCCGTCGTCTCCACCACCGCGACGATGTCGACACCTGCTCCTCCAACGTCGAGCGTCAGCTCGACGTTGGATATGGGCAGCGGGTGGCAGAGTGGGATGAGCTCCGCCGTCCGCTTGGCCGCCATGATCCCCGCCACCTGTGCCGTCGCAAGCGCGTCGCCCTTTGGCAGCTCCCGCAGGCGGCGCGCCGTCTCGGGCGCCATCCGCACCGCGGCCCGGGCGACCGCGCGGCGCCGAGAGACCTCCTTCCCGCCGACGTCGACCATCCGCACTGCGCCTGTTTCGTCGACGTGCGACAGCTCGCTCATAGCGCGAACCGTACGCTACGGAACGCGTGCAGATGCGCGGTCGAGCTCGTCGAGCTGCGCGGCGAGCCAGCGCGCAACGTCGTGTTCCCGCACACGCGAGCGAATCGCCTCGAGGCGCCTCCGCCGGTCCGCCACCGGCAGCTCGAGTGCCTCGTGCAGCGCCTCCGCCTGCGCGGCGACATCAAAGGGGTTGACCATCACAGCCCAGTCTGCGATCTCCTCGGCCGCGCCCGCGTTTTCTGATAAGACAACGACACCGTCGCGGGTGTTGACGAGCGGCGCCTCCTTCGAGACCAGGTTGAGGCCGTCGAAGATCGCGTTCACGAACAGCACGTCGAACTGCTTGTAGGCGGCGACGGAGCCCGGGAAGTCGTCCTCTATCTGGAGGTCGATCGGAACCCACCCTTCGCTCTGGAAGCGGTCGTTGACGCGGCGCGCCTCGCGCTGAATCGCGCCGAGGTACTCGGAGTACTCGGGGATGTCCTGGCGCGACGGGTCGAGCAGCGCGAGCAGCGCCACCCGCTCGTGCATCTCGGGGTGGGCCTCGAGATAGAGCTCGAACGCGCGAAAGCCGCGGACGATGTTCTTGGACGGGTCGGTGCGATCGACCCGGACGATCAGGCGCTCGGTACGGCGCTCGACGATCGCACGCTCGGCCTCGAGCACGGCGTCGCTGGCCGCAAGCTCGTCGAATTCCTCGGGGTCGATAGAGATCGGCGAGGCGACGACCTGCGTCCGCCGCTCCAGGTAGTCGGCCGTCCAGAGCCCGAAGTTGCCCTCGGCGCCGAGCATGTCGACCGCGCAGCGCAGGAACGCGAGTCGCCAACGGTTCGCGTGGAAGCCCACGACGTCGTTCGCGAGCAGCCCGTCGTGGATCGCGAGCCGCATGTCCGCCGGCAGGGTCCGCCAGTAGTCGGGCTGCGGCCAGGGGATGTGCACGAAGTGCGACAGCATCGCGTCGGGCGCCGCCTCCCGGACGAGCCGAGGCGCGAGGTAGAGGTGGTAGTCGTGGAAGAGCACCGCCGCGTCCGGCTCGGCCTCGAGCTCTTCGAGCACGGCCTCGGCGAAGCCCCGGTTGACGCGCACGTACCCCTGCTCCCACGCGTGCCGGACGGCGTGGTCGATCGCCGGCGTGTATGCGAGCTCCCACAGGTAGTGCTGGAGGAACCAGAGGATCGGGTTCGCGATGACGTTGTAGAACCAGTCGTACTCGCTCTCCTCGTGAGCGATCAGGCGGAGACGGAAAGGCGACCCGTCACGCGCCGTCTCGTCGATCGTCTGCGCGGACACGAGCCGATCCTCGTCGCTGATCGCGCTGGCGATCCAGGTGACGTCGTGATGCGAGATCAGGCCACGCAGCGCCGTGACGAGGCCGCCCCCGCCGCGCCTCGCGACCCGTTCGCCGTTCTCACGCCCGTATGAGATCGGGCCACGGTTCGAGACGACGATCAGCTTGCGCCGCTCCGTCATGGAGCGGAAACCCTAACCGGGCGGTACCGGCCTAGGACTCCGCGGCGCCGACGACCGCGAGCTCGGCGCCGGCCGTGTCGTTCCCCAGGAGCCGGTTGAAGAGCACGAGCCAATCGCGGAGAAGCCGGGGCATCAGGAAGTTCCGCCTGACGAACTCCTTGCCCTTCAGGGCACGCAGGCGCGCCTCGGCGGGGTCGCCCAGGATCTCGATGCATGCCTCGGCGCACTCCGCGGCCGACTCGACCAGCCAGCCTGTCTCGCCGTCCTGGATCTGACGCACGATCCCGCCGACGCGCCCCGCGACCACCGGCCTCGTCTTCCAGAGGGCCTCCGTGATCGTGAGACCGAACCCTTCGCGGATCGACTTTTGCAAAACGGCGTGCGAGTGGACCTGGAAGGCGTTGACCTCGACGCCCCCGATGTTGTTGAGGTTCGAGAGGATGTAGATATCCGGATCGCCCTGCCCGTAGGCGACGGTCTGGTTGTAGTAGTCCCAGCCTTCGGGGTCGTCATGCGCCATCGACCCGACGAGTGCGAGCTGGACCGCCGAGAAGCGCTGCTTGACCTCGCGGTAGGCGTCGATCACGCCGAGCGGGTCCTTCCAGGGATCGAAGCGCGAGACCTGAGTCAATAACGGCCGCTCGACGTCGATGCCGAACTGATCGACGATGTAGGCCGCGTCTTCCGAGGAAAGCGCCATGTTCTTCGGGGTCAGCGGATCGATGGCGGGCGGCCAGATGTACGCAGGCGGCAGGCCGGGCGCCGCGGGGACGTACTCGTTCATGTGAAAAATCGCCGCGTCGTAGCGCCCGAGCGCGGGCAGCAGAAAGTTCAAGACGCTCTGGTTCGGGGTCGAGAGGTCGATGTGGCAACGCCAGATCCAGCGTGCCTGCGACGAAGGGAAGTGATCGATGACGAAGGCCGGCTGGGGATCGTGGACGATCACGAAGTCGTACTCGTCCTCGAACTCCGCGGCGTTCGTCTCGTTGTAGCGGCGGTAGATCTCCTCTTGCTCGGGAGTCAGGCCCTGCGGTGCGCCCTGTAGGGCGTTGTGGATCGTCTTGGTTGCGCCGAAGAACTCGTCAGCCCCCTGGATGATCCGCCACTCGGCGTCCAGGCCGGCGTCGCGCATCAGCGGGACGAGCGCGTAGAGAATCTCGGCCACGCCGCCGCCGAACGCCGTCGCCGAGAGGTGCAAGACGCGCTTGCCTTGGACCTGAGCCGCCAGCCGCCGGATCTCTTCCATCAGGCCGCGCGTAGCGATGGTCCCGTAATCGAGCAGGGACTTGTTGCCGACGTTGATGAGCTGGAGCACCGGACCGAAGGGGACGGTTAAAGGAAGCGCTGAGAATAGACGCTAGTTGCCTAGGAATTTCACGAAACGGAGCCGCGATCCTCCCGACTCCGGCGCGCCGATCTCGACCTCGTCGGCGACCGCCCGGATGATCGCGATCCCGAGCCCGCCTTCGCTGAGGTCCCCGTTTCCGTCCCGCGCGCCATCCTCGAGCTGGAACCCCGCGCCTTCGTCGGTGACCTCGACGACCAGTCGGTCCGGCTCGATCTGGTAGACGATCTCCACGCTGCCCGCGCGGCCTTCACGGTAGGCGTGACGGACCGAGTTCGTGCAGGCTTCGGTGAGCGCAAGCTTGAGATCGCTGAGGGTCTCCGCGGAGACAGGGCGCACGCGGGCGATCGCCGTCAGGGCCAGCCGGCCGAGAGTGATGTACTCGGCCTTCGCCGGAATGCTCAGCCGGACGAAGCGCTCGTGGGGGTCCATTCGTCCCTCTGTTCCCTGTGGATAGCCCGCCCTAACCTCGTCTTAACCTGGGTTCGCAGGTCTCTCGGCCAGCTTTACGACCACCCGGTGGCGGCGGCCGGCGCGAATGTACGTGATCGGCACCGATTGGCCCGGCGAAAGCTCCTCGGTTACGACCCGGACGACGTCCTCGGCGCTCCTGACCGGCTGGCCGTTGATCGCAACGATCACGTCGCCACCGCGGATGAACTGCTCGCCCAGCAATTCGCGCCGATCGCTTCCCGCGCGTAGACCCGCGGCCGCGCCTGGCGTGCCCGAATTGACGTGCGTGACCACGGCACCATGGGAGACGGGATAACCGAGCTGCTTGGCGATCGACGGGATCAGATCCTCGGTCTCGATCCCGACGTACGCGTACGAGACGCGCCCTGTGGCGATCAACTGGGCCATCGAACGCCGGGCGGAGTCGATCGGCACGGCGAAGCCCACTCCCTCTGCGGTGCCGCTATCGCTGCGGATCTGGGCGTTGATCCCGATCACCCGGCCACGAGCATCGAACAGCGGGCCGCCGGAGTTACCGTGATTGATCGCCGCATCGGTCTGGATCGCGTCGACGAGGCTGTAGCGCGAGGTCAGCGAGTCGATCGAGCGCTCCGTCGCCGAGACGACACCGACGCTCAGCGAGTTGACGTTGCCGAACGGGCTCCCGATCGCAGCAACAGGCGCACCGACGACAACCTTGGCCGAGTCGCCCAGCGGCACGGGATCGAGGCGATGCCGGGCCGGATCGACCTTGATCAGCCCGACATCGTCGTAGATGTCCCAGCCGACGGCCTTCGCGGGTACACGATCGCCGTCCTGAAACTCGACGAACAGCTGATCGGCGGCCGAGACCTTGCCGCCGCCCTCGCCCGCGTTCGTGATCACGTGCGAGTTCGTGAGGATGTAGCCCTTCGGCGAAACGACGAAGCCGGAGCCCTGCGCCTGCTGCGCCGTCTCGCTGTTCCCGCCGTAGATCGCGTAGATCGTCACGACTCCCGGCGACCGAGAGGCGTAGATCCGACTCGGATCGAAGCGGTTTCCGAGCAGCGGTTTCGCGCTAGGCGCCGACTTGGAGCTGACGACGGCCTCTGCGACCGTGGGCGTCTGCACGATCACGGTCTTCTTGGTGCTGTTATCGAACCAGCCGGCCGCCTTTCCGACCGCGATAACCAAAACGCCGCCGATGACGGCGGCGATGATCGCGACCACCGCGGGGGAACCGGGACGCGCGCGCACGGATCGCACTGTAGCGACGGATGTGTCCTAGACCTCGGCGCGCAAAACCCGCTCGAGCTGCCGCCGGCGCTCTGCGCTGAGCCACGGTGTCAGTAGCTCGGCAACCCTGAGTGCGTCCTCGCACTCAGCTATCCATGCCCAAAAAGGCTTCCGGACCGACCCGTCGCGCTGGTCGTATTGATACGGACCGTAGACGGTGCCGCAACCCACCGCATCGGCGAACCGACGGACCGCCTCCTCGTTCGTCATGCTCACGGCGAGGCGCAGGCGGTGTTTGCACCGCGTCACGGTTCCCTCCCCCTCGTAAAGACCAGCAGCCCACTCGATCATGAGCCCAAAGTGTTCCTGAACCCTCGGACGTAAAATCCCTGCAGACATGGCCTTTTTGGACATTCCACGGGAAAATCCGCACGCTGACGCGACGAAACGCGCCCTTGTGGGATCAGCTCTTTGCGCGCTCCGCCGGCTTCTCGGCCGGCAATACCAGTGAGAACACCGTGCGGCCCGGCTCGGAGTCGAGCTCGATCCGGCCGCCCATCAGCTCGGCGAGCTGTTTAGCGATCGCCAATCCGAGGCCGCTTCCCGACGCCTTCGTGCTGTCGCCGCGATAGAACCGCTCGAAGAGCTCGGCACGATCCTCGGAGCTGATCCCCGGACCGGCGTCGACGACGCTGAGCTCTGCAAGGCCGTTCACACGCCTCACCGTGACCTCGACCGCGGTGCCCGGAGGCGTATGGACAAGCGCGTTCTCGAGCAGGATCCGCGCAATCTGGAGGACACGCTGGGGATCGCCGAGCGCCTCGGCCGGGCCGTTCCGGGCAAACTCGATCGGGTGATCGGATGCTCGAGCGATGCCCGAGAACTCCTCGACGGCCGCGCCGGCCACGCTGTCGAGCTCGACCGGCTGCGTCTCCACGTGGAGCCGGCCAGCGTCCAGCCGCGAGAGGTCGAGAAGGTCGTCGGCGAGTTTGGTCAGCCGGCGTACCTGGCCGGCCATCGTCTCGAGGAACTCGCGCTGGGTCCGCTCGTCGAGCTCCTCGTCCACGAGCAGCTCGAGGAAGCCGCCGAGCGCAAAGAGTGGGGTCCGAAGCTCATGGGACGCATTCGCGACGAACTCGCGGCGCGCGTGGTCCAGGCCGGCGAGCCGCACGCGCATGCGGTCGAACGCGCGCGCGAGCTCACCGAGCTCATCTGAGCGACTGTCCGTGACGGGCTCGTCGAAGCGGCCGCTTGCGATTCGGTCGGCCGCCCGCTCGAGACGCCGGATCCGCTCCGCGAACAGCCGCGCCGCTCCGTAGCCGATCGCCAAGGCGACAAAAAGGGCCAGTACACCAGCGAACACCATGCGCCGCTGAACGGCGTCGACATCGGCAAGTGCGTCGTGCAGCGGAGCCGAGAGGAGGAGGATGTCTCCGCTCCCGTTGCGGATCGGCGCGGCAACCTCGGCGAATTCCCCGTCGCTCCGCCTCACCGTCCCCCGCTCGCGTTGGGACGTCTGCGCCGTCAGGGTCGCGATCGGGTCGTTCGTGTAGTCGCCGAGATTCCGTCCGGGGAGCGACGAGAAGCCCGGCGTTACGAGCGTCGGCGACTGCGATCCGACCGACATCAGGATGACCCGCGCGTTCGTGTCGGCGGAGGCGTTCGAGAAGAAGTCGGGGTCGCGATCGTTGCGCGCGTACTCCTTCGCGAGCCCCCGTGCTGCGCGGTCGAGAGAGTTGAGCCGAGAATCGACCAGCCGCGTCTGCAGTGAGGGGACGACGATCAGGTACACAAGACCGAGCACGAGTGCGACGACCACGAGCAGCGCGAGGCTGAGCCGTGCCCCGACCGTCCTGAACGTGCTCATCAGTCCCGAAACCGGTACCCGACTCCACGCACGGTGAAGAGGTACTCAGGCTCTCGGGCCTCTCGCTCGAGCTTCTCGCGGAGGTGACGGATGTGGACGTCGATGGTGCGCGGCTCCCGATATGCAGAATCTCCCCAGAGCGTACGAAGCAGCATCTCGCGCGTAAAGACGCGGCCCGGCTCAGCAGCGAGAGTCCTGAGCAGCTCGAACTCGACATAAGTCAGCTGCACGGGCTCGCCGTCGAGCTCGACGGTGCGCTTGGCGGGATCGATCCGCAGATCGCCCGATTCGATCACCTGCCCGTCGCGCTGGAAGCGGTCTCGGGGAAGCGCCGCCCGGCGCAACAGCGCGCGGACACGGCTCCGGAACTCGCGAATCGAGAATGGCTTGGTGATGTAGTCGTCCGCGCCCAGCTCGAGGCCGAGAACCTTGTCGAGCTCCTCGCCGCGTGCCGTCAGCATGATGATCGGCACGTCGCTGCCGGCGCGGAGGCGGCGGCAGACCTCGAGGCCGTCGACCTTCGGCAGCATCAGATCGAGCACGACGAGGTCGATCTGCTCGTGTCCGAAGAGCTTGAGCGCCTGCTCGCCGTCGCGCGCCTGCACGACTCGGAAGCCGTCGCGTTCGAGCGGGTACGTGAGGAGCTTCTGGACGGAATCCTCGTCGTCGACGAGGAGAATCGTTGAGGAGTCTTGCATGGCCAAGGCAGTGTGCCTGCCGAGGTCGCGGTCGCTCCCTACTATAGCCCCGGCATGGCCGCAAATCGGCCTCCTCCAGCGCGGGCTCGTGCGCGCCGCGGCTCGCTCGAGCGGCCCATCAACGCCCGGCTCTACCGAGGCACCTGGCTACTCGTCGGAATTCCGCTGCTCATCGCGGCATTCAGCGTCGGCAAGCCCCCCGCGCTCCGGGCCGCCGTCCCTACTCTTCCACCGGCCTTCGACAAGGCGCGCGCCACGGCGCTGGCGCGAGACCTCGCCGAGACGTTCCCCGACCGATCGCCCGGGTCTCCGGGAGCGGTGAGCGCCCGCCAGTGGTTCGCGGACGAGGTCGCGAAGATCGGGCTCCGCGTCCGGCGCGAGCCATTCGTGGCCACCATCCCCGGACGGGGCCGCGTTCGCCTCGAGAACCTGATCGTCACGATCCCCGGCCGCTCGCCGCAGGCACTCGCGGTCCTCGCTCACCTGGACAACGTCGGCACCGGACCGGGTGCGAACAACAATGCCTCGGGCATCGCCGCGCTGATCGAGCTTGCCCGGTCTTACGCAACTTCCGTCTCCGGGAACGCCCCGCCGGGAGCCAGCATCGTCAGCCCCGCGCACACACTCTTCTTCGTCGCGACCGACGGAGGCGAGTTCGGCGGGCTCGGAGCAAATCGATTCGCGGCCGATTTTCGCGATCGGGTCGTGACAGCGGTGGTGCTCGACTCGATCGCGGGTCAAGGCACCGCGCGGCTCGTGCTCGCCGGAAATACGGCTCGGGAGGCCGATGCCGGCCTCGTCGCGACGACTGCGGCGCGAATCGATGAGCAGGCCGGAGCGCCACCGCGACGGCCGAACGCCTTCACGCAGCTGCTCGACCTCGCCTTTCCGTTCACGCTCTACGAGCAGGGCCCGGTCCTGACCCACGGGGTCGGGGCGGTGACGATCACGACAGCCGGTGACCGTGGGCCACCACCGTTCGCGGACACG
>JBQCGP010000085.1:0-129662 GCA_051955535.1 Gaiellaceae bacterium | reverse complement strand
ACTCGGACGCGACGAAGAACGCGTTCAGCAGGATCAGCGCCGCGACGCCGAGGAGTTCGAGGGAAAGGGTCATGTCCCGGCCTTTGCCGGCGTGGGACTTAGAGGATCGTCGTCCAAGGGCTCGTCTGAGTGTAGCGGCGGCTTCCGCCGACAACAGCCGCGCGCCCACGGCCACTCGCCGGCGCGACGCGAACGCATGTTCGTATAATCAAAGCGTGCGTGCCGAGTACCGCGAGGAGCCTTGCAAGAGCGCCCTCAACCGCGTCAAGGGGATGATGTTCGACTGGTCGCTCAACCCCTACATGGGCTGCGTTCACCGCTGCACGTTCTGCTACGTGAGGGCGTTCGAGCGCCGCGCCGACCGGCCGTCGGACGAACGCTACGGCAGTTCCATTCGCGTCAAGGTCAACGTCGTCGAGGTGCTCCGCCGCGAGCTGGCGCGCGCTTCGTGGGAGCACGAAACGATCGCGATCGGCGCGGCCACCGACCCCTACCAGCCGGCCGAGGGCCGCTACCGGCTCACCCGCGGGTGCCTAGAGGCGCTGGCCGGGGCCGACAACCCGTTCAGCATCATCACGCGCGGTCCGATGATCGTCCGCGACGTCGACGTGCTCGTCGAGGCTTCGCGGCGGGCGAACGTCTCAGTCACCTTCTCGGTCCCCACGCTCGACGACGAGGTCTGGCGCAAGACCGAGCCGTCTACCGCTCACCCGCGGCAGAGGCTGCGGGCATTGAAGACGCTGGTCGAGGCCGGAGTGAAGGCCTCGGTGGGGATGGCGCCGATACTGCCGGGAATCTCAGATCGGACCGAACAGCTCGGCGAGGTCGTGCGCGCCGCGCGCGAGGCCGGAGCCTGTGGGATCTGGGCGAACCTGCTCTTCCTGCGGCCCGGCACGCGCGAGCACTTCCTCGAGCACCTGGCGGAAGACTGGCCTGAGGAGCTCGAGCGCTACGAGCGGCTCTACCGACGTCGCGCTTACCTCGGCAAGGAACAGACCGGGCCGGTGCGTGAGCAGGTGAACGTTCTCGCGCGGGAGCACGGGATCCGCGACCGTCGGCAGGTACGGCTGGAGCCCGAGCCGCCGGTGATTGCCGAACAACTCGCGTTCGCCGTCTAGCACCGAGCACTGCGAGGATTGCCACGCGTCGCTCTACACCTGGGCAACGGATTGGGCCGCGCTGCTGGGAAGGTCAAAAGCCCTCACACGCTGGTGGCAGACGCGGCGGGGAACCTCTACGTGACCGAGTGGCTTCTCGGCGGCCGCTTGACGAAGCTGGAGCGGCAAGCCGCCGCCGGACCGTAGTCCGATTTCCCGCATACAAGGGCCAGGGCCGACCAGGACCGGTAGCTCCGTCAGGCGCTGGCCGAGCGTGGATCTCGCTCGGCGACGAGGTCGCCTTCTTGACCGCCTTTCTCGACGACAGTGAACCGGCCTTCTCCCCTGAACGACGACCTCGTCCGCGTCCATGGAAGAATGGCGGCTGCGGCCCATGGAGAATCAGCGTGCCCGGAACGAGGCTCACTTCCGCGAGGTGAACGAGCGGATCGAAGACATCAGCAGAGAGTTCGCCGACCGGGATCAACAACAGGAGCGACTGAGGCTGAGGCTCGTCTGCGAGTGCGGCATTGAGCAATGCACGGAGGTGGTAGAGGCGACCGTTGCGGAGTACGAGGCCGTTCGCGCCAATCCCAGGCGCTTCCTGGTCTTCCCGGGTCATGAGCACGCCGACACCGCTCGCGTCGTCGAACGGAACAGCGGCTTCGTCGTCGTCGAGAAGCTGGAAGAGGCGGGCGAGGTGGCGATCGAGCACGATCCACGCTCGTAGCGGCCCTCGACTGAGGAGTCAGCGGTGTCAGGCGAGGCGAGCGAGAAGATCGCGAGTTCGCCTGCCATTCACCCCGTGAACGGCTCGCCGTAGACACCGCAGGGCCGGGTCGGCAGTCTCGAATCTGCCGCGAGCCCGCAAAGGGCGGATTCGAGCCGATAGCCGATTTCCCGCATACAATCCGGCAGGCCGTGGCTGAAAATGGGCAGGGGCGCAACGAGATCACCGTATTGATCGTGGACGACCACGAGGTCGTTCGCGAAGGACTCAGGCTTTCGCTCTCGCGCGCGCCGCACATCCGCGTCGTCGGGGAGGCCTCGGACGGCGCCACGGCTGTCGCGCTTGCCGAGAGGCGCAAGCCCGAGGTCGTGATCATGGACGTCCGCATGCCCGGCATGGACGGGTTGGAGGCGACCAAGATCCTCGCTGACAAGGTCCCTGAGACGGCGGTCCTCATCTTCACGGCCTACAGCGAGCGCAGCCTGCTCGGACGCGGCCTCGAGTCCGGGGCCAAGGGCTACATCCTCAAAGAAGCACCTCACGAGACGCTGCTGAAAGCGATCGACAAGGTCGTCGCGGGCGAGGGGTTCGTCGACCCTGCGCTGATGCCTGCGTTCCTCGGCGACGCCCGCGACGAAATGCTGACCGGGCGCGAGCGCGAGATCCTCCAACTCCTCGCCGACGGGATGTCCAACGCGGATGTCGCGCAGCGGCTCTTCATCAGCCAGGAGACCGTCAAGAGCCACGTGCGGCACATCCTCACCAAGCTCGAGGCGGACACGCGGACGCACGCGGTTGCGATTGCGCTTCGCGACGCGATCATCGACTAGTTTCGCGGCTGCGGTAGCCGCGGTCGTCGCCGGCGTCGCCGTGGCGGCATTCGCGTTCGCGACGGGACGCAACTGGCTTGCGTGGATCGGCCTGGGCGGGGCAATCGCGGCCGCAGGCGTGGGCGCCTTCTCGATGTTCTACGCCGAGCGCCGCCGACACGAGGCAGCGGAGGGCGAGCTGGTTGCGCAGGCGAGCTTCCTGGACTCGCTCGTCGAGTCGATGGGGACGATCGCGCAGACACGCGAGGCGACCGAGATCCTCGAGCAGACCCGCCGCGAGGCCGAACGGATCTTCCGGGCCCGTGCGCAAATGCTTCCGGCGGGCGAGAAGCCACGAGTGGCCCCGGCCGAGCGGTCGGTGCTCTTTCCGCTGCGCGTGCACGGCGAGGAGATCGCGTCGCTTCGGCTCACGCGCAACCGGCCGTTCGACCGCGACGACGTGGCCCGCGCGACCGTCCTCGCAGATTTTGCTGCGCGGGCGGCCGAGAACGCGCGACTGCTCGCCGAGGCCAAGGTGCGGGAGTCGGCACGCGCCCGGCTGTCCGACCAGCTCGTCACGGCCGAGCAGGACGAGCGGCGGAGGCTCGCGCTCTTCCTGCACGACGGCCCCGTGCAGTCGATGTCGGGGATCGGCCTGATGCTCGATGCCGCAATCGGTTCGATCGAGGCGAACCGGCTCGATGACGCGCGCCGCGTCCTAGCCTCCGCCCTCGAGCGTCACCGCGAGACGATCCGCTCGTTGCGCGACCTTTCGTTCAACATCGAGCCCGTTGTCCTGCGCGACCGGGGCTTCGCTGCGGCGGTGGATGCCTTCGCGGAGCAAGTCGGCCTCTCGAACCAGGTCCAGATCGATCTCGATCTCGACGCGGCGGGCGATCTCGCCGAAAAGGCGCAGGTCGGGCTCTACCAGATCATCCGCGAGGCGGTCAGCCAGGCGATCCGGCGCGGGCCGCCGACGCGGATCACGATCCGGGTCGAGAGGCTGGACGGGGAGATCGCGACCGAGATCTCCGACGACGGCGCGGGCGAGCGTCGGCGGCGCACCTTCGAGGCGATCGAGGAACGGGCGCTGACGTTGAACGGCCACATCACAGTGGGCGCCGGGACGAACGGCGGCACGGCGGTGCGGGTGGTCCTGCCCCGGTACGCGGCCGAAAGTGGCGGCTAGTGCCCCTTCCAGCAATGCCGATTGCCGGGATGGCGCACTAATATCGCGCCGGCATGAATTACCTCCTCTTCGTCTCGAAGCCCACCGGTTACGAGCTGCGCGAGCGAGACGGCGACCCTCCGTCGGTCGGCGACGTCGTCGAGGAGGAGGACGGCCGGATGCGGGTTTCCAAGCTCGCGCCCTCGCCGCTACCGGGCGACTCGCGGCGCTGCGTTTACCTGCAGCCGGTCAGCTAGCAGCCTCTTCCGCCGCAACCAGGGCAAAGACCACGGCGGCCGCGAGACCGCTCGCGTACCCACCGGTCGACCAGCCGCCGGCGTCGACGCCGGCGGCGTAGAGGCCGGGAATCGCCGCCCCGCTTCGGTCGACAACGCGAGCGCGTTCGTCGATCGCCAAGCCGCCGATCGTGTGGGTGACCGCGGCAACCACGTGGACGGCCACTGCGCCGTTCCGATCCTCGACCGTCCCGCCGGATCGTCGAACGCGCTCGATCGCGTCGGCGACCGTCCCGTACGGGGTTTCGCGGCCGAGGTCCTTACCGTCGACCACGTACCAGGCGCTTCCACCGCGGCGCGCGACCTTCTGGACGAGGCCGTTCTCCGACCAGTCGTCCGGGTCGTGCGAAATCCGACCGCCCTGCTCGTCGAGAACGGTCGCGAAGCGGCCGTAGAGTTGCGCATGGTCGACGAACTCGGGTTCGCCCCAGCGTGCGGGCGGGGCAGGCATTGCCCGGCCGTAGAACTCGTCCATGCCGTCCGTTGATGCGGCGCCCGAGGCGACGGCGAGGTCGAGGCCGTCGCCCTCGCTCCAGGGGTTCGAGCGCAGCGCGAGACCGCGCTCACGGGCGAGCCTCACCGGAAAGCCCCCCGTGGCGAGGATGAGCGGCTCTTCGAGATGTGTCTGGAGGTCTGCCCCCAAGGCATGTCCGGTTTGGAAAGCGCCCGCCGCGCGGACGAGCGCGTCGGTCAGGCCACGCGGGTCGAAGCGCCGCCCGACGGTGCGCGGGTTTCGGGTTTCTCGCCGGAGGACCGGAGCGCCCAGCGACTCGAGCCAGTCGAGTGCGTCGTCAAGGCGTTCGACGATCGCGCGCTGGAGCCGTGGATCGCCGTCGGGGCACTGGCGGCGGAAGTCCTCGAAAGTGCGATAGCGCCAGACGACGCCGCTCGAGAGCAGCATCGAGCCACCCGGCCGGTCGCCTTTCTCGAGCACCTCCGGCGAGGCTCCGAGCTCACGTGCGCGCGCGGCGGCGCACAACCCGGCCATGCCGGCGCCGGCGACGATCAACTACGTGAGGGAGAAGCTGGCCTTGTGCTCGACGTACTCGATCCGGACGCGCTCGGGACCCCAGAGGAAGACCGCATAGGTGTTGGGCGCGTCGACGACATCGTCGATCTCGACCCCCAGCTCCTCGGCTTCGGCGATGTGCTCGTCGGTCGAGTCGACGAGAACGGCCAAGTGGTTCAGCAGCGGCCGCTCGGGATCGCCGGGGTTGCCGTCGTGAAGCTCGACGAAGGCACCGCCAACCTCGATCCGCGGCTGCTCGGACGGGCCAGGCGGCGCGTAACGGAAGCCGAGTCGCTCGTAGGCCCGCGCGGTCGCGGTCGGGTCACGCGAGAACAGCGCCGTGTGGTCGAGGTCGTAGTCGACTTCGGTGCGAGCCTCGACGAGGCCGAGCCGCAGCCCTTCGGCGACGTCGAAGTAGGCCTCGCCTTCTCGCGGCTGATCGACAGACAGGTTCTCCGGCAGTTCCGCGATCGCCGCGCGGAGGTCGGAGACACGGAGCGCGACGTGCTTCAGAGCTCCCCGCTCGCGCGGCCCTTCAGCGTCGAAGAGGGTCAGCTTGCCGCGCCGGGCGTCCGAACCGACGAGCGTGAAACGATCGGTCTGTTCGATCACATGCATGCCGACGTGCTCGGTTACGAAGTCCGAAATCGGCTCGCGGTCGGCTACCCAGAGAGCGACGTGGTCGAGGGTGAGCGGTCTCACAAGGCGGCCACGATACCTATCCGGGGCAGGGCTACCGAGAGCTCTTGCCGGCGACGGCGCGCTGCAACTGCGCCTTGTTCATTTTCGACCGACCTTTGATCCCGCGACGCTTGGCCTCGTTGTAAAGCTGCTCCTTCGTGCGTCCCCTCGGGCCGCCGCCAGACCGAAGGCCGCCGCGTCGACCGGACGAGATGTCCCGGGTCGAACTACGCGAGGCAGATCTCGACTCGCCTTTGCGGGCCCGTTCCTTGTTGACGGTCGCTGCGGCGATCTGCTTGGCGCGCGTCGTCGAGCGTCCCTGCTTCTTCTCGCTCTTCTTGATGTGCTCGTACTGCCGTTCGCGCTTCGCGCTCCATCCTTGCTGTGGCATCGAAAACCCCTTTCTCACGAACTACGCGAGGGGTCCTGCCCGTCTTCGAGGAGATGTAACGCGCTACTCGAGCGGCGGGTTCTGCACGTTGTGAGCGGTCGCGTACTCGTTGACGAGGTTGTTGATGACATCCGCTCCATCGCCGTAGGCGTAGTTGATCTTCACGAAATCGTTCCACTTGTCCGGCAGCGCATCCTCGGGGAAGATCGCCTCCACCGGGCACTCCGGTTCGCACGCCCCACAATCGATGCACTCCTCAGGATCGATGATCAGGATCCGTTCGAACTCGTGGATGCAGTCGACAGGGCAGACGTCGACGCACGAGAGGTCTTTGATGTCGATGCAAGGCTCGGCGATGATGTACGTCATCGGCCGACCAGTCTAGTTAGGCCGTCAGCTCCTCGACGAGGTCCTGCGCGCGGTCCGTGAGGGCCGATTTCGCCACCACCTGATCGAACCCGGCCTCGTGCGCGGCGCGTAGTCCGGAGGTGTCCGTGTGGTTCGTGAAGCCGAGGATCGGGACGTCGGGAAAGGTGTCCGCGATCTCATCGGGGTCGATCCGGCCGATGTCCGCGATCACGAGATCGGGCGAGTCGACACTGTCGACCGTCACGAGGTGGTGGCCCGGCAGAAGCCCCTCCAGCTTCCCCCGAAAGAAGAGATCGACCCCCGCCAGCAGGATCGTCGCCACGTAGCGAGCGTAACACTCTCGATCCCTCTCCCCAAGCGTTTGACACCGGGTTGTTACGCTCGTGGCGGTGCCTGAGGCCGAGTTCCGAAGCGTCGCCCGCGTCGAGGACATCCCGCCCGGGACAATCGTCGCCGTGCAGGTCGACGGCGAGGACATCGCGGTCGCAAACGTCGGCGGCGAATTCTTCGTGACCCAGGGGCACTGTCTACACCTGCAGGGGCCCCTCGGCGAGGGCCGGCTCAGCGGCGCGGTGCTGAGCTGCCCGTGGCACGGCTGGCAGTACGACGTGCGGACGGGCGAGAACGAGTTCGACCGGGCGATCCGGCTGGAGACGTACGAGGTTAGGGTCGAGGAGGGCGAGGTGAAGGTCGCGATTTGAGAACCGTGCCGGGCGGTCTCATCGGCGCACTGTCTCGGTGGCTGGATTAACCGGACGCCCCGACAACGCCGGGACGTCCTCCAAGCCGGCGTCGCAAGCGAGCGCCTCAGCTGACTCCGACGCGCTTGCGAGGGGCCTCGAGTTGATCCGCGCAGGCGAGTTCTTCGCGGCACACGAGGAGCTCGAGGACGCGTGGCGTGCGGCCGAGCCGGCCGAGCGCGATTTCCTCCAGGGTCTCGTGCACGTCGCAGTCGCCTGGTATCAGGCGGGCCGTGGCAACCGGGTCGGCTGCGAGCGCCAACTCGAGAAGGCGCAGCGGCGACTCGGTCCGTACGCGCCGCAGCACCGTGGCGTCGACATCGCCGCACTGCTCGAGCAGCTCCGCACAGCGGCTGAGACGGTCGAGGCCGGATCGCTCGAGCTTGAGCCGCCGTCTCTCTAGTACGCGCGCGCCCCCACCCTGGGTGGGGCTCATCCCTCCTCCCTCGTGCTCGACGATACGCGCGAAATCCGCGCCCGTGGGTGGCGCGGTGTGACGAATGCCCAATTTCTGCGCGGTCGCGGCGCGAAGCGCTAGCGCTAATGCAAACCGACAGCCTCGAGCGAGCGGTTGAAGCCGACGCTCAGCCACCAGATCCGATCGAAGAAGAGCAGCAGCCCGATCGCGACCAGCAGCGCACCGCTCACCGTCCGTATCGCGACGTAGTGATCGCGGAGCCACCGGAACGGCCCCATCACGTGCGAAAATGCGATCCCGGCGAGGACGAACGGGACGGCCAGCCCGAGCGAATACGCAAACAGGAGCACCGATCCCCTCAGTACCGTCGACGTCGATCCGGCCAGCACCAGGATCGCCCCCAGCACCGGCCCCATGCACGGCGCCGCACAGACGGCGAAGGCCGCCCCCAGAAGTGCGCCCGAGCCTCGCCTGCGAGCCTCACCGACCAATCCGGGCGCGACGAGCCGCTCCGGGAACGGGAGCAGCCCGATGAAGGCGAGCCCGAACACGACAACGACGAACCCCGCCACCGCCTGGACGCGCGTGGAGTTCAGGGAGACCGAGTTGCCGACCAGCCCTGCCCCCGCTCCGAGCGCGACGAACAGGGCCGTGAACCCCGCCACGAACGGCAGGCTCCCGATCAATACACGCCGTGTCGTCCCGGGCTCGCCGAGCCGTCCCGCCTCGACCGCGGAGACGGCAGACAGGTACCCGGGCACGAGCGGCAGGACGCAGGGCGCCACGAACGAGAGGAGCCCGGCGAGGAAGGCAACCGGAACCTGCCCGGCCATCAGTGCCCCTCCAGGCCCTGAACGGGCACTAGTCGAACCGCGAGAGCGCCTCGTCGAGCCTGCGCTCGAGCTCTGGGTCCATCGGGCCCTGGCCGTTCGACGACTGCAAGGGCGCCGCCTCGGGCTCCGCCCCCCCTCGGCTCCACCCCCATGCCGCCACCCCGAGCACGGCGGCCGCGCCGATCAGCCCGACGATCGGCAGCAGCCAGGCGAGCAGGTTGAAACCGTGCTTCGGCGGAGAGGCGAGGATCGATTCGCCGTACTGCTGGACGAGGAAGTTCTCGATCCGGCTCTTCGTCCAGCCCTCGCGGATCTTCACCTGAATGTCGCGCTCGATCTGCTTCGCGGCCGCCGAGTCCGACTGTGCCAGCGTCGTGCCGCAAACCGGGCACATCACCTCGTTCTCGAGCTCGTTCAGCGTCGGATGCCGCTCGCTGGCAAGAGCCGCGGGCGCCAGCAGGAGCGCGCACGCGAACGCGATCGCAAGCCGCCTCATGCCGGAGACTCGGCCGCGAGCTTCCTCAGGTAGCGCGGCAGATCTTCCTCGACCTCCATCTGCCCGATCACCTTCCCGCTGCGGTCGATGAAGAAGATGCGCGGGATCGGCAGGCCGCCCCACGTGTTCAGCACTTTGCGCCCTTGCTCGCGCACGATCGTGTAGGTGAGACCGTACTTGCGCACGTACGACCTGGCGTCGGAACTGAAGTCGTCGGTGTTGACGCCGATGAAGTCGATCTTGCTCCCGTACTCGCGGGAGTACCTCTCGAGCCGCTTCGACTCGTACGGGCACGCGTAGCACCAGCTGGCGAAGAAGTCGACCACCCGCGGCCTCTTGATCGACGTGAGCTCGACGTCGCCGTTGCCGTTCAGCCGCGGCAGCGTGAAGTTGGGCGCGTTCGGCCGCTTCCCCTGCGAGAGCTGTGCCGCGACGCCGCCGCCGGGGTCGTGCGTCAGCTTCCAAACGAGCAGCGCGAGTAGCCCCGCGACGCCCGCGAGCGCAAGCGCCTGCAGGCCGAGTCGCGCGCCCCTCATCGCAAGCGAACAGTTAGGAGCCGTACGTGTCTCAAAAGCGGGGTTTGGCCGGCCGCACGGGCAAAGCCCGTCCGGCCTTGATGTCGGCATCGCAAGCGACGCCTTGTCATGCCGAGACGATGAAGACGGTCGTGCCGATGCGGACCTGGCCGAACAGCCACTCCGCGTCGGGAATCCTCATCCGGATGCAGCCGTGCGAGGCCGAGTAGCCGATCGAGGCTGAATCCGGGGTGCCGTGGATGCCGACGCCCGGCGCGCTGAGGCCCATCCAGCGGGTTCCGAGCGGGTTGCCCGGCCCGGGTGGCACGGGCTTCAGCCCGCGCGCCCAGCTCGAGTTCGGCGGGTACCACCACGGGTTCCTCCACTTGACGACGATCTGAAAACGCCCGAGCGGCGTCGGGTAGATGGCCTGGCCGGTCGCGACCGGGAAGACGCGCCGCGGATGCATCCCGCTGTAGAGGTAGAGGCGGTTCGAGCCGCGCCGGATCACGATCACCGCGCCGAAGTTCGTCCGCGTGACGGTCGGCTTGATCACTTTCTGGCGGAACCTCAGCGGCCCGTGCCTGTTGGCGGTCAGCGCGCTCACGATCGCCGCCTCGGCGCGGCCCCGGTACAGCTCAAGGCCGACCACCGGCTTCGCGATCCACGGACGCAGGTTGCGGAGGTAGAGCTGGGCGTCGAGAGGCTTGGTGTCGAAGCGATTCGCAACCACGGCCACGTACTTGCGAACGCGCGACCGATTGACGGACACGCCGAGCGGGATCGAGGTGCCGGGCGCGGCGCTTCCCGCGCGGGCGACGGCCTCTCCGATCCGGGCTGCGGCACCGATCTGTCCCGGATGGGGCGCCAGCTCGTGTTTCCTCACGATGATGACGAGCGGCGCCGAGAACGCCGCGTTGACAGCCGTGTATGCGCCGTCGGACGTCATCCCGCCGACGGAGACGCCGCCGATCGTGACGCCGTCCGCGATCACCGGTACGGGCGTCGTGCTGGTGGTCGAAGTCGTGCTCGTCGTCGTCGCCAGCATGGAGAGCGGACCCGCTCCTGAGGCGGCGGCCGCAAGCAGCCCGCCGACCGCGAGTACGAGCCCGAAAACTCCTGCGAGCGCCGCCCGTTTCACGCGCTTAATTGTAGGAAGAGGCGCGGGTCGTCGCTGGTCACTCCGTCGACGTCGAGCGCGACGACGTGCTCGAGGAGTGCCGGCTCGTTCACGGTCCAGGTCCAGACCGCGGCGCCGGCTCGGTGACACCTCTCGATCGCAGCCGGCGAGAGCACGGCGTAGTGGAGCATTGCCACGCTCGCTCCGGTCGACCGTAGCCAGCGCGGCAGCCGCCGCGGCAGCGCCCGGGCGAGCATGGCTACCGCCGCCGGGACGAGCGGCCTGAGCAGGCGCCGCCGGGCGAAACCGCGCCGGTCCTCCGGATAGGTGATCCCCAACGCCAGCTCCGGCTCCTCGGCGCGCAGATCGCGAAGCGTCGGCGACCAGTGCGAGCTCGCGACCGCTCTGCCGAGAAGGCCATGCCGGCGCAACGCGGCGCTGACCTCGCGACCGTGCCGCAGGCATTTGACATCGACGTGCAGTCCCGCCCCGTTCTTCGCGAAGAACTCGAGCGCTTGCTCGAGGGTCGGCAGTTCGGGAGCAACCTCGCGGAGCTCGGCAAACCGCAAGGGTCGGACGCGGCCGGGCGCGGCGCCGTGGCTCACCTCGAGCAGGTCGTCGGAGTGGGCCAGCACCAGCGTTCCGTCGGCGAGGTCGAGGACGTCGAACTCGACGAAGTCGACGCCGAGCTCGACCGCCCGCTGGAGGGACGCGAGCGTGTTCTCGGGCTCGAGCGCGGCTGCGCCGCGGTGCCCGATCCGGAGCACCCGCGCCTCGCGTCGAAGCTGCGTCACGTCCGGCGAATGACGACGACCGCGCAGTCGTCGGCGAGGTCGCCGCCCGCGAAGGCGCGGCAGTCGTCGACGACCGCACGCGCGAGAGGCGCGGCCTGCAGCCCGGCCTTCTGGGCGAGCAGCGCGTCCAGCCGCTCCTCGCCGTACATCTCGCTGCCGTTGCGGGCCTCGATTACGCCGTCGGTGTAGACGACCAGCGCCCCGCCGGCCGGAAGCTCGCCCCGCAGCTCCTCGTAGCTCTGCCCCGGGTCGATTCCGAGCGCGAGCCCGCTCGAGCCGAGGGACCTCACCGTTCCGTCCGCGACCAGGCGAGGCAACGGATGCCCGGCGCAGCCGCAAGCGACCTCGCCGGTTGCCGGGTCGACGACGACGTACGCCATCGTGATGAACTTGCTCGGCCCGACCTCCTCGACCACGACCTCGTTCGCGGCGCCGAGGAAGTCGGCCGGCTCCGGGTGTTCGCGCGCGAGCGAACGGAATACGAACTTTGCCATCGCCATATCGGCCGCGGCGTCGATCCCGTGGCCGGTGACGTCGCCGAGCGCGACCGCGAGGCGGCCGTCGTCGAGCCGGAGGAAGTCATAGACGTCGCCACCGACATCGAGGCGCGCCGACGACTCGTAGACGTCGCCGAGCTCGAGGCCCTCGATCTCCGGGTAGCCGCGCGGGAGGAGCGACCGCTGCATCGTGTCGGCGAAACGCTTCTGCTGCTGGTAGAGACGGGCGTTCTCGAGAGCAAGCGCCGCCTGGCCGGTCACCGAAAGCGCGAGCTCCCGGTCCGGCTCGCCGATCGGCCGAGCGGGATCGAGCGAGAGCATCGTCAGGGTCCCGAGCACCTCTGCGGGCGTGGAGACCGGGACGATCGCGGTCGTCGACCCGCGTTCGAGGAACGGCACGAGGAGCGCATAGGCGCCGCCGAGCTCACGAGCGATCGTGGGATCCAGCACGAGGGGCCGGCCGCCAGCGAAGAGACCGCGCAGCCTCGGCGACAGCGGCTGCGGCCGGTACAGGATCTGCGCGACCGGCTCGTGCAGTCGCTCATCCCGGACGTAGAGCGCCTGCGTGAGCAGGGCTTCGCCACGCTCGTCAGGCATCCGGATACCGACCGCGTCGAGCTTCAGCAGCTCGGCGCAGGTCCGCACCATTGCCTCGAGCGTGGTCTCCAGCGACATGCTCTGCGCGAACGACTGCGAGATCTCATAGAGCGCGCGCAACCTCTTCGAGGCCTCTTTCTCAGCGTCGAGAGCCTGCTTGCGCTCGGCGTCGCTCCGAGTCGACTTCTCGTGCAGGCTCGCGTTCTGGACCGCCACTGCCAGCGGCGCCGCGAGCGGCGTCACGAGCGCGAGCTCGTCTTGGGTCAGCGTCCGCCCGCTCGGCGGGAAGATGGCGAGCAGCCCGATCAGGTCCTCGCGGACGCGAAGCGGGAGTCCGATCGCCGCTTCGATCCCCGTCTCGGCGAGCTGTTCGCGAACCGGTGCCAGCCTGATGTCTGCGATCGCGTCCTCGATGAGCATCGCGTCGCGCCCTCGCAGCGACCCGCGCGCGAGCTCGACCAGCCGCTCGGCCACCCGGAGGTGCGGTCCCGTCAGGCCACGACCCGCGGCCTCGAGCAGGCGCTGGCCGTCAGGCTCGAGGAGGTAGACGGCGAGCCGCTCGGCGCCGAGCAGCTCGGCGACCCGTTCGATCACGGTCTCGAGCGTGTGCTCCAGTGAAAGCTCCGCGATCGCCTGGCCTACGACAGTGACGAGCGTGCGACTGCGCTCGAGCTCGACCGACTGCTCTCGTGCGCGCTCGCTCGACCGAAGCGCATGCGTCGCGCGTGCCGCGAACGTCGTCAGCGCGTCGAGCACATCGTCGGCCGGAACCGGAGGCTGCTCGAAGCTGAGCTGGAGAGCCCCGATCGGCGGCTGGCCGAGCTGCAGGATCCACGAGCCGGACGCGACCGCGAAGGGCGCCCGGCCGGCGAGCGCTCGGGCGATCTCGCTCTCATCCGGATCATTGACGCCGAAGAGGCCCGCGGCGCGCGGCCGCAGGTCGTCGTCGAGTCGCCAGACGACCGCCCCGCGGGCCGCCGTTGCCTGGGCCGCTAGCCGGGCGATCTCTTCAGCGGTGCGACGCTCGTCGAGGCCCGTGGCGAGCGCGTCGCCTCCAAGCCGCAAGAGGCCGGCAGCGGCGAGGGGTTGCCGGTCGCCGTTCCTGTCCAGCCCGGCGAGCGCGACTGCCGCGTGCTCTGCGGCCAGGCCGGCGAACGCGCGCTCCTCTGCCGAGAACGCTCCGGCCCGCCGGAGGAGCTCGAGCCGGCCGAGCTCGTGGTCGGCCGTGGCGATCGGAAACTCGATGGACACCGCGAGCCCGAGCCGCCGCCCGATCGAGCGTCCGTCCTCGGCAGTCCCTTCGTCGTCGACACGCGAGCCTTGCAGCTCCGCGGCGACCGAAGCAGACGCCGCCGCGACCGTATGCGCCTCGAGCGACCGCTCGGCGCGCAGCCAGACGACGACTACGTCTGCGCCCGTCGCAATTGCCGCACCCTCCGCGATCTCCTGCAGGGCACGTTCCGGCGCGCCGCCCTCGGCAAGCCTGCGGAGCGCGCCCGCGAGCGCCTCGAGCGCTGCCACACTTCCGCCTGCTGCGATTGCCTGGCCTGGTTCCGTTTTCATCGCCCCCGCGAGAAGTATCGCCTCTAGACTTCCGCGGATGGCGGAGCCCGCCCGGAAGACGCCGCCCGACGTCCCGGTCTACGACTCTGGCAGCGTCCAGCGGGAGTACCGCAGGCAGCGCGCGAAGCGTCAGGCCCGCCAGCGCCGCACACGCGACCGCCGGGCCGCCAGCGTCCGCTTCTGGCTGATCGTCATCGCCCTGATCGCGCTCAGCGTCTACCTGAGCATCGCGATGTGGCACGAGGTGCAGCGGCTGTTCGGGCTCTAATGGAGGCGCGTCTCGACCGCCGCGGTCTCGACCGCACGGCCGAAGGGGCTCCAAGCGACTGCCTCCCAGGACTCGCAACCGCACATCGGGCACGGCTTGAGCTCGCGGCAGACCGTGACCGTCTGGCCGCAATCCACGCAGCGGTACTCACCTTTTGCGTGATCGCCGGCGGCCAGGAGAGGCCTCTCATCGCCACCGGCGGCTGTGGTCGAACGTTTCCGGGATGCCGTCATCCCGACCCCCTGATTCGGCAACACGTGAATCTAACCATGAAGATGCCCATACTTCCACCGTGGCCACCGAGGAACCCCTCCCCCAGGGCGGCGTAAGCCGAAGGCCGGCGGGCCGAGCGCCGGCACTTCCGGGCAGCATGACGACGGTCGGCGCGCGAGCCACGTGGATCGCTGGACTCGTCCTCAGCATCTCGGCCTTTACCGACTGGTACGCCGGCTCCGGATCGGTCGGGCCGACGATCGCCGTGATCGGCTGGCACACGGGCACGCTCGGCAAGCTCGTCTTCTTCATCGGCCTGGCCGCGATCGCGCTCGTCGCCCTGCGAGAGACCGGGATCGAGCTGCCCCCGAGCATTCCGGAAAGCCTGGTGGTGATCGCACTCGGCTCGCTCTCGACGATCTTCGTCCTGATCCGTCTGATCTCGATCCCGGACGAGTTCCTGCCCGCGAGCGGTCGTGGGATCGGGATCTGGATCAGCCTGCTCGCGTCGCTGGCCTTGATCGGCGCAGGGCTCCTGTCAGCCAGCGAAGAGCTATAGCGATACCGACACCGAGCACGGCGCCGCCGAGGACATCGAGCGGGTAATGAACGCCGACGTAAACGCGCGACCACGCGATCGCCGCGGCGAGGACGAAGAAGGCGGGCGCCGCGCGTGGAGCGTAGAACGACAGCACGGTCGCACAGGCGAAGCTGACCGTCGCGTGGCCGGAGGGAAAGGAGCCGTCATGAGGCGCGTGGACGAGCGGCTTCGGCTCGGCGTAGGCGACGTTGGGGCGTTCCCGGCCGATGCCCTGCTTGAGCCCGAGCGAGGTCAGCTGGCCGGCGAGGTCGGCAAGCGCGACTTCGAAGAACAGCCACGGGCGGCGCCAAAGGAGCGCCAGCACGGCGGCGATCGCCAGCCAGACGAACCCCTGGCCACCGACCCACGACAGCCCTTCGAATACCGGGTTGAGCCAGCCCGCGCGGTGGTGGACGACCCAGCGCTCGAGATGCTTGTCTGCAGAGATCAGGCGGGGAGCAGCTTCTTCGCGTGCTCGACCAGCTGCTGCGGATCGAAAGGCTTACCGAGGAAGCCCTGGGCACCGCGCGCCGCCGCCTCTCCGGCAGTGTCCTCGTCGACCTTCCCGCTGAACATGACGACCGGGATCGCGTCGATCCCGTGGCGCTCGCGGACCCGCCGCAGCATCTCCCAGCCGTCCACCTCGGGCATCATCACGTCGAGCAGGACGAGGTTCGGCGACACCTCCTCCAGCACGTCCAGCCCTTCCTCGGCGCTGCCGGCCTCGCGGACCGTGTAACCCTCCATCTCGAGATTCACCCGCACGTACTCGCGGACGCGCTCATCGTCGTCGACGATCAAGACAACCGGCCCCTGCTGCGCGGCACCGCCGGGACCGGAGCGATTCAGGAAGTTGTCGAGGTCCTGGCGCCGGTAGCGACGGTGCCCGCCGGGTGTATAGAAGGCGGGGACGCGGCCCTGGTCGGACCATTTGCGAATCGTGCTCTGTGCTACACCGAGGTACTTCGCCGCCTGGCCCAGCGTCAGCCAGTCGGGCTCGCTGCCCGGGGCACGCCTACCCGGGAATTCGCGCCGCGCCACCGGAGAAAGTTACCCAAAGTTGAAGCTTTCTAACCTCCGGACGTCTCGGTGAGCGGCGGCAGGGTCCGCAACGTCGTCTGCACGCCGCCCGGCCGCGGGTTGTCGTGCAATGCCTGGCCGAGTGCGACACCGAGGGCGAAGGCGACCACGACTCCGATCGCGACCACGATGGTCTTGCGAGTCGAGCGGCGTTTCGGGCGGCGGCGGGTCGAGGTCGTCGTCACGGCTCGTAGTCAACCGCTCCGCGCGAGTAGAAATGGAAGGCGGCCTCGGTGACGGTGGCGAGCCGCCGCGGCCACCCGCTCGCCGGATCGGTCTCCGCGACCGCCTCGCGCGCCCAATCGTCGGCCGTCGCATAGAGATTGGCCAGCTCCGTCATGCTGAAGCTCTGCCCGATCCGACGCCGCAGAGCCGCGGTGACGGCGTCAAGCTCCGACCGCACGGCCTCGGGCCGCTGCGCCTCGCGTAGCTCGCGCTGGAACCGGGCCTGTCCATGCTCCCACTCGCGGCGGGTCTGGTCGAGGGCGATGGGCATTGCGAGACGAGACTAGTGCCCGTTCCGGTAATGGTCACGCGTTTCTGGCGAGTGACTGGGGTCGCCAGGCAAGGACGCAGGGAGCGTCCATATCCGTAGATATGGGCGCGACTGAGGACGCCGCCTGCCGGCGCAAGGCGCCGCCAGAAATGCACTGACTATTGCCGGAAGGGGCACTAATCCGCGGTGCAGCAACCTGAATCCGGCCAGAGGTCGTCGAGCTCGTCGAGGATCCGCTCGCCGAGCTCGTAGCCGGGCCGCGCTAGGGCGAAGGCGGCATGGGCGTGCAGGCACTTGAGGCTGCCAGCTCGCCTCGAGCCGCCGATCCCGCCGGGGATCTCGGGACGAAGGGCCTGCTGCTCGGCGTTCGCAACGTCCAGGCTGGCGCGCAGCGTCGGGCTTTCGTGGACGGCCTGCGTCCAACGGTCGACGCCGCCCTCAGCCTCGAGCCGCGAGATCCTCGCGACCAGCTGGGGGCAGGTCAGGTAGTAGGTCGTCGGGAACGGAGCGCCGTCGACGTTGCGCGGCCACTGCTCGGTCACGGCCGGGCGGCCGTACGGGCAGCGGACGACTACGCGCCGAAATGCGCGCGGCGGACGGCCGAGTTGACGTGCGACGACGGCCTCATCGTCCATGCCGCCGGATGGTACGTCGAGCCTGCTCCCAGGCCCCGGCGCCCTTGACGATGAAGAGCCGCTCGCCCGACTTGACGAGGCCGAGGCGGCGGGCCTCCCGAACGAGGGCGGCATCTCCAGTCGCGTCGGCGAGTTTGCGCTGGAGCCGCTGTCGCTCGTCGCGGAGGCTCTTCACCTGCGCGGAGCGGCTGGCAAGGGTGTCCCTCGTGTCCACGTAAGTGCGCAGGGGCCGGTAGTAGAGGAGCGCGACCAGACAAAGCGCGCCGACTCCGAGCCAGCGGCGCACCAGGACGCCGCGCCGCGGGCGGCGGCGCGTCTTCTTCGCAGCAGCCATGGGGCGCGAGTTCGCGCGAGGACCGCCCGGTCCTGCTTAGGCGGCTCTAGACGGTCTCGACCTTGATCACGTTCGTCGAGCCGGCGATGTTGACGGCGGTGCCCGCCGTGATCACGACGCGGTCGCCGACCTCAACTACTCCGGCGTCTCGCGCCGCCGCGACCGAGCGCTCCCACAACTCCTCGACGTCGGCGCACTCCGGAATGCGCAACGGGATGACGCCCCACTCGATCGCCATCTGCCGCCATGCGTATTCGTGGTGCGTGAGCCCGAGGACGGAACGGCGGGGACGCAAACGCGCGACCGCGGACGCCGTCCGGCCGCTGAAGGTGGGGACGAGGATCGCGGCTGCCCGGAGGACCTCGGCGAGGTCGCACGCCCCGTTCGACATGGCCTGGCCGACGGTCGGCTGTTCCTCGGCCTCCGGCAGCTGGTGTCGGTAACCGAGGCTGGGCTCGACGGCGCGGGCGATCCGCGCCATCGTGGCCACCGACTCGATCGGGTAGTCGCCGACCGCCGTCTCGCCGGAGAGCATCAGCGCCGAGGTTCCGTCAAGGATCGCGTTGGCGACGTCGCTCGCCTCCGCGCGCGTTGGCTCGGGCTGGTGGATCATCGTCTCGAGCATCTGCGTCGCCGTGATCACGGGCTTCCCCTGGTCGAGCGAAGCGATGATGATCCGCTTCTGGAGGAGCGGCACGAGCTCCGGGCCGATCTCGACTCCGAGGTCGCCACGAGCCACCATCACCGCGTCGGCCTCCTCGAGCACCGCGGGCAGGGCATCGACCGCCTCCGCCTTTTCGATTTTCGCGATCACGTGCGCCGGCGACCCGGCCTGGTGGATCAAGTCCTTCAAGTCGCGTACGTCAGCCGCCGACCGCACGAAGGAGAGCGCGACGTAGTCGACGTCGAGCGTCAGCGCGAACTCGAGGTCGTCCATGTCCTTGCGGGTCAGCGACGGGATCGGGACCGGAACGCCGGGGACGTTGACCCCCTTGTGGCTGCTGACGAGGCCGCCGGTGAGAACGAGGCACTCGGCGCGGCCGCGCTTGACGCGCTCGACCCGCAGCCGGACGAGACCGTCGTCGATCAGCACCTCGTGGCCAGGCTGGAGGACCTCGCCGATCACCGCGGGCAGCACCGGCAGCTCGCCATCTCGGGTGCTTTCCTTGCCGACGACGGCGACGTCCTCGCCGGACCTCAACATCACCGGTCCGGGAAGCTCGCCGATCCGGAGCTTCGGTCCCTGCAAGTCGGCGATCAGGGCGAGCGGGCGGCCGAGCTTGGCCTCTGTCTCGCGCACGAGGCGAGCGCGCTCAGCGTGCTCGTCGCGGCTGCCGTGCGAGAGGTTGAGGCGAGCAGCGTCCATGCCTGCCTCGACGAGCGCCCGGACGCCCTCGGCGGTGCCGCTGGCCGGCCCGATGGTGGCCACGATCTTCGTTCTCCGCGTAGGGTGCGCAGCCATCGTTCCTAGGCTAGCTCCGGCTTTCGACTCGCCGGCCTCTCCACCTCTCTTTTTTCGGCGCACGCCGCGCGTCGGTTTAGCGCCGAGTGCGAGGAGAGGCCGACCGGCGCGTAGCGCCTGTCCGCGAAGCGGACCAGTGGAGGGGGTTTCGGGGGAACCGGGAGGTTTCCCCGCGAATCACCTTGAGAACCTGGGAAACGCGCTCCACCCGGGATACCTCGCCTGCGTCGCAAGCTCCTCCTCGATGCGGAGCAGCTGGTTGTACTTCGCCACGCGGTCGCTCCGCGCCGGCGCGCCGGTCTTGATCTGACCGGTGCCGTAGGCGACTGCGAGATCGGCGATCGTCGCGTCCTCGGTCTCACCGGACCGGTGCGACATGACGGCCGTGTAACCGTTCGCGCTCGCGAGCGAGAGCGCCTCGGCGGTCTCCGTGATCGTCCCGATCTGGTTGACCTTGACGAGGATCGAGTTGGCAGCACGGCGGTCGATCCCGTCGCGGAGTCGCTCGACGTTCGTGACGAAGATGTCGTCGCCGACAAGCTGGACGCGGTCGCCGAGCTCCTCCGTCAGCTGGGCCCAGCCGTCCCAATCGTCCTCGGCGAGCGGGTCCTCGAGAGAGACGATCGGGTAGCGCTCGACGAGCTCCGACCAGAAGCCCGGCATCTCCGCGCTCGGGAGCTCGCGCCCTTCGAACCGATAGACGCCGTCGTTGTAGACCTCGCTCGTCGCAGGGTCGAGCGCGATCGCGACGCGCTCCTGATGACCGGCGGCGTCAGCCGCCTCCAGGATCGCATCGATCGCCGCCTCGCTCGACTCGAGATCGGGCGCGAAGCCGCCCTCGTCGCCGACACCGGTCGACAGACCGCGGTCGTGCAGCACGCGCTTGAGCGAGTGGTAGACCTCCGAGCCGATCCGCATCGCTTCGCCGAAGCTGTCGGCGCCGACCGGAACGATCATGAACTCCTGCAAGTCGATCGAGTTGTCCGCGTGCAGGCCGCCGTTGATCACGTTCATCATCGGCACCGGCAGCCTCGCAGCTTCTTCGCCGCCGAGATACCGGAAGAGCGAGACGCCCCGTTCGGCGGCAGCCGCCTTCGCCGTGGCCAGCGAGACGCCGAGGATCGCGTTTGCGCCCAGACGACGTTTGTTCGCCGTGCCGTCGAGGTCGGCCATCGCCGCGTCGAGCCCGGCCTGGTCGAAGCAATCGCGTCCGCGAACCGCGGCGGCGATCTCGCCCCGGACGTTCGCGACCGCGGTCGTGACACCCTTGCCGCCGTAGGCCTCGCCACCGTCGCGGAGCTCGACCGCCTCGTGCGCGCCGGTCGAGGCACCCGACGGGACCGCGGCATGGCCGAAGGCGCCCGACTCGAGCCGCACGTCGACCTCCACGGTCGGGTTGCCGCGAGAGTCGAAGATCTGGCGGGCACCAACAGCGAGAATCCGGCTCACGTTCGGCTCCGCGGCCGCGACACGCCGACGACGCAGAGAATTCTGTCGCGTCTGACCAGGGCGCGTAGCGCAGCGATCGCGCTCACCCAGTCGTCTCCTTGGCTCGGTCGAAGTAGCTGTCCTGGTCGGCGAGGGACAGGGCGCCGAACTGGTGCCCGTCGCCCGCTGCCAGTCGTTCGGCCTCTTCGACGCGGGCCACGAACCGGTCACTCACGGTCCGAAGCGCGAGCTCGGGGTCGACGTTGAGATGGCGGGCGACGTTCACGGCGGCAAACAGGACGTCGCCGACCTCGCCGGAGACCCCGGCGTCCGGCTCGGTCTCGGCCGGCCGCACTCCCCCGGCCTCGATCGCCCCTTTCAGCTCGCCGAGCTCCTCCTCGAGATCCCCGAGCGCGCCGGCTGCGTCCGGGTATTCGAAGCCGACCGCGGCCGCGCGGCGCTGGATCTTGCGCGCGTAGATCGGCGAAGGCAGGTTGGCCGGCACGTCGTGGAAGATGCCCTCGCGGCCCTCCTGCTCACGCTTGAGCCGCTCCCAGTTCTCGCGCACGCGCCCGGCCGTCCGCGCCTCGACCTCGCCGAAGACGTGCGGGTGCCTGGCGACCAGCTTTGCGTGGATGCCGCGAGCCACCTGCTCGAGGTCGCCCTCGCCGCGCTCGGCCAGCAGCAGTGAGAGGAAGTAGACCTGGAAGAGCAGGTCACCAAGCTCGTCGCGGAGCTTGTCGTCGTCGCCGCGCTCGGCGGCATCCGCGACCTCGTAAGCCTCTTCCACCGTGTGCGGCACGATCGTCCGCGCCGTCTGCTCGCGGTCCCACGGACAGTCGCTCCGCAGCCGCTCGGTCAAGTCCTGCAGCTCGAGCAGCGCGTCGCTCAGGGACACGGAGGTGAGACTAACCGGTGGTGCTCGTCTGCGAGGCCGGCGGCTCGTAGCCGGCCTGGTACTTCGTCTTCTTGCTGAATTCCTTCTTGGTGTCGTTCCACCACTTGTTGAAGGAGTCCTGCTTCTTCTGCTGCACCTCGGTCTGCTTGATCGCCGCCTTCACCTGGTCGAACGGGATCTCGCTCTTCTTCTTCGCGGGGTTGACCGGGCCGAGCGCCTGGATGACGTGCCAGCCGAACTGCGTGTGCACCGGCTTCGAGATCTCG
This sequence comes from Gaiellaceae bacterium, assembly GCA_051955535.1. GTDB lineage: Bacteria > Actinomycetota > Thermoleophilia > Gaiellales > Gaiellaceae > 13-2-20CM-68-14. The sequence goes on along the minus strand of JBQCGP010000085.1, from coordinate 107,879 downwards.
TTCGTCTTCAGCGAGAAGGCCACCTTCTCGAAGGGCGCGACCGTCTTCAGCTGACAGGTGACGGTTCGCTCCTTGCAGACGGTCAGCCGGCCTCCGCTCGTCTTGCTCGGGTCGATCGAGTACTTGAGCGCCAGCTTCGAGAAGTCGGCGCCACCCTTCAGCTGGTTGTAGATCGACTGCGCTTTCGCCTGGCTCTTGACGAGGATGTGGCGGACATCGCGGCTCTCCGGCTGCGCAGGCTGCTCGTACTGCGCCTTGTGTTGGTCGTAGTACTTCTTGGCGTCGCCGTCCGAGACCTTGACGTTGTTCGTCACCTTCTCGGAGATCTTCTCGCGGATCAACTGGGCGCGGATCCCGTCTGTCACGTCCTTGTCTGTCAAGCCCTGCGCTTTCAGCTGCTCCTGGTAGAGCTTCTCGATCTCGGCCTGCGACTTCGGCTTCTGACCTGGATTGGTCGCGCCGAAGTACTGCTGCTTGATCTGGTTGAGCCGGTTCTGAACGTCCTTGTCGGTCACCGTGACGCCGAGGTCCTTGGCCTTCTGGCTGTACTCGTCGCGCTCGACCAGGAACTGCATGATCTGCGCCCGGATCGTCCCGTAGGTCGCCGATCCCGGCTTGGGGAAGGCCTTGTGCTGCGCCTTGTAGCTGCGCTGCGCCTGGGCGAGGACCACGGCGAACTGCGCCTTCGAGATCGTGTCGCTGCCGACGACCGCGACGGCGTCGCTCGGCACAGACTTGGGGCCGCTGCTGCCACCACAGGCGGCAACGAACAGCGCCACGAAGGCGAGGATGGGAACTAGACGAAAATGCTTCATGACGTGCGAATCGCCAAGCGAGGCCCGACCCTCAGGCCGCTTGGCGCGTTTCGAGCATAGCATCGACAAGTCGGAGGGCTCCGTCGAATTCTTCGTCCCTTAACGAAACCTCCCTGCGTGCGGTCGTGTAGACGGCCGTGTCGACGCGCCCGCGCAAGGCCCGAAGCTCTCCCGAGCCCAGCTCGACCGGCCCGACGGTCGCCCGGCCGCCGCGGAAGACGAGGTAGTCCGCGCCGAGCCGAGCCAGCTTGAGCTTCGCCTCCTGGATCGCGAACAGGTTCACGACAGGCTCCGGAAGCGGACCGTAACGATCTTCGGTGGCGGCCTGGAGCTCGCGCAGCTCGTCCTCGTCCTCGGTGAGCGCGAGTCGCCGATGGAGGTCGATCTTGAGCGCCTCGGAGCCGATGTAGGCAGCGGGCACGTAGGCGTCGACGCGCGCATCGACCCTGACCGGCCTCGCAACCGTGCGCCGCTGTCCCGAAAGCTCGGCGACGGCCTCGCCGAGCAGCTCGACGTAGAGCTCGAAGCCGAGAGCCGCGACGTGGCCGGACTGTTCGGCGCCTAGCAGGTCGCCCGCGCCGCGGATCTCCAGGTCGCGCATCGCGATCGAGAAGCCGGCGCCGAGCTCGGTGTGGTCGGCGAGCGTCGCTAGCCGGGCCCGCGCCTCCGATGTCAGCTCCCGCGAGTCCGGATAGAAGAGGTAGGCGTGTGCCGTCACGTCTGAGCGGCCCACGCGGCCGCGAATCTGGTAGAGCTGGGCGAGCCCGAGCGTATCGGCGCGCTCGACGATCAGCGTGTTCGCCTGCGGGATGTCGAGACCCGACTCGATGATCGTCGTCGAGACAAGCACGTCCGCGTCTCCGGCGAGGAAGGAGAGCATGTGATCCTCGAGCTCCTTCTCGCGCATCTGTCCGTGCGCGACGATGAAGCGCAACTCTGGACATAGCTGGCGCAGGCGCTCGGCCGCCTCGTCGATCGTCTCGACGCGGTTGTGGAGGTAGAACGACTGTCCCCCACGCTCCTGCTCGCGGCGCAGGGCAGTTTGGACGAGCTCTTCGTCGTATTCGCCGACGAAGGTGCGGATCGGGCGGCGCCCCTGCGGCGGCGTCTCGATCACGGAGATATCACGCAGGCCCGACAGCGACATGTGCAGCGTCCGCGGGATGGGTGTCGCGCTCATGCTGAGCACATCGACCTCGAGCCGGAGCTGGCGCAGCAGCTCCTTTTGGGCAACGCCGAAGCGCTGCTCCTCGTCGACGACGATCAGGCCGAGCTGCTTGGGGATCACGTCGCGGGAGAGGACGCGGTGTGTACCGATCAGCACGTCGACTTTTCCTGCGGAAAAGTCGCCGAGGACTTGCTTCTGCTCCGACGGAGGGCGGAAGCGGGAAACCATTTCCACGCGCACGGGAAAATCTCGGTACCGCTCTCTGAAGGTGTTCCAGTGCTGCTGAGCAAGGACCGTGGTCGGGACCAGCATCAGCGTCTGCTTGCCGTTCAGTGCGACGGCGAAGGCGGCGCGCACCGCCACCTCGGTCTTGCCGAAGCCGACGTCCCCGCACACGAGGCGGTCCATCGGCCGGGGCGCCTCGAGATCTTCCTTGACCGCCTCGATCGCGCGCTGCTGGTCCTCGGTCTCGCGGTACGGGAACTCCGCCTCGAGCCGCTCGAGCCACTCGTTCTCGAGCTCGAACGACTCGCCCTCGGCCTGCTGGCGGCGCGCATAAAGGGCGAGCAGCTCGCCGGCGAGCTCGCGCAAGCTGGCGCGGGCCCGGCTCTTCAGGTTTTGCCAGGCCTTGCCCCCGAGCTTGGAAAGCGCGGGCGCCCGGCTATCGGCGCCCACGTAGCGGGAGACCTTGCCGATCTGCTCGTGCGGGACGTACAGGCGGTCCTCGCCTCGAAAGGCCAGCAGCAGATAGTCGCGCGTGACGCCGGCGACCTCCTTCGTCTCGAACGCCTGAAGGCGGCCGACGCCGTGGTCCTCGTGGACGACGTAGTCGCCCGTTCGCAGGTCGGCGAAGCTCTGGAGAGCGCGCCCGACCGCCGCCGGGCGGCGCGGCCTCTTGCGGAAGACCTGCGTGTCGGGAAGCAGAACGAGGCCGAGCTCGCGCCAGACGAAGCCCCGCCGCGCCGGTGCGACGGCGAACAGGAGCTCTGCCTCGTCGGGCAGCGGCTCGCCCGGTTCGAACAGTCGCGCGTCGACTCGGCGCAGCAGGTTCTGCGTCCGCAGGGCCTCGCCGCGGTGCGGGAACGCCACGACCACGCGCTGCCCTGCGCGAACGAGGGCGCCAAGCTCGTTCTCTGCCTCCGAGAGCCCGCGCGCGGCGAGCGCCGGCCGCTGCGCCTCAAAGGAAAAAGGCTGGTTCGCCGGCAGCGGGTCGAGGTCGGTCGAGCCCGCCAGATCGGCTTCGATGTTCAGCTCCTCGAGCATCACCTTCCTCACCTCGTCGGCCTCCCAGACAAGGTCGGGCACCCGGTCGAGCGGCGGCACGAGGTCGTCCGGGACCGGCGGCGTGCCCTCCTCGTCGTCCCGGACCGTCGGCTCGAGCAGGTCCGGGCGCCGCTCGGCGCCGGCGTAGACGCGAGCGCTTTCGACTGGGTGGAGCGCGCGCTGTGTGAACGGCGAGAAAGCGCGGATCGACTCGATCTCGTCGCCAAAGAGCTCGATACGCAGCGGCTCGCGGCCGGTGGTCGGGAAGACGTCGACCAGGCCGCCGCGGACTGCGAACTGGCCGCGCTCCTCGACACGCTCCACGCGCTCGTAGCCGGCGAGCGCGAAGCTCTCGGCGAGAGCGTCGATCCCGGGGTCCTTTCCCTGCGCGACCTCGATCGGCTCCGGCCGCTCCTCTGGCGGCGGCATCCCCTCGGCCAGCGCGGCAGCGGAAGCGCAGACGAGCCCGCCGCGCTCCAGCACGTCGAGAGCGCGCGCCCTTTCGCCCACGAGGTGGGGCGGCGGCTCGAGGCCCGAGCCCCAATGAACGCCGCGGCTCGGCAGGAGGGCGACGCGTTCCTCGCCAAGGAACCACGCGGCGGCCTCCGCGGCGTCGCGGGCATCGGCATCCTCAGGGAGGGCGCAGACGAGCCCTCGGTCGAGGTGCTCGTGCAGCGACGCCAGCAGGAACGGCAGGGCCGGCTCGGAGACGCGGGCACGGGTCGGCAGCGCCTCCGCGAAGGCGGCGAGCCGCTCGTCGGAGACGAGCTCGTCCACGAATGCGTGCAAGACGGGTCGGTCCATCACGAAAGACGGAACCCGCGGTTCCGCCCGGCATGCATCGTACGCGTGACGCGGTCAGTTGAAGCGCTGTTGTGCGGCCTCGAGCCCGTCGCTGGCGATCGTCTCCACAGCATCGGCGGAGCGCGAGACGAGCGCGTCGACGTCTTCCTCCGGCTCGAAAGACGACAGCACGTAGTCGGCCACGGAGCGGTGGTCGCCACGGCCCGGCCTGCCAACGCCGATCCGCAGCCGCAGGAAGTCCTGCGTCCCGAGCGCTTGCGCGAGCGAGCGCAGCCCGTTGTGGCCGGCGAGACCGCCGCCGGCGCGGGCCTGGAGCCGTCCCGCCTCGAGGTCGACGTCGTCGTGGACGATCAGCAGCCGCTCCGGTTCGACCTTGAAGTACCGCGCCGCGGCCGCCGCCGAGCCGCCGACGAGGTTCATGTAGGTCTCCGGCTTCAGCAGCGCGAGCCGCAGTCCGTCGAGCCGAACCTCCGCGAGTTGTCCCGAGAACTTGCCGCGCCAGCTCGCGTCGAGCCGGTGTCCTAGCTCGTCGAGGACGAGCCACCCAGCGTTGTGGCGGTCGCGCTCGTGTTCGCGCCCGGGGTTTCCGAGCCCAACGATCAGCAGATCCAGCGTCGAGGCACGCTCGCCCCGACGGAAAAGCCGCACGGGCTAACCCTCTGCGGTGCCCTGCTCGCCGGCAGCGTCCGCCTCCGGCTCGGCCGCCTCGGCGCCCTCCGGCGACTCCTCGCCCTCCGGCAGCTCGCCTTCGGCCAGCTCCTCGCCCTCCTCGAGCTCCTCTTCCTCCGGCTCGGGCTCGACGATCCGCGTCGGCATCGTCACCGTGGCGAGCACCGTCTCCTCGGGATCGTCGAGATACGCGACGCCCTCGTGCGGCGGCAGGTCGGCGAGACGGAGCGTGTCGCCGATCGCCATCCCGCTTACGTCGAGCTCGAGGCGCTCCGGAATTTCCAACGGCAGAGCCTCGACGTTGATCTCACGCTGCACCTGCGACAGCACGCCGCCCTCCTTGACGCCCTCCGGGTCGCCGACGAGCTCCACGACGACCTGCGCCTGGATCGGCTGGTCGAGCCGCACCTCCTGGAGGTCGACGTGGATCAGGTGCCCGCGGACGGGATGCACCTGGTAGTCCTTGAGGATCGAGGCGTGCGAGCTCGACTGGCCATCAAGCGTGACGTCCAGGATCGCGTGGAGGCCGGAGTCGCCCGTGAGGACGCGCCGCAACTCGCGCTCGTCGACGCAGAACGCATGCGGCTGCTGCCCACGTCCGTAGAGGACGCCGGGTATCAGACCTTGACGCCGCAGGCGGCGCGAGTCGCCGGTTCCACGGCCCTCGCGCTCGCGCACGGACAGCTTCACTCGCTCGCCGGCCACGGCGGCGAAGTGTAGCGAGCGCATAACACTCGTCTCGCGCAACGCCGTGCCTTCGCGATCCAAGGGCCGGGTCGAGACGGCCGCACGGGCAAAGCCCGCACGGCCTCCAGGTCGGCGTCGCAAGCGCGCGCATAACACTCGATCCCGCAACGCGGTCCTCCGCGATCCAAAGGCCGGGTCGAGACGGCCGCACGGGCAAAGCCCGCACGGCCTCCAGGTCGGCGTCGCAAGCGACGCCTCGGGCGAGGGATACGGTCGGCGCCGCCGCCGGACGATTCACGAGACAACCGACTCAAACCGGCGGCGCGGCCACGCCCAGACAGGAAGGTGATGCGAGTGATCAAGCTCGTTGCTCGTTGGCAGGTCTCCGCGTCCGGGGCAAGGAACGCCTTCCGGCGCCAGGAGGGGCAGACCATGGCCGAGTACGGAGTCGTCCTGGCCGTCATTACCCTCGTCGTGGTGGTCGCGCTGACAACGCTCTCAACAAACATCCGCAACGGGATCAGCGGCATCGCAGCCCTGATTCCCGGGAACTAATCCGGGGATACCGACGGACCGGCCGCGCCGCCGCCCGCGGTCGTTCGTCGAGCTCGAGGCTGTCTTAGAAGAGCTGGTTCTCGCCGCCGAAGATGGCGGACACCGAGTCGTCGGCGAAGACGTTCATGATCGTCTCCGCGAGAAGACCCGAGACCGGCAGCACGGTCAGGTTGCGCGGGCGGTTGAGCGGATCGATCGGGACCGTGTCGGTGACGACGATCCCCGCGATGTCCGAGTCCTTGAACCGCTCGAGCGCGCCGCCGGAAAAGAGGCCGTGCGTGGCGAAGACCCAGACCTCGCGGACGCCGTGCTCGCGGAGCGCCGCGACGTTGGCGAGCAGCGTGCCCCCGGTCATGATCACGTCGTCGCCGAGGATCGCGATCTTGTCCCGCACGCGCCCGGTGATCTCGGTGACCTCGGCCAGATCGCGTTCCGGACGAGTCTTGTGCATGATCGCGAACGTCCCCTCGATCATCTCCGAGAACCGGACCGCCATCTTGGCGCGGCCGGCGTCCGGCGAGACCGAGACGACGTTCTCGCCGGTCAAGCCGAGGTCGCGGAAATGCCGAGCGAAGAGCGGCAGCGCCGTCATGTGGTCGACCGGGATCGTGAAGAAGCCCTGGATCTGCCCCGCATGGAGGTCCATCGTCAGCACGCGGTCGGCTCCCGCGAGCTGGAGCATGTCCGCGACGAGCCGAGCGGAAATGGGCTCACGCGGCTTGGCCTTGCGATCCTGACGTGCGTACGGGAACAGCGGCATCACGGCCGTGATCCGCTTCGCCGACGCCAGCTTGGCGGCCTGAACCATGAACGCGAGCTCCATCAGGTGGCGGTCGATCGGCTCGCAACCGGTCTGGACAAGGAAGACGTCTGCACCGCGAATCGACTCGAGGTAACGGCAGTACGTCTCGCCGTTCGCGAAAGTCTCCAGCTCGATCTCGCCGAGCTCGACCCCGAGGTGGCCCGCGATCGCGTCGGCCAGGTCGGGATGTGAGCGGCCGGAGAAGACCATCAGCCGCTTCTGCGGTCCACGCTCGATCCAGTGCCCCATGACGGGTGTGGGCGCGACCTCCGGTGGCTCCGTGGTCTCGAGGCCGGGGAGGGCGACCGTCTCAGTCATCTGTTGGCCTTCCGTGCTTGTCGTAGACGTGCCCTTCCTTCGTCACCTGGCGCGGCGCGAAACCCGCGAGCGAGCCGGGCGGCACGTCGTCCGTGATGACGGAGCCGACCGCAATCCACGCGTCGTCGCCGATCTCGATTGGCGCAACAAAGGCATTCTGGACGCCGGTCCTGACGTTGCGCCCGATCTTCGTCCGTCCCTTCGGCCTGCCGGGCTCGTGCGGATAGTTGGCCGTGATCGCGCCCGCGCCGATGTTCGTTTCGGGGCCGATCTCGGCGTCGCCGATGTAGGACAGGTGCGGCACCTTTGTCCCTCTCCCGATCCTGGCGTTCTTGAGCTCGACGAACGTGCCCGCCTTCGCGCCGCTTGCCAGCGCGGTTCCGGGGCGAAGGTAACAGAATGGCCCAACTAATGCGCCCTCGCCGATCTCGGCGTCGATGGCGACGACATGCGGGCCGATCTCTGCGCCACGGCCGACGCGCGTATCACCGCGGAGCACCGTGAAAGGATGGACGACGGAGTCGGGCTCGAGCTCGACGGAAGGATCGATCCAGGTCGTCTGCGGGTCGACGAGCGTCACACCGGCGAGCATGTGCTGGTCGTTGATCCGGTCGCGAAGGATCGCACCGGCCCACGCGAGGTCCGCGCGCGTGTTGATCCCGACTGGGGCGTCGGGATCGTCCGCTTTGAAGGCTGCGACGGTCTTGCCGGCCTGCGCGAGCGCCCGAACGGTGTCGGTTAGGTAGAGCTCGCCCTGTGCGTTGTCCGGCTTCAGGCCGTTCAACGCCGACCAGAGCTCGGGGGCGGAGAAGACGTACGTCGACGAGTTGAGCTCGCGGATCCGCCGCTGCTCGTCCGTCGCGTCGCGATCCTCGATGATCGCCTCGATCGTTTCGTCGCCGTCTCGAACGATCCGCCCGTACGGCATCGGACGATCCGGCTCGAACGTGAGGACGGTTGCCGCCGCCCCTCCGGCGCGGTGGGCGAGGACGAGGCCTTCGAGCAGCTCGGGCGTCAGCAGCGGCGAGTCACCGGAAAGGACGAGGATGTCGCCCTCGAAGCCGTCGAGCGCGGGGTGAGCCGCCACGACGGCGTCGCCTGTTCCGCGTGCCTCTGGTTGGAGTGCGATCGCGATCCCATCCTCGGCGATCGCGTCCTCCGTCTCCGGCGAAGTGACGACGACGAGTGGATCCGGCGAAAGCGGCCTCGCGGCGTCGATCACCCAGTCGACCATTCGCCGGCCGAGCAGCGTGTGGAGGTGCTTCGGCGTCTCGGACCGCATTCGCGTCCCGAGGCCCCCGGCCATGATCACGGTTGCGAGGGTTTGCGTCATCAGCTCAGAGATGGCTGGGGCGCCAGGATTCGAACCTGGGATCGCGGGACCAAAACCCGCTGCCTTACCACTTGGCTACGCCCCACCACTGTATGTCTGGTTTTCGAACGGTCGCGGTTGGACGCGTCCCCAACGGGCGCGTCAGCGAGCTGGTGTCCACCAATGAAGTCTAGTCCCGCGAGCTGAAGAGGAGAACGAGCGCCAGGACCGCGAGGAGGCCGACGATGATCAGGGCCAGTGTCCCGACGATCACTACGAAGATCGGGACGAGCGCGACGAGTGCCTGCGAGACAGCAAGGATCCAGCCGGCCTGGCGGACGGTGTCGTTGCGGAGTCGGTGAGCGAAGCTGAACCAGCTCACGAGGACGAGAGCCGCAATCACGATCGCCGCCCACCATGAGATCGCGTGGAGGACAATCAGGATCCCTTCTGCGACGGCGATCCAGACGGCGACCCGGACTCGGCGATAACGCAGCCAGCGGCCGAATCGGCTCGATCCGTGCTCTAGTGCGGGCTGCCCCCCGTACTCCATCGCTGGTCAACCGTACCAAGCAGGCACCGTCAGCCAGGTTCGGCCGCGGGCCTTCATGGCCGCCCGTGCCTGACGCGCCGTGTCGAGGTGCTGGAAGAGCCCGTAGACGACAGGGCCGGCACCCGTCACGTCGGCTCTGAAGGCGCCAAGCTCGACCAGTTCGGCGGCGAACGGTGAGCTCGCCAGGTCGTTCGGCGGCAGCCGCGCGAGATCGGCCGCGCGCCCCATCTCGCCGAGCGCGCGCCTGAGCGCGGCGCGCCGGCTCCGAAAGCCTTTGCCGCCGTCGCGCTCGTCGAAGGCGGTGTAGACCGCGCCGCTCGAGGGCTTTTCGGCACCCCGGGGAAGCAGCAGCACGACCCAGTAGTCCTGAGGCAGGTCGAGCGGCGTCAGCTCGGTGCCGTCGCTGAGGCCGAGCTGAGGGCCTTGAGTGAGAAAGAACGGCACGTCGGCGCCAAGCTCGGCCGCGAGCTCGCGAAGGCGGGTAGAGGGCAGCGGCGAGTCGAGCGTCTCGTTCGCGAGCCTTAGTGCCGCGGCCGCGTCGGAGCTGCCGCCTCCGAGACCGGCCGCGACCGGGATCCGCTTGGTCAGCCTTGCCTCCCAGCCCGGCGCGACGCCGGCCTCGTCGGCGAGTCGTTCGAGCGCCCGCCGCACGAGTGTGTCCGCTGCGAAGCCGACGACGCTAAGGCCGGAAGCCGGAGAGAGCGCGATCCGGTCGGCGAGATCGAGGCGCTGATAGATGGTCGCAACCTCGTGCTTGCCGTCCTCGCGCGAGCGGCGGCCGACGACAAGCGCGAGGTTCAGCTTTGCCGTCGCCGGTTCCCGCCTCATGAGAGCGCTTCTGCGAGGGCCACGAACTCTTTCGGCCTCAGCTCCTCGGCACGCACCGAGTCGTCGCGGCCGATCGCCTCGAGCGCGGCCGCCGCCTCTGCACGCGACGCGAGACCTGCCAGCTCGAGAGAGTTCGGCAGCTGCTTCCGGCGGTGCGCGAACGCGGCACTAACCACGACTTTCACGCGCGGGTAGTCGGCAGGCAGCCCCCCGCGGCGGCGGAACGCGACGAGCGCCGAGTCGACGTTCGGGCGCGGCCTGAACACGTTGCGGGAGACCGGATGGAAGCCTGTCCGCTCGGCGACGAGCTGGACGAGAACCGACACCGCCCCGTAGGCCTTGGTCTCGGGCTCGCCGAAGAACCGGTCTGCGACCTCACGCTGCACCATCACGCACCACAGCTCGACCTCGGGCAGACCGTCGAGGCTCTCGGCCACGAGCGGCGTGGCGACGTTGTATGGCAGATTGGCCACGAGCTTCGTCGCCGGCGGCTCGAGCGCGGTCAGGTCGAGTGCGAGCGCATCGCCGAACTGCAAGTCGACGTTTTCGCGTCCACCAAGCACATTGCGAAGGTTCGGCTCTAGCGACCGGTCGAGCTCGACGGCGTGGACGCCGGCCACACGGTCGGCGAGATAGGTCGTCAGGACGCCGAGCCCGGGGCCGATCTCGAGCACAACGTCGGACGGGTCGAGCTCGGCGAGTCGCCCGATCACCCCGAGGATGTTTTCGTCGGCGAGGAAGTGCTGCCCGAGCTCGCGTTTCGGCCGGATGCTCAAGGCAACGGCGTGGCGACCGGCAGCGCGAAGGCGGAGGTCGCGTTGGCGTCGATCCGAGCCGCGAGCTCGGAGGCGTCTTCGCCGCGCACTTCGGCAAGCGCGGCGACCGTGTGAACGACGTTCGCCGGCTCGTTCGGCCGGCCGCGGCGCGGAACCGGTGCGAGATATGGGCTGTCGGTCTCGGCCAAGATCCGATCAGCCGGGACCCGCGCCGCCGCCTCCCGAAGCTCGTCCGCTTTCGCGAAGGTCACGTTTCCCGCGAACGAGACGTAGTAGCCGCGCTCGAGCGCCGTTTCGAGCAGGCCCGGAGACGAGAAGCAATGAAGGACGACCGTGCCGGCGAAGCCGGCGAGCAGCGCAGCGGTCTCGGTGTCGGCGTCGCGGTTGTGGACGACCACCGGCTTGCCGAGCTCCGAAGCGATCTCGAGCTGGGCGGCGAAGAGGTCGCGCTGCGCCTCGTGGGGCGCCCAGTCGCGGTAGAAGTCGAGCCCGGTCTCGCCGACAGCGACGGCGCGCTCGTGCCGGAGCAGCTCGGCGAGCTCCCCGAGCCGGCCGGCCTCGGCACCGCCGGCCTGGTGGGGGTGAACCCCCAGGGCGGCGAAGACGCCGCTCTCGCCCTCGGCGATCGCAAGCGTCGCGCGGCAGGACTCGATTCCAGAGCCGACGGCAATGACGCGTGCGACGCCTGCCTCGCGGGCACGCGCGAGCAGCTCCTCCGGCGCCGCCTCGCACCCGTCGAGGTGCGCATGGGTGTCGATCACGCGACGGCGGTTTCGAGCTCGACCCGTGGGAAGAGCGGCTCCGCCGCGGCGATGCCCTCGGCCGGAACCGTTCGCCCGTATGCGACCCCCTCCCAGGCGAGATCGTCCGACTGGCCCAGCGCGGCCAGGATCCGCTCGGCCGTTTCCGGCAGGTAGGCGGCGAGCGCGATCGCGACTGCTCGGAGACCGTCCGCGAGGTCAAAGAGGGTGCGATCGAGCTCCTCGGCCTTGGCCTCGTCCTTGGCGAGCTGCCAGGGAGCCCGCTCCTCGACGTAGCGGTTGAGCGAGCGGACCACGCCCCAGACCGCGTCGAGCGCGCCCGACAGGTCCCACCTGTCGAGGCGCTCCGGAACCTCCCGGGCCAGCTGCTCGAGCTCAGAACGAAGCGGCGAGTCCCATGGCGCCTCGGTGAGCCGCCCGTCGCGGAAGCGCGCGATCAGCGCGGTGGTGCGCGAGAGGAGGTTGCCCAGATCGTTCGCCAGCTCGCGCTCGTAGCGCTCGTGAAAGTCGTCGACCGAGGCGTTCCCGTCCTGGCCGAACCGCGTCACGCGCGCGACGTAGAAGCGAAGTGCGTCGACGCCGTACAGGTCGACGAGCTCGAGCGGCTCGATCACGTTGCCGCTCGACTTCGAGATTTTCCGGTCGCCGAACAGAAGCCAGCCGTGCACGAAGATCTGCTTCGGCACGTCGTAGCCCGCGGCGAGGAGCAGCGCCGGCCAGAAGACACAGTGGAACCGGAGAATGTCCTTGCCGATCAAGTGCTGCGCCACCGGCCAGAACTCGTCGCGTAGGTCCTCGCCCGGCCGCGCGTACGTGAGCGCGCTCAGGTAATTGATCAGCGCGTCGACCCAGACGTACACCACCTGCTCGGGGTCCCACGGCACCGGTACTCCCCAGGGCTGGCCCGCGCGGCTGAGGCTGAAGTCCCGCAAACCCCCTTCGATGAAGCTACGCGCCTCGTTGTAGCGGTGCTCCGGCTGCACGAAGTCGGGCCGCTCGTCGTAAATCCGGAGCAGCTGCTCCTGAAAGGCCGACAGGCGGAAGAACCAGTTGCGCTCCTCGATCCACTCGGGCGCGATGCCATGCTCGGAACACAGCCCGTCGGCGGTGAGTTCGTCCTCTGTCTTGAACTCCTCGCAGCTGACGCAGTAAAGGCCTGCGTACGTGTCCTCGTAGATGTGGCCGTTGTCGTAGATGCGCTGGACGAACTCCTGGACGAAACGGTGATGCCCCTCATCAGTGGTGCGAATGAAGAAGTCGGGGTTCGCTCCGACGCGGCCGGGCAGCGGGCGCCAGTCCTCTTCGACGATCCGGTCGACGAACGTCTTCGGATCGACACCGGCCTGCTCGGCCGCCCGCACGTTCTTCGAGGCGTTCTCGTCCGTCCCGGTCAGGAAGAACGTTTCGTCGCCGCGCTGCTTGTGATGCCGGACGAGGACGTCCGCCGCGATCGTCGTGTACGCGTGCCCGATGTGCGGGGTCGAGTTCACGTAGTAGATCGGCGTTGTCAGGTAGTAGCGCGGCATTTCCGGCAATGATAGGCGCGGGGTCGCGTGCGACAGATCTACGCCGCCGGTGCCGGGCAAGGAGCGCCCCGGCCGCCATCAGGAGGGGCAATCCGGCCGCCCAGCGCAGCGGTGAGGGCCCGGTCCCGCGCTTGTCGGCATCGCGATCCGAGCTCAGACGATTCGAGCGATCCAGGCGCGGAACCTGCACGGGAATCCGGGCCTCATGCCGCCAACCGGTACGTGGGTCGCTCGCCGGCGATGGAAGGTCATGCGGCATCGGTCGTGATTCGAATCGTCCTCGCCCGCGGGCCGGCACGTCGGTTTCCGACCCGCTGCTGCGTACGCGCGTCGACGGGCGCGAACCGACGCGGCGATTTCGACCCGCCAAGTTCGCCCCTCCCACGAGAGCAACAGCTGGGTCGGGCCCCGTCGGCCGAGCCACGGGTACTGAAGCGTCACGAAGCGGAGCCCGAGCCGCCGACGAAGGCGTCGGTGCAGCCACCGGCGGCGATGCCGGCGACGCTGCGGGCGGGATCGCGGCCGGAGGCGGCGGCGCCGGGGCGGGAGGTGGAGGGACAACCGGAGGAGGTGCGAGTGGCCGCGCGGGCAGGAAGAGCAGCGGGTCGACGTAGCCGTTCGGGTCCTCCGAACGGCGGATGCCGAAATGGACGTACGAGACGTCGTGTTCCGGGGTGCCGCTCGGGCCGACCGTGGCGACCCCGGAGCCTTCGACGATTGTGTCGCCCTGACGCACACTCGCCGCTCCGAGATGCGTCAGCGTCACCGAGTAGCCGTCGCGAGTCTGGATCGTCAGCGTCCGACCACTCACCGGCACAGCGCCTGCGAAGGAGACGATCCCCGAGGCCGGCGCGAGCACCGCGGTTGCCACGGGAGCGCCGATGTCGATACCGCGGTGCTGGCCGGCCGCGTAGGGGTCGTCGCCGAAACTGAACTTCTCCAGTACCGGCCCGTCGACCGGCCACGTCCAGGCACCGGCCGGCGGTGCAGTCACGAGCACGGCGGTGGCCACAGCGATCAGGGCTCGGCCCATTTGGGTCTCCTTGTCTTCTACATTGACAACGACCAACCACGATAGCGGCGTGGTCGGACGTTGTCAATTTGGACTACAAGGACATGTCGTAAAGGCGCTTACGCGAGAGCCCGGTCAGGCGCGCGACGACCTCGGCCGCCTTGCGCCGCGGGAGTCCGGCCGCGACGAGCTCGGCGACTCCCTGCACGGCCGCAGCCAGGTCGGCGGGCTCCGCCCGCCCCGCGGACCCGATCACGAGCGTGACCTCGCCCTTCGGCGGCTCGCTAAATGCCGCCGCGACCTCCTTGGCACTCCCACGCACCACCTGCTCGTGCCGCTTCGTCAGCTCCCGGCAGACGGCGATCGCCCGCTCCGAATCTGTGTTGGCGAGAGAACGCAACGTCGCCGGCAGCCGGCGTGGCGACTCGAACGCGACCGCCGGCCAGGGCCACGAACCGAGCTCCTCCCACACGCGCGCCAACGCGGCCTCCCCACGCGGCAGGAAACCGAGAAACTGGTAGCGGTCCGCCGCGAAGCCGCTTGCGACCAACGCGGTTTCCACCGCGGAAGCGCCGGGCAGCACGGTCACGGGCGCGCCTGCCTCGAGCGCCGCTCCGATCAGGCGCGCACCCGGATCGGAGATTCCTGGCAAACCTGCATCCGAGACGAGCGCGATCCGCTCGCCGGCCTGCAACCGCGGCAGCACCTCGGCCGTCCGCGCAGCCTCGTTGTGCTCGTGGTAGGAGAGCAGGCGTGCGCGGATCCCGTGGCGTTCGAGAAGGCGACGGGTGTGGCGCGTGTCCTCGCAGAGCACGAGGTCGGCCTCGGCTAGCTCGCTCAGCACGCGCAGGGTGACGTCCTCCAGGTTGCCGATCGGGGTCGCGCAGACCGCGAGCACGGCTTCGGCTACGCGAGCTCTTGGTACGCGACGAGGGCAGCGCCGATCACGCCCGCAGCCGTGCCGAGCTCCGCGCGGACGATCTCGACCTGGTCGCGGTCCGGCGGGAGCGCCTCCCGCCGCATGACCTCGCGCGCAGGTTCGAGCAAGAAGTCGCCGGCCGATGCAAAGCCGCCGCCGATCACGACGATCTGGGGCCGAAAGACGTTCACGAAGCTGCCTATTGCGGCACCGAGCTTCCGGCCGATCCCATCGAGGATCTCCACTGCGTCCGCGTCACCCTCGGCCGCGAGCCGCACGAGCCGATGGGCGTCGACCGCGGGGCCGAAGGCCTCCTGCGCGAGCTTCGTGGCGGCCGTACCGCTTACGTAGGCCTCCAGGTGGCCACGGCCGGTGCAGGTGCCCTGGCACGGAATGCCGTCGTAGACGAGCACCGTGTGTCCGAGCTCGCCGCCCTCCCGAAGCAGCTTGTCGTCGATCACGACGCCGCCGCCGACCCCGGTTCCCAAGGTCAGCATCACCATCGTCCGCGCGTCGCGGCCGGCGCCGACCCGATGTTCGGCCAACGCAGCGGCATTGCCATCGTTTTCTATTGAGATGGGGAGGCCGAACCGCTCCGTCATCAACTCCCGCAACGGGACGTCGGCGAGCGGGATATTCACCGACCCGTCGACGCGGCCCGTCCGCTGATCGATCCGCGATGGCAGTCCGAAGCCGATCGCCTCGGTCGAGTCGTCGATGACGTCTTCGACGGCGGCGCCGAGCTCTTCGACGAGCTGCTCCTGCGACTGAAGCTCGGTCAGCCGCTCCCGTCGGTGCTGGACGGCGCCCTCCGCATCGACGACGCCTGCGAGGATCTTCGTCCCACCCACGTCGACCCCCACCACGCGCTTGGCGTCTGCCACGGGTGGCTACCATAGCCCGCCAGATGTCGGCTCCTCGCCAGGAGAAGCCGTACCGCGTCTATCGCGGCGGCCGCGTCAAAGGGAAAGTCCCGGCGATTCCGCGGCCCACGCGCGAACGAGGCGCGAACGGAGACGGCAGCCGCGACTACCGCGGGCCCAGCACCAAGCCGCCGAAGACCGGCTGGCGCGCCTGGGGCTGGAAGCGCTGGACGGGCATCACCGTCCTCGTCCTGATCCTCGCCCTCTTCTTCTGGGTCCTGGCCGGCTACCTCTCTTTCCGCAGCGGAGTCAAGGACGCGAACAAGCGGCTGCCCGAAGCGGCGCGACTGGCGTTAGTGCCCGACAAGGGAATGATCCTTTCGCACCCGACCGACATCCTGCTGCTCGGCACCGACCACTCGCTGAACGCCTCGCGGGCGTCGGACCAGCACTCGGATTCGATCCAGATCCTGCGCACGGATCCGAAGCACCACAAGCTGATCTACCTCTCGATCCCGCGCGACCTCCGCGTCCCCGACATCCCGGGCCACGGTCCGGACAAGATCAACGCTGCCTTCCAGATCGGCGGCGCGCGGCTCGCCACCCGGACCATCCACGAATACACCGGGCTGCCGATCAACCACATCGTCGTGGTCAACTTCCACAGCTTCGCGAAGCTGATCGACAAGGTCGGCGGGATCGACATCTACGTCCCGGAGCGGATCCTGTCGAACAAGTTCGACTGCCCTTACTCGACGAACGAGCGCTGCGCACGCTGGAAGGGCTGGCGCTTCGAGAAGGGGATGCAGCACATGAACGGCTACCGCGCGCTCATCTACTCGCGCGTGCGCGAGAACCAACTCAACCCGGCCGATACAGACATCACGCGCGGGGCGCGCCAGCAGGCGGTCGTGCAGGCGCTGATGTCGAAGCTGTCGAGCGCGGGCACCTTCTTCAAGCTCCCCTTCATCGGTGGCGACCTGATGAAGCCGCTCGCCACCGACCTCAGCCCGACGGAGATGATCCAGCTCGGCTGGCTCAAGTTCCGCTCGGGGACGACGCTCCACTGCCGCCTGGGCGGCACGGCCGACGGCGGCTACATCGATCCGAGTGAGGACAACCTGCGCGTGATCGCGATGGTCCGGGGCGAGTCGGCGCCGCAGCCGCCGCCGCCGAACGGCGACACCTTCCCGCCCGGCTGCTTCGTCAACCGGCTGCCGCCGGGAGGCTAAGCCTCGGCCTTTGTCTCGGGCTTCTTGTCGCCGTCTTTCTTGGCGCCAGAGTCCGAGTCACCGCCGCCGGTGCCGTCCTTGTTCTCCTGCCGGCGCGAACCACGGCCGTAGTCGGTTGAGTAGAAGCCGGAGCCCTTGAAGTGGACGGCGACCGGGTAGAGGACACGCTCCACGGGCTCCGCACCACAGACCTCGCACTTCTCGGGCGCGGCTTCGCCGATCCGCTGGAACAACTCGAAAACGTGTCCGTTCGGACAACGGTACTCATAGATCGGCACGTTCTGACAGTAGCAGCGGGCCTGGCTGGGACCGCCTAGGAGGGTTTGGCGGAAAGCCGCTCGTCGCCGGCGTGCGATGCTCGTTCGCTGACAAGGACGCAGGGAGCGTCAACAGCCGAAGCTATTGGCGCGACTGAGGACGCAGCTCAGCGGGCGAGCAGCGTGCGCCGGCCGCACAGACTGCTTTGCGCCAAACCCTCCTAGTCCCGGGAGCGTTCCCGCTCGAGCTCGACCAGCTCGCGGTAGCACGGCGCGTCCTCGAACGCTGCGAGCCCGGCTCGAGGCGGCCGGGCGGAGGCCCCGCGCCGGCGGCGTGCAGCGGCGATCACCGCAGAGGCGCCGACGAGTCCGCCGAGCACGAAGGTCCGCAGGCGGCGGCCACGTCCCTCACCGTCCATGGGACGATTGTACGGCGATGTCCAGGCTCGTCCTCTGCACGCTCGGTGACCTGATGCTCGACGTGATCGTCCGCCTGGACGAACCGCTGCAGCCAGGCACGGACGCCGCGGCGCAGACCAGGACCGGCTCCGGGGGGCAGGCCGCGAACGTCGCCGCCTGGGCCGCCTCGCTCGGCGCCGAGGCCCGCTTCGTCGGGAAGCGCGGCGACGATCCGGCGGCCTCGCTCGCCGCGTCGGAGCTCGCGCGCCTCGGCGTCGAGGTGTTCGGCCCGGTCGCGCTCGGCCGGAACGGGGTCGTCGTGTCAATCGTTGGAAGGCACGGCGAGCGGTCGATGGCCAGCGACCGTGGCGTTGCGCCGGGCCTCTCCGCGGAGGAGCTCGAGCCGGTGTGGTTCGAAGGCGCGACCCACCTCCACCTGTCGGGCTACAGCCTGATGTCTTCGCCGATCGACGGCGCGGCCGTGCGCGCTGCCTCGCTCGTCCGGAAGGGCGGCGGCTCGCTGAGCGTCGACCTCGCCTCGACGAGCGTGATCGAGCGGTTCGGTGCACAGCGGCTGCGCGAAAGCCTTGCCGCCCTCGCGCCCGATGTCCTGTTCGCAAACGAGGGAGAGGTCGCGGCGGTGGGAATCGATGCGCTGCCCGGGGCGACGTGGGCGATCAAGCGCGGCGCCGCCGGTTGCGCCATCGTCCACGGCGGCGAGCGGCAAGAGCTTCCTGCCGTGCCGACGACCGTCGTGGATACGACAGGCGCCGGCGACGCCTTTGCCGCCGGCTACCTCGTCGGCGGTGTCGAGCTCGCGCTCGAGGCCGCTGCGCACGCGGTCGCGAAGCTCGGAGCGACGCCGTGATCGAGCTTGGCGCCGAGGTCGCGGAGGCGCAGCGGCGCGGCGCCGCGGCGGTCGCGCTCGAGACGACGCTGGTCGCACACGGCTTCCCGGACGCCGCAGGCCTGGGGGTCGCGCTGGAGGCGGAGCGCCGAGTCCGAGAAGTGGGAGCCGTCCCGGCCACGATCGGGATCGTCGACGGCGCGATCCGCGTCGGGCTCTCCGAGGCCGAGCTGGAGTTGTTCGCATCTGCCGGCGCGGAGGCCCGCAAGGTCGGGCCGCGGGACCTCGCGGCGGTCGTCGTCGACGGCGGGCTCGGCGCGACGACGGTTGGAGGCACGCTCGCCGTCTGCGCTCGCGTCGGAATCCGGTTCATGGGCACGGGCGGGATCGGCGGCGTCCACCGTGGCTTCACGGAGCGCCCGGACGTCTCCGCGGACCTCGGCGAGCTGGCGCGCGTGCCGGCGCTCGTCGTTGCTTCGGGCGTCAAGTCGCTCCTCGATGTGCCGGCGACCCTCGAACTCCTCGAGACCCTCGGCGTGCCCGTGCTCGGCTGGCGAACGCAGAAGCTGCCGCTCTTCTACTCGGCGACGGACGGGCCGCCGGTTCCGTTCACCGTCGAGACGGCCCCGGGGGCCGCTGCGATCGCGCAGGAACACTGGGAGCTCGGGCGTGGCGGGCTGCTTCTGGCCCAGCCGCCGGCGGAGAGCCTCGAGGTCGAGAAGGTCACCGAGGAAGCGCTCGAGCAAGCGGCTGCGGAAGGCGTGCGCGGGCAGGACGTCACACCGTTCGTGCTCGCCCACATCCATCGCGAGACGGGCGGCGAGAGCGTCCGCGTCAACAAGCGGCTGATCGTCGACAACGCCGCACTCGCGGCGGAGGTCGCGGTCGCGGCGCAGGGCTAGTCGAGCGCGCCCAGGAACTCGTCGATCGTCAGCGCGGTCAGCGTCTGCAGCTGTGCGCTCCCGCGCGCTCCGAGCGCGACCGAGACGCGCGCGATCGTCGCGGCGTCGGGCGCCTCGACGACGTTGACGAAGTCGAACGGCCCGAGCGTTGCCCACTGGTGGACGACCTTCGCACCGAGCTCCTCGACGTCCCTATTGACCTCTCGCAGCCGAGCCGGGTTCGACTTGAGCGTCTGGACGCCTTGGGCGGTCAGGTTGGACAGCAGGATGTACGTCGGCATCGCGCCTCCTCGGTCGGGGCGCCGAGACTACACGCGCCGCCTGGTCGTAGTAGACGAGCGCGCCGCCGAGGAAGATCACCGGTGAGAGGACGAGGTCGGCCAGGAAACCTGCGGTTCGCTCGGCCGCGCCGCTGCCGCCGCGGAGCATGAAGAAGAGGCCGAGCCGCGTGATGAAGTAGGTGAGCGCGAGCGTCGCGAGCGAGCCGAGCGCATGCACGTAGTCGGCGCGACTGAGCTCGATCGCACGGCGGAACGCGGCGCGGAAAGGCGCACGCTCGATCACGATCACGGGCACGACCAGCCCGATGAACGCGAGCCACGCGAGCGCGGGAAGCACGAACCCCAGCGCGAGGAATGGGAACGGAACGAACGCGAGCGTGCCGGCAACCCAGGCGGTGACGAGAGTCCCGGACGGCGGACGCGGACGTTTCGAGATCAGTACCGAGGCCGCGACGAACGAGATCGTCAGCAGCGGTCCGGCGACAACGACCTCGAAGATGATCGCGTTCGTACGGCTCAGACTGACCGCGACTACGTCGATGACCGCGACCGAGATCCCCAGCGAGACCGAGCGCCAGAAGTGATGGGCGTAGAAGCGGATGGTCTCCGCGACGAGCTGGCCGACGGTACGCGTCTCGGGAGGCAGCGGCGGCGGGGTCGGCTGAGGTTGCCGGCGTCGTTCGCGGGGCCGCTGCTGTCTACGTGCCATCGGGCCTGAAACTACCCCTTCGGGTACACGCGTGACTCGGGTCACCACCACTCCCGCCCACCGACAGGCTAGTGCGGAAGACG
Organism: Gaiellaceae bacterium; assembly: GCA_051955535.1. GTDB lineage: Bacteria > Actinomycetota > Thermoleophilia > Gaiellales > Gaiellaceae > 13-2-20CM-68-14. Next base: position 87,538 of record JBQCGP010000085.1, on the reverse strand, counting down.
TGACGTGTGTGAAACGGCACTGACACGAATCTGCAGCAAGCGCTAGCGTCAGAGCATGGCCCCGGAAGCGAAGGCGGCCGCCGAGTGACAGTCGCTCCGTCGACCCCGACGAAGGAGCGGCCGACCCGTCGCTCGGGCGGCGGCACCGGGGACGCCTGGCGCGTGATCGTCCTCAACGACAACCACAACACCTTCGACGGTGTCGCCTTCGCGCTCGCGAGCGTCCTACCCGGCGTCAGCTTCGAGCAGGGCATGTCGCTCGCCAACCGCATTCACAACACCGGCCAGGCAGTCGTCTGGACGGGGCATCGCGAGCCGGCCGAGCTCTACTGGCAGAGCCTCAACGACCACGGCCTGACGATGGCGCCGCTCGAGCGGTAGCGCCTGGCAAAAGCGCGAGCAGAAACGTCGACTAGGCCGCCGCCGGCTCGCGCTCGCCGGCCTTTTCGAACACGAGCTCGCCGTCCAGCGCATCGACGCGCACGCTGTCACCCTCGGCGAACTCGCCCTCGAGCAGGCGTAGCGCGAGCGGATTCTCGACGAGCCGCTGCAGCGCCCGCTTGAGCGGCCTGGCGCCGAAGGTCGGATCCCAGCCGGCCTCGGTGACGGCCTCCTTCGCCGCGTCCGTCAGCTCGAGTCTGAGCCCGCGCTCGGCCAGCCGCTCACGCAAGCGTCCGAGCTGTAGCTCGACGATCTCGCCCAGCTGCTCGCGCGTGAGCGGCTCGAACTCGACGATCTCGTCGATCCGGTTCAGGAACTCGGGGCGGAAGTGCTCGGAGAGCGCCGCTGCCGAGCGGATGTTCGAGGTCATGATGATCACGGTGTTCCGGAAGTCGACCGTCCGGCCCTGGCCGTCCGTGAGCCGGCCGTCATCGAGGATCTGCAGGAGCACGTCGAAGATCTCGGTGTGTGCCTTCTCGATCTCGTCGAGCAGGACGACGCTGTACGGGCGCCGACGAACGGCCTCAGTCAGCTGGCCGCCCTCCTCGTAGCCGACGTACCCCGGCGGCGCGCCGACCAGCCGGGCGACCGTATGGCGCTCCTGGTACTCGGACATGTCGAGGCGGACGATCGCCCGTTCGTCGTCGAACATGAACTCGGCGAGGGCCCGAGCGAGCTCCGTCTTCCCGACGCCGGTCGGGCCGAGGAAGATGAAGGAGCCGATCGGACGGTTCGGGTCCTGGAGGCCGGTGCGGGAGCGACGCAGCGCGTTCGCGACGGCCTCGACCGCTTCGTCCTGGCCGACGACACGCTCGTGCAGCCGCTCCTCCATGTGGATCAGCTTCTCGGTCTCGCCCTCGAGGAGCCGTGAGACCGGAATGCCGGTCCACCGGGCGACGACCTGCGCGATGTCGTCCTCGTCGACCTCCTCCTTCACCATCGGCTCGCCTTCGGGGACGGCGCCGTCACGGTCGGCGAGCTCGTGCTCGAGGTCGGGCAGCTCGCCGTAGCGGATCTCCGCGACTCGCTGCAGCTCGCCGGCCCGCTCGGCACGGTCGGCCTCGTACTTCAGCTCGTCGATCCGGCCCATGATCTCCTTGACCCGCTCGAGCGCCTCCTTCTCCTTCGCCCAGCGTGCGGCCAGCTCGTTGCGCAGCTCCTGCGCTTCGGCGAGCTCCCGCTCGACGGGCTCACGCGTCTCCTTCGATTCCTTGCCCATCGCTGCAAGCTCGATCTCGAGCTGGCGCACGCGCCGGTCTGCCTCGTCGAGCTCGAGCGGCGAAGAGTCGATTTCCATCCTCAGCCGCGAGGCGGCCTCGTCGACGAGGTCGATCGCCTTGTCCGGCAGCTGCCGGTCGGAGATGTAGCGGTCGGAGAGGACCGCGGCCGCGACCAGCGCGGCGTCGCGGATCCGCACGCCGTGATGCGCCTCGTAGCGCTCCTTGAGCCCGCGGAGGATGGCGATCGTGTCGGCGACGGAAGGCTCGCCGACGAAGATCGGCTGGAAGCGCCGCTCGAGCGCCGCGTCCTTCTCGATGTGCTTGCGGTACTCGTCGAGCGTCGTCGCGCCGATCGCGCGCAGCTCGCCGCGCGCGAGCATCGGCTTGAGCATGTTCGCGGCGTCGACGGCGCCCTCGGCAGCGCCCGCGCCGACGATCGTGTGCAGCTCGTCGATGAAGAGGATCAGCTGGCCCTCCGCGTTCTTGATCTCCGTGAGGACGGCCTTGAGGCGCTCCTCGAACTCGCCGCGGTACTTCGAGCCGGCGAGCAGCGCGCCGATGTCCAGCGCCCAGACGCGCTTCCCCTTCAGGCCCTCCGGGACGTCGCCGGCGACGATCCGCTGCGCGAGCCCCTCGGCGATCGCGGTCTTGCCCACGCCGGGATCGCCGATCAGGACGGGGTTGTTCTTCGTGCGGCGCGAGAGGACCTGGATGACGCGGCGGATCTCCTCGTCGCGGCCTATGACCGGGTCGAGCTTCCCCTGCTCGGCGAGCTCGGTCAGGTCACGGCCGAACTTCTCGAGCGCCTGGTAGGTGCCCTCGGGGTCCTGCGAGGTGACGCGCTGGCCGCCACGGACGGCCTTGATCTTCGCCTCGAGCTGGTCGCGCGGCACAACGTCGAGCGCGAGCAGTAGGTGCTCGGTCGAGACGTAATCGTCCTGCATCGACCGTGCTTCGTCCGAAGCACGGTCGAGGACCTTGGCCAACGTCGCCGAGATCTGAGGCTGTTGCGTGCCGCCGGCGACCTTCGGCCGCTGCGCAAGCTTTGCCTCGGCTTCGGCGCGGAGCGTCGAAGCCGATTCGACGAGCTCGCGCGGCAGGTCCTGGTCCAGCAGCGCCACGAGCAGGTGCTCGGGATACAGCTCGGGATTGCCGTTGCGGCGCGCCAGCTCCTGCGCGGCGGCGACAGCCTCCTGTGATTTGAGCGTCAGCTTGTTGAAGTCCATCTGTCTCCTAGTCCTGTCTGGTCGGGACCGGCTGCGGCGTCTCGTAGAGCACGAGCTCGCGCCGGTACTGCTTGTGAACGTTCTGAACCTCTTCGCGTCTTCGGCGCTCGAGGCGCTCGAGGCGCATGTGGGCCTTGCGCAGCTCGTCCTCGAGCCGCAGCACGACCTCGACGCCGGCCAGGTTGAGCCCGAGCTCGGTCGTCAGGCGCTGGATCAGGCGCAGGCGCTCGAGGTCGGCGTCCGAGTAGAGGCGCGTGTTCCCGCGCGTCCGCTTCGGCCTGACGAGGCCCTTGCTCTCGTAGATCCGCAGCGTCTGCGGATGCATGCCGACGATTTCCGCGGCGACCGAGATCATGTAGCGCGGACGGTCGTCCATCAGCTGTCCTCCTCGGTGCGAGGCGGGCCCCACATGCGGTTGACGACTGCCTCGCCGGCCTCGTAGGCCGTCATCCCGAGCTTCTTGCGCGCGATGTAGGCGCGAACGTCGAAGTACGTGCAGGCGGCGACGAAGATCGCGACGATCAACCAGAGCATCGGCCGGTCCCACCGCGCGCCGAGCGACAAGAGCACGGCGTAGAAGAGGGCGGCGTTCAGCAGCGTCCCGACCGGCGAGAGCGACCAGACGAGCAGAATCGTCACGACGCGCCTCACGTGAACAGCGCGTCCCGTGGATCGTCGTGAGGCTGCTTCTGCAGTTCCTCGAGCAGCTCGCGCTCGCGCTTCTTCAGCCGCTTCGGGACGGTTACCTTCACGCGCGCGAGCACGTCGCCGCGGCCAGAGCTCTTCAGCTTCGGCGCGCCCTTGCCCTTGACCCGGAGCAGCGTCCCGTCCTGGGTGCCGCCCTTGACCTTGAGCGTCACCGGCCCATCTGGCGTCGGCGCTTGAACCTCGGCACCGAGCGACGCCTCGGCGAAAGTGACAGGCAGCTCGACGACGAGGTCGTCGCCGCGCCGCTCGTAGAGCTTCGACGGCTCGACGCGAGTGACGACGAAGAGGTCACCCGCCTCGCCGCCGTTGAAGCCGGCCTCGCCCTTGCCCTTGAGACGGATGCGCGTCCCGTCCTTGACACCGGCCGGGATCTTGACCGTGTAGCGCTTCGTGCGCTCCTCGCGGCCGGACCCGTGGCAGCGCGGGCACGGATCTTCGATCACGGTGCCGTTCCCGCGACAGCGCGGACACGGCTGCGAGAGCGCGAAGAACCCCTGGCTCTCCGACACGACGCCGCGGCCCTTGCACTCGGGGCAGATCGTCGGCGCCGTCCCGGGGCGGGCACCCGAGCCGTGACACTCCGCGCAGGCCGTCTCGAGCGTCACCGGGATCTTCGTCTGGACGCCCTTCAGCGAATCGTCGAACGAGAGGTTGACGATGACCTCGAAGTCGTTCCCACGGCGCGCCTGCGTCCGCTGGCTGCCCCCACCGGGGCGGCCGCGTCCGCCGAACATCCCGCCGAACAGGTCGCCGAGATCCCCGAGGTCCCCCAGGTCGAAGTCCTGGAAGTTGACGTTGCCACCGGGGAAGCCGCCGCGGCCGTTCGCGGAACCGAAAGTGTCGTACTGCTTCCGCTTCTCAGAATCCGAGAGCAGGTCGTAGGCGCCCTGGACTTCCTTGAAGCGCTCCTCGGCCGACGAGTCGCCCGGGTTGCGGTCCGGGTGGTACTCGCGCGCGAGCTTGCGGTAGGCCTTCTTGATCTCATCGGCGCTCGCGTTCTTGGAGACGCCGAGGATCTCGTACGGGTTACCGGCCTGCGTCGCCATCGCTTTCCTTCGCCGCGGCGACGATCACGCGAGCCGGGCGCAGGACATGGTCGCCGAGACGGTAGCCCTTCTGGAGAACTTCGAGCACTGCGCCTTCCTCCGCGTCGGCCGGCCGCGCGAGCAGCGCCTCGTGGACATGGGGATCGAACTTGCCGCTCGTCTCGATCTCGGCGAGGCCTTCCCGCTCGAGTACGGACGCGAGCTGGCGCTGCACGAGGCGCACGCCTTCTTCGAGCTTAGCCTCCTGGTGCTCCTCGGCCGCCTCGAGCGCCCGCTCGAGGTCGTCCACAATCGGGAGCAGCTCCTTGACGAGCCGCTCGGCGGCGCGTACCGAAAGTGCCTCCTGCTCGCGAGCGACGCGCTTGCGGTAGTTCTCGAACTCCGCCGCCAGGCGCTTGAGGTCGTTCAGGTGCGTCTCGGCCTCGGCTTCGGCCGAGGCAAGCCGCTCTTCAAGTGCGCTACGCGCCCTGGGATCACGCACCGAATGGTGATCCGGTGCGTGATCCTCGGGCTTCTCATCGAGTTGATCCTTGGCGGGATCCGTCATTACGACGTCTTCGCCTCCTCGTCGACGATCTCGGCGTCCTCGATCACCTCGTCGTCAGAGCTCGCCGCGCTGTCGGCGCCGTTCCCGCCACCGGGCGAGGCCTGCGCGGCCGTCGCCTGGGCATAGACCGCCTCGGCCAGCTTCTGCGAAGCTTGCTGGAGCGCCTCGGTCTTCTGACGGATCTCGTTGACGTCCGAGCTCTCGAGCACGTTCTTCAATTCCATGACCCGACCCTCGATGGTCGAGGCGTCGGACTCGTCGAGCTTGTCGCGGTGCTCGTTGAGGGTGCGCTCGGTCTGGTACGCGAGGCTCTCGGCCTGGTTCCGGGCATCCGCGAGCTCGCGTAGCCGGTGCGCCTCCTCCTGGTGGGACCCGGCCTCGCGGATCATCCGCTCGACCTCGTCCTGCTTCAGGCCCGAGCCGCCCTCGATCGTGATCTTCTGCTCGTTGCCCGTGCCGAGGTCCTTCGCCGAGACGTGGATGATTCCGTCCGCGTCGATGTCGAAGGTGACCTCAATCTGCGGCATGCTCCGCGGCGCCGGCGGGATGCCGACGAGCTGGAACTTGCCGAGCGTCTTGTTGTAGAGCGCCATCTCCGACTCGCCCTGGAGGACGTGCACCTCCACCGAGGGCTGGTTGTCCTCCGCGGTCGTGAAGACCTCGGACTTCTTTGTCGGGCTGGTCGTGTTGCGCTCGATCAGCTTCGTGAAGACACCGCCCTTGGTCTCGATCCCGAGGGACAGCGGCGTCACGTCGAGCAGGAGCACGTCCTTGACCTCGCCGCGCAGCACGCCCGCCTGGATGGCGGCGCCCACTGCGACGACCTCGTCCGGGTTGACGCCCTTGTGCGGGTCCTTGCCGATCAGGTCGCGCACCTTGTCGACGACCGCCGGCATACGCGTCATGCCGCCGACGAGAACGACGTGGTCGATACCCGAAGCGTCGATGCCCGCATCCGCGAGCGCTTGCTTCGTCGGGCCGACGGTGCGGTCGAGCAGATCGGCGGTCAGCTCGTTGAGCTTCGCGCGCGTCAGCTGCAGGTCGAGGTGCTTCGGACCCTCCTGGGTCGCCGTGATGAAGGGCAGGTTGATCTGCGTCGACATCGTGGACGACAGCTCGATCTTCGCCTTCTCCGCGGCCTCGTAGAGACGCTGGAGGGCCATCTTGTCCTGCGACAGATCGATGCCCTGGTCGCGCTTGAACTCGGCGACCATCCAGTCGACGATCGCCTTGTCGAAGTTGTCGCCGCCGAGGTGGTTGTCGCCGTTGGTGGCCTTCACCTCGAAGACGCCCTCGCCGAGCTCGAGCACCGAGACGTCGAAGGTGCCGCCGCCGAGGTCGAAGACCAAGATCGTCTGGTCCTCACCCTCCTTGTCGAGCCCGTAGGCAAGTGACGCCGCGGTCGGCTCGTTGATGATCCGCAGCACGTTGAGGCCGGCGATCTTGCCGGCGTCCTTCGTCGCCTCGCGCTGCGCGTTGTTGAAGTAGGCGGGCACCGTGATCACCGCGTCGGTGACCGACTCGCCGAGGTACGCCTCGGCGTCCGCCTTCAGCTTCTGAAGGATCATCGCGCTGATCTCCGGCGGCGCGTAGTCCTTGCCCGCAGCCTTGACGCGCACGTCGCCGTTCGGGCCCTCGACGACCTCGTATGGGACGATCTTCATCTCCTCCGAGACCTCGCCGAACTTCCGGCCCATGAAGCGCTTGATCGAGAAGATCGTGTTCTGGGGGTTCGTGACCTGCTGACGCTTCGCGGGCGCGCCGACGAGCCGCTGGCCGTCGTTCGTGAACGCGACGACTGACGGCGTTGTGCGGCCGCCCTCGGCGTTCGGAATGACGGTCGGCTCGCCACCCTCGATCACGGCCATCGCAGAATTGGTCGTGCCGAGGTCGATACCGATTGTCTTCGCCATTGGTGGTGTCTCCTTGTCTAGCTTACTTTCCGGCTGAGAAAATCTAAGCCTCAGAGTATCAAGGCGTGCGGGCTCATGCAAACATAGGATTCGCGCGTGGACCCACGGATCGAGGCGTACGCGAAGCTCCTCGTCGAGCGCTCGCTCGACGTCCAGCCGGGCTGGCAGGTGTGGATCAACTCGTCGTGGCTTGCGCGACCGCTCGTCCAGGAGGTCGTGCGTCTAATCGCCCGACGCGGCGCCTATCCGCTGGTTCGACTCGGCGATGCCGGCATGGAAGACGTCCCGTTCGAGACGCTCTGGGCAATGGAGGCGCCGGAGCAGCTGCTCTCCGAGGTCGCGCCCGCAGACCGCCAGGCGTGGGAGACCATGGATGCGTGGATGAACATCGGCGCGCCGGAAAACACGGCGGCCGGACTCGAGCTGTCAGGCGAGCGCCGCGCGTTGCTCGCACAAGGACGGCACGCGCAACGCATGCGGAGGCTGTCCGACGAGATCCCGTGGGTCGCCTGCCGCTACCCCACGCCGGCGATGGCGCAGGACGCTCGGATGTCGCTCTCCGACTTCGAGGACTTCCTCTACGGCGCCTGCCTGCTCGACTGGGACGCCGAGGCAGAGCGCATGGCGAGGATCAAGGAGCGATTCGACCGGGCGTCGGAGGTCAGGATCGTCGGGGCCGGCACCGACCTGACGCTCAGCCTTGAGGGGCGCGAGGGCGAGGTCGACGCGGGACACGCGAACCTTCCCGGAGGCGAGGTCTACTACTGCCCGGTCGAGCATGCGACGGAAGGCGTCATCCACTTTTCCGAGTTTCCCGCCTTCCAGGAACCGAACGAGGTCGAAGGCGTCCGCATGGTCTACCGGGACGGCCGCGTCGTCGAGGCCTCCGCGACGAGCGCCGAGGACGTTCTCTTCGAAACCCTCGACCGGGATGACGGCGCCCGGGTACTCGGGGAGCTCGGGATCGGCTGCAACCCGGGCATCCAGCGCTACATGCGAAACACGCTCTTCGACGAGAAGATCGACGGCACCGTCCACCTCGCGATCGGCGCCGGCTTTCCCACTCTCGGGAGCAAGAACCAGAGCTCCGTGCACTGGGACATGGTCAAGGACCTCCGGCCGGGCGGACAGCTCCTGTGCGACGGAGAGGTCGTGCAGGAGAACGGCAGCTGGCTGATCTGACGACGGTCGGCACGGTCGCGCCAAGAGCGCGTGCGTGGCACTTCGTAGTGGACTGTCCACCCGAACTGCCGCAAACGGTCATGGCGACTGCAACGAAGGTGTGACGTTTCATCCACCGGCAGGTTCCGCCGGGACTTGTCCGCGGCTTCGTGGCGCGTACCGTGGGCCAAGTGACGGGTCGATTGCCCCGCTACGTGTTCCCCGACGGCACGTACCACGTGTGCACGCGGGGAGTCGACGGAACGCCGATCTTTCGTAGCGACGACGACCGCCGATTCTTCGTCGGCCTCTTCGCCGACGTCGTGCGACGCCACGACTGGCTCGTCCACGCTTTCTGTCTGATGACCAACCACTACCACCTGGTCGTCGAAGCGCTCCGCGACGAGCTCTCGGCAGGCGTCCAGCGCCTCAACGGCGTCTATGCACAGACGTTCAACCGCCGCCACACGCGGAAGGGCCACCTGTTCGGCGACCGCTTCTGGTCGGGATTGATCGAAGACGAGGACGAGCTCCGTGACATCTGCGCATACGTGCTCGCAAACCCGGTGCGCGCGGGCCTCTGCGCCGAGCCCGCCGACTGGCCCTGGAACGGAAGCCGCACCAACCGCACTGCCTGGCGGGTCGTCCAACGCTGAGACCGGCGCGCGGGTCAGGACCGCCCGTCACGTCAAACCGGCTCGGTGCCCTCCTCGCCCTGGTGGGGGCTCGGCTCGTTCTCGACCTCGGACGGCGACGCTTCCTCGTCCATCCGTTGCTGGGTGGGATTCCGGCCCTGTTCGTCGATGTCTTCCTCGCCGTTGTCCATCGTCCAGTCGGTGTCGCTCATCGCTCTGAGCCTCCTTGATCGGTTTAGCCGCGGCCTCCCTCGGCGAGACCGTCGTCAAACGTGGCTACTCTCTGACCATGGAGCCGCTGCGCGACTCGTGGGGACGCGAGATCAAGTCGCTACGCGTCTCGGTGACGGACAAGTGCAACTTCCGCTGCCGTTACTGCATGCCGGCCGAAGGGCTCGAGTGGCTCGACCGCGCGGAGGTGTTGAGCTTCGAGGAGATCGCCCGGCTCGTGCGCGTGCTCGCCCGCATGGGTGTCGATGAGGTGCGGCTGACCGGCGGCGAGCCGCTTGTCCGCCGCGATCTGCCGGTGCTCGTGGAGATGCTCGCGGGTACCCCGGGCGTCCGCGACCTCTCGCTGACGACGAACGGCGTCCTCCTCGACCGCTTCGCCGGGCCGCTGGTCGAGGCGGGTCTCCGCCGCCTCAACGTCTCGCTCGACTCGCTCTCGCACGTCCGCTTCGCCGAGATCACCCGCCGCGACGCGCTCGACCGGGTGCTCGCCGGGCTCGAGGAGGCAGAACGCCACCCGCAGCTGCGCCCGATCAAGGTCAACTGCGTCGCGATCCGCGGCTTCACGGAGGAGGAGGTGCCCGCCCTCGCCGAGCTCGCGCGCCGTAAGCCCTACGTCGTCCGATTCATCGAGTTCATGCCGCTCGACGCCGATGAGGCCTGGCGTGACGACGACGTCCTGATCGGCGGCGAGATCCGTGCCCTGATCGAGGAGCACTGGCCCCTCGAGGAGATCCCCGCGAAGCCGTCCTCGACCGCACGTCGGTTCCGCTTCAAGGACGGTGCCGGCGAGATCGGCTTCGTGAACCCCGTCTCGGAGCCGTTCTGCTCGACGTGCGACCGGATCCGGCTGACCGCCGACGGGCAGCTTCGCACCTGCCTCTTCTCGCGCCGCGAGTGGGACCTGAAGACGCCACTCCGTGACGGAGCCGACGACGAACACGTCGAGGAGCTGCTCCGCTTCGCTGTGGCCCACAAGGAGCTCAAGCACAAGATCAACGAGCCAGGTTTTGTGAAGGCGAGTCGCTCCATGTCACAGATCGGCGGCTGATCGCACTCAGCAAGCCGGGTTTAGCGGTCGCGCCGCGCATGTCGGCACGACCTTTTAGGTCGGCGCCGCAAGCGGCGCCTCGGCGCGTTCGATGAGCCAAATCGGCGGTTAGCAGGGGTTTTTCCAGCCCTTTTCGCAGCCTCCGCCCATCCCTTTAAAATCGACGGGTCCAATGACGACCCTCGCCGCCGTAGGACGCCGGGTTCTTCCCGCCGGTTGGGGCGACCTGGCCAAGCAACTCGCCATCTGGTTCGGGTTCCTCTTCGCCTACCAAGCTGCACGGGGCATCGCCGACCGCAACCCGCCGAAGGCCTTCGACAACGGGCTGAAGGTGATCGGCTTCGAGCGCCACATCCACGGGCTGATCGAACTGACCTTCCAGCGCTTCGTGGACTCGTCCCACTTGCTGATGAGCCTTGCCTCGTGGACGTACTGGAACTCCGAGTTCACCGTCGTCGGACTGGCGCTGCTCTGGGTCTACCTGCGGCGTCACGAGGCGTTCATCCGCTTCCGTAACACGATCCTCCTCGCGAACGTGATCGGGCTCGTCGGCTACGTCGTGCTTCCGACCGCGCCGCCGCGGATGTTCCCCGACTTTGGCTTCGACGACACCCTCTCGCAGTTCGCAAGCCTCAACCACGGCAGCGGCCTCGTCAGCGTCCTCGCCAATCCCTACGCCGCGATGCCGAGCCTGCACGCCGCGGACGCGCTGATCATCGGTGTGGTCCTTGTCTCCGTCTGCCGCAACTGGTTCGCGAAAATCTTCTGGGCGCTCTGGCCGGCCTGGGTTTGGTTCTCGGTGATGGCGACCGGCAACCACTTCTGGCTCGACGTCGCGGCCGGCGTACTGGTCGCGCTCGTGGCACTCGGCGTCGTCTACGGACGGCCGCTCAGGCGACTGCGCCCCCGGACGGCCGCCGCTTAGCGGCGCAGATCGGCCGCCTGCCGACGGTGCAGAGGCCCTCGCAAGAGACCGGTGCTACGGTCCGAGACGTGAACCGGACCGCAGTGGTCGGCTCCGTCCAGCAGGCCTACACGGACGGGACCCGCCGCCTCGCCACTCGCTACGTCACCCGTCTCGCGCGCACGCGCGTCAGCCCGAACGCACTCACGACCGGAGGCGTGCTGCTCTGCATCGCGGCGACTTTCGTCATTCCGTTCGAGAACCGGAACGAACTCCTCGTTTACTGGCTCGCCGCGGCGCTCTTCATCACGGGCTCGATCCTCGACATCCTGGACGGCGCGCTTGCGCGCCAAAGCCAGAAGGCGACCCCGTTCGGCGCGTTCCTCGACTCCCTCTCCGACCGCGTCAGCGAGGGGTTCGTGCTCGCGGCGATCGCGTACGTCTTCGCGCGCGCGGGCGACGATGTCGCCGTCGTCTTCTGCGTCGTCGCGGTGGCGGCCTCCTACCTGGTTTCGTACGCGCGCGCGAAGGCGGAGCTGATCGGCCTCAAGGGCGATGTCGGCCTCGGAGGTCGCGCCGAGCGCGTCGTCGTCATCTCGGCGGGGCTCATCCTGGCGCCGCTCGGCGTCCCTCTGCAGTGGTTCGTCTACCTGCTCGCCGTAACCGCCTGCGTGACGGTGGTGCAGAGAATCCTGTCCGTCAGAAAACAACTTCAGCGAAAGGAAGCAGATGGCTTCGACCAACGGTAAGGCCGCACGCTCCGCCGAGAAGGTGCGCGTGGCGATCATCGGCGTCGGCAACTGCGCGAGCTCGTTCGTGCAGGGCGTCGAGTACTACAAGGACGCCAACCCTGGCGACTTCGTGCCGGGCCTGATGCACGTCGACCTGGGCGGCTACCACGTCCGCGACATCGAGTTCACCGCCGCCTTCGACGTCGTCGAGGGCAAGGTCGGCAAGGACCTCGGCGAGGCGATCTGGGCCCACCCGAACAACACGATCAAGTTCGCCGACGTGCCCAAGACCGGGATCACGGTCTCGCGCGGCATGACCCACGACGGGCTCGGCAAGTACCTGTCGCAGAAGGTCAAGAAGGCGAAGGGCTCGACGGATGACGTGGTCGGGATCCTCAAGGAGACCGGTACCGACGTCGTCGTCAACTACCTTCCGGTCGGCTCCGAGGAGGCGACCAAGTGGTACACCGAGCAGATCCTCAACGCCGGCTGCGCGATGGTGAACTGCATGCCCGTCTTCATCGGCCGTGAGAAGTACTGGAGCGACCGCTTCAAGAAGGCCGGCGTCCCGATCATCGGCGACGACATCAAGTCGCAGGTCGGCGCCACGATCACGCACCGCGTCCTTATGGGCATCTTCCGCGACCGCGGCGTCAAGGTCGACCGGACGTTCCAGCTGAACTTCGGCGGCAACGCCGACTTCCTGAACATGCTGGAGCGCGAGCGGCTCGAGTCCAAGAAGATCTCGAAGACGTACTCGATCCAGTCGACCGTCCCCTACGAGATCCCGCCCGGCGACATCCACGTGGGCCCCTCCGACCACGTTCCGTGGCTCGAGGACCGCAAGTGGGCGTACATCCGGCTCGAGGGCACCGCGTTCGGGGACGTGCCGCTGAACGCCGAGCTGAAGATCGAGGTCTGGGACTCGCCGAACTCGGCGGGCGTCGTCACGGATGCCGTGCGCCTCACGAAGCTCGCGATGAACAACGGCATCTCGGGAACGCTCGAAGGCCCGTCCGCGTACCTGATGAAGTCACCCCCGGTCCAGTACGCGGACGACGCCGCGCGCGACCTCGTCGAGGACTTCATCGCGCAGAACGCGCGCAAGAAGACCGCCGCGACGGCCGAGCCCGTCGAGACCACCTAGCGAACAGGCGGGGCTAGACTCGGAGGCGAATGGGCCTCCGAGTCTGCCTCGTGACGCCGTTCGCCTGGTCGAGGCCGCACGACGTCAACGAGCACGTCGAGGGGCTCGCGCGCGAGCTGCGGGCGCTCGGGCACCAGGTGACCGTGCTCGCAGCGTCGACCCGCGCCAGCGACATCGTCGCCGGGCGGCGAGCACTTCTCGACGGGGGGAGCGGGCGCGACGTGATCGCCCTCGGCCCTGCGCTTCCGGTCTCGCGCCGAAGCCGGATCGGCGTACCGGTGGGCGTGCGGGCGAACCTCGCGCTCGCGCTCGAGCGCGGCCGCTTCGACATCGTGCACGGGTTCGAGCCGGGACTGCCGAGCCTCTCCTATCTCGCACTGCGCGACTCGCACGCGCTGGGCGTCGCGACCTTCCTCTCGGCAGACCGGCTCGGCTACCCGCCCGGGAAGCCGCAGCGGGCGCGTCTCCTCTCGCGGATCGACGCCCTGTTGGCGACCTCTGCCGAGGTCGCCGAGGCCGCCGAGCTCCGGCTCCCCGGCGACTATCAGTTCGTCTCTCCCGGGGTCGACACCGAGCTCTTTCGGCCAGTGGCGAAACGCAAGCTGATCGTGCTGGAGTGGCGCCCCGGCGAGCGCCTCGCGCGCTCGGTGCTGCGCGCCCTGCGCGAATTGCCGGACTGGGACCTGGTCATGCTGCGCACGAAGCCCTTGAGCGGCCGGCCGACGATTCCACGCGCCTTGGCCGGCCGAGTCCGCGTTCGCACCGCGCGCGACGGCGTCGCCCGGGCGCCGCTGCTCAACGAGGCGTCGATCTTCGTTCCCGCTCTCGACGGGCTCAACCGCGTCGCGCTCGAGGCTGCCGCCGCCGGCGCGGCGATTGCCGCGCCCCCCGGCCTGCGGACACAGCCCGAGCTCGCCGCCGCCGCCACGGCGCGGCTCGCGGAGGACGACGGGCTCCGCGAGCACGAAGGGCGAGAGAACCGTAAGCGCGCCGAGGGGCAGACCTTCGCCCGGCTGGCGCGCGAGCACGACGCCATCTACCGCGAGCTGGCGAAACGACGCCGGGTCGCAGGAACCGACGAGCCGCTCGCCGACCGCGACTGGATCGTCTGCGACCTTCACCTTCACACCAACTGGTCACACGACTGCGCGATCGAAGTCGCCGACCTGCTCACTCACGCCGAGGGCGAGGGCCTCGGCGCAGTCGCGATCACCGACCACAACGTCTTCGGAGGCGCGCTCGAGGCGCTGGCGACGACGACGCCGCTGACGGTCATCCCCGGCGAAGAGGTCAAGACCGACGAGCAGGGCGAGGTGATCGGCCTCTACCTGAGCGAGGAGATCCCACGCGGGCTCTCGTTCGGCGACACGCTGGCCGCCATCCATGAGCAGGATGGAATCGCCTACCTGCCCCACCCGTTCGACCGCATGCATGCGATCCCCGACCCCGCGACCTTGCGGCGGTACCTCGGCGAGATCGACGTCTTCGAGGTCTACAACGCGCGGCTGCTGTTCGAGGCGTACAACGATGAGGCACTCCGGTTTGCGCGCAAGTACAACCTCACGATGGGCGCAGGCTCCGACGCGCACGTCCTCCAGGGCGTCGGCACCGGCACGCTCCGGATGCGCGAGTTCCACGACCGCGAAGAGTTCCTCGTCAGCCTCCGTTCGGCCCAGGTTCTGCGGCGGCCGAAGTCGCTCCTCTACCTGCAGTCACTCAAGTGGGCGGCGCAAGCCAAGGAACGGGTCCGCTGAGCGAGAACTCGACCATGCCCGTGTCGCCGACGCCCACCGACGAGATCTACGAGAAGTACCTGCAAAAGGCCATCACCGAGATCAACGAGCTCGGCGACGAGATCCAGAAAGCTGCGGGTGCGGAGGGGATTCCGGTGCTCGGGTCGGGCCATCCGCTCGGCGACGTCTTCCTGCTCAAGTACGGGCCGCAGCAGGCCGAGGTGCAGGAAGGCGTCGCCTTCTACGGCCGCGCCGGACAGGCGATCCTGAAGTCACTGCAGCGTTTGCAGGTCGATCCGCTCGCGATCTACGGCACGAACTGCATCAAGTTCGCCGGCGAGGACGACGAGGAGGCGCGCGCGTTCCTGACCCGCGAGCTCCACACCGTCCAGCCGAAGCTCGTCGTCGTGATGGGCGACGACGCGCTGCGCTTCCTGAACGAGCTCGAGTTCCCGCTCGCCGACACCTTGGAGCAGAAGGTCGGCGAGCTCCAGCGCTTCACCCCCACAATCGAGGCGCTCGTCGTCCCGGACATCGACGCCTCGCTCGACGAGCAACCCGCCAAGACGGCCTTTTGGAACGCGTTCAAGCAGCTCGGTCCCTGGTACTCAGAGCTCCCGCCCTACTAGGGACCCGGCGGGCCGCGGCGTTCGCCGCGCTCGCCGTCGCGCTCGGGCTCTACTACCGCTTCCACGAGTCGCTGCCGGATACCTCGACCTGGGGCGACGTCGCCTTTCTGTCGTTCGTGTTGATGCCTGCCGTGTTCGCTCTCGTCTACCTGGTGCTGCCGCTTTCCAGGGCACGCGAGGTCGAGCTGCTCATGGTCGCGGTCGCCTTCGCGGTCCTGGCCCTGCTGCTTCACGAGGCCGGTCTGAACACGCTCGCCGACTTCTCGAAGCTCTTCGCGATGACGTTCGCGGCCTTCTGGTTCCTCAACTTCTTCGAGGCGCTTTCGTGGGTCGTGCTCGTCGCCTGCATCGTCCCGTGGGTCGATGCCTACTCGGTCTGGCGCGGGCCGACCAACCACATCGTCCACCACCACCGCCAGGTGTTCTCGACGCTGTCGATCGCGTTCCCCGTGCCGGGCGAGGACAGCTCCGCGAACCTCGGCCTGCCGGACATCCTGTTCTTCGGCCTCTTTCTCGCCGCGGCCGCGCGCTTCGGCCTCCGCGTGCTCCCGACCTGGGTCCTTCTGGTCGCCTCCTTCGGCGCGACGATCGCGATCGCGGTCGCCTGGAACAAGCCGGGGCTCCCCGCGCTGCCGCTCCTCTCACTCGGTTTCCTGCTCGCGAACGCGGACGTGCTCTGGAAGCGGCTACGCCGCCCGCGTCAGTAGCGCGACGCTTTCGACGTGCGGCGTGTGCGGGAACATGTCGACCGGGCGCACGCGCTCTAGTTGGTAGCCCCACTCGCGGTCAAGCTCTTTGACGTTGCCCGCCAGCGTCGTCGGGTTGCACGAGACGTACACGATCCGCGGCGCCGCGAGTCGCGCGAGCCGCCGTAGCGCCTTCCCCGACAGCCCCGCGCGGGGTGGGTCGACCACGGCGACGTCGGGCGGGCCGGCACGGTCTTGGAGCTCCTCGAGCGATGCACCGACCTCGCCGGCGAAGAAAGCGGCGTTCGAGATCCCGTTGAGGTCGGCGTTCTCGAGGGCGCACGCCACCGACTCCTCCGACACCTCGACGCCCCACACGGTCAGCGCCTGTGAGGCAAGCGTCAGCCCGATCGTCCCGATTCCGCAGTAGAGGTCGTACACCGTCTCGCCGCCGGTCAACCCAGCGTAGTCGGCGGCGAGCGAGTAAAGCCTCTCCGCCATCGCGGTGTTTGTCTGAAGGAACGCGCCCGGCCGGACGCGGAAGCGAAGGCCGCAGAGCTCCTCCTCGATCGCCTCGTCACCCCAGAGAAGAGTCGTCGGAAGGTTGGTCACCTCTGCGGGCGTCTCGTTGACCGCCCAGTGGATCGAACGTACCTCGGGGAAGCGGCGCAGTATCTCGACGAGCTCGTCGCGGTCGAAGCGCTCGCCCGCGGCCGTGACGAGCTGGACGAGGACCTGGCCGGTGTTGCGCCCCTCGCGGACGACGAGATGGCGGAGGTAGCCACTCTGGTCGGCCTGGTCGTAGGGCTCGAGCCGCTCTGCGCGCGCCCAATCGCGGACCGCGTTGCGGATCGCGTTGCCGAGCTCGGTGGTCAGCCAGCACTTCTCGACCTCGAGCACCTCGTCCCAGCGGCCCGCCTTGTGGAACCCGAGCGAGGGGCCGCCCGGCGCGGCAGTGAAGGAATACTCGAGCTTGTTGCGATAGAAGAACTCGGACTCGGCCGGCACGGCCGGCTCGAGCGGCGGCTCCGCGATCCCGCCGATCCGCCGCAGCGCGTCACGCACTTGCTCCTGCTTCGCCTCGAGCTGCGCGGCGTACGCGAGGTCCTGGAAGCGGCAGCCGCCACAGGCCGGATAGTGCGCGCAGGGCGCATCGACGCGACTTGGGCTCGGCTCGACGACGTCGACCGCGAGCGCCTCCGCGTGGCTGCGCTTCACCTTCGTCACTCGCGCGAGGACCGTGTCGCCGGGCAACCCGCGGCGCACGAAGACGACGAAGCCGTTCAGCCGCGCGACGCCGTTCCCACCGTAGGCGAGCGAGTCGACGTGGAGCTCGAGCTCCTGGTCCTTCGTGACGGGCGCGGCCACGCCCGCCAGGCTATCGACGCTTGTTCTCGTGGAAGCCCGGCCACTGCGGTAGGAGCATCGGAGGCCGGGGCTTCTGCCGGAAGTCGAAGTCGCGAATGAGGTTGCCGAGGATCGGCGCGTTCTCGCGGACACTGGGACGAGGGTCGGGCCGCCCGTCGGTCGCGGGATCGAGGCGCTCCCCGTTCAGGAAATCGTCCTCGATGAACTTGGCGTAGGCGTCGAAGCTGAGGATCTGGTGGTCGATGTAGCCGCGGCGGGCGTAGGGCGAGATGACGATTGCGGGCACGCGCAGCCCGTAGCCGTTTCGGTCAACGACCGGCGGTACGACGTGGTCGTAGAAGCCGCCCCAGTCGTCCCAGGTCAGGAAGAGCGCGGTCGAGTTCCAGTCCGGTCCGCGCATGATCGCGTTGACGAGCCCGGTCACCCAGGCCTGGCCGCGGCTGACGAGCCCGGGCGGGTGCTCGCTGACCTTGTCGTTCGGGATCACCCACGAGACCTGCGGGAGCAGCCCGTGCTTCGCGGCGTAGAAGAAGTGGCTGACCGAGCGGATGTTCCGCACCTGGTGGTCCTGGCGCACTGTCGTGAACCACGGCAATGGGTTCCAGATACCCGGCGTTCTCGCGTTCTGCTTCTTCGGATTGCAGACGATCGCTCCGCTGTCCTCGCAGTCCGGCTCACCACCCTTGAAGACGTAGTAGCGCCACGAGACGTGGTGCTTGTGGAAGAGGTAGGTCAGGTCTGTCCACGCGTAGTCCGGTCGTGAGCCGGTCGACTGCGGCTCCCCAGGCGGCGACGGGGGCGACTGGATCGCATTGACGCAGCTCATCGGGTCGCCGGGCCTCGAGCACTTCGCCGACCACTCCGAGACGGCGAACAGGTGGACCGGCAGGCTCCAGGACGTGTCGGGCTCGAACATGTGGTCCTGAAGGACGAAGTTCTTCGCGTATGCCCAGTAGTTCGGGATCTCGCGCGCGTCGTGGTAGCCCATCACGTCGATCCGGCCGCCGTGGATGCATCCCGGCTGGTTCGGGTCGGGGCCACACAGATGGTTCAGGACCGCGCGCGCCTGCCATTCGAAGCCGTCCATCAGCCGGTGGTTGATGTCGTGCACGGCGTTGATGTGATCGTGCGGGCCGCCGACGTTCCGGTCGTGCGGGTCGTGGTACGGCTCGATGCAGACGTGAGTCCTCGGATCGGGAGAGCAGACCAGCGGCTCCCCCCGGTCCATCGGGATCCCATCGGCGCCGGGGAACGTCCCGAAGTAGGAGTCGAAGGAGCGGTTCTCCTGCATGATGATCACGACGTGCTTGATCTTGTGGATGCCGTCCAGCGGCACTGCCTTGGGCCGCGGTGCGCCGTGCGATGAGGCGCCGCTGACGAAAACGACTGCGGCCGCAGCGAACGCGCCCAGACAGAGCAAGGCAGCGATCAGGTAGGGGCGCCGCACGAGAGAAACGTAAACCGGTCCGTGTTGAATTGGAATGAAGAGTCCGTTGCGGGGGTGTTACGAGATTACGTCAGTGGGGTGACGTACACCTTGCGCTCGCGCGGCCCGTCGAACTCGCAGAAGAAGATCCCCTGCCAGCGCCCGAGCGCGAGCTCACCGTCGCTTAGCGGCACGAGCACCTGAGGGCTGATCAGGGAGGCGCGGATGTGTGAGGGCGCGTTCGGACCGTCGGCGTCGGAGTGCCGCCAGCCGCCGTTGTCGTCCACGATCCGCTCCATCGCCGACTCGATGTCCTCGGCGAGGGCGGGATCGGCGTCCTCGTTGATCGTGACGCCGGCGGTCGTATGCGGGACGTAGATGAGCGCCGCGGACGCGCCGTTCGTCGCGCCGAGCGCCGACTGCACCTCATCCGTGATGTCGAGCAACTGGGTCTTGCGCTCGGTCTTCAAGCTGATCTCGCGCACCCCGTTATCCTACGGCCTGTGCCGAGCGCCCCGCCCAGCCCGCAGGAGCTCGAGAGCTACCGCGAGGACGCCGACCGCTTCATCGCCGAGCTCGACGAGGAGTACTACGTCCACTTCGCGGGTCTCAAGGATCGGCTCGAGCTCGAGCCGATCTACGCACGCCACCATGACCTCACGAAGCTCGAATGGGCACAGGCCCTCGGTCAAGGCGTAGACGGCGACAGAGGCGTGCGCGAGCTCTGGCGCTTCTCCTGCGAGGGCTACCTCGGGAACCTCACCAAGGAGCACAGCGAGAAGGTCGCCGCCCTTGAGACCGAGCTCGAGGCCGAGGTCGACGGCGAGACGGTTCCGTACCGGATGCTTCGGCCGACGATTGCGAACACCGAGGAACGCGACAAGCGCGAGCGGCTCGACCGCGCGCGCACCGATCTGACCGAGGCGCACCTCAACCCCATCTACCTCGACGCGGTCTCGATCAGCCAGCGGGCGGTCCCGGAGCTCGGCTCCCCGACCTACGTCGAGCTCTACCGACGCTTCGGCTACCGCCTCGACGATCTCGCCGCGCAGTGTCGCGCCGTCCTCGAGTCGACCGAACGGATGTACGAGGACGCGACCGACAAGCTCTTCCGTGACCGCATCGGCCTCGGCCTCGACGAGGCGAAGCGCTGGGACGTCGGCCGCGTGTTCAGGGCGCCCGCGTGGGACGAGTTCTTCCCGGGTGACAAGATGCTGCCCGCGCTCGAGGCCACCCTCGCCGACTTCGGCATCGACCTGCGCGCGCAGGAGAACGTCCACCTCGACCTCGAGCAGCGGCCCTCGAAATCGCCGCGCGCGTTCTGCGCGCCGATCGAGGTTCCGGGCAAGGTGATGCTCGTCATCCAGCCGATCGGCGGCGCTGACGACTGGCGGGCACTCTTCCACGAAGCGGGCCACACCGAGCACTTCGCGCACACCTCGCCGGAGCTGTCGATGGAGGAGCGGCGGCTAGGCGACAACGCGGTCACCGAGGGCTGGGCGATGCTGCTCCAGCACCTGACCGACGAGCCCGCCTGGCTGACGCGGCGGCTCGACGTGGGCCGTCCGGACGAGTTCGCTCGGGAAGGTGCAACCGGGCTTCTCTACTTCGTCCGCCGCTACTGCGCGAAGCTTCTCTACGAGATCGAGTTCCATGCAGTCGAAAACGACGTGACCGCGATGAGCACGCGCTACGTCGAGCTCCTCGGCGATGCCTTGAAGATCGAGCCCAGCGAGACCGACTACCTGGCCGACATCGACTCGGGCTTCTACGTGACCGAATACTTGCGCTCGTGGGCCTTCGAGGCGCAGCTGCGCGCCTACCTGCGCGAGCGGTTCGGCAACACCTGGTTCACCAAGCGGGAGGCAGGCTCCCTGCTTCGCGAGCTCTGGTCGGAAGGCCAGCGCCCGAACGCCGACGAGCTGCTCAAGGACGTCACCGGCGCCGAGCTCGCTATGTCCGCTGTCGCGGACCGCGTCGGCGAAGAGCTCAGCTGACGCGTAGCGTGTTCAGGACCGCAACCGCGCTGTGTGCGGCGGCACGGTCCTTCGAGAAGACGTAGGCGTAGAACTCGCGGCCGCGCTCGCGGAACGCAAACCGATAGCCCGGCCCGCTCGGCTGGTCGCAACAGCCTTCGAGACGGGTCGGCCGCGAAGGCAGCTGAAAGCTCGAACGCGAGGCGAACAACCTGTCGTGCGTCTCGAGGACGAGGATCACCGCGCGATCGTTAGGCCAAGCGAGCGCGAGCACCTGTCGCGGGTCCGAGCAATTGCTGAGTAGTCCGGCGCGACTCCAGCCGTCCGGAACGGTGACTTGGAGGCCGTGTGTCGAGATCGCGTGCGTGCGCACCTGCGCCTCAGCGGACGTCCCCGTGAGCCCCACGGCGACGAGAAGGACTGCCCAGATTCCACGCACGGTCCCTCTACGAACGAGCTGCGCAAGGGCGTCCGTCCTGCATACCTGCATATCCTTTACGCATGGACAGGACTCGGGTGGTGATCGCAGGAGCCGCGGGCCGGGACTTCCACAACTTCAACCTCGTCTACCGCGACAGCGCCGATCAGGAGGTCGTCGCGTTCACGGCGACGCAGATCCCGAACATCGAGGGACGGCTCTACCCGCCGGCACTGGCCGGTGAGCTCTACCCGGACGGGATCCCGATCGTCGCCGAGGACGAGCTCGAAGCGGTAATCGCACAGCACGACGTCGACGAGGTCGTCTTCTCGTACTCCGACGTCACCCACGAGCACGTCATGCACGTCGGCTCGCGCGCGCTGGCCGCCGGGGCGTCGTACCGATTGCTCTCGCCGCACGAGACGATGCTGACCTCGTCCAAGCCCGTGGTCGCGGTCTGCGCGGTGCGCACCGGCTCCGGAAAGAGCCAGACGACTCGTTACGTCGCCGGCCTGCTACGCGGAGCGGGAAGGCGCGTCGCCGTCCTGCGCCATCCGATGCCGTACGGCGATCTCGAGAAGCAGGCCGTTCAACGCTTCGAGCGCTACGAGGATCTCGACGCTGCCGACGCGACCATCGAGGAGCGCGAGGAGTACGAGCCGCACCTCGGAGAGGGGAACCTCGTCTTCGCCGGCATCGATTACGCCGCCATCCTCGCGGCCGCCGAGCAGGAGGCGGACGTGATCCTTTGGGACGGCGGCAACAACGACACGCCGTTCGTGAAGCCGAATCTGCACATCGTCGTCGTCGATCCGCACCGCCCCGGCCACGAGCTCCGCTACCACCCGGGCGAGACGAATCTGCGCATGGCCGACGTCTGCATCGTCAACAAGGTCGACTCGGCGCCGGAGGGAGGCGTCGACGCCGTGCTCGGGTCGATCCGCGCGACGAACCCGCTCGCGCGAGTCATCCGTGCCGCCTCGCCGTTCACGATCGAGGAGAACGGGATCGAGATCGAGGGCAAGCGCGTGCTTGCGGTGGAAGACGGCCCGACGCTGACGCACGGCGAGATGACCTACGGCGCGGCGGTGCTGGCCGCGAAGCAGGGCGGCGCGGCGGCGCTCGTCGACCCGAGGCCCTTCGCGGTGGGTTCGATCGCGAAGACTTTCGAGGACTATCCGGGCATCGGTCCGCTCCTGCCGGCGATGGGCTACGGCAGTCAGCAGATGGACGACTTGCGCGCGACGATCGAACGCTCCGACGCAGACCTCGTCCTGATCGGCACGCCGATCGACTTGCGGCGCCTGATCGAGCTCGACAAGCCTGCCTTGCGCGTCACTTACCGCCTCCAGGAGCTCGACGAGCCCGGCCTCGCCGAAATCCTCCAGGAGCGCGGCATCATCGAGACCGCCTTGGTGTAGTGCTCACGGTCGTTGCGCTCGGCGGCAACGCGCTGACGCGGCCGGGCGAACGCGGCACGGCGGCAGAGCAGCGCGCGAACCTTCGTACGACCTGCGAGGCGATGAGACCGCTCCTCGGCGACGGCGACCTCGTCGTCACGCACGGGAACGGACCCCAGGTCGGAAACGAGCTGGTCCGGCAGGAGCGGGCCGCCGACGAGGTGCCGCCGCTGCCGCTCTACCTCGCGGTTGCGCAGACCCAGGCCGAGATCGGGGCACTGATCGAGTCGGAGCTCGGAGCCGTGGCCGAGCGGCCGGTCGTGTGTGTGCTGACACACGTCCGCGTCGACGAGGACGATCCGGCGTTCGGCGCGCCCACGAAGCCGGTCGGCCCCTTCTACGCCGAGGACGAGGCGCGACAGCTCGAAGCCGAGCGCGGCTGGAAAGTGGCCGGCGACGCCGGTCGCGGCTGGCGGCGGGTCGTCCCGTCGCCGGCGCCGCTCGAGGTCGTCGAGTTCGAGGCCGTCCGGACGCTCGTCGGCACCGGGGCGATCGCGGTCGCGTGCGGCGGCGGAGGCATCCCGGTGTCGTCGCGGAACGGCCGGCTGGCGGGCCTCGACGCGGTGATCGACAAGGATCGCGCATCGGCGCTGCTGGCGATCGCCCTCGGCGCCGAGCGGCTCGTCATCCTCACCGACGTAGACGCGGTCTACAGCGGCTGGGGCACCGAAGCCCGGCAGGAGCTTCCCGAGCTCGACGCCGGATCGGCCAGAGCACTGCTACCAGAGCTCGCCGAGGGATCGATCGGCCCGAAGGTGGAGGCCTCACTCGCGTTCGCGCTCGCCTCAGGACGGGAAGCGCTGATCACCTCGGCCTCCGCACTTGGCGAGGCCCTGGCCGGCCGCGCCGGGACCCGGATCAAGTCCTAGCCGAAGGAGCGATGGAGACTAGCCCGCGGGGGGAGGCGAGCCGCCGGCCGATCGTGACGAAATAACTAGGAGTTCCATGACGTCGAACGAAAGGCTCTAGCGTGACCTATGTAGTGCTTGCCATCGTCGCCGCACTGCTGCTCGGCGGCCTCTGGTACGTCCGCAGCCGCAAGGCGTAAGCGGCTACTAGAACTCGTCTCGTGCGGCCACGTCCGAGGGTGGCGGCCGAAAGCACGGCTATCGTCGCCGCGTTGAGCCCGCGCACCCCAGCCCTGCGCGACCGCGTAGCGGCCGCATCCGCGCGGATCGGACCTCTTGAGGTCGCCATCGCGCTCGGCGCGGCGCTTACGGCAGTCGCGGGCACGATCGGCGCGGACGCGCGCTGGCTCGATGCACTCGGACGGATCATCGCCCGCCGTGGCTCGATCCCGAACGACATTCCCTGGGCCAGCGCGCCGTCGGCGGGCTGGCACAACGTTCCCGTACTGGCGGAGCTCGTCTTCCGCGGCCTCATCGTGGCCGGGGGAGACCGTGGCTTGCTCGCCGCGCAGGTGATCGCGGTGGGAGCGGCACTCGGGATCTTGGCCCGGGACCTGCGGCGCGAAGGCGCCGACGAGTTCGCGGGCGCACTTGTCCTGCTCATCGTCGTGCTCGGCTCGCTTTCCGTGTTCGTGGTCGTGCGCTCGCAGCTCTTCTCAGTGCTGCTCTTTCCGGTGCTGATAGCCCTGCTTCGAGCCGACGCGAGGTCTGCAGGCCGCCGGATCTGGCTGCTCGTACCGTTGTTCGCGCTGTGGTCGAACCTGCATGGCGCGGTGCTCGTTGGGCTCGCGGTCGCCGTCGCCTACCTGGTCTTCGGCCGCGGGCCGCGCGACCCGTGGCTCTGCGCGGGCGTTCTCGCAAGTTCGACGTTGGCAATCTGCGCCACCCCCGCGTTCCAGCACACGCCTGACTACTACTACGGGCTACTGCGCAACGAGGCCGCGAGGCGCGGGGAGGGGCTCTGGGCGCCTCTTTCGCTCACCTCCGGCTTCGACCTGCTGCTCATTGCTGCCGCGATCACACTGCTCGTGCTGGCTTTCCGCGCGCGGCCTGCCCTCTGGGAGACGATCGCCCTTCTCGGGCTGGTCGTGCTGACTGGGAAGACCGCGCGCAGCGGCGTCTGGCTGCTGTTTCTCGCTGCTGCCCCGGCAGCGAAAAGCCTCCGTTTCGAACGGGAAGGGAGGCTCCGAGTCGCCGTGCCGCTCGTTCTCACTGCGGGAGTCCTGGCCGTCTTCGGCCTGGCCCGCGGCCCCCTTTCGACAGGCGCGGGCGGACGACTCCTCGACAAGGCGATTCGGATGGCCGGCGGCACGCCGATCCTTGCCGAGGGGATTCCCGCCGAGCAGATTGCTGCCGATCAGGGAAGGGTCTGGCTCAGCAACCCGCTCGACGCGTTCAGGCGCCGGGACCAGCGTCTCTACCTCGATTGGCTCGCCGGCCGACCCACGGGTGACCGCGCGCTCGAGGACACGCGAGTGGTGGTCGTGATCCGCGGCCAGAAGCCGGCCGGGCGACTCCGCCACTCGCACGTGTTTCGGCAGGTTGCTCACGATACGAACGCCGTCGTCTACGTGCGCCGTTAACGGGCCGGGGAACCAGTCCGAACGTCGAGCAAGCCCTCGACTTCTCCCGGTTGCGGACTAAGCGCCTCCGGCGCTAGGACCCGTGACGTGGAGGCCCACGCTGTCGCGGTCCCGCGGGTTCTCAAGCGAGAACGCGCTGCACGAATCACCTCGCCGTGGGCAGTTGCGGCGATCGTCGCCGCTTTCTACGCGCTGCTGACCACGCCGGGGCTGCTCAGCAACCCATACCAGTTCGTCAACATCGGGCGCCAGTTTCTCCACAAGAGCACCTCGAGCGCCGCGATTGATCAGCACGCGCGCGCCATCAACCACAAGATCGGCTACGACGGCCAGTTCTACTACTTCCTCGCCGTGGACCCTGCCAACGGCAAGGACTACATGGACAACTCAGGGGTCATCTACTCGCGGATCGGGTATCCGATGACGGTCCGCGCACTGAGCGGCGGAAATCCCGTCCTCGTCCCGTACATGATGATGCTGGTCAATATCTTGGCTGCCGTCGGCGGGACGCTGGCGGTCGCGTTCTTCCTGAAACGGCATGGGCTGCCACCCGCGCTAGCGCTCGTGTACGGCCTCTACCCCGGCCTCATCATGGCTGTCCTCCGAGATCTCACCGAGCCCCTGGCGTTCGCGCTCGCGGCCGGCGCGTTATTGGTCTTCGACGCGCGGTCGAAGTGGCGCCTGCTCGGGTCGGGCGCACTCTTCGGACTGGCGATGCTGACGCGCGAGACGGTCGCGCTCTTCCCTGCGATCCTTGCGCTCGCGCTCCTGGTCGGAGTCGGGAACGTGTCCGAATGGCGCGTTCGCCTTCGCTGGGGCAACATCGCCCGCTCCATCGCGTTCGCCGAGCTCGCGTTCGCGCCGCTGCTTATCTGGAGACACGTCGTGGCAACGGTGCTCCCGCACACGGCGACGCAGGAGGCATTCGTGGGGGGCGAGCATCACGTGGCCGGCGTGGGTGGCACGGCCGGGTCACTCCTGACCGCCCTTGTCCCATTCCACGCGATCGCGAAGCAGTGGCCCTGGACCGGCGACGACGTCACCGATTTGCTCATCGTGTTCCTGCCGGCGCTTCTCTGGGCTGGCATCGCGATCGTCCTCGTCCGGCGGAAGGTGACGCTCCCACCGCTGTTCGTGCTTGCAAACGTGGCGATCTTCGTCATCTTCCTTCCGACGCCGATCGCGGTCGACTACTCCTCGCTCGGGCGCGCGTCGATCGGGATCCTGCTCGCCGTCATGCTGACGCTTCCGCTGCTCCCGAGCGCCTTCGGCAAGCGGGCTGAGCTCGTCCGAGGCACCCTCGTGCTCTGGTCGCTACCGCTTTGCATCGTTGTAGGCCTCCTGCTCCACACCGTCGGGCCGAAGTACGTCTGGTAGTCCGGCTCAGGCCGGTAAGCGTCCACACCGGTCAGAAACTGCGCCGAAGGGATGGGGTGACACCAGCCCTTCGCGGGTGTCCGGGAATCCCAGGACCGGCGTACAAACTAGAGCAGTACCAAC
This sequence comes from Gaiellaceae bacterium, assembly GCA_051955535.1. Classification (GTDB taxonomy): domain Bacteria; phylum Actinomycetota; class Thermoleophilia; order Gaiellales; family Gaiellaceae; genus 13-2-20CM-68-14. Next base: position 60,893 of record JBQCGP010000085.1, on the reverse strand, counting down.
GAAAAACTCATCTTGGAGGGAGAAAGGAGGGCCACATGCTTCAGGCTTTCGCGGTGCGGCTCCAGTTGGCGAAGATGCGGGCCGAGGAGGGTCAGGCGCTGATCGAGTACGCCCTGATCGTCTCGCTGATCTCGGTCGTCGCCATCGCGGCTCTGACCTTGACGGGCACGAGCGTCAGCAACTTGTTTGACTTCATCGGCAACCAGATCTAAACGGAGCGGTGCCGAATCGAGTTGGCCGCGGTCGTGTTTGCGAACGTGGCCGTGTTCGTCATTCCTTTCGACGCCGATCGCGGTCGACTAAGCCTCTCTCGAGCGCGCATCGCGATCGGCGTCCTTGTCCCTGCCCCTTTGCATCGTAGTGACCCCGAGGCCACCGCACCGTGGAGAAGCTGCGCCGAAGGGATGGGCGACACCAGCCATTCGCGGGTGTCCGGGAATACCCGAACCCGCGTAAACGAGAGCTGTACGACCGAGGATCCACCCTGGAGGGAGAAAGGAGAGCCACATGCTTCAGTCTTTCGCTGTGCGGCTCCAGTTGGCGAAGATCCGGGCCGAGGAGGGTCAGGCGCTGATCGAGTACGCCCTGATCGTCTCGCTGATCTCGGTCATCGCCATCGCAGCGCTGACGCTGACGGGCACGAACGTCAGGAACATGCTGGACTTCGTCAGCTCGCAGGTTTAAACGTGCCCAATCGAGTCGGCCGCTGTCGTGCTTGCGAACACGACGATCTTCGTGGTCTCGTTTCCGACGCACGATCGCGGCCGACCACGCCTTGCTCGCCGTCATCCTGACGCTCCAAAGCTCGGAGCTCGTCCGAGGCACGCTAGTGCTCGGGTCGCTCCCGTTTTCTATCGTGCGGCTTTGCTGTCCACACCATCGGGCCAAGGTACGTCTGGTAGTCCGGGTGCACGCGGTCGGCGTCCGCGCCGCAGCGGTGGAGAAGCCGCAGCGGTGGGGAAGCTGCGCCGAAGGGATGGGCGACACCACCCATTCGCGGGTGTCTGGGAATGCCCGAACCCGCGTAAACAAGGAGCAGTAGCACCGAACGTACACCCTCGAGGGGAGAAAGGAGAGCCACATGATTCAGTCTCTCGCTGTGCGGCTCCAGCTGGCGAAGATGAGGGCCGAGGAGGGTCAGGCGCTGATCGAGTATGCCCTGATCGTCTCGCTGATCTCGGTCATCGCCATCGCAGCGCTGACGTTGACGGGCACGAGTGTCAAGAACATGCTCAACTTCATCAGCTCGCAGGTCTAACGGGAACGTGCCCAATCGAGTCGGCGCCGACAGCATCGCGGCGATCGAGCGGCCCCGTCGGGCGACCTCGACATCGGTCGATCGCCCGAGGTGGTTGCCACCGCTGTTGTTGTCGGCGCCGACGCGTTTTAGCCTGACGCGGGCGGCCGAGAAGCTCCTTCTCGGCTTCCTGCCACCCGCGCTTCTCATCGTCCTCGTCGCCGCTCGCTATCTGGTCGGGCGCCACCTGGGCTTCGACTACAGACCGCTCTGGGAGGCTTCGCACGACCTCTTCCACGGCGCGTCGCCGTACCCGGCGGTTCACGCGGCTGCGCTGCACAACGAGCAGCAGTTCGTCTATCCGCCCGTCGCCGCGGTGTTGGCTGCTCCGCTCGCTGTGTTCCCGTTTGGCGTGGCTGCAGCTCTGTTCGCGGCGATCGAAGTCGCCGCGACGGTCCTGACGCTAAGGCTGCTCGCCGTTCGCGATTGGCGTTGCTACGGAGTCACCTTCCTCTGGTACCCGGTCCTCCAGAACTTCTTGCTCGGGTCGATCACAAGCCTGCTTGCGCTGGGCCTCGCCGTTGGCTGGCGTTACCGGGACAGCAGGCGCATCTCAGTCTTCGTCTCCGCGGCGCTGATCGCCGCCAAGGTGTTCCTATGGCCCCTGCTCTTCTGGCTTGCAGCGACCCGGCGCTGGCGAACGGCATTATGCGCGCTTGGTCTCGCACTTGGCGCCGTCGGGCTCTCGTGGGCGCTTGTTGGTTTCGGGGGGCTGACCTCCTACCCACGCCTCCTCGACGAGTTGTCCCGACTCGAGTCCTGGAAGAGCTACTCGGCAGTCGCGCTGGGGCTCGTGCTGGGCCTGTCGACCGGTGAGGCTCGGGCTCTCGCAATCATTGCCGGCGCGGCGGTGATCGCCACGATGCTCATCATCGGCTACCGACGCGGAGATGACGTGGCATCGGACCGCCAGACGTTCGTGCTTGCGATCGCTGCGGCGTTCTTGTTCTCGCCGATCGTTTGGACGCACTACCTCGCGCTTCTGGTCGTGCCGATCGCAATCAGTAGGCGAACGCTGACGCCGCTCTGGTTTGTCCCGCTCGCGATGTGGGCGACGACCGGCCAGAGCAACGGCCATGCCTGGCAGGTCGTGATCGGCTTAGCGGTGTGGTCGGTCGTGCTCGGGGCAGCGCTCCGGACGCCGCGACCGCTCCCCGCGCCGCAGAGGCGTGTCACACAACCCGTCCTGTCGCTAGGCGTCTTCGGCCGCTAGTTCACCGCCCGCCGAAGGGGTAGGTGGGCCAAGCCTTTCGCGGGTGTGAAAAGGGCCCCTCCGTGCGGACAATCAGCCGGTGAACACGTCACGGCTCTTAGCGTCGGGCAAAAGCATCTCGGCCATCATTGACTTGGTCGCCAACTCGGTGTAGTAGGCAGGGGATGTGCCGGCGCATGCAAACGGGGATGCGGGCGCGCCGCGGCAGGTCTGCCGATGAGCGGGGTGCCGCGCTGGTCGAGTTCGTCCTGGTCCTGCCGCTGGTCCTACTCCTGTTGTTCGCGATGATCGACTTCGGGAAGGCGTTCAACTACTGGAACGACGAGACCCACCTCGCCAACGAGGCCGCCCGCTACGCGGTGGTCAACAAGAATCCGCTGGGAGGCTCGTCGCTGGAGGCAGCGGTGAAGAACGATGCCGACAGCGGTGAGTTGAAGAACGGGTGCAGCGGCTGCTCGATCGACACGCCGGGCATCAACGTTTCGTTCTGCTTCGTGAACGGAGTCAACGCGACGAACGCCGGCGACCCGTTGCGGGCCACCGTGACGACGACGTACCACTGGCTCGGCTACCTGGTCGGGAACGGCTTACCCCTGACGTCCGGCCTCACAAGCACGGCCACGATGCGTCTTGAACAGCCGTACAACACAACAGATCCGTCAAAGAACGCCTACCTCAACGGCTCGAGCCCAGACTCGCCGGCCGGCGCCGTTGCGTGTTGAACAAGCAGACCGAATAGGAGGACTAAAAGGTGGAAAATCTCGCGCCAAGCCGTCTGTTGAAGACCCGGCAGGGGACGATCGTGGTTGGGGTCGCAGCGGCGGCCCTGGCGGCAATCCTCCTGCTCGTCTACCTGAGCCACTACCGAAACAGCGTCAAGGGCTCGACCGAGCCTGTGACGGTGCTCGTGGCCAAGCGGCTCATTCCGAAGGGCACGTCGGGCTCTACGATCGCCGCCCAGAACCTCTTTGTCGTCACTACGATCCCGAAAGGCCAGTTGAAGGTCGGCGCGATCAGCGATCCTGCGGTGCTGCAGGGGACGGTCACCGCGACAGATGTCTATCCGAACCAGCAGCTGACCACTAGCAATTTTACGACCAAGTCGATCGGCGCGCTCGCCAGCCAGCTCAGCGGCAGGTGGCGCGCCATCTCGTTGCCCACCCTCGACGCCGCCCACGGCCTCGCACCCGACGTCCAGGCCGGCGACCATGTCGATGTCTATGCGCAGGTCAGAAGCCTCACGGGTTTGGTGATGTCAGATGTCCTCGTGCTGGCATCCCCAACGGCGGCAACCGGCTCAGCGCCTGCTTCCGGGAATTACATCCTCCGGATCCCGAGCTCGAGGGCGGCCAAGTTTGCGTACATCGGGGAGAACGGGACGTACTGGCTCGTCCTGCGGCCGGCGACCAACGCGCTGCCCACCCCGGCGACGCTGGCGCCGACTGCGAATCTGTTCGGAGGGCGCTAGTGCAGCATCCGACGAGAACGCTCGTCTCGCTTGACGCGGGCATCGACGAGGCGGCCGTTCGCGCGGCCATGCCGGCGAGCACCGAGATCCAGGTCGTCGGCATCGTCCGCGGCGTCGACGAAAGCTGGACGACGCTCCACGAGACGCCGGCTGACCTCCTCGTGGTCGCCTGCTCCGGGTATTCGGAGCGGGCCCTCTTCCTGATCGCGAGCGTGGTCAAGGAACGGCCCAGCATGCCGGTCGTCGTGCTTGCGCACGATGCCCCGGACGGGTTCCTTCGCCGAGTGTTCGAGGTTGGCGCCGACGACGCCGTTCGCCTTCCTGAGTCTCCGGAGCAGGTCAACTTCATGATCCAGAAGGTGCTCGTCCGCAAGCGCGCCGTGGGCACGCTCCGCGAGAACGGCAACGCCCCGATGATCTGCGTCCTCGGTCCGAAAGGGGGAACGGGGAAAACCGTCACGTCGTCCAACCTCGCGGTCGCACTCGCGCGCGCCAACCAGTCAGTGTCGGCCGTCGACCTCGACCTTCAATTCGGCGACCTGGCGCTCGCGATGGGCGTTCGTCCCGAAAAGACGATGTACGACCTCGTCCAGTCGGGTGGCTCGCTGGACGCCGGGAAACTCGAGGCCTTCGTCATGCCTCACGAGAGCGGCGCGCGCGTCCTCGTCGCGCCGACCCGCCCCGATCAGGCCAGCGCGGTCGGGCCCGAGTTCCTTCGCGAGGTGTATCCCCTGCTCCGGGGCACGAGCGATTTCGTCGTGCTCGACAGCTCGCCCGGATTCACCCCCGAGGTGATCTCGGCAATCGACAATTCGAGCTACATCTGCATGGTCGGGACGCTCGACACCCTCTCGCTGAAGAACACGCGACTCGGCCTCGAGACGCTCGACCTGATGGGCTACGACCCGGACCGCATCGTGCTCGTCCTCAACCGAGCGGACAGCCGCGTCGGGATCGACGACGACGACGTGCTCGCAGTTGTGGGCAAGCGCCCCGACGTGCGGATCCCGAGCGACGTCGAGATCCCGCGCTCGGTCAACGAGGGACGGCCGATCGCACTGACGAAGCCGAATTCACCGGCGGGCAAGGCTTTTCAAGTGCTCGCCGAGGAATTCCTCCGACGTGAGGGACACGAGACGATCAGCTCGGCCGAGCCCGAACCGCGAACGGGTCGGCGGAAGAAGGAGAAGGCTCGAGAGACCGACTCGGTGCCGGCTATCGACGGCAATTCGACCCAACTCGACGGCGCCTCCGAGGACGCGCCACGTAGACGATTGCGACTGAGCGCGAGGAGACGCTGATGGAACTTCACGAGAGATTGACGACCTCACGACCGGCAGCGCCACCACAAGGGCGCGACGATCCGTTTGCAGAGCTCAAGAACCGCGTCCATATGGCGGTGATCGGGGATCTCGGGCCGCAGTTGTTCAACGTCAATATGGACCCGATCGCGATGCGCGACCGCGTGCTGGCGGACATCCGCCGCCATCTCTCGGAGGAGCAGGGAATCTCGCGCGACGACAGGGAGCGGCTCGCGTCGGCGATCGCGGACGACGCGCTCGGCCACGGTCCGCTCGAGCGGCTGCTTGCCGACGACAGCATCTCCGAGGTGATGGTCAACGGCCCCTACGACATCTGGATCGAGCGCCACGGCAGGCTCTTCGACACCAACGTCCGCTTCGACGACGAATCGCACATGCGCCGGATCATCAACAAGATCGTCGCCGAAGTCGGACGTCGCGTAGACGAATCGTCCCCGATGGTCGACGCGCGTCTCCCAGACGGTAGCCGCGTCAACATCATCATCCCGCCGCTCAGCCTCAGCGGGCCGCTGATCACGATCCGAAAGTTCAGCAAGAAGCGGTTGATGCTCGACGAGATGATCAAGATCGGCACGCTCAATTCCGAGTCCGTCGAGTACCTCCAGCGCTGCGTTCTGGCTGAGCTCAACATCCTCATCTCGGGCGGTACCGGCAGCGGGAAGACGACTCTCCTAAACGCTCTCTCGGCCGCTATCCCGGACGAGGACCGGATCGTCACGATCGAGGACGCGGCCGAGCTTCGACTGAACCAACGTCACGTGCTGCGGCTCGAATCTCGCCCCAAGAACATCGAAGGCGAGGGCGAGATCCCGATCCGCGAGCTCGTCCGCAACTCGCTGCGCATGCGCCCTGACCGGATCGTCGTCGGCGAGGTCCGCGGCGCCGAGGCGCTCGACATGCTGCAGGCGATGAATACGGGCCACGATGGCTCGCTCTCGACGATCCACGCGAACACGCCGCGCGACGCCCTTTCCCGTGTCGAGACGATGGTGCTTATGGCAGGCTACGACCTGCCGGTGCGGGCGATCCGGCAGCAGGTCTCCTCGGCCCTCGACCTGGTCGTCCACCTCGAGCGACTCGAGGACGGCTCACGCCGGGTGACGGCGATCACCGAGGTGCAGAGGATGGAGGCCGACGTCGTCACGCTCCAGGATCTGTTCACGTTCAAGTTCTCCGAAGTCGCAAGCGACGGGAAGATCGTCGGTCAGCTCGCTCCGACGGGACTTCGCCCGGCCTCGCTACACAAGTTCGAAAAGCGCGGCATCTCGCTCCCGCTCAGCATGTTCCACGCAGGGGCACCGCTAGGAAACGGCGCGCCGGCCCAGGAGCGGCAGGCGCTGTGAGCAAACGCTTCGTCATCGCCCTTGCTGCGGCACTGGCCGCGGCCGCCGCCCTCGTCGCGACGGCCGCGGCCGGATCGGGGGTCCAGGCGACTCCAACCGGCAAGGCGACATGGCCGGACCGGGCGATCGTCGTCACGCTGCCCACTGGTCAGCGGATCCTCCCCTCGCGCTTCAGGGTGCTCGAGAACGGGAAGCCCGTGCTCGACCCGAGGGTCGTCCCGGCAAGCGCCGCCGGGGGGACGTTCGGTGCCGCGCTCGTGATCGACACAAGCGAGAGCATGCACGGCGCCCCGATCCGAGGCGCCATGTACGCCGCCCGCGCCTTCGCGGCTCGAAGGAACGTCAATCAACAGCTGGCGCTCGTCACCTTCAACTCGTCGAACCGTCTCGCGATGCCGTTCACCAGCTCGCAGAAGAAGATTGACGCGGCACTGGGTCGCACGCCGCAGCTTGCGTACGGCACACACATCTACGACGCCGTGGCTCAGGCAATCTCTCAAATCCAAGCTGCGCGCGTCCAGTCGGGCGTCGTCGTCCTGCTCTCCGACGGAGGCGACACCGGCAGCACGCTGACGCTCGACCAGGTCGCCAACCTCGCCCAACAGGCACACGTCCATGTCTACAGCGTCGGTCTGCGCGGGCGGACGTTCCGGCCGGCGACGCTGCACGGGCTGGCGGCGGCCACAGGCGGCACCTTCTCGGAGGCCCGCAATTCAACCGAGCTGGCTGCAATCTACGACCAGCTCGGCCTGAAGCTTGCGAACCAGTATCTCGTTACCTACAAGTCGCTCGTCGACCCGGGCACGCACACGCGGGTCAGCGTCGCTGTCCAGGGAATCGGCGATTCCAGGCTCTCGTACAGCGCACCGCCGGCGACGACCGAGCGGGTTACCCAGCCGCTCCAGAACCGAATCTGGCGCTCGTGGCCCGCGTTGATCCTCGTCGCCCTGCTCGTTGCCGGGCTAATTGGCCTCGGGCTCTACACCGCACTTCGTCCGACGGGTAGCAACGTTCGGGCGCGGCTGTCGGAGTTCGTCTCGACCGCCCCACAACACCGGGATGGGACCCGCGACGATCTCGCCAGCCGCGTGTTCGAGGGCACCGAGCAGTCGCTCCAGAGGACACGCTGGTGGCAGAACTTCAAAGAGAGCCTGGAGCTGGCCGACATTCGGATCCCACCGGTTCAGCTACTCGTCGGCACCCTCGTCCTCACGCTTCTGGTGATGTGGCTTCTCGGCACCTTCATCGCCGGCCCGCTCGCGTTGGTGGGCCTGGTGGTGCCGTTCTTGGTCCGCGGCTTCATCAAGAATCGGGTTGAAAAGAAGCGTCGCGCGTTCGGCGACCAACTTCCGGACAACCTCGACGTCGTAGCGTCCGGCCTCCGCGCGGGCCATAGCCTCGTCGGCGGGCTCTCACTCGTGATCAACGATGCGGATGAGCCGTCGCGCAGCGAATTCCAGCGCGTGGTCGCCGATGAGCAGCTCGGCATTCCGCTCGAGGACGCACTCACAACCGTCGGACAGCGGATGAACAACCGCGACATCGAACAGGTCGCACTGGTTTCGTCGCTCCAGCGAGAGACGGGCGGTAACGCGGCCGAGGTCCTCGATCGCGTCACCGAGAACATCCGCGAGCGTCAGGCGCTCCGCCGGCTGGTGCGAACCCTGACGGCGCAGGGGCGGTTGTCGCGCTGGATCGTTTCCGCCCTGCCCGTGGGGCTGCTGCTGCTGATCTCGGCGATCAACCCCACGTACATGAAGCCACTCTTTACCCACACGTCCGGAAAGGTCATCCTTGTCGTCGGGGCGCTCTTGATCGTCGCCGGCTCACTGGTCATCAAGCGGATCGTCGAGATCGAGATCTGAGGAGGTCGGCGTGATACTCGTCCTCATCCTCGGTCTACTGCTTCTCGCGGGAGCGGTCACGCTCATCCTGCAGGGATGGCGCTTCTCGCAGGCGCGGACCGCCGAGTCGATCGAGCAGATCGGCGCGTACGGCTTCTCGGCTGAGCCAAGCGTTGAAGTCGAAAAACCGCAAGGCAGCTTCCTACAGCGACTCGCCGACCAGATCGGCGGTCTTGCGCCGAGCACCGTCAAAGGCGGCGAGGGCGGGATCAGGAAGAAGTTGATCGCCGCCGGCCTGTACGAGACGAGCCCGCGGATGGTCATCGGCTACCGCATCCTGCTCGGACTCGCACTTCCGATCGGCTGGTTGTGGTTCTCCCTCTCGGCCGGACTGGCCTCCGCGATGGCCATCCTGGGCGCCGCCTTCTTCGCGTTCGTCGGCTGGATCCTGCCGATGTTGATGCTCGACAGGCGGGCGCGTGAGCGGACCGAGGCGATCGACCACGAACTACCAGAGCTGATCGATTTGCTGGTCGTCACCCTCGAGGCCGGCCTAAGCTTCCTCGCCTCGCTGCAGATGGCGGCCGACCGACTCGAGGGACCGCTCGGGGTCGAACTACGGTTGACGCTCCAGGAGCAACGAATGGGGCTGACGACGAACGAGGCCCTGAAGGGAATGCTGTCCCGAACCGACACGCCCGGGATGCGCACGTTCGTGCGCTCCGTCCTCCAGGGAGAGACTCTGGGCACCTCGACGGGTCAGATCATGCGAAACCTCGCGATCGAGATGCGGAAGCGCCGCCGCGCCGCAGCCGAGGAGCGCGCTCAGAAGGCGCCGATCAAGATCCTGTTCCCGCTCGTCTTCCTGATCTTCCCTGCCATGTTCATCGTCTTGCTCGGTCCGACCTTCTACTCGATCGGCAAGATCTTCGGCGTCACTCACCACTGAGATGGCCGGACCCGCTGGCGCACTCATTCTCCGACGGGAAGACGACGGTGAGGTGCTCTGCGACCGCTGCGTCGTTGCTGACACGACGTTCCGGCGTCTTCGCGGCCTCCTGGGTAGGCGGGAGCTCCGACCGGGCGAAGGCATCGTCTTGCGGCCCGGCTGGTCGATTCATACGGCGTTCCTTCTGTTCGCGATCGATGTCGCGTTCGTCGACCAGGACCAGGTCGTACTCAAGGTTGTCAAGAACCTGAAGCCGTTCCGCGTGTCGGTCTGCCGTGGCGCACGCGATGTGGTCGAGCTCGCATCAGGGGAGGCCGAGCGCCGGGGGATGAAGCCGGGCGACCGGCTGACCTGGGCCGCTCGAGGAGTGAACGGAGCCGTGGTCGCGCCCGTGACCGCAGGCATGGCGGATGGCGTCACGTCGCCCACACGGCCGATCCGCGTCTTGATCGCAACTCGCGACGATGACTTCACCCGGCTCGCCCACTTCCTGCTCACACGAAACGGTTTCACGGTCGAGACGACAAAGAAGATGTCGCAAGCAGTCGACATCGTCGGCCGCTTGTGGATGGACGTTGCCGTCCTCGATGCGAGCGAGTCGCTCAGCGAGGCTGCGCGCACCGTCGCGGCGATCGAGGCACTCCATCCCCAGGTTTCCGTTCTCCTCGTCTCAGACGACGAGCGGCCGAAGCCGAACGCCGGGCTTCGGGTCGCGGACAAGTGGGAGGCGATGGAAACCCTCACCGAGGACATCCGGCGCGCACACACGACCGCGACGAAATGAGCGCCCAGGCAGGGTCTTCCTCGGTCGAGGCGCCGCCTCGCCTGTCCGCGCGGGCGCACATCCTCTCGCTCTCGCACGCTCAACGGGTCGTTGTCCTGTATGGCGGCGCACTACTGGCTATCGCCAGCGTCGTCCGCTTCGGCTTCAGCGGGCACGGGCTGGTCGGAGTGATCTTCGCGCCGACGCTCCTGCTTCTGGCCGTCATCGACCTCGACCGGCGACTGATCCCGGACGCCATCGTCCTGCCCGCCCTGGGCGCGGTCCTCGTCTTGCAAATTGCCTTTCATCCCCACCACACGCTGGAGTGGGTGCTCGCCTCGCTCGGTGCGGCCCTCTTCTTCTTCATCCCGATGCTGATCTATCCGGCCGGGATGGGCATGGGAGACGTGAAGCTGGCCGCATTGCTCGGCGCCGCTCTCGGCAAGTCGGTCACCGTGGCGATCGGGTTCGCGGTACTAGCTGGCGGAGCCGTTGCGCTCCTCGTCCTGGCCCGCGAGGGCGTCGGCGCGCGGAAGAGGGCGATCGCCTTCGGGCCGTTCCTCGCGGTCGGCGGTCTCGTCGTCTTCTTCTTGGGCGGACACTGACGCCGAACCCCGGTTCTACAGGCCCTGATATGCGTTCATTTATTGAACACCGAGCCGTCCCGCTCGGCCCTTGTCGGATCCGACCAGCCTGACCAATATCCCGTGCGGTGCCCGAGCCGGGAGATCTCGGGGCCCGCTGCGGAAACGGAGGGGCGTGGATCGAGCACAACTGAATCGGGGGGGCTCGGTGGTGGTCGATCTTTCCGACCACGCGGCGAGCTTTGCCGGAAACGCGCGCTCGCGGAAACTGCTCGACGATCTAGAGGCGGACTTCGCCCGCTTCGATGGTCATCCCGACACAGCTGCAGCGTTTGCCGCAGCCGGCCGGCGCGCACGCTCCCTTGCGGCGACTGCTGGCGGCGACGACGAGGCGCTTCGGTCCGCAGCGCTCGCGTTTGCGGCCGACGCGCTGACAGGCCTGAAGCTGGAGCGGGCTCTCCCCCAAGGCACCGCCGCCGAGATGGTCTCGGCCGTCGCAAAGGCCATCGGCTCCTCCACCGAAGGCGTCTCGCTCGACATCTTCCTCCGTGCCGCCTCGAATCCCCGATTGCTCGAGCTGCCGCCGCTTACCGCAGTCGAGCTCCAGCTCGGCCTGCTCGTGGCGCTCGCCCCGATCTCCGATGTCTCGCTCTGGACGACGAGTCCCCTCGGCGACTTGACCTGCACGGTCAGCGTCGGTGACAGCGATCCAACCCGCCGCGTCCGCAACGCCGCGCGTGCGACCCTCGAAGGAACCGGCGACGGCGACACTAGCGAGCGCGGCTGGATCCACAGCGTGCCGGTAAAGCGGTGGCAGCAGCCGTATGGTGCCCTCGTCGTCCGCGCCCGCCCCGACTGCCGCGCCCAGGCGCTCACCTTCCTCAAGGAGACGGCGGCTCTACTCTCCCCCGTGCTGGAGCGCGACATGCTCCTCGAGCGGAATGCGGAGCGCGAGCGCGCGCTCGTCGAGGCAGGCGAGCGGCGTCTTCTACGGCTCGGCTTCGACCTCCACGACGGCCCGCTCCAGGATCTCGTCGCTCTCGCCGCAGACGTGCGGCTTGCGCAAATGCAAGTTTCCGAGCACATCGGCGGCCGGCAAGGGAGATTGTTCGCCGGCCGGCTCGAGGATCTGACCTCCCAGATCGCCGAGCTCGACCGGACGCTGCGTGAGCTCGCGCAATCGCTGGAGCCTGCGAGCGTGCTCGACCGGCCGCTCATCGAGGCGTTCGAGCGTGAAGTCGACTCGTTCGAGCGACGCTCGAAGATCCGTGTGACGCTCGATTTCGAGGGCGACTTCGACTCGATGTCCGCCTCCCAGCGGATCGCGCTCTACCGGATCGTTCAGGAAGGACTGGCGAACGTCAGGGAGCACAGCAAGGCGAAGCACGTGCAGATCCGAGTGCACGGCGGCCCGAGCGGCACGGTGGCCGAGATCGCAGACGACGGCCGCGGGTTCGAGGTGGCCAAGACGCTGATTCGAGCAGCGAAGAACGGCCGGCTCGGTCTGGTCGGAATGGGCGAGCGCGTCCGGCTGCTCGGGGGAACGTTCGACGTTGACAGCCGTCCCGGCGGGCCGACGACGCTGAGACTCGTCCTGCCGCACTGGCAGCCCGTCGCAGAGTCTCAGGCCGATCCGGAGCTCGAGAGAGCCTTCTAACCGCCGGAGCGGTCGAGCAGCTTCAGCGCCGCCGCTCGGGTCGCGACGTTCAGCTTCTTGAGCAGCAGCCCGATGTGGCGGCGGACGGTAACCGGCGAGATGTCGAGACGGTCGGCGATCTCTGCCGTGCTCAGGCCCCGGCGCAGCAGGTCGAGCACTTCGGACTCGCGCCGGCTCAGCTCGATCGCCGGACGCGCAGGCAGCTTGAGACGGCGGCGCTGGTTCCGCATCCGGAACTCCTCCAGCACCGGGCCGAGCATCGCGCGCGGGAAGGCGGCCTCACCGTCCAGCACTCCGTGCAGGGCTCGCGCGAGCGTTTCGGGCGGCAGATTCTTCTGAAGGTAGCCCGAGGCGCCGGCGCGGACGACCTCGAGCAACTCGTGCTCGTCGGCGGCATCGGTTAGCACCACGACCTCGGTCTGTGGCACGCGGGCGCAGATCCGCCCCGCGACCCGGATGCCGCCGCCGCGAAGCCGCGCATCGATCAAGCAGAGCGCCGGCCGCTCACGCAACGCCGCCCGGAGCGCCGCACTCGCATCCGCGGCCTCGGCGGCAACCTCGAAGCCGTTGCGCTCGAGGAGCAGGCGAAGGCCAGTCCTGGTGGGAAGGTGGGCGTCTGCCACGAGCACATGTAGCGAGCCCGTCACGTCGAAGGCCCCATGCAACGGATTGGAGCTTCCGGCCGGTTGACTATGTTTCGTGCATGCGCGTATTGATTGCGGACGATCATCCGCTCATTCTCGCCGGAATCAAACGAGCGCTCGAAGAGGACGACCAGTTCGAGGTCGTCGCGGAGGCGCGCGTCGGCAGCCAGGTGCTGCCCCTCGTTTCGCAGACGAACCCCGATCTCGCCCTGCTCGACCTCCGCATGCCCGAGATGGACGGGCTGACCTGCCTCGACCGGATCCGCACGCAGCATCCGAAAGTAAAGGTCGTGATCCTTTCGGTGTCGACGGACCCGGAGGTCGTCCAGACGGTTCTGAACCACGGCGCTGCGGCCTACATCGTCAAGAGCGTCAACCCGATCGACCTCGCCTCGGCGCTGCGGCAGGCGCTCGACGGCACCGTCTTCAGTGCGATCGGCCTACCCGAGAAGCGCGCGCAGGACGACGCCGTCAAGGCGGCGGGGCTCACCGAGCGCGAGACCGCGATCCTCAAGGCGCTCGCGAGCGGGCTCTCGAACAAGGCGATCGCGAAGGAGCTCTGGGTCGCCGAGCAGACCGTCAAGTTCCACCTTACGAACATCTACCGGAAGCTCGACGTGGCCAACAGAACCGAAGCGGCCCGCTACGCGTACGAGCACGGGCTGATCGACAACCCGCAAGTCGAGCACTAGCCGCTGTTACTGACTTAAGTCGAGGGTGGTGCCCAGGGTCGTCGCGACGGTGGTGGCAGCGCCGGTCGAGCCGGGGTTGATGATCGTCGTCGAAGGGTCGGTCGTCGTGTGCGTCCCGCCGGGTAGGACGAGACCTGCGCCGGTTCCCTGGTAGTTCCCGGTGTTCCCCGAGATCTGGAGGTTCCAACACTCGATGAAGCCCTGACCGGCGCTGAGAGCACCACCCGCGACTTTGACGAGGCCGCCGGTCTGGGTCAGGGTTGGGACAGGCGGAAAAGCATCGGGCTTGGTGGCGAAGATGTCTCCCGTCAGACTGCCGCTCTGCCCCTGCAGGCAGATGGCACAGGTTCCGCCAGTGCTCGGAGACGACGAATAAAAGAGCGTCTCAGGGTCGTAGTTGCTGATCGTCCGACCGAAGCACACATAGTTGGGATAACGCGAGACGGTCGGTCGCACGTCGTTGCAATTCGCCGTCGGCCAGTAGAACTTGACTGCGAGGCCGTTACCGCTGGTGGAGATCGTGGCGCCGTTGAGTGCGAAGAACGTGTATCCGTCGCCGCCCGTGAGGTCGACCCCGTTGCTGCTGAACTGCAGATTCGTGCCGCTGCCGCTCACGCAGTAGATCCCCGGTGCGTGAGTGTTCGTCCAATTGTTGCCCACGTTGGGCGCAGAGGAGATATCGGCACACTTTGACGGGTAGTCGGTCGACGGATTGAAGGCCGTGCCGGCCGGGAGTGGCGTCGGAAGCGTCGGAGGCTTCACCGGCCAATTGATCGGCTGCGAGCCGATATCGACGAGAGTTTGGACGCAGAGATTGTTTGAGTCGGTGCCGTTCCCGGGCGGGGTGCCCCAGGCCCTTGCCGTGCACTGATTCGTCCCGCTCGGCGGGCTATCTGGGTCGTGGTTGGGCGCGTTCATGCAGCGCGACTTATCGAACGCGAGCTGTTTCATCTTCTTGGGCGCGTTCCCTTGGAAGTTGATGCCACCGTTGGTGGCAAACACACCGAGCGCCGAAGCGGAACCCGGAAATCCAGCTGCAATGGCCTGGTCCCACGTTCCCGACGCCGCTCCGGTGTAGCTGATGGAGTCGCAGACGCGGCTCATCGCGAACGCCACGCCGCTTCCCTCGTTCAGGGTGACCATGTCTGTAATGGTGTGAGTGTCTCCCGGAAGCACGGTTGTCGAACCGGTGAATGTCTGCCCGGGAATCGTGGTTACACCGAGAACCTGATTTGTCTGCGCAACCGCCCGCGCCGACACATGAAAGGTGGTGCTGACGCCGCCGTTCAACAGAGCATCGACAACGCCGACGAAGAATGTCGCCACAGGCGCCTGGAGCCTGACCTCGGCCTCGTCGGCGTGCGTGACACCGCTCGTGTCGACGTAGGGGTAGGCCCAGCAATTCGTGTCGGTCGGCTTCGTGGGGTCGGCGTCGTTGCACTTGTGGATGCTCGCGGTGACGCCGTTCTTGGCGCTGTACTCCGCCGCCAGTGCGTTGCACGCGGGATCTCCGGTCTGGCCCTTATAAGTCCCGCAGGTGTGTGGATTGCTGGCGAGATCGATGTTCTGCGCGACCGCCAGCGCCGCGGCATCGGCGGCATTCTGGATGTTCCGCTTGTGGACGAGGACGTTCCCCCCGTCGACGACGAGCGCCATGAGCGCGAAAAACAGCGGCAACGCGACCATGATCAAGATCAGCGTCTGGCCGCGTTCAGGACGCTGTCGCTTGTGAGCTTTGATCAAGTTTCTCCCGTTCCACGGCAAAGATTGCCGAATTTAGCGGCCTTCTTCAATCCGCCAGTGGTCCTGATCGGCTAACCGAACGATGAGCTAGGAGAATTTGGCGAAATAGCGTCTGTGCCGCCAGGCCGCGCTGCTCGCCCCGTGGCAGCGTCCTCAGTCGCGCCAATAGCTACGGCTATTGACGCTCCCTGCGTCCTCCCCACGGAACGACCATCGCACCCTGGCGACGAGCGCCATTCCGCCAAACCCTCCTAGCCGTTTTCGAACCAAACGGCCCTTCCGGGCGAATCAGCCCCGACGACCGACACCGTCGACCCCAAAGGGGAGGAGGGAAACGTTCATGCACGCATCCTCTGCGATCGCCCGCAAGCCGATCCTGGTCGCTGTGGCGCTCGGAGCCTTCGCGCTGGCGCTGCTCCTGATTCTCACCCGGGCCGGAGGCCCGACCAGCGCCTTCGCGTCAAGCCATGCCGAGGCGCCGTTGATCAGCCAGGACCCGCGGGCGGACAACACAGATCTCTACGCGTTCGTGAGCCCCGACAACACGAACACGGTCACGATGATCGCCAACTACATCCCGCTCGAAGCCCCGGCCAGCGGGCCGAACTTCTACAGCTTCGACGACACAGTCCTCTACGAGATCAAGGTCGATAACACTGGAGACGGCGTACCCGATCTCGGCTACCAGTTTCGGTTCACGACGAAGACTCGGAACCCGGACACATTCCTCTACAACACGGGCCCGATCACCTCGCTCACCGATCCGAACTGGAACCGGCCGCAGACCTACAGCGTCACGCTCGTCCACTTCAACAAGGCGGGCAAGCCGACGGGGCCGGGCCAGGTGCTCGGCAGCGACATCCCGACGCCGCCGGACAACGTCGGGCCGCGCTCGACGCCGAACTACAACAGCCTGGCTGCGGCCGCCGTCACGAGCCTGCCCGGCGGGATCAAGGTCTTCGCCGGCCAGCGTGACGACCCGTTCTTCGTCGACCTCGGTTCGATCTTCGACCTGGCCGGACTGCGCCCCTTCAATCCGTTCCACCTGCTTCCGCTCGCACCCGATGCGGGCAGAGACGCGCTGAAGAACTACAACACGCACTCGATCGCTATCCAGGTGCCGATCAGCGACCTCGTCGGGTTCTCGAACACGACGATCGGGATCTACGCGTCCGCGAGCCGCCAGAAGGCGCGGATCCTCGACCCGAACGGCCAGGTAATGAGTCACGGCCCGTGGGTGCAGGTCTCGCGGCTCGGCAACCCGCTGATCAACGAGGTCGTGATCCCGCTCGGCAAAAAGGACTACTGGAACCGGGAGGATCCGGCCGACGACCGGCAGTTCGAGCAGTACTACAACAGTCCGGAAGTCAGCCGCCTCGAGAACCTGCTGTACGGCGCGCTGCCGCCGGCCGGCCCGTCCAACGGTCACGCGGGCGGCGCGTTGCAGGCGATCGGCGAGACGGGTCGCTCCGACCTGACAACGATCCTGCTGACGGGCGTCCCTGACTTCAACCAGATCGACTCGAGCTCGACCGACGCCGATCTCCTGCGGCTGAACACGGCGATCAAGCCGGGCACGGACGGCGCCTGCCCAGGCGGGACGGCTACGTCCGCACCGCCCGACCGGCTCGGGCCGCTCGGCCCGATGGCCGACCTGTGCGGCTACCCGAACGGCCGCCGCCTCGGCGACGATGTGATCGACATCGACCTGCGGGCATTCGCGCAGGGCTATGGAACGTTCCTGCACACCGCGTTCGGCCTGCCGAACAAGTTCCCGAACAACCAGCTCGGTGACGGCGTCGACCAGAACGACGTCTCGTTCTCGAGCTCGTTCCCGTACGTCGCTACACCGCACCAGGGCTACGAGGTGCCGTAGCCGATCCACGGAGGAGGGGCCCGACCCAGCCGGCGGGCCCCTTCCCTCCCCGGCTGAAGGAGCACACGTGAGACGACATCGATGGATCCTCGTAGCGGCGGCGGCAGGCCTCACTGCCGTTGCCGTGACGCTCGGCGGCGTCCTGCACGAATCCTCGTCGCCGGCGCCCGCAGAGGCCGCCGCTCCCGCGAGCGCCTTGGTGAAGGCGCCGCCCGGCGACACGGTCGCGACGGTCACGCAGCTGCAGGCGAAGCTGCGTTCGAACCCCGACGACGTCTCGGCGCTCGATTCGCTCGGGCTCGCCTACCAGCAGCGCGCTCGGGAGACAGGTGACCCCACCTACTACACGAAGTCCGGCGAAGCGCTCCATAGGGCGCTCTCCTTCGCGCCGCACGACCTGATCGCGACGAGCGGGCTCGGCTCGCTCGCCCTCTCCCGGCACCGGTTCCGAGAGGCGCTCGTGCTCGGCCGTCGTGCACGCGCGATCTCGCCGACGACCGCACGCAACTACGGCGTGATCGGCGACGCGCTCGTCGAGCTCGGCCGCTACCACTCCGCGTTCAAGACCTTCGACACGATGGCGGCGATGCAACCTGGGCTCTCGTCATACGCGCGAGTCGCGCACGCACGACAGCTGCTCGGTGACGTCCCCGGTGCGATCGCGGCGATGCGGCTCGCCGCCGATGCCGCCCAGGGGCAGGGCGAAGCCGACGCCTGGACGCACGTGCAGCTCGGCCTCATCTACCTCTCCGTCGGCAAGTACCGGGCCGCCGCCACCCAGGACCGGCAGGCCCTCTACGTGTTCCCCGACTACGCCTTGGCGCTCGACGCGCTGGCGCGCGCCGAAGCCGGCCTCGGCCGCTATCGCGAGGCGCTCCGCGACGAGCAGGAGGCCGTCAATCGGATCCCGTTGCCGCAGTACGTCGCCACGCTCGGAGATCTCTACGCGGCCACCGGCCGGCCGGGCCTCGCCCGCAAGCAGTACGAGCTGATCGGCGTCATCCAGCGCCTGCTCGTCGCGAACGGCGTCAAGACCGATCTGGAAACGGCACTCTTCAATGTCGACCACGGGATCAGGCTCCAGGCGTCTCTCGCCCTCGCACGCCTGGCGTGGCGCGAGCGGCCGTCGATCGACGGCGACGACGTCCTGGCTTGGGCGCTCGAGCGGACCGGGCACTGCGGTGAGGCGCTGCGCTTCTCGGAGCGTGCCCTCAGGCTCGGGACGCTCGATGCGCTCAAGTACTTCCACCGCGGGATGATCGAGGGCTGCCTGGGCGACCGCGCCGAGCAGCGCGTGTGGCTCCGCCGCGCCCTGAGGCTGAGCCCGGAGTTCTCGATCCTCTGGGCGCCTGTCGCGAGGAGAGAGCTGCGATGAAGAAGCTCGCCGTCCTGCTCGCCGTCGCCGCGGCGCTGATCGCCCCGGCTGTGGCATCGGCGCACCCGCTCGGCAACTTCACGATCAACCGGTTCAGCCGGGTCGAGGCTTCGGGACACCGGCTCTACGTCCGCTACGTGCTCGACATGGCCGAGATCCCGACCTACCAGGCGGGTCGCATCGACGCTCGAGCCTACGCGCGACGGATCGCCGGCAATGCCCGGCTCCAGGTCGACGGCCGACAAGTTCGGCTCGTCCCGCTGGGGACTGCGCTTGCGCATCCACGCGGCGCCGCGGGCCTCCACACGACGAGGCTCGAGGTGATCCTGGCCGGGCCGACGGTGAGCGGCAAGGCCTCGATCGCCTATCGAGACGAGAACTACCGCGACCGTATCGGCTGGAGCGAGATCGTCGTCGGCGCGAGCACGCGCAGCATCAGCGACGAGCTCCGGGCTTACCCGAAGAACATGCTTCAGAGCCCGCTTGCCGTCACCTCGGTGAAAGCGACGCTCTCGCCGACGAGCGGGCCCGACGTCCCGCCGGCGCTCTCGAGCGGCAAGACGCTGGAAGCGCCCGACCGCGTGGCCGACAGCGGCTTCAGCTCGCTGATCGGACGCAGGCACCTGAGCGCGCTCGTCATCCTTGCCTCACTCGCGGCCGCGTTTTTCTGGGGCATGGCCCACGCGCTCTCGCCGGGCCATGGCAAGACGATCGTCGCCGCCTACCTCGTGGGCAGACGCGGCACGCCGTGGCAAGCCGCCGCGCTCGGCGGGATCGTGACGGCGACGCACACGGTCGGCGTCTTCGCCCTCGGCCTCGTGACGCTCGCGCTCTCGCAGTTCATCGTCCCCGAGACGCTCTACCCCTGGCTGAACCTCATCTCGGGCGTGCTCGTGGTCGCAATCGGGATCACGGTCTTCCGGAGCCGCCTCCGCCACCGCCGCGCGCACACACACGACCACGACCATCATCACCACGAGCACGAGCAGCTCGGCCGCGGCTCGCTGCTCGCCGTCGGCATCTCGGGCGGCCTGCTGCCATGCCCCTCGGCGCTCGTCGTCCTGCTGGCCGCCATCTCGCTGCACCGGGTGGCCTTCGGGATGATCCTGATCGTGGCGTTCAGCGCAGGCCTCGCGCTGAGCATCACGGGGATCGGCCTCGTCGCCGTGCTCGCGAAGCAGGTTTTCAGGCGGGCGAGCTTCGACGGCCGGCTGATCCGGTTGCTCCCGGCCGCGAGCGCCCTTGTCATCCTTGCCGCCGGTCTCGCCATGACCGTACGCGCCCTCCCGAAAGTGAGTTGACATGTTCGGACTCGACCACTGGATCGCGCATTTCTCCGACGGCACGACGCTCGGACTCGTGGTCGTCGTCGCGATCGTGCTCGGACTCCGCCATGCCAGCGATCCGGACCACCTGGCCGCGGTCACGACGCTGATCGCAACCGGCCGGGACCGCGCAGCACGCCAGGCGGCTCGGCTTGGTCTTTCCTGGGGGCTCGGTCATGCCACGAGCCTCTTCGCCTTCGGGCTGCCGATCGTGCTCTTCAAGTCCTACCTGCCGGAGCCCGTCCGGGCCGGCGCCGAAACCGGCGTCGGGGTGCTGATCGCGCTGCTCGCGCTGTGGCTGCTGGTTCGCTGGCGGCGCGGACTGTTCCACCTGCACCACGACCACGGTGGCACACACGCGCACGGCGCTCGGGGACGTCTCCGCGCCCGCTCGCCGCTTCAGGCATTCGGGATCGGGCTCGTGCACGGGATGGGCGGCAGTGCAGGCGTCGGTGTGCTCCTGCTTGCGTCGATCCACAACCGCGGCGTCGCGATCGCCGCGCTCGGGCTGTTCGCGCTCTGCACTGCGCTCTCGATGGCAGCACTCTCAACGGGCTGGGGCCTGGCTCTCACCTCGGCGCCGATGCGCCGCTCGCTCTCCCGGGTCGCCCCGGTCCTCGGCTGCATGAGCCTCGCGTTCGGCGTCTGGTACGCGCTCGCGGCGCTTAGCCTCGCCCCGTACTACTTCTGACCGGACTGTGGTATCCCTGACGCGACGCGGGATGGACAACGGTTCGCCCCACGAGCTCGCCGCTGCGTATGCACTCGACGCGCTCGACGCAGACGAGCGGCGCGCATACGAGACGCACCTGGCCGGCTGCGAGCGCTGTCAGGAAGAGGTCGCCTCGTTCCGCGAGGCGGCGGCCGCCCTCGCGTACGACGTCGACCTGGCCCCGCTGCCCGAGACGCTCGAGCATCGGATCCTCGACGCCGCCCGCGCAGAGCGCCGCAACGTCGTCCCCCTGCCGCGCCGCTGGGCGATTCCCGCCGCGGCGCTGGCCGTCGCGAGCGCCGCCGCGGCGATCGTGCTGGGCGTCTGGGCGGCGCACCTGTCGGGGTCGCTCGACCACCAAAAGCAGGTCGCCAAGGACCAGAAGGCGGTCATCAACGTCCTCTCCGACTGCACGAAGACGCAGATGCAGGGCGGCAGCGCCGCGGTCTGCGTGGCGCCGACGGAGAAGGCGGTCCTGATCGCAGACAGCCTGCCGGCAGCCTCACCGAACAAGACCTACCAGGCCTGGGTGATCTCGGGCAAAAACGTCGCTCCGGCGGGCCTCTTCCGCGGCGGCGCGGGCCGCAAGTACCTACGTCTCACGAAGACCGTTCCGGGCGGCACGACCGTCGCCGTCACGCTGGAGCGTCGCGGGGGCGCGCCGGCTCCAACCGGCGCGATCCTGCTGAAAGCGAAGGTGGCCTCCGGGTAGCGCCATGGCCGACCGTGGAGAGGGAAGGGTGGTGGCCCTGCGTGGCAGCCGCCGAGGGAGAACGGAAGCGGGAGCCCGAGAGCTTGCGCATCTGTCGGACGAGGCCGTGCTGGCGCTGATAGCGCGCGCGGACGACCAAGCCCTGGCGGAGCTCTACCGGCGCTTCGGCCGACTCGCCTACGGGCTCGCCTTCCGCATTCTCCGCGACGACGCCCTGGCGCAGGACGCGGTGCAGGAGGCCTTCCTCGCCGTGTGGCGAGCCGCCGACCGCTTCGTCGCGGAGCGCGCCAAGCCGAGCACCTGGCTTCTCACCCTCGTCCATCGCCGAGCAGTCGACCTCGTCCGGCGCGAGCAGCGCCGCCGCGCGGAACCGCTGCCCGACACCGAGCCGAGTGCTGCGGTGACCGCCGACGAGGCGGAGCTCGCCACCCAGCGACAGACGATCCGTGACGCGCTGCGGCGCCTCCCGCCCGAGCAGCGCGAGGCGATCGAGCTCGCCTACTACGGCGGCTACACGCAGTCCGAGCTCGCGGAGCGGCTTGGACAGCCGCTCGGGACGATCAAGAGCCGCATGTTCACCGGCCTCGCGCGCCTCCGCGAGACGCTCGGGGAGGACGCAAGAGCCCAACTCGGCCCGAGCTGAGCAGGGACTGTCCCCGAACGGGGACTGTCCCAATAAACGGTTGGACAGACCCCTTACGGGTCAGTCCCTTCGTCCTTGGCGTGATCACATAGCGTCCGCCGTCCCCGTGATCCCGATCAAGGACAACGTCCCGACGCGGAGCTTCCCGATCGTGACCGTCGGGCTGATCACGGCGAACGCGCTTGTGTGGCTCTGGGAGGTGACCGGGACGCCCGTCGAGCAGGACGTCCTTCACTACGGCTACTACCCGTGCACGCTCGCCGGCCCTTGTGACCCGCGCGTCGTTCCGCCGGACCACCTGTCCTGGTACGACGGGGTCTTCACCTCGATGTTCATGCACGCGAGCTGGCTGCACATCATCGGGAACATGCTCTTCCTCTGGATCTTCGGCAACAACATCGAGGATTCGCTCGGGCCCGTACGTTTCTTCTTCTGGTACATCGCCGCGGGGCTCGCCGCAGCGTTCACCCAGACCTTCGTGACCCTGCAGTTCTCGGACCCGATCGGTTCGAGCATCCCGAACGTCGGCGCGAGCGGGGCAATCGCCGGCGTCCTCGGCGCCTATCTGCTGCTCCTTCCGGACGCGAGCGTGCTCACGGTTTTCTTCTTCGTCTTTTTCTTCATCGTGCGCCAGCTGCCCGCGTACCTGTTTCTGGGCGTCTGGTTCATCTTCCAGCTCTGGGAGGGCGGGTTCTCGGTGACGCACCCGCAGAGCGGCGGTGGTGTCGCATTTTTTGCGCACATCGGCGGCTTTGCGTTCGGCGCGTTAACCGTCACGCTCGTCATGAAGCGGCGACCGTTGCGACCCGTCACGCAGTGGACACGTTCCTGACCTGGCTCGCCGTTGCCGCGGCGGTGGTCGGAGGCCTCGTCGTGATCGCGTTTCTCCTGATGCCGCTGTGGAATGAGGAGCCTAGACCCGTCGTTTTCAAGGGACATGAACACACTGGAACAGATCAAGGCCGAGATCGAGCGCGCGACCGAGCGCCGCGCCGAGCTCTGGCACGTGCTTTCTCAAGGCCACGATTCCGACGCCGCCACTGAGGTCAGGGAGCTAGAGCAGAGGCTCCAGCGCCTCTGGGACGAGGAGCGGATGCTCCGGGCCCACCTCCGCTTCGGCGACCGGGACGAAATCATCAAGCGGGCGCGCCACGAAGAGCGCCTCGCCCGCGCTGCGTAAAGCTCTCCTCTCTCCTCCTTCTGCACAGGACCGGCGGCCACGAGCCGCCGGTTTCCTTTCCACGGGGGAAACCCGGTTTCCCCCGTGAGCCCCCTCGTCTTGTTCACGCGCTTCGCGCGATCACGGAGGGCGGGCTCCGGCACGCTCTACACTGAGAAAGCCTCGGGGCGTTAGCTCAGCTGGGAGAGCGCCGGCTTTGCAAGCCGGAGGTCACCGGTTCGATCCCGGTACGCTCCATCCTCATTTGCAGGGCCTTCTTCGGAAGGCTCATCGCCGGACCCACCTTCGCCCCACGCCTGCCCCACGCCGACGGCCTGCAAATACAGGTCGAGGTCAACCGCCGCCTGCCGCGAGGCACCTGGATACAGGTGTCCGTAGCGCTGAAGTACGAGCCTCGCGTCACGATGACCGAGTTGCTCGGCGATCACATGCCTTCAGCTTCGAGAACTCCGACTACCTGCTCGAGGCGCGCTGGCAACTCGACCCGGTCGAACCAGCCGCCTTGCGTGACTTCGACGGCAAGATCCGCAGCAAGCTCAAGACCACACTCGGTCTGTTCGCGGCGATCAACGGCTTCACAGATGCGGCGGTGACAACGCACTCGAGAGTCGGCGCCAGCATGGTGTTGATGGACGGCGAAGAGCTCTATGCCGTCCTGGAGGAAAGGATCGGCCTCCCGGATGTCTTACATCGGAAGCGTCGGCACGCTGCGCGAACCGAGCGACATCTACATCCGAGTCCGCGACTTCTAGGACAAGCTTCAAGCTGGCGGGAGGTCATGCGGTTCGGCATGCCCCTTTGAGTCTTCCTTGGGAGGCGGGGCGAGTCGCCCAGGCCGCATCAGCAGAAGAAAAGCCGGCGCGCGAGTGGCGGCCGAAGACATAAAACGACAACCGCGTCGACCCACGTAGACCCCGCGCCGACGGCGCCGACAGCCTCAGAAGCGGCGGAGCAGCTTCGCGGTCGGCTCAAAGACGACGTGCCCTTTCATCGCCCCTTTGGAGGTGTTGTACGCGTAGAAAAGTCCGGCCTCGGTCAGCGTCGCGCCGATCACGCCGTGCAGCGGAAGCGAGACGAGCTTGCCGTCGCTCAGGCGAACGAGGACAAGCCGGTGCCGTCCCTTCAGTAGTGCGAGCTTCTTGCCTAGACCCACTAGCTCGAGGCCCGCGGCAGGGCCGAGCGGCAGGGACTTAAGCTTCCTGCCGCTCGCGGCGGCGTAGAGGTCGAGGGCGAACGTCCGCTGGACCGCGAGCCGTGTCTTCGAGAGCGCGACGGCGCGCGTGGCCTGCCCCCCGAGGGCGGCGACCCTGGCGACGCGGGAGCCGTGGGCGGCGAGTACCGCGACCGCGCCGTCGGACACGACTGCCATCCGACCGCCGCCGACGGCTCTAAGCGGGTATGCGTCGTTGCCTCGTCTCACGACCACGGGCCGGCCTTCGACGATGCGCACGAGCCGCTGCTTGCTGGCCTGCTCGCACTCGCCGGTGGCGGGATCCGTCTTGCCGCAGAACCACCGGTTGTACGCAAGCAGGGACCCGCCGCCGTGGAGGTTCCCGAGATAGCTGCCGGCGCATGCGCTACATCCCTGAGCTCGGTTGCGATCCGTTGAGTCGATGGATTTGCCCTTGCCGCCTGAGGGGCGAAAGACGTACAGCTCCTCTCCCTCCCGCGTGTTGCCGGAGGAGTCGAAGATCCAGGCCAGCTGCCCGCCGCCAAGCCCCGGCGCGGCGCAGTAGCCCGCCGTCTTTAGGCTTACTGACCTCCGCTCGCCTGCTTGCCAGACGATGACTCGGCCCTCGGAGCCCCGGCCCTCGGAGCACGTTGTGGCGCGGCTCCCGTCCGCTGCGACGTCATCGACCGGTTGCGGCACGGACAACACAGCATCCGGCCCACCTCCTGGCGTGCGGCTCCGCCTAACCGCCGGCGTGGACCGGGTCTGGAAGAGGATCGTCACGCCGTGCGCGTTCGATAGGACGAGGTCGACTCTCCGGTCGCCGTTGAAGTCTCCAGTGGCGATCTCACCGTCGCCGAGGATAGGCAGCGGCGACTCGCCAGCCGGGTGGAAGCCGCCCCTGCCGTTCCCGAGCCAGACGGCGACTTCGCCGCCTTCCGCAGCGGCGACGGCGAGGTCGGCTACGCCGTTGTCGTGGAGATCGGCCACTGCGACTTCCGCCGCGTCCCCTCCTTGCCCGATCGCCTGGAAGTGGGAGGCCCGGCGGAAGCTGCCGCGTCCGTCACCGAGGAGGATCGTCAACCCGTAGTTGTAGCTCGTGTAGGCGGCGAGGTCCGCCTTGCTGTCGCGGTTGAAGTCGGCGACGGCGAGCGCGGACGCGTCGCTCTCCGGTAGCGGGATCCTCGTCGGCGCGCCGAAGCGTCCATCGCCGCTGCCAAACAGGATTAGGAGGTACTTTGCGTCATAGCCGCCGCCGACGGCCAGGTCGGGCTTGCCGTCACGGTTGAAGTCGGCCACCGCGACGGACGATGGCTCCGTGCTGCCGCTTGCGAACGGTGACGCGGGAGCCGCCGTGAAGCGACCCGAGCCATCACCGAGCAGAACGGTCAGCTTGCCGCTGCCCGCGCTCGCCAGGAGGTCGGCCTTGCCGTCGCCGTCGAAGTCGGCGATCGCCGAGGGAACGCCAACGTTGGTGGGCGATCCCGACGCCGCGGCGAATCCGCCCTTGCCGTCGCCGAGCAGGACGGTGAGCTCGCGCGAGGCGCTCTGCGCGGCGAGGTCGGGGATGCCGTCGCCGTTGAAGTCCGCGACCGTGGGAGGGTGGCTCGTCTTCGGTGACACGCTCGGGCGGGCGGTGAACCCGTCCCCGGGGCCACCGAGCAGGATCGCGATCCCGTTTGATCTCGTGACGGCGAGGTCGGGCTGGCCGTCTCGGTTGAAGTCCGCGACCGCGAAGAGGCTGCCCGCAATCGGCGAGCCCGACGCGAACGACGGGTCGCGCGCCCCGGTGCCGGCGGCCCCGGTGGCGAAGACGGCGAGTGCTATGCCCGCGGCGGCGACAACGGCAATGCGCTTCGCGTCCTCGAGAATCATTGGCCTGCCTCCTGCTAAATACGCCGGCTCGCGCACCGATTCTGAACCTCGAGCCGGCGCCGATCAATGGACTCAAGATGGACGGACGTGGAATCGGTACTACCGACGAGTCGCATCGTCAGCCGCTTCTGCTCGTCGGCGAAGTTGACGAGGTAGGCCCGCAGGACGATGTGGGCGTGCTTGACCTGGGGGTACTCCACGCGACGAGGCTAGCCACGGCTGGCGGAAAAGGAATGGGTGATGCGGGCAGGCGACGGCGAGAAAGGCGAGCAGGAAGCGCGGCGAGACCGCTTGTTTTCCGTCGGGGGAGGGAGGAGAATCTTGGGTTGGATCTCACCACCTCATAGCGCGGAGAGCGCTCTCTACCTGGGTCGGGGAAAGGAGCGGGAGATCAAGGTGTCGATGAGACCGAGGCCGTCCCTTCGACTCTGCGCCCTGGCCCTGTTGAGTGTCGGGCCGCTCTTCGCGCCAGGCGCTGCGGAGGCGGCGACGACCGGCACCGTTGTCGCCTGGGGCTGCAGCATGGGTGGCGATGCGGGTCAGTGCACCGTCCCGGCCGCGGCGACTACCGATGTGACGGCGATCGCGGCCGGCGTCGTCCACAGCCTCGCCCTAAAACAGGACGGCAGCGTGCTGGCCTGGGGCTGCCCGCCCTTCAACGATTACGGGCAGTGCACCGTCCCCGCCGCCGCCACCAGTGGCGTTACGGCGATCGCGGCTAACTTCTACCAAAGCCTTGCCCTTAAGCAGGACGGCAGCGTGATCGCCTGGGGCTGCGGCGGCGGAACCGATTTCGGGGAGTGCACCGTGCCGGCCGCGGCTGGCAGTGGCGTGACGGCGATCGACGCCGGCGCCTTCCACAGCCTCGCCCTGAAGCAGGACGGCAGCGTGATCGCCTGGGGCTGCGGCGGCGGAACCAATTACGGGCAGTGCACCGTCCCGGCCGCCGCGTCGAGCGGCGTGACCGAGATTGCCGCCGGTGATTACCACAACCTCGCCCTGAAGCAGGACGGCAGCGTGATCGCCTGGGGCTGCGGCTTCAATGCTGGGCAATGCGCCGTCCCGGCCGGGGCGACCAGCGGCGTGACGGCGATTGCGGCGGCCCTCCGTCATAGCCTCGCCCTCAAGCAGGACGGCAGCGTCCTCGCTTGGGGCTGCGGCGACGCCGATTACGGGCAGTGCACCGTCCCAACTGCGGCTGCCAGCGGCGTGACGGCGATCGCCGCCGGCGAGGACTACAGCCTCGCCCTAAGGCAGGACGGCAGCGTGATCGCCTGGGGCTGCGGCTCCGATAACGGCATCAATCGTGACTTCGGGCAATGCAACGTGCCGAGCGGCCTCTGCGACGTAACCGCGATCGCCGCTGGCAGCTTCCATAGCCTGGCGCTTGGGAAGGCTTGCCAGACGATTACGTTCGGCGCACTCGCGAACAAAACGTTCGGCGACCCGGACTTTGCAGTCTCGGCGGCGGCCACTTCGGGCCTGGCGGTCTCCTTCTCCGCGAGCGGGAGCTGCACCATCAGCGCTGCGAGCGTTCACATCTCCGGCGCGGGTTCTTGTACGGTGACCGCCTCGCAGCCGGGCGACTCGAACTATGCGGCCGCGCTCGATGTCTCGCAGAGCTTCGCGATCACGAAGGCGAGCCAAACGATCACCATCGGTCCGCTGGCGGACACGACGTACGGCGCCCCTGACTTCAGCGTGAGCGCGAGAGCGTCCTCGGGCCTGGCGGTCTCCTTCGCCGCAAGCGGGAGCTGCACGCTCACCGGTGCGACGTTGCACCTGACGGGCGCTGGTTCGTGCACGATCACGGCTTCGCAGGCGGGTGATGGGAACTACAACCCGGCGCCGGACGTTTTGGGGACGTTTGCGATCGGGAAGGCAGGCCAGTCGATTGCCTTCGGCTCGCTCGCGCACAAGACCTACGGCGCCCCGGACTTCAGCGTCAGCGCGACGGCGTCCTCGGGCCTGCCGGTCTCCTTCGCGGGGAGCGGGAAGTGCACCGTGAGTGATGGGAGGGTGCATTTGACAGGGGCTGGCATGTGCACGGTGACCGCTTCACAGCCGGGCGACGTGAACTACAACCCCGCGCCTGAGGTCTCGCGAACCTTCTCCATCGCGCGCACGCCGTGCAGGGTGCCGACCGTGGTGGGGAAGCCGCTTGCCTCCGCCAAGCGCACGATCGCAAAGAGGAACTGCCGCACCGGCAAGGTGGGCCACGCCAATTCGCGCAAGCGCAAGAAGGGCATCGTCATCTCCCAAAGCCGCCGGCCTGGAAGGGTGCTGCCGGCCGACTCGAAGATCAACCTAATCGTCAGCCGAGGCCGCAGGGTCTAGGTGGCACGTAACTCAAGGAGTTCTCGAGTTGCCCCCGGCAGCAGATCAGCAGCAGGCGAGGGCGAGGAAGGCTTCGTGGACTTCGTGGCGGCGGTCGGGGCGCAAGAGCCGCCTCGGCGCCGAACTTGTGCGTATCCGCACCACTGGGAGCCGCTGAGCAGCGGTAGTACGACGGCAGCGGCTTAGCGCGGATCCGGCTTGGCCAGCGGGATCGGCGAGTTCTTAGAGCAGCCGCATCGAGGAGCCCGCTGCAAACGGCGGACTCTCTTGTTCAAGGACTTTGCAGAGCTTCTTGCACGCTCGTCTTTGGAAACGGTTTGGAAACGGGGAAGTAGCCTTGCCCGCCGATGCACTCGCAGCGCTTCGCTCTTGAGATGCCAGACGACTTCCCGCTCGCAGAGCTTGAAGCGATCCACAGTCATCTGAGTGACCCGAGCGAGGCGAGACGACAAAGCCCCGAGTGGACAGAGTGGGCTGGCGCCTGCAACGGAATCCTCTATCGGTACAAGGCCTTCGACGAGCACGGCGAGGAGTTGGCCCGGTCACTCGATGAGAGCACCGCTCCTCCACCGCCCGAGCGGTATCGCCAAGAGCAACTGCTGTTCTCGTTCTTCGTGGAAGGACTGAGCTGTATCGAGTGCTTCTACTACGGCTTCTACTTCGTGGGCGCGATGATCGACGCGCGAACGTTCGACCCGAAAACCGATCCTCGGCAAGTCGCGCCGCGGACGGTCGCTCGCCTCTATGCCCTTCGCTTCCAGACCGAGGAGTTGGCGAAAGTCATCACCGCCACGACCGGGAGCAACGACTTCAGGGCATGGGCTGCTGTTCGCAATTTTCTCGCCCATCGTGCCGCGCCTGGCAGAGGCTTCTACGTCAACTCGGAGGAGGCCGCCTGGCTCGGCCAGAAACTCTCCGGGAACTTTGTTCGCGAGCGACGCTCCTGGCTCGCCGACGCGATGCGGGGACTCTTTTCGCCCGCACCTCGTTTTGTTCAGGAGCAGGTTGTGTAAGGACGGGCGGCGGGACGAGGCCGCGGCGCTTCCCATCCTCCGGCCCGTCACGGTCACCCTCCCTGAAGCCTTGGGGCTTGAACCGGTGCCGATACGAGGCGTAAGGTCGGCGGCGGCCGAGGGGGTTCGGCCCGTCGAGCCTCACCGGCCCAACGCAAGGGAGAGGCCAAGGGTCTCAAAACCGAGGAGGTCAGCATGAAGGATTTGCTGCTGGCTCGTGCGTGGACGGCGTTTGCCGCAGTCGCCGTCGCGGTCGCAGTCGCGGCCGGCGTCTCGTATGCCGCCACGGGCGGGTTCACCGGACATGCGGCGTCTTCAAGCCGTCTGTATGCATGTGTCCTGGGCGGCGTTGAGCGCAACGAGCTCAGCCTCTCGTCGGCCAGCGCCAAGTGCCCGGACGGCGGGCAAAAAATCTCCTGGAGCATCAAGGGCGCGCGCGGGGCGCCTGGACCCCGCGGGCCGAAAGGTACGACCGGCAGCAGCGGACTCAAGGGCAACACCGGCGTCCCCGGACCGCAGGGGCCGAAGGGCGACGCCGGAGCTCCGGGGCCGAAGGGCGATGCCGGAGCGCAAGGGCCGAAGGGCGACACGGGAGCGCAGGGTCCGAAGGGAGACGCCGGCGTGCAGGGGCCACCAGGACCGTCGACAGAGCCGTCGATCTCCGAGCAACTATTCGACTCGGCGGGGACGTCTGCGTTCGTGGTCCCAAGTGGTGTCTCGCAGCTGAGCGCTTCGCTCTACGGCGCGGGCGGTGGCGGGGGGGCTGGCGCCACCCTCTCTCCGGCTGGTGGAGGCGGGGGTGGAGGCGGGGGTGGCTCGGGCGCATACGCCGACGGCCTGCTCTCGGTCTCTGCCGGCGACATCTGCGCTATCACTGTCGGAGCCGGCGGTTCGGGCGGCACCTCGAGTGCTGCCGCCACTGACGGTGGGAACACGACAATCACCTGCGGTGCGACAACATTCAACGCCGGGGGTGGCAGTGGCGGCGGAGTTGGGTCCAACGGGGGCCCAGGCGGTTTCGGCGGTGTCGCGAGCAGCATAGGTGGTGGGCCAGGGCTCGAGCGCGCCTCCGGACGAACGGGCCAGGTGGCTAATTTCGCTTGCTCCGGCGCAGCGGGAGGCCTTGGGTTCCTGTATGGCGAGGGAGGAGTCGGCGGACCGTGTTTCGCGCCGCTGAACGGCCGCAATGGCGCAGACGGAGCTCTGCGGCTCGAATGGCTAGCCCCATAGCGGCTCAAGCTGACGCCATGACGATCAGGCAGGAGTAGGGAGCCTAGAGCGGGTGCGGGAGGGGCGCCGGGATCACGATCGTCGAATCAGCTAACGACAAGAAGGCTCGACTTAGGGACCAGCCTTTAGGGGGCCGAGCGGCGGGACGAGCGCGGCGCGCTTCCCATCCTCTCGGCCCCCAGTTGAACGTATGCCCTGCGGCGGCTCGCGCTCACTCGCAACGCCTTGCCGGCGGCGCCAAGCGGGATCAGCGCCGGCCTCTGCCGCTTACCCCCGTCCTCGCCTCTCCGAAGGCTGTGTAGTCATCCTTCCTTGGGGCGCATGACATAACTGCGTCCGCCGAGTTCGAGCCGAGCCGGACCGTTCGCGCAAGCGGTTACGTACTGCTCAAGCGCATTCAGCAACGCCACGATCTCGTGGTCGCCCCATCCGTCCATGCCGAGGGTCACAACGATCTCGTATCCCTCGGCGCTCTCCAGCAGTTCAGCGTGGAACCCAGCGAGCGCGGCGAGCATCCCCTGCGCCGACTCGCGGCTCCGAGGGTGAATCCTCAACCTTTCCATCTCATCCCCAATCGGAGCAGCTTTTGCCGGTCGCTTGGCTGTTAAACCGTTGATCGTCCCGAAGGTTCGGGCCACGCCAGACCTTCGGGGGAAGCCGCTGAGCGAGCGATTCGCGAAGATCCTTTGCGGGAGCCGGAGCGGGGCGGCGAGCCCATTGCGGCGAGGCTCGGCGCCTCCGGGCAGGGAGAGGGAGTTGCCGTTGCCCCGGCTCCCTAAGCGTAGATCGCTCTTGTGGACAAGCGGGAAGTTGGCCACTGCTGCCGAAAGCTCTCTGGAGCCGGGACACGCCTAATCTCCCACCCTGGGCTGGCGGGCCGTCAGCTTGCCGCAGGCATCGGCGGCCAAGTCCCGGCTCACGAGCATCGGTCGAGCCCGGAGCGGCATTGCAAGATCTGCAAGGGAATCGGTTCAGCTATTGCAGAACACCCGCGAAGGGCATGAGATGGCGGCCAAGGCGCGCCTTTGGGGACATCGGCAACGGGACGCTGTGCCAGAGGTAGTAGCGCAGCGTCCTGCGCCTTGGCCGCAGGCTGGGGACGTTACTCCTTTCGCCTGGAAATGCGGAGGGCCTCCGCCTTCCTGGGCCGTTTCGCGCCGTGGTAACGGCGCCGCTGGCCTGCGAGCCGACGCTCGAGCGGCAGTCCGGCAGCAGACGGCGCTGGCGTGATGGTAGGAGAACGTCTCGCCGAAATCGACCCAATCGCGCTCACGCTCGCCGAGTCTCCGTGTGGCGTTGATCCGTTCGGCGTTTTTCTTGTGCCAGCGGTGCTGCGCGCCTCGTGCGCACTCCTTGCACCAACTAGCTCGGCCGCTTTTCAAGCGACGATTTACCGAAGGCGCTGAACGGCAACCAGCGTTCACAGGTCTGACACACTTGTCGAGGCTGACACACTTTTTGTGGAGCGGCGAAGTACAGGTTGTGAGACGCAACTTCGCTAGGGCGTCGGACGCAGAACTCTTGCGAGCGAGTGATGCCGATGCGTTCGCGGAGGTGTACGACCGGTACGTCGGTCAGGTGCTTGCCTGGGCGCGAGCACGGGTTGGCGAGCATGCCGCCGATCTGACAGCCGAAGTCTTCGCACGGGCCTGGCTCTACAGAGGTCGGTTCCGCGATCAGGACGGACGGCCTGCGCTTCCCTGGATTCTTGGGATTGCACAGAACGTGCTCCGCGATTCGCTGCGGAAGCGGCGGGTCGAGGATGCGGCTCGTCGTCGGCTAGGGCTCCCGCGCATGATCGCGCCCGATGGCAACCTCGACGCCGTTGACGAGCGCTTGTCGCTGTCGGAGGCGGCACGGCAAGCGGTCTCTTCGCTGTCGGCGGGGGAACGCGAACTCCTCCGTCTCCGAGTGATCGAGGAACGCCCCTACCGCGAGATCGCCACACAACTGCGGTGCACGCCGCAGGCCGCGCGGCTTCGCGTCTCCCGTTTGCTTCGCCAACTCCAATGCACGCTGGGAGGTCAACGGCCATGAACGAAATCCCTGAGGAACTTCTCCTGTACCGCACGCAATTGCGAGATGCCATCAAGCGTGACCTGGATCGCGGCACCCGTCGCTCGCGCGTAATGCAACCTCGATCGCTTCGCCTCGCCGTTCCGACGCTCGCGGTGCTTGCCGCCGCGACTGCCGCCATCGTGCTCGGCTTCACGCTCAGCGCCGCATCACCGTCCAGCGCTTCCGCGGCGGCGGCGAGAGCGCTCGCCGCGACCGCCGCAGCTCCGTCAGGGACGATGACGACGACCGTGCTCCACCGAGGCGTCAGTCGCACAATTGACGCCACCCGCTGGAACGGCCACGACATCGCCTTCTCGCCGGGGTTCGACCTGATTCGGCAACTCCTGCTGATCGGAGGCGGCATGTACGTGGAGACGTCGGATGGGACCTGGCTGCACTACGCGAACGCCTCCAACGTCGGGCCGAAGCCGCTCGGCGGGTTGATGCAACTCGCACAAGACAACATCGCGGGCACCACCGCGCAGCAGGTCCTCGCCCTCGCCACCCACGTGCAGAAGACGGCGCAAGCGGATGGCACCACCGTGTACACCGGCACGATTCCTAGCAGCAGCATCAATGCAGGGAACGATCCCGGCAATAACGCCATCATCAGCATGATCCTCGGTGCCCAAAAGCGCACCGACATGATGTTCGGTGCCGGAAAAGGAGACGCTCCTGGCGGCCAGCTGAACGATCTCCAACTCCAGATGAGCGTCGGAGGTGACGGCCTCGTCAAGCAGGTCAGCGTGACCTTCCAAGGGCAGCACACCGGCTCATCCGCCGGGGACGGCACTTACACGTGGAGCGTCACGTACAGCCGGCTTGGCAGCACGCCGCCGATTACTGCGCCGCCCGCTTCAACCGACGTTCCGCCCGGAACCCTGCCGCCCGGAACGCAGCCGAATGAGAACGGTCACCAGACCCCGAGCCAAACGATCACTCCTGCCGATCAGGCTGACTACCTCAAGGCCGCCAGGTGCATGCGCTCACACGGAGTTCCTGACTTCCCCGATCCGACGTTCGAGAACAACGGCGTCAAGTTCAACATCCCGCCGAACATCGATCCGAACTCTTCCCAGGCCAAGAGGGCGGAGGCGATCTGCGTCAAGCTGATACCGCCGGGTCTGCCCTACGGCAACGGCGGCGCTCCATGAGCGGACGACCGCCGGCAGGACCTGCGTCCGCTGCCTAAGCCACCTGGCATCACGGCAACCCCCGTGCTTTCACAGGCGGGGGTTGTCCCACGAGCTAGGACGGGCGCGAGCCGGCGGCTGCTCTGATGACTAGTAGACGTTCGTGCGGTCGACTTCGAGAACTGCCGCTTCGAGGCAGCTCGCTGCGTCCTCGGCCGCGCAATGCTTGTACGCCGGCGTCTGGGCCCAGACGCGTACTTCCTTGTTCCCGCTCTTTACGACACTCCGTCGCTCGAACTCGGCGACGTACTTGTCACGCGCGCGGTCATAGAGGGCGGTGATTCGGATCTCGCGACCGTCGGTCGTCTCGAGCACGACCGCGTGCTCTCCAACCGTGTAGGCCGTTGCGATCCGGTCGAGCCCTGCAAGCTCGTCCCAATCGAGCGCAACCGTGCCGCTGGGCAGATCGGCACCGGATGTCGTCATCGGCACTCCCTTCCGCAGGGGGAAAGCTCGACAAAAATGATACACCCGTCACAAGACGGCGAACAGCGTCGCGATAGGCTCTGCGAGACGTGCCGCTCGCAATCCGTCTCGCGCTCGCTCTGGCGATCAACGCCGCCGCACTCTGGGTCGCGAACGCGCTCTTCTCGGGCGTCCGGATCCATGGATGGTGGGCCTACATCATCGGCGCCGCGGTGCTCGGGATTGCGAACGCGGTGATCAAGCCGATACTTACGCTGATCACCCTGCCGTTGATCATCCTGACGCTCGGCCTCTTCCTGCTCGTGATCAACATCGCAATGCTCGCTCTGGCCGAGTGGATCGCCCCGAACTTCTCGATCGACGGCTTCTGGACGTACGTCGGGACTGTCGTGATCGTCTGGCTCGTCAACTGGATCGGTTACGCGATCGTCGGCGAGCTCGAAGACACTCGACGTCGGCCGTCGTTCGTCTAGGTGGCAACCTGGACTGCCGAGCTCGTCGTCGACGAGGCTCTTGTTCGTCAGCTGCTCGCACAGTTTCAGGGCCTTGACGCCGAGTCGCTGCGGCCGTTCGCGGAGGGCTGGGACTACTCGATCTGGGTGGTCGACGAGCGCTGGGCGTTCCGATTCCCGCGCCGCGAGATCGCGGTGCCGGGTGTGCGGCGGGAGATCGCGGTGCTGCCAGAGCTGGCGCCGCTGCTGCCGATCGCGGTGCCCGAGCCGGTCTTCGTCGGCGAGCCCGCGGCCGGTTTCCCGTGGCCGTTCTTCGGCAGCGCCCTTCTGGCGGGGCGGGAGCTCGGAGACGCCAAGCTCGAGGACGGTGCGCGAGTGGAAGTCGCGCGCGGCCTGGCGCGATTCCTGCGTGTGCTTCACGAGGCCGACGTCGGCTACGAGCTACCGACGGACGCTAACCGGCGCGCCGACATGAAGACGCGCGTCCCCAAGACGCGCGAGCAGCTCGCCGACCTCCAGGGCGAAGGCATCTGGCAGCGACCTCCCACGGTCGACCGGCTGCTCGACGAGGCGGAGCGCCTGCCTGACTCGCGGGTCTCCGCGGTCGTGCACGGCGACCTCCACTTCCGGCAAGTGCTCGTCGACGGCAACGGCCGGCCGAGCGGCGTGATCGACTGGGTCGACGTCTGCTGCAGCGACCCGGCGATCGACTTCTCGATGCTGTGGAGCTATTTCTCACCCGAGGGTCGCGAGGCATTTCTGGACGAGTACGGGCCGGTCTCCGAGGAGCAGCTGCTACGCGCGCGTGCCGTCGCGCTCTCCCTCTCGGCGGCACTCGCGCATTACGGTCACAACGAGGGCTTCGCGGCGATCGAGCGCGAAGCCCTGGCCGGGCTGGAGCGCGCGGCCGCCGAATGACCTCTTATTCTTCGTCCGTGCTGCGGCTGGCGCTGATCTCGGATCTCCACGGCAACCTGCTCGCGTTCGAGGCGGTCCTCGGCGAGCTCGGGGACGCCGGCATCGAGCGGATCGTGTGCCTCGGCGACGTCGCGGCCGGGCCCCAGCCCAGGGAAACGGTCGCACGGCTGCGCTGCCTCGACTGTCCGGTCGTACTCGGCAACTGGGATACGTGGATGCTGGACGGGATGCCGGACTTACCCGGTTATGCCGGCCCCAGGCTGCGTGACCAGGGTGAGTG
The DNA here is from genome assembly GCA_051955535.1 of Gaiellaceae bacterium. Taxonomy (GTDB): domain Bacteria; phylum Actinomycetota; class Thermoleophilia; order Gaiellales; family Gaiellaceae; genus 13-2-20CM-68-14. The sequence goes on along the minus strand of JBQCGP010000085.1, from coordinate 24,598 downwards.
GTGCGCGGCGCAGCTCGACGAGGGCGACAAGACCTACCTGGCCACGCTTCCCGAACAGGTCGAGTTGCGGCTCAACGGCGCTTCGGTTCTCTGCGTGCACGGCTCGCCGCGCTCCTTCATGGAGGACATCCATCCGACGACTCCAGACCACGAGCTGGCCGAGATGCTCGGCGAGGCCGACCCTTCCGCTCTGACAGCCGGGCACACGCACGTCCAGCTCGTTCGTCCCCACAACTCGACGCTCGTGGTCAACCCGGGCAGCGTCGGGCTGCCTTTTCACAACTGGCCGCCCAACGGCGCCATCCGTCTATCGCCGTGGGCGGAGTACGCGATCCTCACCGCCGAGAACGGCCGCATCTCGGCCGAGCTGCGACGCGCGCCTTACGACATCTCGGCCCTCCGAGACGTCGCACACGAGAGCGGCATGCCCCATCCGGAATGGTGGACGGGCCAGTGGCTCAGCGAGGCTGAGGCGTAACAAAACCGGTTGTTGGCACACTATTCAGTGATGCCGAAAATTCAGAAAACAGAGCAAGAGTGGCGTGCTGAGCTGACGCCGGAGCAGTACCGGATTCTGCGCGAAAAGGGCACCGAGGCACCGTTCTCGGGCGAGCACGACTACACGTTCGAGGCGGGCACGTACCGGTGCGCGGGCTGTGGGGCCGAGCTGTTCGGCTCCGACACGAAGTACGACTCCGGCTGCGGCTGGCCCGCGTTCTACGCGCCTGCCGGCGAGGAGGCGATCGACGAGGAGAGCGACGTCAGCCACGGGATGATCCGTACGGAAGTCCTGTGCGCAAGCTGTGGCGGCCACCTCGGCCACGTCTTCCCGGACGGGCCGGCGCCGACCGGCCAGCGCTTCTGCATCAACTCGGCCGCACTGACATTCGAGGAGGAATGAGCTTGAAGAAGGCAACATTCGGCGCGGGCTGTTTCTGGGGCGTCGAGGCGGCGTTCCGCCAGCTGGACGGCGTCACCAAGACCGAGGTCGGCTACGAGGGCGGCACGCTCGAGAACCCGACCTACCAGGACGTCTGCTCGCACACGACCGGCCACGCCGAGGTCGTCGAGGTCACGTACGACCCGGAGCAGGTCTCGTACGAGCAGCTCCTGGGCGTCTTCTGGCACAAGCACAACCCGACCCAGCTGAACCGACAGGGCTGGGACATCGGCGACCAGTATCGCTCGGTGATCTTCTTCCACGATCCCGAGCAGCAGGAGGTCGCGCTGCGCTCCAAGACGGAGGAGCAGACCCGTCACCGACGGCCGGTGGTGACACTGGTCGAGCCTGCGCAGACGTTCTACCCCGCCGAGGACTACCACCAGCAGTACCTCGAGAAGCGCGGCCGGTCTAGCTGCACCGCCGCTCTTCGAGAAGCGGTTTAGCGCTTCGTCAGCAGGTCGTGGATCTGCTTCGTCAGGTCCGCGACCTGCTCCGTCAGCACCTTGTCCTGGCGAGTCAGGTCCGTGTTCGACTCGAGCAAGCCCGTCAGCTTGTCCGTTTCCGCCTTGATCGCGACGACGCGCTCCTGCGCCAGGCGCTCCGCGTCGTTGTGATGCTGTTCCTGCCTTTCTTCGGCGAGCTTGTCCCGGTCGGCCTGCCGCGTCTGCGCGAGCAGGATCAGCGGCGCCGCGTAGGCCGCCTGCGTCGAGAAGGCGAGGTTGAGCAGGATGAAGGGATACGGGTCCCACTGAAAGGCGACCACGGCCGCGTTGAGCGCGATCCATACGACAACGACGATCGTCTGGCCGAGGATGTACCCGGGCGTCCCGAAAAAGCGAGCAAGCTTCTCCGCACGGCGCCCGAAAGCGTCCTCGCCGAACGCGCCGTGGTGCTCACCGGGCATGCGCCCAGGCTAGGGTCTGCCCCGGACGTGGTTGTGCTCGTTGACGCCCCGAACGTGCGGCGCTCGTTGTGGCCGAACCTGTCGCCAGAGCGCCTGGTCGACCTGCTCGCGGAGTGGGCCGAACGCGAGGGCGTCGACGCGGTAGCGGTGTTCGACGGGCCGGCGCCTGCTCCGGTCGAGGGCGTCGAGGTCATCGGCACCGGACGGGAATCCGCCGACGATTGGATCGCGCGGCGTGCGGCGGAACTCGACGAGCCGTTCGTACTCGTCACCTCCGACCGCGAGTTGCGTGAGCGGGCAGGAGCGCGTGCCGAGCGCGTGGTCGGCGGCGGTTCATTTGCCCGTGAGCTAACGAGTTCCGACACGTAGGCCGAGGAGACGGGGCAGCGCCGCGACGGCTCGGAGCGGCGATGCAGCTCTGCGCCCGGCCTCTTCCGCTTCCTCGACGCGAAGTGCGGCGCCGCGGATCACGGCGCCGCCCCAGGCCTTGAGCGGCTCTGGCGGCAGCGGCTTCACGTGCCGGTTGACGAGCGGTAGCGCGGTCAGCTCATCGGCAATCCCCAGGGCGAGCCGCGCGAGGATCTGCCCTCCCAGCCAGCTCGGTCCGACGCCGTTGCCGGAGTAGCCGGCGCCGTAGTGGACGCGTGCGCCAGGGAGCGTGCCGAAGAACGGGAACCGGTCGGCAGAGACGTCGATCGGGCCGCCCCACGCGCGCTCGATCTTGACGTCTGCGAAGTCCGGCAGCAGGAACCGCAGTCCGGCTTCGGCCCGCGCCACTGACGGGATGTCTGCCGTGAAGCGACCGTCGATCCTGCCGCCGAAGCCGATCGGCCCAGAGCCGCTGCCCATGAGCACGCGCCCGTCGTTCGTCGTCCGGAAGTAATGCAGGAACATGCGCCCGTCCGCGATCGACTCGCCACCCGTCCAGTTGATCTGTTCGAGCAGCTCCGGAACAGGCTCGGTGAGAACGACGTATGAGCCGAACGCGGTCAGGCGCCGAGCGATCGGCCTCCAGCCGGCGGCCGCGGCGTTCACCGCAACGACGACCTCGCCCGCCGTGACACGCCCGCGCGGAGTCTCGAGCACGTTCGGCGAGGCGCGCCGGAGCCTCGAGAGCGGCGTTTTCTCATGTATCTCGACCCCAGACTGGATCGCCGCCATCCGCAGCGCGCGCGCGAGCCTTGCCGGCTGCACGGTCGCTCCCTCGCGGAAGAGGACTCCTCGTCGGAAGCGCGGCGAGGCGCAGCGCTCGGCCAGCTCCGCCCACGTGAGCGGCACCGCTTCCTGCTCGACCCCGAGCTCACGCGCAGTTTCGACCGCGTGATCCATCGATTCGTCCTGCGAGGGAGCGGCGGATACTTCGAGGAGCGGCGCTTCCCGCAGCCAGATGTCCACCCCGTGCTCCTCAGCGAAGTCGCGGACGCCCGGGATGATCGCCGATCCCGCCTCCGCGATCTCGAGCGCGCCATCGTCGCCGAAGACGCGCCGCAGCCTCGCAAGCGGCGACCAGTAGCCGTGGAGGAACCCGCCGTTCCGCCCGCTCGGGCCCTCACCGCAGAGCTGCGCCTCGAGGACGACCACCCGTGCCGACGGCTCACGCTTCCGAACGGCGAGTGCGGTCCAGAGGCCCGTGTACCCGCCGCCGACGATCGCTACGTCGGCCTCGACGTCACCCTCGAGCGCCGCCTGAGGCTCGACCGAAGGCGCTTCGTCGAGCCACCACGGCGAAGAGGGCTGGATCAAGGAGCGCGGCGGGGCGTCTCACGCCGCGGGGCGCCATCCCGGCGCTCCAGCTTCTGCCAGGCCTCCTCGAGCACCTCGCCGAGGATCCGGACGATCTCGTCGAACTCGGCCTGGCCGGCGATGAGCGGCGGCGAGATCTGGATGACTGGATCGCCGCGGTCGTCGGCGCGGCAGATCAGCCCGCGCTCGAACAGCTCCGGGGAGAGGAAGCCGCGCAACAGCCACTCCGATTCTTCGTCGGTGAAGGTCTCGCGCGTCTCCTTGTCCTTGACGAGCTCGAGGGCGTAGAAGCAGCCGGCGCCGCGAAGGTCGCCCGCGATCGGCAGCTCGAGGAGCTGTTCCAGCGTCGAGCGGTACATCGCCTCCTTCTCGAGGACGCCCTCGACGATCCGCTCCCGCTTCAAGATCTCGATGTTCTTGAGCGCGATCGCGCACATGACCGGATGGCCGCCGAAGGTCATGCCGTGCATGAACATCGAGTCGGCGGCCTGGAACGGCTCCATGACCCGGTCGGTCGTGACGACCGCGCCGATCGACGCATACGCCGAGGACAGGCCTTTCGCCGAGGTCAGGAGGTCGGGCCGGATGTCGTACCGCTCCGACGCGAACCAGTGCCCTAGCCGCCCGAAGCCGGTGATCACCTCGTCGGCGCAGAGCAGGACTCCGTACCGGTCGCAGATCTCCCGGACGCCCCGGAAGTAGCCCGCGGGCGGCGTGAAACAGCCGCCGGCGTTCTGCACCGGCTCCATGACGACCATCGCGACCGTGTCCGGCCCGGCCGCGTCCAAAGCGGCCTCGAGGTCGTCGAGCAGGAACGCCGTGAACGCCTCCTCGCTTTCGTCTCCGGGCCGGTGGTAGCGGTTCGTGTTCCGCACGTGGACGACCTCGGGGACGAGCGGCTCGAAGGGCGTTCGCAGCGCCGGGATCCCATTGATCGAGAGGGCCCCCATCGTCGTGCCGTGGTAGGCGACGTTGCGGGACACCGCCTTCCAGCGGCGCTCGCCGCGCGCCGCGTGGTACTGGCGGGCGAGCTTCCACGCGGACTCGATCGCCTCCGAGCCGCCGGAGACGAAAAAGACGCGGCTCAGGTCGCCTGGCGCCAGAGACGCAACTTCGGCCGCGAGCTCGATCGCGCGGGGGTGCGCGTACGACCAGTTCGTATAGAAGGGCAACTCGCGCATCTGCTCGTGCGCGGCCTGGCCGATCTCGTCGCCGTGCGAGTAGCCGATGTTCACCGCAAAGAGCCCCGCGAGCGCGTCGAGGTAGCGCTTGCCGTCGGCATCCTCGAGGTAGCAGCCCTCGCCGCGGACGATCACCGGCACCTCGGTCTCGGCATAGCCGCCCATGCGCGTGAAGTGCAGCCAGAGGTGCTCGCGCGCGAGCTTCTGCAGGTCGACGGGAGCCGAGGACATGGTTGTCACGCCGGGCCTCGCGTTCTCTTCGCGGACCGGTACTGCCAGAAGACGTTGGCGAGACCGAGGGCGATCGCGACGAGGAAGATTGCGCTCGCCACCACGTTCACTTGCGGGGGCACGGCGACCCGGGCGACCCCCCAGACGAAGATCGGGAACGTCTGAACCGGGCCCGCGTTGAGGTACGTGATCACGAAATCGTCGATGGAGAGCGCGAAGCCGAGGAGCCCCGCGGCCAGCATCGCGGGGGCAATGAGCGGCAGCGTGACCTTCTGAAAGGTCTTCCATTCGTTGGCGCCGAGGTCCATCGCCGCTTCTTCGAGGTGCCTGTCGAACCCGATTAGGCGCGCCTTCACCGTGACGACGACGAAGCTGATGGTGAACATCACGTGCGCGATGAAGATCGTCCAGAACCCGAGCTGAAGCGTGTTCTGATCGTTCAGAAAGAGCGTCAGGAGCGAGGAGCCCATCACGATCTCCGGCGTCGCCATCGGGAGGAAGATGATGAGGCTCGTAACCCCCCGTCCGATGAACCGGTGGCGCACGAGCGCGAGCGCGATCATCGTTCCGAGCGCGGTGGCCACGAGCGTGGCAAGAGCGGCGATCTCGAGCGAGGTCTGGACCGCGCCCTGGATCCCGAGCACCGAGTTCCAGTTGAGCCAGTTGTCGAACGTGAAGCGGTGCCAGACGTAGTTGAAGCGGCCCGTCGGGTGGTTGAACGAGAAGAGGATCACGATGACGATCGGGAGCAGCAGATAAGTCACTGCGAGGAGCGCGTAGACGGTGAGTGCATGCCTCGCGACGAAACGCCACGTCCGGCTCATGACGCCGACCCGTGCGCGGGCCGGCAGCGCCTCGGCCGCCGTCGTCATCCGGTCAGCTTCTCCGGGCCGACGATCCGGGCGTAGACGAGCAGCGCGATCAGGATCGTCCCCATCAAGATGAACGAGAGCGAGGCGGCGGTCGGGTAGTCGAGCGACTCCAGGAACTTCGCCTGGATGACGTTTCCGATCATCGACTGGTTAGGTGTCCCGAGAAGTGCCGCGTTGATGAAGTCGCCGGCGGCCGGGATGAATGTGAGGAGCGTCCCCGCGACGATTCCGGGCGCCGAGAGGGGCAGCGTCACCCGCATGAACGCCTGGGTCGGCGACGAGTACAGGTCCTTCGCAGCCTCCAGGAGCCGCGCGTCGATCTGCTCGAGCGAGACGTAGATGGGCAGCGCCATGAACGGGAAGAAGTTGTAGGTGATCCCGGCGACCACCGAGAACGTCGTCGCCAACAACCGCCCGTCGGGCCCAAGCACGTGGATGTCGCGCAGGATGCGGACGACCGGCCCTTCGTCGGCGAGGATGTTGAGCCAGGCGAGCGTCCGCACGAGGTACGTGACGAAGAACGGGGCGACGATGATGAGGAGGAAGAGGTTCCGCCACGGCCCCGCCCGGAACGCGATCCAGTACACAAGCGGATACGCGAGCACCAGGCAGGCGACCGTCGCGATTCCCGCGTAGACGAACGAGCGGATGAGCTGCGTGTGGTAGCCCGAAAACGCGGAGGAGAAGTTCGAGAACGCCCACGTGAACTGGAAGTGCGGGAACAGCCCCGACTGGAGCGACTGATAGCCGAGGAAGCCCATCGGCACGAGAAAGAAGATCGCGAGCCAGAGCATCCCTGGAGCGAGGAGCAGATAGGGAGTGAGGCCCTTATGTCGATGAAGGAACTGCCCCACTCCGTCCTACTGCCCCTGGACCGCCAGCCACTTCTTGTTGTAGTCAGGGTTCCGCAGCATCGCGGGGTCGTTCTGGTGCATCTGTGAAAGCGTCTTGTCGGTCGGGAAGGTCAGGTCGTTCGAAGCGGCCTTCGGATCGAGCTTCACCGCCTCTTGCTTAACGTTCTTGACGGACGAGATGTAGTTCGCCCCGAGGGCCCACTGCGCGGAGATGATCGGGTCGTACATGAAGTTCATGTACGTCGAGGCCGTCGGCACGCTACCGCCGAGCGGGATGATCATGTTGTCGGTCCAGATGATCCCGCCCTGCTTGGGAACGACCCAATGGCAGTGCGGGTCGGCGAGATTGGCAATATCGCCGGACCAGGCCATCGTCGCCGCGAGGTCCCCTTTCGCCAGGACCGGCGCGTAGTCGTTGCCGTAGAACTTGCGGATCTGTCCCGAGTTGACGGCCTTCTGGACCCGCGCGATGGCCCGATTGAACGACGCGTCCGTGACCTTGGAGGGATCGTCGCCGTTCTCGAGCATGACGAGCCCGAGCGTGTCGCCCATCGAGTTCCAGATGCCGACCCTTCCCTTCAGCTTCGGATCCTCGAAGAGCTGCTTGACGGAGGTGACAGGGTCGCTGACCTTGTCGTTCCAGGCGATGCCGTCCATCCCGGACGCCCATGGGAGGGAGTAGTCGCGGTTGTGGTCGAAGGGAGGATGCTGCTGCGCCGCGATGAGGTTCTTCATGTTGGGGATCAGGCTCTTGTCGAGCTTCTGCGCCCACTTGTTCGAGATGTAGTCACCGAGGAAGCGGTCGTTGTCGGTCGAGACGATGATGTCGCGGTCGATTCCCTCGCCCTTGGCGAGCCGCCCCTGCACCTTCGCGAAGTACTCGGGGTTGGAGTTGACCTCCTCGTAGTAGTTGACCTTGATCCCGGTCTTCTTCTCGAACTGCTGCAGTGTCGTCGGCTTGTGGATGCCCGCGGCTTTGAGCGTCGCCGGCGTATCGATGTAGTACGGCCAGTTCGCGAAGTTCATAACCTTGTTGACCTTGCTGCTGCTCGCCGCACTCTTCGAGGAGCTGCCCCCGCACGCGGCCAGCAGCCCCGGGACGGACAGCGCGCCGACTCCGACGGCACCGCGCCGTAGCAGGTCCTCACGGGTCATCCTCGAGCTCATTCCTCTCCCTCCTTCGCCTGCTCCATGACGAAAGTCGACTCCGGGCTCCAGCTCAGCGTGACGTTCGATCCCGGCGGCGGCACACGTCCTCCGGCATCGATGTTCTGCGCGAAGACCTGCACCTCGCCTGCCGCCGTCCTGACGACGAGCTGTGTCGCCACGCCGAGGTAGGCGCTCTCACTGACGGTGCCACGAAGCACGTTCGAGCCGCCGCCGTCGCCGATCGTGATCTTCTCCGGGCGGACACCCGCGGCGACCGCTCCGGACTTGCCGTTCACCTGGGCCTGGACGACGGTGCCGTCCGCGAGACGGACCGAGTCCGGGCCGACCACCGTGGCCGGAAGCATGTTCGAGATGCCGAGGAAGCCGGCGACGAACGGCGTCGTCGGCCGTTCGTAGAGCTCGTCCGGGGCGCCGAGCTGCTCGATCCGGCCGCGGTTCATGACCGCGATCCGGTCGGCCATCGTCATGGCCTCCTCCTGATCGTGGGTGACGTGGATGAAGGTGATGCCGACGTCGTGCTGCAAACCCTTGATGAAGAGCTGCATCTCCTTGCGCAGCTTCAGGTCCAGCGCGCCGAGCGGCTCGTCGAGCAAGAGCACGCGCGGGCTGTTCACGAGGGCGCGCGCGAGCGCCACCCGCTGCTGCTGGCCGCCTGAGAGCTGGCGCGGCTTCCGCTTGCCGTACCCGCCGAGCTGGACGAGGTCGAGCATCTCCTCGACCTTCCCTCGGAGCTCTGCGCCCCGTCCGCCCTTGCGCCGAAGCCCGAATGCGACGTTCTCGAAGATCGACAGGTGCGGGAAGAGCGCGTAGCTCTGGAAAACGGTGTTGACGTCGCGCTTGTAGGGCGGCGTGCCGCTGACCTCGCGGTCTCCGAGGTAGATCGAGCCGGCGGTCGGCTCCTCGAAACCGCCGATCATCCGCAGCGTCGTCGTCTTGCCGCAGCCCGACGGGCCGAGCAGCGCGAAGAAACTGCCGCGCTCGATCTCGAGCGAGAGGTCGTCGACGGCGACGACATCGTCGAAGCGCTTCGTGACGCGGTCGAGCCGGACGTCGGCCGTCCGGACCTGTCCGGGAACCTGGTCCGTAGACATGTCCGTCCGTTCCTCGACCGCCATCAGCGGCCCCCTACCCCGGCCGGCCGCCTCTCTTCGAGGCGCGCACCCCAGTCGTAGAGCTGCTTCCACATTGCGAGGTACAGAAAGCTCTCGGTCGAGCCGACGCCGTCGAGGGCGCGGATGCGGCTGGTCAGGTCGAGCAGCTCGCGGCGATCGGCGCAGACGAGCTCGACGAGGATGTCGTACTGGCCCGCGGTCACGACCACGTAGCCCGCCTCGTCCCACTTCGCTATCTCGTCGGCGACGGGCTCCGGCGCTCCCGAGGTGCGGACACCGACCATCGCCATCGCCTCGAAACCCAGACCGAGCGGGTTCGTCACGCCGGTGACCTGGAGGATGTCGTCATCGCAGAGGCGCCCGTAGCGGGCGCGGACCGTCGCCTCGGAGACCCCTATCTCCGCCGCGATCCGCCGGAACGACGCGCGCCCGTTCTTCTGCAGCGCCTCGATGATGCTCTGGTCGATCCGGTCGAGTCCTCGCCGCCCCCCGACCGCGCCGCGATTGTGGTTGCCGCGCAATGCGCGGGGATTCTCGCTCATCCCCGCGCATTACGTCAACGATGAGCGGTTTCCTAGTCGACTTTGGCCATGACGTGCTTGATGTTCGTGTAGTCCTCGAGCGAGTAGGCGCTCAGGTCCTTGCCGTAGCCGGACTGCTTGTAGCCGCCGTGGGGCATCTCGCTGACCAGCGGGATGTGGTCGTTGATCCAGACCGTCCCGAACTGGAGCTTGCGGGCGGCGTTCAACGCCCTGCCGATGTCGCGCGTCCAGACCGATGCAGCCAGGCCGTACGGCACGTCGTTCGCCCACGCGATCGCCTGGTCGTCGTCCGCGAAGCGCTGCACGGTCACGACCGGGCCAAAGACCTCCCGCTGGACGATCTCGTCCTCCTGGCCGACGTCCGCGACCACGGTCGGCTCGACGAAGAAGCCACGGTTGCCATTCGAGCCGCCGCCGGTCAGGACGGTGGCGCTCTTCGCACGCTCCAGGAAGCCGAACACGCGGTCCTGCTGCTCCTTGGAGATCACCGGGCCCATGTCGAGCTCCTCCTTCTCGGCCGGGTCACCGACCGCGAGCGACTGCACCGCCGGGACGAGCTCCTCCAGCAGCTTGTCGTAGATCTTCGGGCCGGCGACGACGCGCGAGGCCGCCGTGCAGTCCTGCCCCGAGTTCCAGTAGCCGGCGATCTTGATCCCCTCGGCGACGGCGGCCGGATCGGCGTCGTCGAAGACGACCACCGGCGCTTTGCCGCCGAGCTCGAGGTGGACACGCTTGAGGCTGTCCGCGGCCGTGCGGGCGATGATCTTGCCCGTCTCGACGTCGCCGGTCAGCGACACCAGCCGGACGTCCGGATGCTTGACGATCGCCTCGCCGACCGGGACGCCGTCACCGGTGACGACGTTGATCACGCCCGGCGGCAGGATCTCCGCTTCCGCGGCGAGCTGGAAGAAGCGCAGCGTCGTCAGCGGTGTCTGCTCCGAGGGCTTCAGCACCTGGGCGTTGCCGGCTGCCAGAGCAGGAGCGAACTTCCACACTGCCATCATCAGCGGGTAGTTCCACGGCGTGATGCCGCCCACTACGCCGAGCGGCTCGCGGCGAACCATCGACGTGTAGCCGCGCATGTACTCGCCGGCGGACTTGCCCTCCAGCATGCGTGCCGCGCCCGCGAAGAAGCGGATGTTGTCCGAAGAAACCGGCATCTCGTCTCGAGCCGCGGGCAGAGGCTTGCCGACGTTCGTGGACTCGAGCTGCGCGAGCTCCTCGGCGTGCTCGTCGAGCAGGTCGGCCAGCTTGAGCAGTGCCTCGGCGCGCTCGCCGGGCGTCGTCTCGAGCCACTCGGGCAACGCCTCCTTCGCCGCCTCGACAGCCCGGCCGACGTCCTCGGCCGTCGCGCGCGGGACCTCGGCGATCGTCTCCCCGGTGGCGGGGTTCAGGACCTCCATCGTCTCGCCGGAGGCAGAGTCGACCCACTCGCCGCCGACGATGTTCTTGTAGCTCGAGACCGTCACGCTCATCGCTGTCCTCCTTGGATAACCGCTTTCAACCTACACCGCGCCGCCGCCCGCCGCGGACGCGGCAGCGCCGCGGGCCGTCGCACCGCCCCGCACGACCCCCGTGTCTCCGGTCAACCGCTGCGCGATCGTGACCGGGATCACGGTCGCGACAATGACGACGAGCACGATCGCGTTCACGACCGGCAGATCCTGCCCGCGCTGGATGTGATCGAGGATGTAGATCGGCAGCGTCGTCTGCGCTCCTGCAGTGAACGTCGTCACGATCACCTCGTCGAACGACAGTGCGAAGGCGAGCAGGCCGCCGGCGATCAGCGCGGTCGAGAGCACAGGCCAAACGACGAAACGGAACGTCTGCCAGCCGTCGGCGCCGAGGTCGGCGGACGCCTCGAGCAGCGACGCCGAGCTGCGCCGCAGCCGCGCGATCACGTTGTTGTAGACGATTACGACGCAGAACGTCGCGTGTCCGATCACGATCGTCCAGATCGAGAAGCCGAGCCCGGCGAAGACGTAGAACGAGTTCAGCGCCATGCCGGTGATGATCCCGGGCAGCGCGATCGGCAGCAGGAGCAGCAGCGACACGGCTTCGCGACCGAAGAAGCTGAAGCGATGGATCGCCGCGGCCGCTGCGGTCCCTAGCACCAGCGCGGTCGCCGTGGCGGCCAGCCCGACCTTGATCGAGAGCCAAAGCGAGCTGCGCGCCTCCGGGTCGTGCCACGCCTCGTGGAACCAGTGGAACGTGAAGCCCGAGATCGGCCAGCTCTGGATCGTGGAGTCGTTGAAGGCATAGACCATGATCAGGAGGAGCGGTAGCCAGAGGAACGCGATGACGAGGAACGAGACCACCGCGAGTCCGATCTTGGTGCCGCGCGTCTCCATCAGACCGCCTCGAACGCGCCGACCCGGCGCGCCACGACCAGGTAGATCGCCATCACGATCACCGGCACGGTCGCGAACGCGGCGGCAAACGGGACGTTGCCGTTGATGCCGATGTACTCCTCGACGACGTTGCCGATGAACTGCGACCCCGCTCCGCCGACGAGGGCGGGCGTGATGAAGTCGCCGAGTGTGAGCGAGAAGGTGAAGATCGAGCCCGCGACGATCCCGGGCAGGGCGAGCGGCAGGATCACCCGCCGGAAGGTCCGCCAACTACGGGCGCCGAGGTCGGACGACGCCTCCAGGTAGTTGTCCGGGATCCGCTCGAGCGCGGCGTAGACGGGCAACACCATGAACGGCAGCCAGACGTACGAGAAGACGATCCACATCGCCGTATTCGTGTACGCGAGCCCGGCGTCCGGCAGGCCGAGGCCGTTGAGGACCCAGTTCAAGGCACCGTCTTTCGCAAGGATCGTCCGCCAGGCGTAGATCCGGACGAGGTAGCTCGACCACAAGGGCAGCAACACCATCACGAAGAGCGTTGCCCGGAGCCGCGGCGCTGCGATGCGCGCCATGAAATAGGCGAGCGGAAAGGCCAGCACGATGTCGGTCAGCGTCACCGCTGCGGCCATCCAGATCGTCCGCAGCGCGATGTCCCGGTAGACCTTCTCGTGGATCAGCGTGTTGAAGTTGCTCAGCGTCCACGTGTGGATGATCTTGCCGGTGAACGAGTCGACCTCCCAGAAGGACGACACGAACAGCGACGTAAGGGCGCCGAGGTAGACGACCGCGAACGCGGCCACCGGCGCCGCGAGCAGCAGCGTCAGCTTCAGCCACGGCCACCGCCAGAACGCGGTCGAGACCCGAAGGCGGGCGTCCCGAAGGCGGGCGCTCCCGCCCGGAGCGCCCGCCTCGGCGACCTCAGCCACGGGCTATCCGGTGACCTGGGTCCAGGCCTGCTGCCACTGGTTGTAGTCCATGCAGTCGTGCTTGCCGTTGCCGCAGTCGGCGATCGGCGTCTTCCAGAACTTGATCGTGTTGTAGTAGTTGAGCGGCTCGTTCAGGTGGAACTTCGCGCACGAGTTGGGCTCCATCTTGTCCATGATCGGACAGGCCTTCGGGTTGACCGGGGTCTCCCGAAAGACGAGCGCCTGCTTCGCCTCGACCTGCGGCGTGGTCACGTACTTCATCCACTTGTACGCACAGTTCGGGTGCGGCGCCTTCTTGGCGAGCATCCACGTGTCGGCCCAGCCGGTCGCTCCCACGGCAGGGATGACCTCTTTGACCGGCACCTTCTTCTGCTGGAGGGCGATCGTGTCGACCGGCCAAATCGCGCCGAGCGAGACGTCGCCGTTCGCGAATGCGGCCCGGCCGTCGGTGTCGTAGTTCCAGTAGAGCTTGACGAGCTTCCGCTGGTTCTTGAGCAACGCGATCGTCGCGTCGAACTGCTTCTTGTTCAGCTCGTACGGATCCTTGATCCCGAGGTCCGGCTGCGAGTGCTCCAGGTAGAACGCCGCGTCGGCGATCTGGATCGGGTTGTTCGGGACCGTGATCTGGCCCTTGTACTTGGGGTCGTACAGCGCGGCCCAACTCGTCGGGCCCGGCTTGATCTTGGTCGTGTTGTAGAGGAGCACGTTCGGGCCCCACTGGACCGACACCCCGTAGTGGACGCCGTCGACGGTGTTGTGCGCCGGCGACTTGAAGATCGGGATGAAGTCGTTCCAGCTCGGGATCAGCTTGATGTTCACCGGCTGGACGTCGCCGCCTTTGATCAGCCGCAGGCTCGCGTCGCCCGACGCGGACACGAGATCCCACTGGCCGCCGCCACCACCGCCGCCCGCGCGCATGAGCGCGACCATCTGGTTCGAGGAGCCGGCGTCCTTGCGATGGATCTTGCAGCCGGTCTGCTGCTCGAACTTGTTGGCGAAGCTCGGGTCCGAGTAGAACGGCCATTCGATCAGGTTGAGCGCACCCTCGCCCTGCCCGATCGACGAGGGCAGGTTGGAGGTCGTCGACTTCGACGCCGATTTGCCGCTGCTGCCGCCGCATCCTGCTGCCGCGACGGCGAGCGCTCCGGTCAGGACGGCGGCCGCCGCCCACGCCAGGTAGCGCTTTCGTACGTGACTCATGCTCCCTCCCGGGTCTCGATTGCGTGCTCCGGACTCCACTCGAGCAAGACTCTGTGGCCGCGCTGGTCGAGCGCGTCCGCCGACGAGGTCTCGAGGTTCTGCTTGACGACGACGAGCTCGCCGCCGTCGTCGAGGTCGACGACGTAACGGGTGAACATCCCCGCGTAGACGACGTCTCGGATCCGGCCGGTGGCGGCGTTCCCGTCGTCGCGGCGGGTGCCGCCGTCGATCGTCATGCGGATCTTCTCCGGCCGGACGGTGAAGACCCGCCCGCCGCGGTGCAGCACGTTCGACGCGCCGACGAAGCCCGCGACGAACGCGTTGTCGGGCCGCTCGTAGACGGCCTCCGGCGTACCGATCTGCTCGATACGGCCCTGGTTGAAGACTGCGAGTCGGTCGCTCATCGTCAGGGCCTCCTCCTGGTCGTGGGTCACGTAGACGAACGTGATCCCGACCTCACGGACGGCGCGCTGGATCCGTTTCAGCTCGATCTGCATCTCCTGACGGAGCTTCAGGTCGAGAGCGCCGAGCGGTTCGTCGAGGAGCAGCACTTGCGGATGGTTGACGAGTGCCCGCGCCAGCGCGACCCGCTGCCGCTGGCCGCCCGACAGCTGCGCCGGCGTGCGGTCGCCGAGGCCGGGCAGCCTGACGACCTCCAGGATCTCGTCGACGCGCTTGCGGCGCTCCGTCCGCGGCACGCCCTTGACGCGGAGGCCGTAGGCGACGTTCTCGCCGACGGTCATGTGCGGGAAGAGCGCGTAGTCCTGGAAGACGGTATTGACGTCGCGCAGGTACGGCGGCCGACCCGTGACGTCCCGGCCCGCGAGCTCGATCCGGCCGGCGTCCGGGCGTTCGAAGCCGGCGATCAGGCGCAGCGTCGTCGTCTTCCCCGAACCGGACGGGCCGAGCATCGTGAAGAACTCGCCCGAGGCGATCTCGAGGTCGACACCGTCGACGGCGACCACGTTGCCGTACGACTTGCGGACGCCCGCGAGCCGAACGTCGGGCGCCTGGCCTGCCGAAGGCTGCGCGACGCCGGACGCAGCGTGTTCCTGAATAGCCACTACGCAAAGCGATTATCAACCGCGCGCGCGGCTGCGCACAATGACGTGTCGGTTGTTTCTAGCCTCGCAATGCGAGGCGTCCCGTTACTCGGCCCTGGTCGGTTCCTCCTGGCCGGGCGCGTGCAGCAGATTCTCCACGCCCTGCACTCCCTGCACCTTCTGGGCCTGCTTCTCGAGATCTTCGATCAGGTCGGGCTGCTCGAGCTCCCCGCGCAGGTACACGACGCCGTCCTCGACGTTGACGTTGATCTTGCCCTTCGGGACGTCCCTGTCACGGAAGATCTCGCTCTCGACCTTGCGCGCGAGCGTGACGTCGTCGGGCTGGGGCTTTTCCTGTTCCTTCCGGTGGGTCGTCTTCTGCTTCACGCCCTCCGCCTGCGCCGCTGCGTCTCCGGCGCGCTTGCCGGCCTGCCTGAATGCCTTCCCGGTTCGCTGGATCAGCTGCTTGCGCCGCCTCCGGCCGTTGTCGGGGTCGAAGAAGTACGCGAGCGCGGCTCCGATGGCTCCTGCCAGCGCGAATAGCGGCATCGATCCTCTCCTTAGGTCGGGTCCGTGTCGGGCTACCCGGACCGGGTCAGACCAAACTCTCTACCGAGCGCAGCGAAGGTACAAGTCGGATTCGCGGAAAATCGAAGATTTTCCGCGACGAGTCAGTCGCCCCAGTCGAAGTCGCGCGAGCGGGTCCAGAGGTTGTCATGCGCCTCCACCGGCTCGTCGTCGTCTTCCTCCCCGGGCCACTTGAGGGCGATCGTCGGCTCCGCCGGGATGGCCGGCTCTGTGCCGTCCATCGTGTCCTCGATGCGGGCCTGCTCCTCGGTCTTGAAAAGCGGATGGTTGTTGAACGGATCCTCGTTCATGTAGCCCTCGATCGGAAGCTTTCCGTCGAGGTCGGAATTCCGTTCCTTCAGCTCCAGATGTTCCTGGATGACTTGTGAAAAAAGCGTAGGCGTATCTACCGACATTGTCCTCCTCCGGGCGATCTGATTGGGGCCGCTTCCCGAACGACGGCGGATGATAGCGCCCACGGCCGACGATTCAACCTTGTGGCGGTTCTGGCGAGGCTTGGCGGGTACGATCCCGCCGTGTCGCGGATGGTTCGGATGATGACCCGGAAGGCCGGCGTGGTCGGGCTCGCGATGACGGCGTGGGACATCTGGCGCCGCATTCCGCCGCAGCACCGCAAGACGATCCTGAGGCAGGCGCGCAAGCACGGGCCGACGATCGCCAAGCGCGCCGTCGAGTACAGCCGCTCGCGGAAGCACTAAGTCAGGGCTTCGCGGACGATCCGATCCTGCTCGCGCAGGTGCGCTGTCGGGTAGCCCTCGCTGGGACTCGCGCGCCAGGGCCGGCCCACGTAACGGAGGCCGACACCCTCCGGCAGGTTCTCCTCCAGGCGGTGCCGGATCGCCCGCCACGGGCCCATGTTCTGCGGCTCCTCCTGCGCCCAGACGACCTCCGAGAGGCTCGGGTAGGCCGCGACGAGGGCGGCCTTCGCATCGACCGGAAACGGGTACAGCTGCTCGATCCGCGCGATCGCGACGTGTCGGGCTCCCTCGCGCAGCTCGTGGCCGGCCAGGTCGTAGTAGATCTTTCCTGAGCAGAGCACGAGGCGGCGCACCTCGGCCTTGTCGGCCGAGGGGTCGTCGAGCACCGGCCGAAAGGCGCCCTCAGTGAGGTCGGCAAGCGACGAGCCTGCCTGCTTGAGCCGAAGAAGCCCTTTCGGCGTCATGACCACGAGCGGCCGCGCGGCGGCGTCGAGCGCCTGGCGGCGGACCAGGTGGAAGTACTGGGCCGCGGTGGTCGGGTTCGCGACCCGGACGTTCTCCTGAGCGGCGAGCTGGAGAAAGCGCTCGAGGCGGGCGCTCGAGTGCTCCGGGCCGTTGCCTTCGTAGCCGTGCGGAAGCAGCAGCGTCAGCCGCGAGGTCTGCCCCCATTTCGACAGCCCGGCGACGATGAACTGGTCGATGATCCCCTGGGCGTTGTTGACGAAGTCGCCGAACTGCGCCTCCCAGAGCACGAGCGTTTCGGACGCCGCGACCGAGTAGCCGTACTCGAAGCCGACCGCCGCAGCCTCGGAGAGAGGCGAGTTGTAGAGCTCGAACGAGGCCTGCGCCTCGCGAAGGTGCTGGATCGGCGTGTAGGTCTCACCGGTCTGCACGTCGTGGAGGACGTCGTGCCGGTGTGAGAACGTGCCCCGCTCGGTGTCCTGGCCGGTCAAGCGGATCGGAATCCCTTCGACGAGCAGGCTCGCAAAGGCGAGCGACTCCGCCTGGCCCCAATCGATGCCGCCCTGCTCGAGCGCCTGGGGGCGCCGGTCGAGTTGCTTCTTGAGCTTCGGGTGGATCGTGAAGCCCTCCGGAACGTCGACCAGCTCGCGGTCGAGCTCGTGCAGCCGATCGGACGCAACGGCGGTGACGACCTCCGCGTCGGGGCTGTACGGAATCCGGCCCTCGGCCGCGACCGAGGCGTGCCCGAACGAGTCCTTCAGCCGCTGGTGGGCTTCCTTGAGCCTGGTCTCGACCTCGCGCTGCAGCGCGTCGGCGTCCGCCTCGGAGAGCGCGCCTTCGGCGACCAGCTCGTCCGCGTACTGGGCGCGGACGGTCGGCTGCTCGGCGATCCGGGCCGCCATCAGCGGCTGCGTATAGGCGGCCTCGTCCTGCTCGTTGTGGCCGTGACGGCGGTAGCCGACGAGGTCGATGACGACGTCGTTCTGGAAGCGGCGGCGGTACGCCATCGACAAGCGGACGGCCGCGATGCAGGCCTCCGCGTCGTCGGCGTTGACGTGGAAGATCGGGAAGTCGAAGCCCTTCGCGAGGTCGCTCGAGTAGCGGGTCGAGCGCCCGTCGACTGGATCGGTCGTGAAGCCGATCTGGTTGTTCGCGATCAGGTGGAGAGTGCCGCCGGTCGCGTACCCGTCGAGCTCGGCGAGGTTGAGGGTCTCGGCGACGATCCCCTGCGCCGGGAAGGCGGCGTCGCCGTGGATCAGCACCGGCAGCGCGACACGCGGGTCGTGCCGGCCCTCGCGGGTCGAGCGGTCGGTTTGCTCGGCACGTGTGCGGCCCTCGACGACGGGATCGACTGCCTCGAGATGGCTCGGGTTCGCCGCCAGCGTCACGGTGATCTCTCCGGCCGGGGTGGAGCGCGTCCCCTCGGCACCGAGGTGGTACTTGACGTCGCCGGTCCCGCCCTCAGGGTCGGCCGCGACCGCCTCGATCGTCCGCTCGCCCTCGAACTCGCGCAGGATCGTCTCGTACGGGCGGCCGATCACGTGGGCGAGAACGTTGAGGCGTCCGCGATGGGCCATCCCGATCACGACCTCGTGCGCGCCGCCCTCGGCAGCGAGGTCGATCGCCTCGTCGAGCATAGGGATCATCGTGTCGAGGCCCTCGACGGAGAACTGCTTCTGGCCGAGGAAGACCCGCCGGAGGTAGTGCTCGAGGCCCTCGACCTCGGACAGCCGAGCGAGCAGCCGCTTCTTCTCCTCGGCGCTCGGCGGACGGTGGTACCGGCCGGACTCGATCGCCTCGCGCAGCCAGACGCGCTGCTCGTGGTCGGAGATGTGCTCGATCTCGTACGCGCTGGTCCCGGAGTAGGTCTCCTGCAGCTTCGGCAGCACGTCGGCGAGCGTGTCGCCCGGTGCGTGGACCCGCAGGATCCCCGCCGGGATGCGACGCTGGAGCTCCGGCGTCAGCTTCGGCGTCATCCGTTCCGGCTCGAGGGCCGGATCGCCGACGGGCTCGCTGCCGAGCGGGTCGAGCTGCGCGGCGAGATGGCCGTGCATCCGGAGCGCCTTGACGAGCGACATCGCCGCGGCGACGCCGGCGAGCAGTTCGTCGTCTGCCACCGGGGCTGCCGCCGGCTGCGCAGGTGCCGGGGCGGGCGGCGGCGGTGCCCGGACGGGCTCGGTGTGGCCGTTCGTCTCCCGGAGGGTCTCGAGGAGCCGCGCGAGGCCCGGCAGCGACTCGATCAGGTCGCCGTTGCCGCTCTCGAAAAGCGCCCGCCACTCCGACGAGACCGCTTCAGGGTTCTCGAGGTACTCCTCGAGCAGCGCTCGTGCGTAACCGGAGTTGACTGCGTCGACGTCAGGCATGGAACGTTCTGTTTGTTGTAGCAGGGCCCGCTCCTCTCGGAGCCTCCCTTAAAAGATGGGGTGATTCGTGATGATCGCGATGGTCGTGCCGACAATGAAGCAAGTCCCCGAGACCACCAGCGCGGCCGCGGCGAGCTTCTGGTGCCGTCCGCCGATCCCTGCCGCGATCAGCGAGATCAGGATCGTGAACGGCGTAATCCGCACCGGCCGGTAGGCGAGCGCGATGACGCTGCCGAAGATCGCGATCGCGGCGAGGATGCCGGCAACCGTCTCGGCGGGACGATCGCCCGTTCGGGCCGGGGCGCTCACCTAACGGCGCGAGCGCTCGCCCGCCTGAGCTGACCGCGTGGTGTGTGCGGTCCTCCGCGAGACGGCCGACGGGGCGGCCGCCGTCGCGCCACCCATGCAAGCGGCCGATCGGGCGGCACCTCCGGGAGCGCAGGCAGCAAGGCCGGCTCGGGCGGCCTCGGCTCCGCCTTAACCGCCCAGTACACGACCAGGCAGAGATAGACGATCGGGATCTTCAGGATGAGCATCATGAAGATCAGTTCCCACACCATCGGCACGCGAAGTGTAACGTCGCAGCGTGGCCGACTCGGTACCTGCCCCGACGACGGCCTGCCGCGCTACGAGGAGCTGAACCCCGCCGAGCGGTAGCCGCCGCCTCCGGGCGTCTCGATGCGCACGACGTCGCCCGGTGCGAGCTCGCGGGTGACCTTCGCGGGTAGCTCCCGGCCGTTCAGCAGGTTGCGACCGGCCTTTCCAGGCCCACCGCCGCCTCGCCCCTGCGGTGCGTGCCGTCGTCGCTCGCTGACGATCGACAGGCGGCACGCCTCGAGCACTCGCAGCTCACGGACAACGCCGTCGCCGCCGCGATGCCGGCCGCCGCCGCCGGAGCCGAGGCGCAGCGCGTGCCGCTCGACGCGGAGCGGATAGCCGAGCTCGAGCGCCTCAGTTGGCGTCGAGAGCGTGTTCGACATCGCGACGTGCACGCCGGACGGGCCGTCTGCCTGCGGGCAGGCGCCCTGGCCGCCGCCGATGGTTTCGTAGTAGGTGAAGGCGTCGTTCCCGAGCGTGAGGTTGTTCATCGTCCCCTGGCCCTGGGCCGGCACCTCGATCGCCTGCCCGAAGGCGCTGAAGACCACGTCTGCGATGCGGCTCGAGGTCTCGACGTTGCCGGCAGCAACCGCGGCGGGCGGTCGCGCATCGACGAGCGATCCCGCCGGCGCGCGTACCGTCACCGGAACGAACGCGCCGCCCGAGGCCGGCGCATCGGGGTCGGTCAGGCAGCGGACGACGAAGTAGCAAGCCGAGCGCGTGACGGCGAGCGGGCAGTTCAAGTTGCCGTCGTGCTGAGGAGCGCTCCCTGCGAAATCGAGCTCGAGCTCGTCACCCGCGATGGTCAGCGCCACGCGGAGCTCGAGATCAGCATCGTCTGATTCGAGGACGTCGCGCGCGTCGTAGCGGCCGTCCGGAAGGTAGCCGATCGCGGCTCGCACACGACGTTCGGCGTAATCGTGAAGCTCTTCCATCGCCGCTAGCACGAGGTCGCGCCCGCGGCGCTCGCAAAGCGCCTCGAGCCGGCGAGCCGCAAGCTTGTTGGCGGCAAGCTGCGCGCGGAGATCGCCACGCCGCTCGTCGGGGTTGCGCATTCTCGCCGTTAGCGCGTCGATCTTTCCGGAGTCGAGTCGGGTGGGCGGGATCACGACGCCCTCCTCGTCCAGGCTCCGCGAGGAGGCGGGAAGGCTGCCGGGCTCGACGGCTCCGACGTCGGCATGGTGCGCGCGCGTCGCCGCGAAGCCGACAGGCGTTCGCGAGACGAGCGTGATGTCTGGAAGGTGCGTGCCGCCCGCGTACGGGTCATTCAGCACGAAGACGTCGTCGGGGCCGGGGTCGTGCGCGCGGACCGCGGCGACCGCATCCGGGAGGGCGCCGAGATGGACGGGGATGTGCTCGGCCTGGGCGATCATGCGGCCGCGTTCGTCGAAGAGCGCCGTCGAGCAGTCGCGCCGCTCCTTGATGTTCGCCGAGAAGGCGGAGCGAGTGAGCACCGCGCCCATCTCCTCGGCGATCGAGCGCAGCGCGCTGCCGAGAATCTGAACCTCTATTTCCACGGTCTCGTCACCTTCGCGTCACGCCTTAGTCAGCACCACCGTGCTAGACCCATCCCTATCCCCCACCCACCCGGGGGGAACGAAGCACGTCGCGCCGGAAAGCTCCACTGTGGTGGGGCCTTCGACGTGGAGCGGATCGCCCGGCGGCAGCTCGAACTCGGGTCCCCGGCTGGTTTCCGCCGTGCGGACGGCAACGAGTTCCACCTCGCGCCCGCGATCCGCGTAGCCGTAGCGCTCCTCGTGCGCGCGATGAAACGCCTCGGCGAGGCCGGGCTGGATCGGGACGGTCAGCTCGAACGACTGACCCGCGTACCGGAGGTCGGCCGCGCCCTCATCCGGCAGGTCGTCGACCTCACCAAGCGGCCGCACGTAGGTGACGACGCGGTCGCGTCGCTCGTCGCTCGCGACCAGACCGAGCGCCGAGAGCACGCCGGCCGCGGCCGGCACGAGCACCCTCCCGATCTCGAGCTCCTCGGCAAGCGGGCACGCGTGCAACGGGCCCGCGCCGCCGAAGGCGACGAGCGCGAAATCACGAGGATCGTGTCCGCGCTCGACCGAGACGACGCGCAGTGCGCGGAGTATCTCCGCGTTGACGACCGCGATCGCATCGGCAGGATCGATGCCGGCGAACGCCCGCTCCGCCGCGTCGGCGTCGAGCTCGAGACCGCCCGCGAGCGTGCCAGGCAGCCGACCGAGGAGCAGGTTCGCATCCGTCACGGTCGGTCTCGTCCCGCCGCGGCCGTAACAGGCTGGACCGGGATCTGCACCGGCGCTCTCCGGCCCGACGCGTACGGCGCCGCCGCGGTCGCGCCAGACGATCGAACCGCCGCCCGCGCCGACCGTGTGCAGGTCAACCGCAGGCAGCCGTATCGGGAGGCCTGCCACCTCGCGTTCGGCGGCGAGGCCGGCGCCGCCGCCCACGATGAGTGAGACGTCGGTGGAAGTCCCGCCCATGTCGAACGAGATCGCGTTCTCGAAGCCGGCACGGCCCGCGAGCAGCGCGGCGCCGACAGTGCCGGCCGCCGGGCCGGACAGAAGCGCAATCGCGGGATGCGCAGCAGCCTCGCCGAGCGACGCGACACCGCCGGATGACCGCATCACGAGCGGCTCCGGCAGGCCGGCCGCAGCGACTCGGTCGCCCAGTGCGCCGAGGTAGCCCGCAACCGCCGGCCCCAGGTAGGCGTCGATCGCGGTCGTCGAGGCCCGCTCGTACTCGCGGAACTCCGGCGAGATCTCGTGGGAGGCGACGACCCGGGCCTCGGGCAGCCGGCGCTGCAGCTCCTTCGCGACGGCCTGCTCGTGCGCAGGCCCGCGAAAGGAGAACAGCAGGCAGACGGCGACCGCCTCGGCGTCGAACTCCCGAAGCGAGTCGAGCTCGAGCGGAGCAATCACGCCGTCAGGCCCGATGCGCTCCCGGACGCCGAAACAGCGCTCGACCGGCACGACCGGCTCCGGGTGGTCGGCGCAGAGCCGGTACAGGTCGGCGCGGTTCTGCCTCCGCACGTGCAGCAGGTGCTCGAACCCATCGGTCGCCACGAACGCCGTGCGCGCGCCTGTCCGTTCGAGCAGCGCGTTCGTCGCCACCGTCGTCCCGTGCGCGAACCGCTCCACATCCGCCGCACCGACCGCCGCCGCTGCGGCGAGAACCGACTCCTCCTGGCGCCGAGCCGTCGGGACCTTGGCCGTGCGAAGCTCGTTCTCGTCCGTGAGCAGGACGGCGTCGGTGAACGTGCCACCGACGTCCACGCCGAGAATCGCCATCGCGCGAAACTACCGCGATGCGCCAGAGGAACGCATACGAGCCTGCGGCGCTCGCGGATGTCGAGGCTGCCCGAGAACGGCGGGATCGCCTCCGCGCTCCGGGCGCTCATCCCAGCATGCCGGGTCTACGCCTGCGAGGTGGAGACGGCCACTCCGCTCGAGGCATCGCTCGAGGCCGGTGAGCCGGTCGAGGTCGACCACGTGGCCAGCTTCGTCGACGGAATCGGCGCGCCGGCCGTGTTCCCCGAGATGTTCGCCCTGGCCCGAGACCTTCTGGACGGCTCGATCGCCGTGAGCCTTGCGGCGGTCGCAGACGCGATCCGGCTGCTCTCCGAGCGAGCCCGCATCGTCGCCGAGGGAGCCGGTGCGGCATCCCTCGCCGCCTTGCTGTCGGGTCGAGCCGAAGGCCGCAAGCTCGTGTGCGTCGTGTCGGGCGGCAACATCGACACCACGACGCTCGGGACGATCATGGCGGGGAAGTTGCGCTAGGCCGGCGACGTTGGGAACGAAGGTGGCAGGAACGTGGTCAGCAGAGCTCGAGCTCCGCGGCGCCGGGGGCGAGCCCGTCGACCTGGAGCGCACCCTGCTGTCTCACGGGTTCGTCGAGCTGCCGCCGATGCGGCTCGACGAGGACGTTCCCGCACTCGAGGTGACACTGCTCGCCGACGGGCGCACCGCGCGCACCATGGAAATCCGTGCCGGTCGAAAGGGCCACGTCCGCATCACCGTGCTGGGCCGTGCGCCGTCGCAGCGGCTCGCCGACAAGTTGCTCGACCGCGCACGCCACGTGCTCGCGCTCGACGAGGACCTGTCGGCGTTCTACGAGCTCGTCTCCGCCGACGCCGACCTCGCGTGGGCGCGGGCCGGAGCGGGGCGACTGGTCCGGAGCCCAACAGTCTTCGAAGACGTGATCAAGACGATCTGCACGACGAACACCGTCTGGTCGGCAACGACGAAGATGGTCGCGTCGCTCGTCACGAACCTCGGCCCCGCTGCACCCGGCGGACGTCACGCCTTTCCGACACCGGAAGCGATGGCCGAGCAGGACGAGCGCTTCTATACGGAAATCGTCCGCGCCGGCTACCGCGGCCCCTACCTACGCACGATCGCTACCAACGTCGCCGAGCAGACTCTCGACCTCGAGGCCCTCCTCGACCCCGAACTGCCGGATCCGGAGGTCGAGGCGCGCCTGCTCGCGCTGCCCGGCGTCGGCCCGTACGCGACAGCCCAGATGCTGATGCTGCTCGGTCGTTACTCACGCTTGATCCTCGACTCCTGGTCGCGCCCGAAGTACGCGAAGCTCCGCGGCCGGAAGGCGAGCGACAAGACGATCGAGCGCCGTTTCCGGCGCTACAAGCGGTACGCAGGGCTCGCATTCTGGCTCTACGTCACCCGCGACTGGGTGGCCGAGCCAGCGGGGATCAAGTAGCGGCGCGCTGAGCGTCCGCGTCCATGGAGCCGACGGGGCTCGAACCCGTGACCTTTTGGCTGCCAGCCAAACGCTCTCCCAGCTGAGCTACGGCCCCTTGTGGTCGAGCCA
>JBQCGP010000084.1:0-19081 GCA_051955535.1 Gaiellaceae bacterium | reverse complement strand
CCCCACGTCGTGGAGGGTCTGCAGCTTGCGGCGGAGCTTCGGAATCTTCGCGAAGAAGGCGAGCGCCTCTTCGACGGACATGTCGAGCACGTCCGCGATCGACTTGCCCTTGAAGCGCACCTCGAGCGTCTCGCGGTTGTACCGCGCTCCCTTGCAGGTCTCGCATGGCACGTAGACGTCGGGCAGGAAGTGCATCTCGATCTTGATCTGGCCGTCGCCCTTGCAGGTCTCGCAGCGGCCGCCGCGGACGTTGAACGAGAAGCGGCCGGGCTTGTAGCCGCGCACCTTCGCCTCCGGCGTCAGCGAGTACAGCTCCCGGATCGGCGTGAAGAGGTCGGTGTACGTGGCCGGGTTCGACCGCGGCGTGCGGCCGATCGGGGACTGGTCGATGTCGATCACCTTGTCGAAGACCTCGATGCCCTCGACCGACTCGTGGTCGCCCGGCTTCACGCGCATCCGATGCAGCCGGTTGGCCAGCGCCTTGTAGACGATTTCGTTCACGAGCGTCGACTTGCCCGAGCCCGAGACGCCCGTCACGCAGACGAACCTCCCGACCGGGAACTCGACGTCGATGTCCTTGAGGTTGTGCATCGTCGCACCGTGCACCCAGAAGCTGCCGTTCTCGTGGTCGCGGCGCTCGGGGACGGGAATCGTGCGCTTGCGGGAGAGGAACTGGCCCGTGACCGACTTCGCGTTCCGCTCGACCTTCGCCGCCGGCCCCTCGGCGACCACGTGGCCGCCGTGCTCGCCTGCTCCCGGCCCCATGTCGACCAGGTGGTCGGCCGACCGCATCATCTGCTCGTCGTGCTCGACCACGAGGACGGTGTTGCCGAGGTCGCGCAGACGCTCGAGCGTCGCGATCAGCTTCCCGTTGTCGCGCTGGTGGAGCCCGATCGAGGGCTCGTCGAGGATGTAGAGCACGCCGACGAGCTGGCTGCCGATCTGGGTCGCCAGGCGTAGGCGCTGCGCCTCGCCGCCCGAGAGCGTCGCCGCGGTGCGGTCGAGGTCGAGGTAGCCCACGCCCACGTTGTCGAGGAAGGTCAGCCGCTCCTTGATCTCCTTGATCACCCGCGAGCCGATCAGCTGGTCGGTCTCGCTCAGCTCCAGCGTGTCGAGGAAGCCGAGCGCGCGGGTCACCGACATGCGCGTGAACTGGTGGATGTTGAGGTCGCCGACCGTCACCGCCAGCACCTCCGGCTTCAGTCGCGCGCCGTGGCAGACAGGGCATGGACGGAAGCTCATGTACTCCTCGATCCGCTCGCGCTGCTGGCTCGAGTCGGTGTCCCGGTAGCGGCGCTCCAGGCTCGGCACGAGGCCCTCGAAGGCCATCGTGTAGGCGCGGCGGCGGCCCATCCGGTTGCGGTATGAGACGTAGATCCGCTCGCCGTCCGTGCCGTACAGGAACAGGTTCTGCTCCTTTTCGCTCAGGTCTTGCCAGGGCTGCTCGAGGTCGGTCTCGTAGCGGTCGGCGATCGCCTGGATGACCGACTCGTAGAAGCCGGAGTTGCCGAGCGCCCACGGCACCAGCGCGCCCTCGCCGATCGAGAGCGTCGGATCCGGCACGAGCAGGTCCGGGTCGATCTCCAGCTGGTGGCCGAGCCCGGTACAGCGTGGGCACGCGCCGTGCGGCGAGTTGAACGAGAAGATGCGGGGCTGCAACTCCGGCAGCGAGACGCCGTGCTCGGGGCAGGCGAACTTCTCGCTGAACAGCATCTCCTCGCCGTCGACCACGTCGATCGCGATCAGGCCGTCGGCGAGCTCGGCCGCGGTCTCCACCGACTGCGCAAGCCGCTGCCGGAGGTCGGACTTCATCACGAGCCGGTCGACGACGACCTCGATCGAGTGCTTGAACTTCTTGTCAAGCTCGGGGACGCCTTCCTCGAGCAGGTGCTGCTCGCCGTCGACCTTGACCCGCGAGAAGCCCTCGGCCTGGAGGTGCTCGAAGACGTCCTTGTACTCGCCCTTGCGGCCGCGCACGACCGGCGCGTTGACCGTGAAGCGCGTGCCTTCCGGAAGCTGGAGGATCTGGTCGACGATCGACTCCTGGCTCTGGCCCGAGATCGGGCGGCCGTCGATCGGGCAGTGTGGCTTGCCGATGCGCGCGTAGAGCAGGCGCAGGTAGTCGTAGATCTCGGTGACCGTGCCGACGGTCGAGCGGGGGTTCCGGGACGTCGTCTTCTGGTCGATCGAGATCGCCGGGCTGAGGCCGTCGATCGAGTCGACGTCCGGCTTCTCCATCATCTGCAGGAACTGGCGCGCGTAGGCGCTCAAGCTCTCGACGTAGCGGCGCTGTCCTTCCGCGTAGATCGTGTCGAAGGCCAGGCTCGACTTACCGGAGCCGGACAGCCCAGTGATGCAAATCAGCGCATGCCGCGGCAACCGGACGGTGATGTCTTTGAGGTTGTGCTCGCGGGCGCCGTGGACGACCAGCTCGTCTGCAGCAGCCATGAACAGCCAGTCTAGCCGCGGGTGTCGGATCGAACAAGTGTTCTATTCGGGCGATCTAGCATCGGTCGACCAACCGAGGAGGAAGACCATGCCGTTGCTAGGCGGACGAGGCGACCTGGGGGGAACGAAGTACCGGATGCGCGAGGAGCTCTTCGCGATCGGCGACGACTTCTGGGTCGAGGACGAGGGCGGCGAGCGTGCGTTCAAGGTCGACGGAAAGGCGATGCGGATCCGCAAGACGCTCGTGCTCGAGGATCCCTCGGGCGCCGAGCTCTACAAGATTCAGGAGAAGAAGCTCCACGTCCGCGACACGATGGACGTGGAGCGTGGCGACGAGACCGTCGCCCGGGTCAAGAAGGCCCTGATCACGCCGCTGCGCGAGCGCTTCTCGATCGAGGTCGACGGCGGCGATGACATGGAGGCAAAGGGGAACATCGTCGACCACGAGTACAAGATCGAGCGCTCCGGCGACGAGGTGGCCGAAGTGTCGAAGCGCTGGTTTCGCGTCAGGGATACCTACGGCATCGAGATCGGCCCCGGCCAGGACGATGCGCTCATCCTGGCCGTCACCGTCTGCATCGATCAGATGACTCGGGTCGCCTAGTCGCCGCTGCTCGGAACGTCCGAACCGAGGACGACGAGGAAACCGGCGCCACAGAAGGCTGCCGCGTAGAGGAGCCCGAGGACCGCCGCCGGCCAGGCTCCGAGCCTGTCGCCGACGCCGACACTGTGCGCCGCTGCGACGGCGCCGAGCGTGCGGCCGGGTGCGAAGCGCGCGCCGTCGCCGATGACGCCGATCACTCCTTCTCCGATCAGCAGCCAGAGCAGGATCGTCACGATCGCGGCGGTCTGCCTCCGAAAGATCGCGCCGATCCCGATACCGATCGCGGCCGCCAGCATCGACGCGGCGATCGCGCCGAGGAAGGGAGCGAGCGTGTAGCGCCCGAGATGAAGGGTCGCCCCGCGGCCGTGGAACCAGAGCTCTGCGATCAGCAGGGTGACCAGGTCCGCACCGACGGCGAGCGCGAGGACGACCACGAGTGCGGCGGAGAGCTTCGCCACGAGCAGCTTCCCGCGCACGGGAACGGCCAGGAAGCTCTGGTTGATCGTGCCATGCGCGTATTCGGCGGTGACGAGGATCGCACCGATCAGGATCGCGATCACCGCCGTCAGCCCTGCGAATGCGAAGACCGAACGCTGAGTGGAGAGCTCGCGAAGGCTGGCCGGATCGTGGGAGCCGATGTGGATCGAGAGGACGAGCACGAGAAAGGCGACCAGCCCCACCCCGAACCAGAGGAGCAACCGCGTCGTGCCGGCTTTGAGGAGCTCCGCGCGCAGCGCGTTCACTCGGGCGCCTCCGACGTCAGCTCGAGGAAGGCTTCCTCGAGCGAGCCGCTGTCGACGACGAGCTCGTGCACCGGGATGCCGGCTTCGGCGGCGAGGTCCCCGACCGTCTCGGGCGGGGCCTGGACGGCGAGCAGTCCATCGCCGGCGACCTCCGCCTCGATCCCGGCGTCGCGAAGACGAGCCAGAAGATCGTCGGCGCGCGGCGAGCGCACGCGCGTCGCGCCGGCCGCTCGCGCGATCAGCTCCGCGACGGGCTGCTGCGCGACCAGCTTCCCGCGGTGGATGATCAAGACCTCGTCGGCAAGCTGCGAGATCTCGGCGAGCACGTGGCTCGAGACGAAGACCGTGCCGCCGCCCTCCGCGTAAGCGCGGAGGAAGTTCCGCAGCCACCGGATTCCCTCCGGGTCGAGCCCGTTGGCGGGCTCGTCCAAAACGAGCAACTCGGGCTCGCCGAGCAGCGCGCCGGCCACGCTCAGGCGCTGGCGCATCCCGAGCGAGTAGCCGCGTACCCGCCGCTTCGCGGCGTCGGACAGCTCTACTTCGGCGAGCACCTCGTCGACGCGCGACCGAGAGATCCCTGCGGCGGTCGCGAGGACGCGCAGATGGTTGCGCCCGCTGCGGGCCGGGTGGTAGTTGGAGGCCTCGAGCACCGCCCCAACCGTTCGGAGCGGCGCGTCGAGCTCGCGATAGCGGCGACCTCCGACCGTGGCCCGCCCGGTCGTGGGCAGCACGAGCCCCAGCAACACCCGGAGCGTCGTCGTCTTCCCCGCACCGTTCGGGCCGAGGAAGGCAGTGATACGTCCGCGTGGGATCCGGAAGCTGAGATCGTCGACCGCTGTCGCGTGGCGGTAGCGCTTGGTCAGGTGCTCGACTTCGATCACGCGCGCGGCACACTACGGGCGACGAGTCCGTAGACGTCGCGCCGCTGCGGCACGTGGGTGATCTCGAGCGGCCCGGCACGCAGCGTGCCGTAGCCGAAGAGCCTGCCGACGAGGGTCTGGTCGACCTCGACCGCGCCGACGCGCTCGAGCCGCACCGCGGCGGTCCGGCGCCGCAGCATCGTCCCGTGAACGAGGGCGAGCTGTTCGTCGGTCATGATCACATGCGTCCGCTCCCACCTCCACACGGCACGCAGGGCCAGCACCGCCGCGACGATCACGAGCGCCGCGCCGACCAGCGGACCGACCGAGCCAACCGAGAACAGGAACCCGCCGACAGCCGCGATCAGGAACGCACGCGCGAGCGCGGGCGCCAGCACGATCCCGTGCCGCCGCGCGTCGAGGTAGACGTGCTCGCCGTGGTCTCCGACCATGCGCGCGGCTTCGCCGCCGTTGGCGCCGTTCCTTTGCGCTGTTTGCGGGACCTGCAACAGCGGGGAAGAGACGTCCATGGGACAGATCGCCCGCAAAGCGGCCGTTGCGACACTGGTCGTCCTCGGCCTCGTCGCGCTCGCGCTGGCGCTCTGGAAGCTGCGCGTGCTCGTCTCGCTGTTCTTCCTCGGGCTCGTGATCGCGGCGGCGATGCGCCCGGGAGTCGAATGGCTGCACGGCAGGCGCGTGCCGCGCGGGGTCGGGGTCGCGGTCCACTACGTCGCGATCGCCGGGCTGGTCGCGCTCTTCCTCTGGCTGGTCGTGCCGCGAGCGGTCACGCAGGTGGGCGACGCGCTTGGCGGCAACGTGCCGACCTCGAAGCAGGAGCTCGACCGCGCGACGAAGCACTCCACGGGGATCAAGCACGAGATCCTGAGCTCGATCGAGAAGCGCCTGAAGGGGCTGCCGGCCGCAGGCTCGCTCGTCCACGCCTCCCTAGGCGTCGGGAAGGCGGCCTTCGAGGTTCTGATCGGCATCTTCTTCACCTTCGCGGTCGCCGCCTACTGGATCTTCGAACGCGACCGAGCGCGTCGCGTGCTCTTATCGCTGCTTCCGCACGAGCACCGACGGACGGTTCACGACACCTGGGAACTGATCGACGCGAAGCTCGGCGCCTTCGTGCGCGGCGAGCTGGTGCTGATCGCCTTCGTGGGGACGGTCCTGTCGCTGCTCTTCTGGGCGATCGGCTTGCCGTTCTGGCTGCTGCTCGGGATCTTCGCCGGGATCGTCGAGATCGTGCCGGTGATCGGCCCGCTGGCGGCCGGCGCCGTCGCGGTCGGCGTCGGGCTGACCGTCTCCTGGAAGGTCGCGCTGGCCGCAGGCCTCGCGGTGCTAGGCGTTCGCCTCCTCGAGGACTACG
The DNA here is from genome assembly GCA_051955535.1 of Gaiellaceae bacterium. GTDB lineage: Bacteria > Actinomycetota > Thermoleophilia > Gaiellales > Gaiellaceae > 13-2-20CM-68-14. The sequence continues at coordinate 13,057 of JBQCGP010000084.1, read as the reverse complement.
TCGTGGTCCCGAAGGTGCTCGGGCACGCGGTGGGGGTGTCGCCGCTCGTCGTGCTCGTCTCGGTGACGGCGATCGGGCTGCTGCTGGGCGGCATCTATGTGCTGCTGGCGGTGCCGATCGCGGCCGTGCTCGTCACGCTCGTCGACGTCGTCGTGCGGGACAAGGATCCGGCGGAGGAGGAAGTCCCAACGCTGCTGTTTCCAGCCAAGGACGCCGAGGCGTAGGGGCGGGACTGTCCCCGAACGGGGACTGTCCCAGAAAAGGCTCTAGGGCCGCCACCGCCTAATGGGACAGACCCCTGCGGGGTCAGTCCCTGCTCAGGCCTTACGCCACTTGCCAAACACGAGGCCGCCCAACGTGAATCCCAGCCCGAACGTGCCGACCCCGAACGCCCCGACCGCGGCTGCCTTGCGCCACGTCGAGAGACGCTGCCAGCGGCCGATCGCCTCTTGCTCCTCGTCGGTCAGCGGCTCGCCGCGCCGCCGCTTGCGCAGGGCACCGCCGGCGCGCAAGCCGAGATAGAGATCGTCGAAGATCTCGGTGGATTCATCGGGCACGTAGGTCAGTGTACTAGCCTCCTTCGCCGGTGCCCGCGCGGCTCCTCCACCTCTCGGACCTGCACGTCGGCACCGTCGAGGAGCCGGAAATCGAGCGCGCGCTGGACGCCCTGGTCGAGCGCGCCGACCCCGCCCTGATCGTCGCCAGCGGCGACCTCACGCACCGTGCGCGGCCCGAGGAGCACCGTCGGGCGGCGGACTTCCTGAGGCGGCTCGGGCGGCCACTGCTCGTGATCCCGGGCAATCACGACATCCCCTGGGTCTTCCGCGGGCGGTTCACGCACCCGTTCCGCGAGTTCGAGCGGCAGTGGCAGACGACCGAGCCGGTCCACAGCAGCGACGGCCTTTTCGCGGTCGGCCTCAACTCCGTGCGGCCGTGGCGGCACCAGTCGGGCGGGCTGCGCTCGGGCCAGCTCCGGCACGCCGCCGAGCTGCTCGCCGGAGCACCCGACGGAGCGCTCCGCGTCGTCGCCCTGCACCACCACCTGATCGGTGCGCCCTGGCGCTCACGCAAGAAGCCCGTCGCGCGGCGCACCCACGTCCTCGCTTCGCTCGTCGACGCCGGCGCCGAGCTGATCCTCGCCGGGCACATCCACCAGGCCGCCGTCTCCGAGCGCCACGAGTTCGAGGTAGCGCCTGGCGGCCTCAGAGGCACGACGGTCTCGGTCGCGCCCGGGCTCGGCCAGCCCCGCCCGAACCGGCGCGGCGAGGCGCGGGGCCTGCACGTCTACGAGGCCCACGAGCACGAGCTCGTCGTCGAGACGTACGTCTGGCGAGAGGACGACTGGGGCCTGACAGCCACGCGGAAGTTCCCGCGTGGGAGCGATCCGCTCCGGACCGAGCCCGCTTAGACCCGCGGCGGGCGCCGCGCCTCCGGCCCCCAGATCGGCCGGTGCTGGACGTATTTCCGGTACAGGATCACGAGCAGGACGGCTCCCAGGAAGGCGAAGAAAAAGCTTGCCGCGGTGCCGAAGAGCAACCGCGAGACGATGCCGCCGATCAGCGAGCCGCCGATCCCGATCGCGATCGTCATCCAGATCGGCATCGGGTCCGGGCCCGGGATCGCCCAGCGCGCGAGCCCGCCGATGATGAAGCCCCAGATCAGGATCGAGATGATGAAAAGGAGGGTCACGGGGTCGCCGCCGGCGCCGCTGCGAGCAGCTCGCGGCGCAGGTCCTTGATCTCGTCGCGCAGCTTCGCCGCGTACTCGAAGCGAAGCTCCTCGGCGGCCGTGAACATCTCCTCCTCGAGCGTGATCACGAGCTTCTCGAGCTCCTCGGAACTCATGCCCTCGACCTTGCGGCCGTCGCGTCGCCTGCGTCCCGGCACGGTCGGCGACTCCAGCGACAGGAACTCGGCGATGTCGGAGACGCCCTTCTGGATCGACTCCGGCGTGATCCCGTGCTCCTCGTTGTAGGCGAGCTGCTTGACGCGGCGCCGGTCCGTCTCGTCGATCGCGCCCTTGATCGCCTCGGTCAGCTTGTCCGCGTACATCAGCACCTTGCCGTTCGTGTTCCGCGCCGCGCGGCCGATCGTCTGCACGAGCGCCGTCTTGCCGCGGAGGAAGCCCTCCTTGTCGGCGTCGAGGATCGCGACCAACGAAACCTCCGGGAGATCGAGCCCTTCGCGGAGCAGGTTGACGCCGACGAGCACGTCGTACTCTCCCAGCCGCAGCTCGCGGATGATCTGGATCCGCTCGAGCGTGTCGACCTCGGAGTGCAGGTAGCGCGCCTTGACGCCTGACTCGAGCAGGTAGTCGGTCAGGTCCTCGGCCATCTTCTTCGTCAGCGTCGTCACGAGCACACGCTCGCCGGCCTCCTCGCGCCGGCGGATCTCGTTCAGCAGGTCGTCGATCTGGTTCTTCGTCGCGCGCAGCTCCACCTCCGGGTCGACGATGCCGGTCGGGCGGATCAGCTGTTCGCCGATCCGCGTCGAGTGGCGGAGCTCGAACGGACCCGGCGTCGCCGACACGAACACGATCTGCGGCACCTTGCCCAGGAACTCGTCGAAGCGGAGGGGCCGGTTGTCGAGCGCCGACGGAAGCCGGAAGCCGTAGTCGACGAGCGTCTGCTTTCGCGAGCGGTCGCCCTCGTACATGCCGCCGAGCTGCGGCACGGTCTGGTGCGACTCGTCGATGAAGACGACGAAGTCGTCCGCGAAGTAGTCGAGCAGCGTGAACGGGTGCGAGCCCGCCGGCCGGCCTTCCAGAATCCGTGAGTAGTTTTCGATCCCGTTGCAGAAGCCGAGCTCCTGCAGCATCTCCAGGTCGTACTCGGTGCGCTGCCGGATCCGGTGCCCCTCGAGCATCCGCCCTTCCGCGTCGAAGTGCTTGACCTGCTGCTCGAGCTCGTGGCGGATCTCGTCGACCGCGCGCTCGATCGTCGGCTTCGAGGTCACGTACTCCGTCGCCGGCCAGATCGCGACGTTGTCGAGGTGCGTGAAGATCTCGCCGGTCAGCGGGTCGAAGTGCGAGATCTGCTCGACCTCGTCGCCGAAGAAAGAGATGCGGTACGCCGTCTCGGAGTTCGCAGGCTGTACCTCGACGACGTCACCCTTCACCCTGAAGCGCCCGCGGCCGAGCACGGAATCGTTGCGGACATACTGGCTGTCGATCAGCTTCCGCAGCGCCAGGTCGCGATCGTGCTCCTCCCCCACGCTGAGGATCAGGACGCGCTCGCGCCACTCCTCCGGCGAGCCGAGCCCGTAGATGCACGAGACGGAGGCGACGACGATCACGTCGCGCCGCGTGAAGAGCGCCGACGTCGCCGCGAGCCGCAGCCGCGCGATGTCGTCGTTCTGGGACGAGTCCTTCTCGATATAGAGGTCCGCCTGAGGCACGTACGCCTCGGGCTGGTAGTAGTCGTAGTAGGAGACGAAGTACTCGACCGCGTTCCCTGGAAAGAACTCGCGCAGCTCGTTGCAGAGCTGGGCGGCGAGCGTCTTGTTGTGCGCGATCACGAGCGTCGGCTTCTGCACCTGCTCGGCGACCCACGCCATCGTCGCCGTCTTGCCGGTCCCGGTCGCGCCGAGCAGCGTCTGGTAGCGCTCGCCCGCGCGGATCCCCTCGGAGAGCGTCGCGATCGCCTCCGGCTGGTCGCCGGTCGGCCGGTAGGCATCGGATGTTTTGAACTCGGCCAACCGGAACAGGCTAGCTGCGATGTCGGCATTCGAAGAACGGCCGCCATACGGCTCCTACGCGGTGATCATGGGCACTTTCACGGGCCTGCTCGCGGCCGCGGGCGCGCTCGGTCGGCTGCTCGACCGCGACCCTCAGTGCCAGACTCCGCTCGACTTCGCGGTACTCGCCGCGGCGTCTTTCAAGGCGGCCCGGACGCTCTCGCACGACGAGGTGACGAGCTTCATCCGGCAGCCGTTCGTGCGCGGCCACGCCCACAGCGGCGGCGAGGAACCGGTGCACGGCGGGATGGAACAGGCGATCGGCGAGCTCGTCACCTGCACCCGCTGCATCGGCACGTGGGCCGCGGCCGGTCTCGCCTCGACTCAGATCCTGGCGCCACGGTTCGGGCGGCTGCTGACGTGGTCGCTCGGCGCAGCCGCGATCAACGATTTCCTGCAAGCCGGGTTCGCGGGGCTCACGGCCAAAGCGAACGAGCTCGAAGAAGCCTAGGCCGTCGACAGCTCGAGCCGTTGCCGCTCGCGCTCGCGGGACGCGGCGAGCCCCACCGCGGCCATCGTCACGGTCTGAATCGCCGCGAAGGCGATCAGCACCGGCTCCGTCCCGAAGGCGTCGAGGATCGGCCCCGCGACGAACAGCCCGAGCGGATTGACGAGGGCCCAGCCGACCATCACGGTCGACATCACGGTCGGGCGCAGCGGGGGCGGGATCCTCAGCGTCGTGAGCGTGTGCAGGCTCGGATTGACGAGCCCGTTCGCGAGCCCGGAGGCGAAGATCGCCGCGGAGAGGGCAACCGCGGGAAGCGGCAGCCACAGCAGCCACAGGGGCAGCGCCTGTCCCATCACGAAGGTCGAGATGATCACGAGCCCGTCGAGGCGCCGGGAGAGGAAGCGGAACGTGATCGCGTTCCCGGCCACCGCGCCGATGCCGAAGGAGGCGAACAACCAGCCGGCGATCCGGGCGTCGTGGCCGAACCGCGCCAGCACGAGGACTGGAATCGTGATGAAGAAGGCGTTCCACGCCGCGTCTCCGAGCGCGAACGCCGGCCACCAGACGCGGAGCAGCCGGTCTCCCGCGACGAACCGGAGGCCTACGCGGATTCGGCGGTGCTCGGGTGCCTGCTCGACCGGAGGACGGTTCGGGACGAACGTTGCGACGAGGAGGAACGAGACGAGGTAGCTCGCGGCGTCCACGAGCAGCACGCTCGTCGCGCCGATGACGCCGATCAGGATCCCCGCGAGCACGGGGCCCGCGAGCATCGTCACCCTCGTCGCCGCCTGGAAGAGCGCGTTCGCATCGGAGACTCGCTGTTCGTTCTCGCCGAGCAGCTCGGGGACGATCACCTTCTGCGCGGCAAAATAGGGGGCGCTGAACGCACCGAGCGCAAAGGCGATCGCGAGCAGCACGGAGAACGAAAGGCCCCCGCTCCAGTGCAGCACTGGAATGACGACCATCAGCGGCGCCCGCGCCGAGTCGCAGAGAATCATCGTTCGCCGCGCGCCGAACCGCCCGAGGAGCTTTCCCCCGGGCAGACCGAGCGCCGCAAGGCCGACCAGCTCGGCCGCGGCGACGAAGCTCGTCTTCGTCGCCGAGCCGGTCGTGACGAGCACGAACCACGGCAGCGCCAGCCAGGTCATCTGCGAGCCGGTCGTCGAGATCGTCTCGGCGATGAGGAGCGCGAGCAGCCGCCGGTCGCGGAGGAGGTTCACTCCTGGACCTCGGGGAGCTCGCGCAGCCGTAGCACCGGCGACGGCAGCAACCCGAGCACGCCGGCAATCGCGCCGACCGAGGCGATCCAGAGCGTCGGCCGCAGCCCGATCCAGGTGCCGAGCATCCCACCGGCGAGCGCTCCGATCGGCCGCACGCCGTAGTTGACGACCATGTAGGCGCCTGCGACACGGGCGCGGAGGCGATCGGGCACCAGTGCCGCCTTGATCGAGTTGCCGGTGATGTCGAGAACCATCACGCCGAAGCCCGACAGGAACTCGGCGGCGAAGAGGAACGCGACGATCGTCCAGTCGGCGCCGCCGGCGAGCGGAACGAGCACGAGCGGTGCCGGAAACAGGACGCTCCCGGCTATGAACGCCGGCCCCACGCCGATCCGGCGGCTGATCCGCCCCGTCACGATCGATCCGACCACGCCGCCTACGGAGGCCGCGCCGAGCACGAGGCCCAACAGGCCCGCGCCCACGCCGAGCGTCTTCGTCGCGTAGAGGAAGTAGATCGCCCAGAAGACGAAGTTGAAGAAATTGATCGTCGCCGTCGCGATCAGCGACGCGCGGATGATCGGCGAGCGGCGGATGTAGGCGATGCCGGCTTTCACATGCCCGCGCCGGGCCTCCTCGGTCGGTGGCTCCGTCGGATTGATCGAGCCGAGCGAGAAGGCCGAGACCAGGAACGACAGCGCGTCCGCGATCAAGGCGCCGGGCGCCGAGAAGATCTGGACGAGGAGCCCGCCGATGCTCGGCCCCGCGACGAACGAGAAGGCTCGGCTCCCGTTCAGCAGCGAGGTCGCCTCGAGGAAGCGGTCGCGCGGGACGAGCGAGACGAACAGCGTGCTGTAGGCGACGAAGAAGAGCACGCTGAGGGTCCCGATCAAGAAGCTGACGAGGTAGAGCTGCGCCATCGTCAGCAGCCCGAACCAGTAGGCGATCGGGATCGTCGCGAGCAAGGCCGCACGCCCGAGCGCGGTGGCGATCATCGCCTGCCGCCTGCGCCCGCGGCGGTCGAGCCACGCGCCGGTATGCAACGAGAAGAGCAGGTTCGGCAAAAGTGCCGCGGCACCGAGGTAGCCCATCTCGGCGGCGTCCGCGTGCAGCGCGAGCACGCCGACGAGCGGCAGCGCGATCAGCGTGATCTGGTCGCCGACCAGCGAGATGCTCTCGCCGAGCCAGAAGCGCCGAAAATCGCGCTCGCGCAGGCTCCTGGGCAGGGCAAAAGCCCGTGCGGGAGCCGCCGCGACGGACGCGGCCGAGTTCGAAGCGGCTCGGGTCACGCTCTGACTACGTCGATGTCGCCGCTCATCGAGGTGGCGCGGAGCTCCACCAGCGGAGCCCCGTCCTCCGGAGCAGGCGGCGCGTCGTCCAGCGCGACCTCGGAGCTGAGGTCGCCGCTCATCGCGCGGGCGTCGACCCAGAGGTTGGAGCCCTGGCGGACACCGACCGTGATGTCGCCGGACATCGACTGGAGCTCGACGCTCCCCTCGCCCACGGCGCCGATCCGCTGGTCGCCGGAGGCGGTGCGCACCTTGGCATCCCTTGCCTCGTCGACGTGGATGTCTCCCGAGGCGGCACGCGCAGACAGCGGGCCCGTGACGCGTCCGAGCCGGATGTCGCCGGACGCGGTGCTGATGTCGGTTGCGCCGCCGATGTCGCCGAGCCGGACATCGCCGCTCGCGGCCTCGACCTGTGCGTCGCCGCTGATCTCGTCGAGATCGAGGTCGCCGGACGCCGCCTTTGCGTGAAGCGACCCAAACCGCCCGCGGCCACGAAGGTCGGCCGATGCCGTCTCGGCGCGGAGTTGCGCACCCTCGGGCGCTCGGACGCGCAGGCGTACGTCGAGCTTGCGCAGGAAGCCGAAGCCGAGCCCACGCCGGGTTTCCACGTCGACGACGACCTCGTGGCCGCCGCCGGTTTCGCGAAGCTCGATCCGCGCGTCGTCGAGAAGCTCGCGCACCTGGTCGGCGCCGCCGCGCGCGTCGAGCTCGACCTCGGTGGTCGTGCCGGGCCCCGTTTCGACGTCGATGCGCCCAGAGGGAACGCGGAGGTCGAGCGTCACGTCCCCGGGGGTATCGAACGTCTCGCGCCTCATGACCGGCGGCCGCGAACGCGGCGAATCACTTCGAGGGCTCCGGGGTGACCAAGCTTGCGGGGGTCGCGCGAGTCGACGCGAACCTCGGTGTGTCCCATCGGCAGGTGGACGTACATGACTCCCTCCTTAGCTCCGGCCGTAGCCGGTGAGTCGGTTGCCGGGCCCGCGCCGCCCGCCGCCGCCGCCCGAGCTGACGAGCCGCGTGATCGAGCGCACGAGCCAGGTGTTGACGGAGACGCCTTCGCGGGCGGCGGCCGCCTCGACCGCCGCCTTCAAGGGCTCCGGTAGGCGCAGCGAGATCCGGGCAACGAGCTCGACATCGCCGGAGGCCGGCGGCGGAGCTTCCTCCGCCTCCTCCGCGACGTAGACGAGCGTCGGGTCCTGGCCGGAAACGCGCACCTCGACATGTCCTGACGGGAGCTGGTTCGTCAGCTCGAGCGACGCTTCACCCAGCGCGTCGAGTAGGCGCAGGCCGGCCGAGGCGCCGACCGCGGCGGTCAGTCGCCGCGCGGCCTCCGCAACGGCATCGTCGCCGACTGCGGCAATTCCCTCGAGATCGGCCTGAAGGCCTTCGACGAACGGTCGTAGCTCCACGGTGATGTCATTATGACATCATTTAGGCGCTTGTCAAGCATCATTGTGATGCAGGGCCTAATTCGTCGCCGTATCCGCGCCGGTAAAGGGTTTTCAGGCGCTCGACGCGGCCAACGTAATGACGCGTCTCGGGGAAGACGATCCCTCTCCCTTCTCGGTGCCACTCGTCGACGTTCTCCTGACCCGCGTTGTAGGCGGCGAGGGCCATTCGCTCGTCGCCGTACTTGTCGAGCAGATGGCGGAGGTACCAGGCGCCGTAGCGGACGTTGATCTCGGGCGTGTACAGATCCTGGACGCGGAACCGGCTTCCGCCTGTGTGGATCGCGATGCCCTTGGCCGTGTCCGGAAGCAGCTGCATCAGCCCGATCGCGCCGGAGCGCGACACGACGTCGGCGCGGAACTTGCTCTCCTGGTCGATGACCGCCGCGAGGAGCGCCGGGTCGAGCCGGTAGTTGTGCGCGTGGCCGCGAACGATTGCCTCGTAGCGGAGCGGGTACCACTGCCGCACCCACCAACCCGGCTCCGTCTCGTGCACGTAGAGGAAGGCGGCCGCAACGACACCGAGCGCCGCGGCCAGCACTGCGAATCGCCTCATCGTGTCTCGAGCGCGCGCATCGTCTGGGCGACGAAGTAGTCGAGCTGCCGGCGCGTGCCGTCGTTGACGTACGCGAAGTCGGCGCGCCCGACCTTCTCCTCGTCGGGCAACAGCCGGGCCTCGCGCCGGGTCGCGCCGGCGACGCGCGCCCGTTCGCGCCGCATGTCCTCCGGGGCAGTGATCACGACCACGACGTCGAAGCGCGACTCGCCGCCGACCTCGTAAAGGAGCGGCACTTCGGTTGCCGCGACCGCGGGCGGGTTCGGCAGCTCCCCGAGAGACTCGCGCCAGGCGAGGTAATGCGCGACGACCCGGGGGTGCAGCAACGCCTCCAGCCAAGCCAGCGCCTCGCGGTCTTCGAAGACGATCGCAGAGATGGCGGCGCGGTCGATGTTGTCGGCGTCATCGAGGATTCCCGTGCCGAACCGCTCGAGGAGCGCCTCCCGCACCTCGGGATCCTCGCGGAGCAGCCCGTGGACGATGTCGTCGCTCGAGATCGTCGCGGCGCCGTGCCGCGCGAACGCATGGAGGGCTTCGGTCTTCCCGGCGCCGATTCCCCCCGTGATCGCGACCGCGATGGGTGCGGATCGCGAGCGCGCAGTCGAGCACCTACGCGAGGCCATTTTCCTCCTGGGATTTAGCCGGATGCCCGAGCAAAGCTCGGACATCCTCCAGGTCGGCGTCGCAAGCGAGCGCCTTGGCGTTACTCGGTCGGCTCGGAGTCGGGCGCGGCCGGGGCCTCGCCCTCGGAGTCACCGGGCCCAGGCTCATCCGGCGCGATCTCGTCGGCCGCGATGCTCTCGTCGACGAGCTCAGGCGGAAGCTCGTCGGTGCCTTCCGGTGCTTCGGCCGAGGCCTCGCCGCCCGGCGTCTCGACAACTTCCGCGGCAGTCTCCACAGCTTCGGCAGCCGGCTCCACGTCTTCAGCAGCTGGCTCCACGGCTTCCGCGACCGGCTCAACGGCTTCAGCTTCTGCAGCCGGCTCCACGGCTTCCGCGGCCGGCTCAACGGCTTCCGCGGCCGGCTCAACGGCTTCCGCGGCCGGCTCAACGGCTTCGGCTTCCGCGGCCGGAGGCGTCTCCGGAAAGACCTCTTCGGAGAGGTCGAGGTCGGGCGTCCCTTCGATCGGCTGCGCGTCGTCGGCCCGGGCGACCACGCCCCCGCCCTCGACCCGCTTCAGTGAGAGTGAGAGCCGCCGGCGCTCGCCGTCGACCTCGATGATCTTCGCCCGCACCTCGTCGCCCTGGGAGACGACCTCGCGTGGGTTCTCGACGTGGTGCTGCGCGAGCTCCGAGATGTGAACGAGCCCTTCGACGCCCGGCAGGATCTCGACGAAGGCGCCGAAGGTGACGACCTTCGTGACCTTGCCCTCGACCTCGTCGCCCTCGTTGTAGGTGTCGAGGACCTGCTGCCAGGGATCCGATTGCGTCTGCTTGAGCCCGAGCGAGATTCGCTGCCGCTCGCGATCGATGTCGAGCACCTTCACCTGGACGTCCTGTCCGATCTCGAGCACCTCGGACGGGTGGTTGACGTGGCTCCAGGAGAGCTCACTGATGTGGATGAGCCCGTCCATGCCGTCCAGGTCGACGAAGGCGCCGAAGTCGACGATGTTCGAGATCTGTCCCTCGACGACGTCGCCCGGGTTGAGCCGGTCGAGGATCTGCTGGCGCTGCTCCTTCCGCTCGTCCTCGAGCACGGCGCGGCGCGACAGCACGACGTTGTTCCGGGAGCGGTTGAGCTCGATCACCTTCGCGCTCAGCTCCTGGCCGAGGAACTCATCGAGGTCCTGGACGCGACGGATGTCGACGAGGCTCGCGGGCAGGAAGCCGCGGACGCCCAGGTCGAGGATCAGGCCTCCCTTGACGACCTCGATCACCTTGCCGGCGACAGGCTCGCCAGACTCGGCCGCACCCTCGATCTTCTTCCAGGCGAGCTCGAAGCGCGCGCGCTTCTTCGAGAGAATCAGCCGGCCCTCGGCATCCTCCTTCGTGAGCACGAGCGCGTCGATCTCCTCGCCAACGTTGACCTCATCCGCGGGGTTGACAGACCGGCGGATCGAGAGCTCGGCGACCGGGATTACCCCCTCCGACTTGTAGCCGATGTCGACGAGCACCTCGTCCTTGTCGACGCGGACGACCGTGCCGTGCACGACCTCTCCCTCGTTGATGGTCGGGAAAGTGGCGTCGTAATTCGGGATCTGCTCGCCCTCTTCGTTCGTCGTCCAAAACGACGAGTCGTCGAGTTGCGCCGGCGGTGCCTGCGGCTCCGCGGTGTGCGTTTCCGGGTTCACGGTCTCGTTCGCCAAAGCGGCGGTCAGTATAGCCCTGGGTTCTTCGAGTCCTGTTTCAGCCCTGGATTGCCACGCCGCTCAGAAAGCGGCGCACCGCCGTGACATACGGCTCGCTCTTCTCGACGAAGCTCATATGGCCGACATCCGGGATCACAACGAGCTCGCTGCTCGGGATCCCCTCGTGGAGGGCGCGCGCGGCGCGCGGGGTGGTCGTCCGGTCGTGCTCGCCGACGATAATCAGGGTCGGCTTTCCAACGCTGCTCAGCTTCGGGCGATAGTCGAAGGCGCCGTAGCCGATATTGGCGAAGTAGCGCAGCACCTCCGGTGAGCCGACGGTCTCCTCGGCGTAGCCGGGCGGCGGATCTCCGTAGAAGTGGAACGGCATCTGATCGCGCAGGAGCTGCTTCAGCTGCTCCTCGGTCTCGACCGTCTTCTCGGCTTCCCAGGAAGCGGCGATCGTCTCGCGGCGGTCGCCGAGCGCGTCGAGCGAAGCCTCGACGTCGGCGTCCAGCGCGTCGCTCGAGTCGCCTCCGCCCGAGATCACGTAGGCGACGGCGGTGCCGAGCTCCGTCGCGTGGTAGGTGGCGATGATCGCGCCGAACGAGTGGCCGAGCAGCGCGAAACCGTCGAGCTCGAGCGCCTCGGCGAGCAGGTCGACGTCGCGCGCGAAGACCTCCAGGCTGAGCGTGGTCGGGTCGACACGCTCGGAGCGCCCCTGGCCTCGCTCGTCGACGTAGAGCAGCCGGAACTCGTCGCCGAGCGAATCGAGGTACGGCCGGAACATCGAGTGGTCCAGGCCCGGCCCGCCGTGCAGGACGATCAACGGAAGGCCGCTTCCGACCTGCTCGACGTTGATGTTGTAGCCGTCGGGCAACGTGACGAGCACGCGGGAACCCTAAACGGGTAGGGAACGAGCCGGATGATGCGGGGACAGTCCCCGAACGGGTGCTGTCCCAACAATCGTTAATGGGACAGTCCCCTGCGGGGACAGTCCCTGCCTAGCGATGATCGGGTAGTGAATGAAGTTGCGGGGCGTTTGAGAGAGCTCGCGGAGCGGCTCGTTGCACTCGAGCTCGAGCGCACGCGGCCGGCGGCGGCGCTTCTGACGGGCTCGGTCTCGACCGGCGACGCGGACGGCTACTCCGACGTCGACCTGATCCTCTACTTCGCGGACGCACTTCCCGGCGAAGCGGCAATCGAAGCCGTTCGGGCCGCCGCCGGGGGCGGCGCGGCGATCCCGATCGGGCCGCGCACCGAGCTCGTCCACGCGATCCAGTTCCCGGTCGACGGCGTGCAGGTGCAGCTCGCGCACGAGACGCTCGCGAGCGTGGAGGCCGACATCGCGAAGGTGGTGGACGAGCACGAGGTCGATACGCCGCTGCAGAAGGCGCTCGAAGGGCTCCACACGGGGGTCCCGCTGCACGGTGCGGAGACGATCGAGCGGCTCCGCGCCCGCGCCGCCTATTCAGAGGAGCTCCAGCGCGCGATGGTTCAGACCTTTTGGCGCTTCTCTCCGCTCTGGTACGTCGCCGACCAGCTCGAGCGCCGCGACGCGGTCGTCTGGCGCTTCGACGTGATGGCGCAGTCGGCGTACAACGTGCTCGGCGTGCTCGCCGGCCTGAACCGCATCTGGTTCACGACGTTCCAGTTGAAACGAATGCGAAAGCTGGTCGACTCCTTCGAGCTCGCGCCGCCGCGGCTGGCGGAACGCCTCGAAGCGCTGTTCGATCCCGATGCGAAGAAGGCCGTCGCCGAGCTCGAACAACTCGTCGGCGAGACACGCGACCTTGTCCACCAACGGTTCCCGGATCTCGAGCTACCGCTGGCGCGAGAGCTCGGGACGCGCCACGCCCCCTTCGCCTAGCCCCGCCTCACGACTTCGCTTCATTCCAATCTTCGCCGACGCCGACGTCCACGGCCAGCGGCGGGTCGAGTTCGTAGGCGCGGATCATTTCCTCGCGGACGAGGTCCTTGACCGCAGCCACCTCGTTCTCCGGCGCCTCGAGCAGGAGCTCGTCGTGGATCTGCAGCACCAGCCGGGCCGCCCTGCCCTCGTCACGGAGCCGGCGGTGGAT
>JBQCGP010000083.1:0-18275 GCA_051955535.1 Gaiellaceae bacterium | reverse complement strand
CTTTGCGCGCGTCCAATCCAGGCTTGGCGGAGTACTCGACCAGCAGCGTGGTGATAACGGCGACGACGGCGGGAAGCAAGATTCCCTGCACGGTGAGGGGAGCGTAGGCGGCAGTCCGGTCGGCGCATCGGACCGGAGCCCGGCGACGGCGGGGGGAGCTCCTACTCCCGGCCCGGCTAGAACCCCGGCCGCCGATCCCGGAGGTATGCCCATAGGTATGCCCGACCCGAGCGTTACTGCCCTCGCTGGCGGCCGTGACCTGCTTGTTTAAGCGGTGTCGGCCTGCCGTCGAGGGCGGAAGTGGGCGGTGCTGGGCTCGAACCAGCGACCCCCAGCTTGTCGAGCTGGTGCTCTCCCAACTGAGCTAACCGCCCTGGTTGGCGCAGTTTAGCCGAGCAAAAACGGGGCGTCAGCCGGCGCCAGCCGACCGGTACAGCTCGTCGATCGTCCGCGCCTGGGCGAGCGCGTCCTCACGGCCTAGCAGCAGCGGGGCTTCGCCGCGGATAGCGGCGTTCACGTTTTCGAGCTCGAGGCGGTAGGGGTTCGCGGGCTGGATCGGGATGCGTTCTGGCGCGGCGCCAGGCCGCAGCACATCGATTCCGAGCGTTCTTGGCGTGAAAGGATCGGGGACGACGATCGTCGCTTCCTCGCCGACGACCTCCAGCCCTGCCCGTCTCGGCACGACGAAGCCGCAGTCGAAGTGCCCGAGGATCCCGTCGGCGAAGGCCAGCGCGCCTCCGAAGACGACGTCGACGCCGCTCGGGCCGACAACCTGCTCGCCGCGGGAGCGGACCGGCTCGCCTGCGACGAGTCGGAGGCCGCCGATGCAGTAGCAGCCGACGTCCATCAGCGCCCCGCCGTCGAGAGCGGGGTCGAAGCGCGTGTCGCCGGTGCCGCGCTCGGTCGCGAGGTCGAACGCGAAGGTTGTCCGGACGACTCGTATCCGTCCGGCGATGCCCTCGTCGATCAACTCGACCAGCCGGCGCGTCTGCGGATGGTGCCGCCACATGAAGCCCTCGGAAAGGACGAGGCCGGCGCCGTCCGCACGGTCGAACGCCTCCTCGACCTCGTCCGGGTGCCTCGAGAACGGCTTCTCGACGAGCACGTGCTTGCCTCTCTCGAGGGCCCGAACCGTCCACTCGACATGCAGGCTGTTCGGGAGCGAGATGTAGACGGCCTCAACGTCCGAGTCGGCCAGTAGGCCCTCGTAGCTGCCGTACGCGCGCTCGAGCCCGTGCGCGTCCGCGTAGCTTCGAGCCCGCCCCTCGTCACGGCTTGCGACCGCGATCACATCAACGTCGGAGGTCTCGGCCGCCCCCTCGATAATCGCCTCGTTGATCACGGCCGTCGAGAGCAGGCCCCACTTGACGCTCATTCGCTAGCCGACACGCTCGAGCGGGGCGTAATCGAGCATCAGCCGCCGCTCGGAGTCCTCGCCCGCGAAGCGAACGCTGACGACGCCGCCCGGCTCGATGCGGGTGACGATGCCTTCGCCGAGGGTCTCGTGGCGGACGGTATCGCCGGTCGCGAGCTCTGGCACGTCCTCGCGTGGTGCGATCCCGCCGCCGCTCGCGGACGCATACGACGACCACGATGCCGGCCGCAGGCGCTCGCGGTCGACGCCCTCTTCGGGCAGCTCGTCCAGGAAGCGCGAGGGCAGGTTGTAGTTCCGGTTCCCCCACAGCGAGCGAGCGCTCGCGTGGGTCAGGACGAGCCGCTCCTTCGCGCGGGTCATCCCGACGTAGGCGAGCCGCCGCTCCTCCTCCAGCGTGTTCTCCTCGAGCGAGCGCGAATGCGGGAAGATCCCCTCCTCCATGCCGATCATGAAGACGGCGCGGAACTCGAGGCCCTTCGCGTTGTGCAGCGTCATCAGCGTGACGAGGGAGCCCTCGCCGCGCATCGCGTCCTGGTCGGAGTAGAGCGAGATCTCCTGGAGGAAGCTGGAGAGGTTCGGCTCGTCGGCCTGCTCCTGGTACTCGCGCGTGACGCCGACGAACTCCTGGAGATTCTCGATCCGGCCCTGCGCCTCGATCGTTCGCTCGGCCTCGAGCGTCGCCAGGTAGCCGCTGCCCTCGAGCACGCGCTCGATCAGCTCCGGCATTTCGAGCTCGAGGGCGCCCGCCATCAACGACTGCATGAGCGTCCGGAACTCGCGGACGGCCCTGAGCGGCGCCGCCCCCACTCCGGCCTCCTCGCCGAACTCGAACGCCTCCCAGAGGGAGATCCCGTGCGCGTCGGCATAGGTCTGGAGCCGCGCCATCGACGAGTCCCCGATGCCGCGCCGCGGCCGGTTCACGACCCGCTGCAGCGAGACGGCGTCATAGGGGTTGTCGATCACCTGGAGGTAGGCCATCACGTCCTTGATCTCGGCCCGCTCGTAGAAGCGCGGCCCGCCGACGACCTGGTACGCCACGCCCTGGCGGACGAGGATGTCTTCCAGCACACGCGACTGCGCATTCGTCCGGTAGAAGACGCCGATCTCGCTGCCGTTGAAGCCCTCCTCGACGAGGCCGGCGATCTCGGCGGCGACGAAACGCGCCTCGGCGTGCTCGTCCTCGACCTCGTACACGCGGACCGGGTCGCCCTCGCCGAGGTCGGAGAACAGGTTCTTCGGCTTGCGCTCGCGGTTGTTCGCGATCACGTGATTGGCCGCGCGCAGGATCGTGTTCGTGGAGCGGTAGTTCTGCTCGAGCGGGATCGTGCGCGTGCCCGGGAAGTCGCGTTCGAACTCGAGGATGTTGCGGATGTCCGCGCCACGGAAGGCGTAGATGGACTGGTCTGGATCGCCCACGGCGAAGAGGTTCATGTGCGCTCCAGCCAGGAGCTGGAGCAGCCGATACTGGGCGTGGTTCGTGTCCTGGTACTCGTCGACGAGCACGTAGCGAAACGCCTTGCGCCAGCGATCGAGCGCCTCGGGGAAGCGCTCCAGGACGTCGACGGTCAGGAAGAGGAGGTCGTCGAAGTCGACGGCGTTCGAGCCGAACAGGCGCCGCTGGTAAAGGTCGTACGTGTCCGCGACGGTCTGGTCGTAGAAGGACGAGACGCGCGATTTGTACTCCTCGGGCCCGACCAGGTTGTTCTTCGCCGCGGAGATCTGGGCGTGGATGCCGCGTGGGACGAAACGCTTCGGGTCGCGCTCGAGCTCCTCCAAGCACGCCTTGGTCAGCCGGATCTGGTCGGCCTGGTCGTAGATGGTGAAGTTGGTGCGGTAGCCGAGCCGCGGCGCCTCGCGGCGCAGGATCCGCCCGCAGGCGGCGTGGAAGGTGAGGATCCAGAGGCGGCGCGCGGCCGGGCCGAGCAGGTCCTCGAGCCGCTCCTTCATCTCGTTCGCGGCCTTGTTCGTGAACGTGATCGCGAGGATCTCGTTCGGCTTGACGCCGCAGGCGGTGATCAGGTGGCCGACCCGGTGGGTGAGCACGCGGGTCTTGCCGGAGCCGGCGCCCGCAATCACGAGCAGCGGCCCCTCGGTGTCGAGCACGGCCTCGCGTTGCGCGGGGTTCAGGCCGACGAGGTAGCTCTCGGGCGTCGTGACGGACATCGGAGTCCTAGGCTAGCGACCGTGGGCTACGCGTTTTCGTCGCTGGACGAGCTCGGGGACGGCGTCGTCCGGAAGATCCGGCCGGAGCTCGAGATCAGCGCCTTCGGCGCCAACGCATGGGTGCTCGCAGCCGGTGTGGAGTCGCGGCCGCACTCCCACGAGGAGCAGGACGAGCTCTAGTTTGTACACCGCGGGCGCGCGCGGTTCCGGCTGCCGGGCGAGACCAGGGAGCTCGGGCCGGGCGGGTTTTGCCACGTCGAGGCGGCGACACCGCGGCAGATCGTCAGCGTCGGCGACGGAGAACCTCGTGCTCATCGTGATCGGCGCCAAAGGCGGCTACGTCCGACGCGACTGGCAGCCGGACAATCCAGCGCAGCTGGGCTAGGCGGTTCGGGGCATGTCCTCGTGCCTGGCACGAGGTTGGGGCCTGGACATGTCTCGGGGCCAATGAGGAGTGAGCTGGTTACCAGGCGTTTTGTCCGGTGCGGACCCGGCTTCATGCCTGGCACCAGGACCCGCTAGTCGGGACGGGTCAGGCTGACCAGAACCGCCAGGACCAGGGCAGCCACGGCGGCGCTGAAGGCGATGCCGGCGGCGCGGAGGCCGAACGACTGGGCCGCCACACCGACGCCGATCACCGGCAGCGAGAGGCCCACGTACATGACGACGAAGAAGCTCGAGGCGGTCTCGCCGCGCTGCTTGACCGGCGCGCGCTGGTTGATCGCCGCCAGTCCTGCGCCGATCACGCCTCCCAGGCCGATCCCGACCACCGCCGCGGAGGCGATCAGAGCTGCTAGCGACTCGAGCCAGAGCGCCAGCGCGAGCAGCCCGACCCCGCTCGCGAGAAGCGCGCAACCCCAGACGAGGGCGCGGCGATCGGAGAGCCGTACGACGAGGAGCTGGCCGAGGATCGAGGTGCTGAAGAGGATGAACACGACCAAGCCGGCCAGGGCATGGCTCGTCCGGCCCAGGATCTGTGCCATGAAGGCGGGAGCGACCGAGCCGAAGACGCCGGCGACTGCGAAGCCGCCGAAGCCGACGCTCGCCCCGCGGATGAAGACGCCGCGCACCTCGGCGGGAACCCGGAGGCGCTGAAGCCGGAGCCGGAAGGCACGGCGCTCCACCGTCTCGGGCGTCACGAGCAGACCGAGTACCGCGGGGACGAGCAGCCCGAGCTGGACGAGGAAGGGGAGCCGCAGCGGCGAGGTGCAGTAGTCGGCGAGCAGGCCGGCGAGCAGCGTGCCGAGACCGAGCCCGCCGAGGTTGACGACGACGGCGACGAGGCTCCCCAGCCGCCGCCGGCCTCCAGGCGCGAGGTCGACCATCATGGCGGTCGCTGTGCCCGTGAAGATCCCGGCCGAGAGGCCGGAGAAGACGCGGCCGGCGAAGATCGGCGCCAGCGAGCCCGCGAAGACGAACAGCAAGGCGCTCGTCGCGGAAAACGCGATCCCGAGGAGCAGCACCGGCTTGCGGCCGATCTCGTCCGAGAGATTTCCGAACGCAAGCAGCCCCGCGATCACGCCGAAGGCGTAGACGGCGAAGATCACCGTCACCATCAGCTCCCCGAACGAATAACGCTCCGCGAAGAGCGGATAGAGAGGGGTCGGCAGCGTCGTCCCGATCATCGTCACGAGGAACGCGTAGGCGACGAGCACGAAGCCGGCGTTCCGGCTGACGGCGAGGCGCACGGTGCGTAGCTAAACGAACGGCAAGGCCGTCCGTCGCGGCCGCGAGGATTCCCGCATGACGAGCCAAACCGCGCGGCTCGAGGCTTTCAGCGACGGCGTCTTCGCGATCGCGATCACGCTGCTGATTATCGAGGTCCGCGTCCCCGGGCATGAGCACGCAGAGACCCTCGGTCACGAGCTGCTGCGGCTGTGGCCGTCCTACTTGGGTTACCTGACCAGCTTTCTGACGATCGGCGTGATGTGGATCAACCACCACTACGTCTTCGAGCTGATTGCGCGCGTCGACCGGACGATGCTGCTTCTGAACACGCTGCTGCTGATGATGATCGCCTTCGTCCCGTTCCCAACCGCTGTGCTAGCGCAGTTCGTCGAAACGGACGGAGCACGGGCCGCGGCCTTCCTCTACGGCGCAACCCTGACGCTGACGGCGCTCGCCTTCCTCGCTTGGTGGCGTTACGCGTCGTCTGGGCGCCGACTGATCGACGAGAGCGTGCCGGACGAGGTGATCGACGACATCACACGCTCCTACTTGCCCGGGTCACTCCTCTACGGCGGTGCCGCCCTTCTGGCCTTCGTCGAGCCGTGGGCCAGTGCGGCCGCGTACCTCGGAATCGCCGGGTTCTACGCCCTGTCGCTTGCTCAGTGGCGCGCGCGGCTCGGGCGCAAGCCGAGATAGCGGCCGAGCGCCGCGAAGCCGGCGCACACGGCGGCGAATTCGGCGACGGCGTTGCGCGGCCCCTCGTTCAGAATGCCGCCGCCGAGCAGCGCCAGCGCAGCGACCGCAGCCGCGAAGAGCAGGCAGAAGCGCCAGGGACGGCCCCGCAGCTCGAGAGGAAGCCGGTCGAGGACCGGTGCAAGGTCGTCGAAGACGTCGCCGGCGTCCCCCGCCGCCTGCGGGCGAAGCGCCCCGGTCCTGCGCAGCGCGACCGCACCGGCGGCGATCGGGACGAGGGAGAGGCCCGCGATCGAGAAGGCAAGCGCGACGCGCCAGGTCGACAGCCACGCGCTGAACTCGTAGGTCGTCACCATCACCGCCAGGAGAGCCGCGGCTCCCGCCGCGAGCGCGACGCCTGCGCGTCGCCGAAGGAGCGTGATCGCCGACGCCGGAGCAGCCACTTCCGACCGAAGGCGCCAGGCTCCGGCAACCGCCAGCAGGCCGGCCGCGAAGGAAATCTGCGGCGCCAGCAGCATCGTCGCTGCCGCGGCGACCGCAATAGGGACGCTCCGGCCGGCGGTGATGTCGGGCCAAGTTGCGGGCAGCGAGAAAAGGATTGCGTAGACGATTGCCGCCGGCGCGAGCGCAATGACAGAGCCCCAGGCGACGCGGCGCGCCCCCGAGGTGGCGAGCTCGTCGGCGAAACGAGCCGCGACCAGGCCCGGGTCGCCGAACCGGCCCGGATCGCCGCTCTCGCGCAGGTGGTCCTCTGCCTCCGCGAGGATGCGGCGTCGTTGCGCCCCGCGGATGCCGACCGAGCCGAGCTCCGCCGCCAGCTCGTCGAGGTAGTGCTCGATCACGCCACCACCGCTTCGACCGCATTCGCGAACCCGCGCCAGTCGCGCCGCGCGCCGGCGAGCGCACGCCGGCCGCGCGCCGTGAGCTCGTAGACGCGCCGGCGACGCCCCGAGCCGCTTGCCCACGAGCTCGTCAAGAGGCCACTCTGCTCGAGTCGGTGCAAGGCCGGATAGACGGTGCCTTCGGGGAGATCGAACGCGCCTCCGCTGCGGCGCTTCAGTTCCTCGATGATCCGGTAGCCGTGCGACGGCTCGTCGCCGACGATCGCGAGCAACAGGAAATCGAGGTGTCCCTTGAGCGTCTCGGCGCGCACAGCGCCGGTAACGATACCTAGTCTGGCTAGGCTTTGCTGGGCCTGAGAGCGACGAGCGAGAGCTGCTTCACACGATCGCCGTAAAGCGCCAGCCCGACCGCCGCCGCGCTCGCGGTTGCCAGCGTCACGACGAACGGGATCACCAGGCTTGCCGCCACCGCGTGCGACCCGGAGTAGCCCGCGATCGCGAGCGCGCCGAGCGCTGCTCCCTGGTAGATACCGACGTTGCCGGGAAGGATCGGCGCCGTGTTCGCAAGGCCGGTGATCAGCATGTAGAGGAGTGCGGCGCCGAGGCTGAGGTGGACGCCGACTGCATGCAGGCAGAAGAGGATTCCGAACCAGCGCGCGAGCCAGGTCACCAGCAGGATCAACCCGGCGCGCAGCAGGACACCGCGCGGCGCCGCGGCGCCGGCGAGGAACGAGGTGATGCCGTGCGGAAGCCGCCGGCCCAGGTAGCGGTGGAGCACCGCGGCGAGCGCAAGCGCTCCCGACGCGCCCGCGATGCCGCCGATGATCGTCCACCGCGCCCAGGCGGGCACGGGCAGGAACAGTGTCGCGCCGGCACCGAGCACGGCGAAGGCGATCATCTCGAGCAGGTGTGCGCAGAGCAGCGAGCCGCCGGCGCGCGAGAAACCGGGGTACTTCGCCCCCGACGTGACCTTGAGGACGGCGACCTTGGAGGCCTCGCCCAACCGGCCCGGCAGCACGGTGTCGAGGAAGGAGCCAATCGAGCTGGACGCGTAGATGGCTCGGAAGCCGACCGGGTGACGCACGGTCGACGACCAGGCGAGCGCCCGCAGCGGCTGCACCGCGGCGCAGATCGCGAAACCGGCCGCGAGAAGCTTCCAGTCCGGTGTCGCAGCCGCATGGAAGGCGCCGTGCGAGCCCTGCCGGACGAGCACCAAACCGGCAACGAGCGTGGCGAGAAAAAGAAAGCCGACCAGCAAGCGATGCTTCGACATCTGCACGAGCAATCGGCGTTCTAGACGCGCCACCACACCCCTCCGTCAGGGGAGTTCACAAACTCTTTTCGAGGGCGTAGGCGAGATAGGCGGCAACGGCGTCGAGGGCAGCGGGATCGTTCGACTTGAGGACGACTTCGACGTGCGGGCCCTCGGCGCCGAAGCTTGGTACGAGCCTACCCGCACCCCGGGATGGCAGGACGATGGAAGTACTTACCCGCCCAGAGTCGCGGAGGGTTCTAGGCTCTTTCGGCCACGACTCAACGCTTCGAACCGTGTTAGATGCCGCCATGGCGCAGCCGCCGTCGGACTCAGAGCACATCGAGGCCGAAGTCGAAGCGCCGCACGTTGCGACGGCGCCGTCCGATCTCGATCAGGTGCGGCGGACGTCAATGGCTGCGGAGCGCACGTGGCTGGCGTGGTGGCGCACCGCGCTCGGCGCCACCGCTGGAGCGCTCGCTGTGGGCAGGTTCGCCCCGAATCTGCTCAACGTCGCGCCATGGCCGTACATCTTGCTCAGCTGTGGCTACGCGTCTCTCGCGGTCGGGTTGCTGATCGTCGGCGCACAACGTCAGCACGAGTTGGAACATGCGCTGCGCACAGGTGGCGATGTACCGCTGCGGCTCCGCACCGTCCGGCTGTTCACCGTCGGCGGGATTTCGCTCGTCTTCATGACCATCGTGCTCGTGATCGCGCAGATCTGACGCTAGCGCCGCCTGACGGGCGTAGGTGAGGGTCAGAGATAGGGAGCGACCTAGAGTTGGTCTTCGTACTCCGCCCAGGCCTCCGCATCCGCTTCCTTCTCCTCAGGCGTCCACCATCGCCCGCCCTCCTGATCCCGTTCCGCGACGATGTTCCCGTCTGGATCGCGGAGAACGTCAATCCACACCTTCTGTAGTTCCTTTGGCGACATCACCTCGGCGAGATCGGGAACTTCCTCGTCAAAGCCGCTGGCCATGTACTCCTTCCAACTGAGGTGCTCCACGGTGTAGCCCTCGGGCACCGTCGCAAACCGTTCGGGAATCTGCGCGCGCTTGTGGTGGTATGTCGCGTGCGGATCGGGCGGGGTCGGATGTTCTCCTCTGCTCGCCGCTTCAAGGCGAGGCTCCGCACGCTTCCTGCTCAACCTCTTCCAGAGACCCAAGCATCCGAGGGTAGCGTGGGCGAATTGCCGATGAGTACGGCCTGAGCGAGGCGCAGGGCCGCCAAGGCTGCGCGGCGCGACCGTAACCGCCCCGGAGGATGACCCACGAACGTCATGGCGTGCGATCCACGCCGGCCGTACCTTGCGACCTAGGAAGTGGCAGGCCCTTGGCGGCGACGCGGGACTAGTCCCGGCCCGGCTTCTTCAAGTCAAAACAAAAGAAAGGAATACGCAATGAAGCGCTTTTCGCTTGTTGCCGCTCTGCTGGGCGCGCTCATCCTCGCCTTCGCCAGCATCGCCTCGGCAGCCAACAATGGCACGCAGGTCAACCAGTTCAAGGCGAACTACACCGACGGGGTCGTCGGCCCCGTGAGCTGCTCCGGCGTTCACCAGGTGAAGAAGGACGGCACGGTGCAGGAGAGCGAAACATGCAAGAGCACGACCGGCCAGCCCCTCCAGTATTACGCTCCCGGCCAGGTAGTCACGTTCGGCGGCGGTGCTTGGCAGTCCGACTTTGACCACTCGTCGATTGCTACCAGCGGCACCTACACCATCTCCGCCGACGGCATGAGCTACACGATCCTCGCGAACTACTAGAGCACACGTTCGTCCAGGACGATCAGGGCTCGGCGGATTCGCCGGGCCCTGCGCCTTTCCGAGGCTCGTTCAGCCGGTGGGCTACCAAGCGGGCTACCAAACCGGGTTCTCCGGGCGTCAGAGCGCATGGTTGAGCCATCGCGGCTGGATTGGTCGCCATTCGGCCAGTATGGCGGGATGGAGATTCGGCCGTTCGAGGCGGCGGATGCCCGGTCCACCGCGGAGCTGACGCGACCGCTACAGCCGGCGATCGTCGTGACGGCGGGCTATCTCGCCCACCGCGAGAGCGCGGAGCCCGAGCGTACGCGGCGCCGCTCCTGGCTCGCGATCGAGGGCGGCGAGCCGCTCGGCTTCGCGACGTCGTACGTCAAATGGGACGAGCCAGGCGCCGTCGGCCGATTCTGGATCGGGGTTCGGACCGACCGTCGGCGCCGCGGGATCGGCTCGGCGCTGTACGAAGAGGCGGAGAGCCACGCCCACGCATTGGGCGTTCAGCGCCTGACGGTCGAGGTCGACGACGATCCGGCCGGTCGCCGGTTCGTCGAGACGCGCGGCTTCGAGCCGGTTTCCGCCGAGATCGTCTCCTCGCTCGACCCGGAGTCGGCCGACCTGGGTGAGCTCGACACGCTCGTGGCGTCGGCGGAGTCGGCCGGCCTTCGGCTCGCGACGCTGCGGGAGGTGGCGAGCCGGCAGGACGAAGTCGCCGCCTTCTACGAGGCCGCAGGCGCGTGGACGCCCGGAGGGAGCCGGATCACGCCGGAGGAGCTGTGGCGTCTCATCTTCGAGCGGCCCGACCTTTCCTGGGACGGCAGCTTCGTGATCGTCGACGAGCGAGATCGGATGGTCTCGCTGGCGAGCCTCGTCGTCGACGATGCCTTTCCGCGGGCCGAGAACGACTGGACGGCGACCTTGCCGGAGCTGCGTGGGCGCAAGCACGCCCTGCTCGTCAAGCTCGCGACGATCCGCTGGGCGCACGAGGCCGGGATCCGCGAAATCGTGACCGCCAACGACGACGACAACGTCCCGATGCTGACGCTCAACGAACGGCTCGGCTATCGGCGGCTGTACGCGCAGGTCGAGCTCGCGCGTGAGCTCTAACCCCTGAGCGGGAAGGGCTTCCGGGCGAGCGCCGGCAGAACCTGCGCGGTGACCCAGACGGGCGTCGTGGTGTAGCGCGCCGAGTAGCGGAAGCTGCCGTCCGGGCGCTGGAGGCGTTTCAGATACGCGAACGCGCCGCGCGGCGGCCTTTTGCCGACGGCCAGAAAGGCCTGGATCGCCCACGCCGTCGACTGCGCGTCCGAACCGCGCCCGGCCGTGAGCTCGAAGCCCCCGTCGCGGTTGCGGTAACGGAGCAGGAAGCTGAGCGCACGCCGAATCGGGCGACCGTGGACGCCCGCTGCGTGTAGCGCTTCGACTACGGCGGCCGTGTCGTTCGAGTCGGCGGCGCCCGCCGTCCACCCCCAACCGCCGGCGCGCATCTGGCGCGCGAGCAGCCAACCGACGGCGCCGCGAGGAACCGGCTCCCCGGCCGCTCGGAACGCGAGCACGCTCCAGGCGGTGCCGTTGACGAGGCCGCCGACCGAGCCGTTCGCGCGCTCGAGCGCGCGAAGGCGCGCGAGCAGCCTGTCCGGGGTCTGGCCGAGCGCCTGCTCGGCGAGTGCCACCAGCGCGAGGTCCGTGGCGCTGCCGAGATCGGATTCGTGGGTGGCGAGGTACTTCGCGCTCGCGGCTCTCGAACGCGGAGCGGAGCCGGAAGCCCGCAGCCCGAGCGTCGCCCAGGCCGTCAGCTGCGGATAGCCCGACTTTCCCTGCTCGGCGAAGCTCCCGTCCGCGAGCTGTCGCGCCTGGAGGAAGCCGGCTCCGCGCGGAAGCGGCGCCGCGAGAAGCGCGGCGGCGAGTACGGCGAGCTTCAGGCCCACACGATCTCCGCTCTGAGGCGCTTCCCGTAGCGCTCGAGCAGCCGCCGCAGCTCGGGGCCGACCACGAGCGCCATGACCACGTTTCCGATCGCGTGCGCGGCGTCGAACCAGAAGCCGCGGCCGAGCTGGACGGTCAGCGCGGCCCAGGTGTGCGGGTAGAAGCTGTACCACTCCCAGACGTCCATCAGCCCGCTGAAAGCGAAGCCGAGGACGAAGCAGAGCAGCGCAAAGGGCACGCGGCGGCGGATCAGCGGGGCGGCGAGCGCGCCGATCACGCCGCAGCCGCCCCACGCCAGCATCTGCCAGGGCGTCCAGGGCCCCTGCCCGAGGAAGAAGTTCGACGCGAGCGCGGCCAGCGCACCGACGCCGAAACCCGCGCGCGCGCCGAGGGCGGCGCCCGCCGCCACCGTGATCACCGTGACCGGCTGCACGCCGGGAACAGCGGCAAAGAGGACGCGTCCGGCGGCGGCGGTGGCCGCGAGCGTCGCGACGAGGGCGAGCGTCTTGCCGGCGCCGAGGCCTGGGTCGAGCCACGCCGCACCGGCCGCGAGCAGCGCCGCAGCGAGCAGCAGCAGCGCGAGTGCCGCCTGGCGGGGCGTCGTCGCCGCCCAAGCGGCCGACGCGAAGGCGACGATCGCGGCTCCGGCGATGAACGCCCTAGTCACGGACGAGCTCCCGTTCCGGGTCCAGCGAGACCGTGCGGTCGGCCACCGCGTGTGCGAAGGCGACATCGTGGGTGACGACGAGAGTCGCTCGGCTCGACTCGGCCGCGAGCAGCCGCGCGAGCTCGTGCTTCCGCTCCGGATCGACCCCTCGGGTCGGCTCGTCGAGGACGAGCAGGTCCGGCTCCGGCGCAAGCACGGCCGCGAGCCCGAGTCGCTCTCGCTCGCCGCTCGAGAGGTCGCGCGGATGGCGGTCCTCGCACCCGCCTAGGCCGACCGCCGCCAGCGCACACCCCGCCGCCGCGAGATCGCCGCCGACGCCGACCGCCACCTCCTCGTCGACACGCTCCCGAAAGACGTAGCGCCCGGGGTCCTGCGAAAGGTACGTCGCACGGCCGACGCGCTCGACGCCGCCGCTCAGCGGTTCGAGCAGACCGGCTGCGAGTTTTGCGAGCGTCGTCTTGCCCGAGCCGTTGGGCCCAACGAGCGCGACGACCTCTCCGCGCCGAAGCTCGAGGCCAACGCCGTCGAGAACGAGCAGGTGGTCTTCGTAGGCGAAGGAGACATCGTCGAGCCGGGCCACGACTTCGTCCCCGTGATGTGGGCGAACACGTGCTTCACCGCCGCTCGAAACGAAGCCGGGGTGATGCTCTTCGAGCCAGGCGTGGCCCTCGGCGACGGGCCCGTCGAACGCCAGGCACCCGTCTTCGAGGAACAGCACGCGGTCGCAGAGCTCCAGCGGCAGCGCCGGTCGCTGCTCGGACAGCAGCACGGCCGTCCCGCGGTCGCGCGCCAGCCGGACCGCCAGCTCGACCAGGGCCTCGGCGGCCGCCGGATCGAGCTGCGACGTCGGCTCGTCGAGGAGCAGCAGACGCGGCTCGAGCGCCAGCGTGGCGGCGAGGCAGACCCGCTGCAACTCGCCGCCGGAGAGCTCGGTCACGAGCCGGTCGGAAAGGTGCTCGACGCCGACCGCCGCAAGCGCGCTCGTCGCGCGAGCCTCGATCTCCCGAGGCGGTGTCCCGACGTTCTCGAGGCCGAAGGCGACCTCGTTGAGGACGCGCGTGAACACGACCTGGTCCTCCGGATCCTGGAACAGCGTCGCGACCGTCCCGGCCAGCCCGGCCGGACCGCGGCTCCGCGTGTCGACGCCGGCCACCTCGACACGACCAGAGAACCGACCGCCGTGGAAGTGCGGAATCAGGCCGGCGAAGGCACGGAGCAGCGTCGACTTCCCGGACCCTGACCGGCCGAGTACCAACGTGGCCTGTCCGGGGGGCAGACTCACGGACACGTCCCGAAGGGCCGGTACAGACGCGCCCGGGTACGTGAACGAGACGCGCTCCGCGGTCGCTAGAGCCACAACGCCCCCGCGACGATCGCAAGCACCGCCCCCGCGACGGCGAGCCGGTCGAGCGCACCCCACGGCGGCTGCGGCATCCGCGTCCCCCCCGCTCGACCAAAGCCGCGCGCCTCCATCGCCTCGGCGAGGTTGAGGCTGCGCTCGAGCGAGCCCGCCAGGAGCGGCGAGACGAGGCGTGCCCGGCCGCGCAGGCCCTCGGGCTCGATCCCGCGTCCCCGGAGAGCCTCGACCAACCCGGTCGCGTCGCGTTCGAGCGCTGGAACCAGCCGCGTCGCCAGAGCGACGGCGAGCACGGACCGACGCGCGAAACCGGCGGCCTGTACGAGCCGGTCGTGGTCGAGCCAGAGCGCATAGGCAGCGAACGCAAGCGACACCGCGGCGAGACGGCAGGCGTTGAACAAGGCGCCGGACAGCTCGGTCGAAGTGACGTCGAGCGTCCCGACGACGGGGATCGTCGGCCCGGTCCAGTAGACGACGCCGGGAAGCTGCTCCACGAACGGCGTCACCACGAATAGCGCGGCCGCCGAGCCGAGCGCCCCAACGAGATAGGGCCAGCGCCGCGGTCCCGGCGCGCGCAGGCAGACCGCGAGCAACACCGCAGCCAGCACCGCAACCGAGGCTGTGTGCGCGGCCAGCAGCGCCGCGGCGGCGAGGGCGAAGAGGAGAATCGCTGCCGGGACCGGCTTCACCGCAGCCCCGAGTAGCGGAAGCGGACACGCGCCGGATCGGCGAGCAGCCGCCGCGCCGCGGTCGGCCCGATCACGAACCGCACCGGCGCACCTGCCGTCTGCGTGGTCGCCGATAGCGGCACGTCCGCCTTCGTCAGGAAGAGGACGTTGGCGCCCGCGAGCTGCTCGGCATTCAGCGTCTTGCCGTGAATCAGCCTGCCGAGCCTTTTTGCGAGCGACGTCAGCGCCGGCGAGTCGTACACGACCGCGGCG
This sequence comes from Gaiellaceae bacterium, assembly GCA_051955535.1. Taxonomy (GTDB): domain Bacteria; phylum Actinomycetota; class Thermoleophilia; order Gaiellales; family Gaiellaceae; genus 13-2-20CM-68-14. The sequence goes on along the minus strand of JBQCGP010000083.1, from coordinate 3,638 downwards.
TCGCGGGTCTTGCCCGCGTAGCCGTGCAGGAACGGCTCCGGAAAGGCGCCGACGGCGACCGGGACGTGAATCGAGTGCTTCCAGTTGCGGTAGTCCCACCACTCGACGTCGCCCGGGTGAAGGGTGTAATCCGCGGCTCCCCGATCGGCCTCGTAGCCGTTGATGAAGTAGAACCAGTCGCGGCGGGCCGAACGGTCGCCCGAGACGCCGCCGATCGACTGGACGAAGCGGCCGCCGTAGCTCGTCTTCACCTTCGTCGCCTGCACGAGCGCCTCCATCGCGCTCTGCCCCGCCTTCACCTTCTTCGTGAGCAGCACGTGCTGCCCGCGATCGCGGGTGATCCACAGCGTTGCGCTTCCGCTGGTGTGGGCCGAGCTGCAGCCGGCGAGAAAGGCGGTGGCGAGCACGGCGGCCGCAAGGCCTCTCACCTGCCGCTGTACGTGCGCGAGCGGATCGCGCCGGTCTTCGAGACCTTGACCGTGTAGCGCCCTAGCCGCGTGCAGACGACGCCGCTCGCCGAGCTCGTGCGCCGTCCGTTCAGCGTGAAGACGACTCCGCGAACGCGCGAGGCACGACCGGCGTCGTTCCGTCCCGTCGCGAAGAAGCAGCGCCGGCCCCGGACGATCGACGTCTCGACCTCGAGCGTCAGCGGCCCGGCGGGGCCCGAGAACGTCGCCCAGTACCAGAGCACGGTGTCGCCGTCCTTGACCTTGACCTGGTCGGCTCCGACCGGCGGGACGATCCCGTTCACCTTGAAGACCCACCCGCTCGAGGCCGCCGCCGGATAGCGGCCGATCTGGTCCACGTACGGCCCGAATGCGGTCTGCGCGACGTGGTAGTAGAACTCGCCCGCGAGGCTGGCCGCCTCGAGCGCGTCGAGGGCGGTCGCCGTCACGTTCAGGGTCGGCTCGGTCGTTCCGAAGATCGTCTGCGTCTTACCTTCGACGCGGACGTGCACCCGCGCCGCGAAGGCAGACGGGACGAGGACGAGCGCCGCCAGGACGACGGCGAAGAGAGAGCGTCGGTACACGAATCCTCCTTCCGCGAGGGGTTCGGTTGCCAGGCGAGAGGCAGGTCTTCTGACTCGGGGCTCCCTCTGCCGCCGCCTTCCCGGCTCTCGCCAGTGGCTCTCGGCGGCTGAGCGCCTCCCCTCACAGCGGCGGGACCGTCCCGGACTTGCACCGGGTTCCCTCGCCGCTCGCCTTTCCGGCCGAGACTACCGGTCCGGGTCAGCGGGCGTGCGCTCTTTCCGCGCGGCAACGCGACGTAGAATCGACTACATGCCCGAGCGGAAGCCCCTGGACGACCGCCAGCTCGACGCCGTCCTCGAGCGGCTGGACAGGCTGGTCGAGGAGATCCACGTCCTCAACCGGCGGCTCGACCACGCCGAGGGCTTCGCCCGGATGGCGCACGAGCTCCGGAACCTGAACGAGTCGCTGCAGGCGATCGCGTACGCGGCGCTGGGGCAGCAGGCCCCGCAGGTCAGGCGCCGCCGCGCGGGCTAGGGCAGGCGGAAGATCTCTAGGGCGCCGTGCGTGCTGTGGTCGTTGGCACTTCCGTCGGGAACCGCGACACGGCTGTCGGTGACGATCGGACTGTTCCAGTGGCGGCCGCCGACACCGAACGAGGCGAGCTGCCTGCCGGTCGCCGGCGCGTAGACGTTCAGGGAGCCGTTGTACACGTAGAGCAATCCGCCCGCTACGACCGGGCTCGTGCCGCCGGAGCTCTTCTGCCAGGAAAGATGCAGCCGCTTGCCGCGGAGGACGTAGCACGCCAGGCCCGAATCGGTGGCGACGAAGACGCGGTTTCGCCAGACCGCCGGCGCCGTGAAGACGTCCGCCCCGCCGGGCGCGCGCAACGTCTGCAGTTCGCCGCCGGTCGCGCCGAGGCGTCCGCCCAGCCGGCTGAGGCTGAGCAGCCGAAGCTTGGCGTCCTTGCCGCCCTGCAGCACGAGCCCTTGGCCGACCAAAGCAGGAGCCGTGCTGCCAAGGTCGACGTCGCCGGCGCTGAGGCTCGCCTGGTCGCGCGGGGTCCAATTCCGCATCAGGCGGCCGGCGTTCGGCGTCAGCAGCAGCGCACTGTCCCCCCAGTTGTTGGCACCGTCGAAGCGGCCGTTGCCGGTGGCGACGAGCAGGTTTGCCGATCCCGGGGCGACGACGACTCCCGACCGCGCCCAGATCGCCGAGTCGCTCTCCGGACAGCTCCTCGGGTTCAGCAGCCGGTGCACGTTCGAGCAGAGCGAGTTCCAGACGTGGGCGATACGGCCACTCGTCGCGCTGATTGCGACGACGTGCCCCTGGTACGGAGGCGCGTCGCCGACGTAGCCGCCCGTTCCGATCAGAACGAGGCCGCGCGAGAAGTTGAGCGAGGTGCCGAGCTTCTCCCGCTGCGGCAGAAGGGTCACGCGAACGGGCCAGCCGCGTGCCTCGGCACCGCCGGCCACGGAGAGCTTGTGGACGAACCCGTCGGGCGACGCCGCGTAGACGAACTTGCGGTTCGGGTCGGCGACGGGCGTCGAGTTCGTGATCCTGTAGGAGCCCGCGAGGGACGAGTAATCCGACGGCGTGAACGTCCACAGAATCGCGCCGGTGGCCGCGTTGATCGCGATCGTGCGCCCGTACGACGTCGTCACGAAGAAGGCGTCGTGCCGCGCGCCTCGCACCGCCACGCCGCGGAGATAGATCGGCGAGGCATCGACGGTGCCGTCGAGGGCGACGCGCTGCCCGCGCAGGCTGCGCACGTTTGCCGCCGTGATCCCCGTCTGCGTAGGCCCTGCGTTGTGACGGGCCGCGTCGTACCCGAAGCGCGTCCAGTCGCCGCCGAGCCTCGCAGCAGGCGCGCCCGGCCGTTCGGCGCCGCCGCAGCCGGCCGCGGCGAGGCACGTGAGCGCAAGCGCGAGGAAGACCCCCCGGGACACCCCGGAATCCTGCCTGACCCCGGTTAGCCGGAGAGCCGGTAGAGGCCGCCGTCGAGGGAAACGGCGTAGAGCGTGCCGTTGGCCCCCTGGCCGAACGACGACAGGGAGCCGATCCGGCTCGACTCCCGCCTGTTGTCGACGGCGCGGCCCGCCGAGATCCGGAGGCTCCATATCTCGCCCGTGCAGTAATCGCCGTAGAAGTAGCGCCCCCGCGCCGCCCGCACGGCGGTGCCGCGGTAGACATAGCCGCCCGTCACTGAGCAGTTGCCACCGTTGTGGCTGTAGACCTCGACGGGTTTCACGAGCGTTCCCGCGTGGTTCAGGCGCGACGGCTTGAACGGAACCAGGCCCTCGTAGGCCGACCAGCCGTAGTTAGCGAGGCCGGTCGCCGAGCGCGGCCTGTAATCGATCTCCTCCCAGGCGTTCCCGCCGACGTCGCCGATGTAGAGGTCGCCGTTCGCCCGGTCGAAGGAGAAGCGCCACGGGTTTCGCAGGCCGTACGCGTAGATCTGCCAACGGGCGCCGTTGAAGCGAAGCAGCTTGCCGAGCTTGAGCGAGAGGTTCTGCGAGTTGTCCCGCGGGTCGCCTTCCGAGCCTCCGTCGCCCGTTCCTGCGTAGAGGTGCCCGTCGGGCCCGAACTGGAGCTGCCCGCCGTCGTGATTGTCGTTCGCGCGGTGGTCGACGAGGAGCAGCCGCCGCCGCGACGACGAGACGGCGCGGC
>JBQCGP010000082.1:0-27986 GCA_051955535.1 Gaiellaceae bacterium | reverse complement strand
AACATGCGAGCCGATGAAGCCCGCCCCCCCGGTCACGATCGCCCGCAAGGCTCCGTATCCTAGGCCGCGGATGTTCATCACGTTCGAGGGCCTCGACGGCTCCGGCAAGACCACCCAGGCCGAGCTGCTCGCCGAGGCGATTCGCGGCGCCGGCCGCGACGTGGTGACGACGCGCGAGCCGGGCGGGACCGAGCTCGGCGAGCACGTGCGCGGGCTGCTGCTGAGCGGCAACGGGATCTCGCCCTGGGCCGAGGCCGCTCTCTTTGCGGCGGCGCGCGCGGAGCTCGTCGACCGCGTGATCGAGCCGGCGCTCGCGCGCGGAGCGGTCGTGATCTGCGACCGTTACCTCGATTCCTCTCTCGCCTACCAGGGCGTCGCGCGCGGGCTCGGCGTCGAGCGAGTGCTCGCGCTCAACCTGCCGGCGATTCACGAACGGCTCCCGGACCGCACCTTCCTGCTCGAGCTCGGCGCCGGCGAGGCGGCGGCGCGAATGGGCCGGAACCGCGACCGGATCGAGCAGGAGGACGACGGCTTTCGCGAGCAGGTCGCGGTCGCCTATCGTCAGCTTGCCGACACGTTCCCGGAGCGGATCGAGTCGGTCGATGCGAGGCGCCCGGCCGCCGAAATCGCCAAGGAGATCTTTGGACACATTCGAGACAGTCTCTGAGCAGCCCGAGGCGAAGCGCCTGCTCCGCGCGGCGCTCGACGACGCGCCGGCGCACGCCTACCTGTTCCACGGCTCGGCGGGGGTCGGCAAGCGTGCGCTCGCGACGGCTTTCGCTGCCGACCTGCTGGGGGACGCCGACCGTGTCGCGCGCGGGACGCACCCCGACCTCTACGTGCTCGAGCCGCTCGGCGACCAGATCCGGATCGACGCGATCCGCCAGCTCCGCCACGACCTGCACATGCGTCCGTTCGAGGCGGACCGCCGCGTCTACCTGATCTTCGGCGCGCACGCGATGAACGAGGAGGCGGCAGACGCGCTGCTGAAAGACCTCGAGGAGCCGCCGAGCTACTCGGTGATCGTGCTCGTCGCCGACGAGCTCGGCTCGCTGCCGGAGACGATCCGCTCGCGCTGCCAGCCGATCCCGTTCAGGCGCCTGTCGGAGAAGACAGTCCGCGCGGCCATCGAGGCCCAGGAGCCGGAGCTTCCGGCCGACGAGGCGACGGCGATCGCCCGAGTCGCGGCGGGGAGGCTCGACCGAGCGGCGCTGCTTCTCGATGATGCGGCCGCGAAGCGACGCCGCGAGCGCCTGCGGCTGGCCCGCTCTGTCTACCTCGCACCCGAGTTCGATCCGGCAGCGGCGGCCGAGGCCGTCGTCGCCGGCTCGCGCGCCCGCGCCAAGGACGCGCGTGAAGCCGCGGAGGCGGGCCTCCAGGGCCTCGAGCTGACCGACCGCGAAACCGAGCAGCGACTACGCCGTGCGGCTCGCGGCGCAGAGCGCGAGGAGCTGCTCGCTGCGCTCGAAGAGCTCGCCGCCTGGTACCGCGACGTGGTCGCGTTCTCCGCCGGCGCGGAGACCGCCGTCCACTGCGACCACACAGACGAGCTGCGCGAGGACGCATCGCTCGAGCGACTCGCTGCGGCCGAGCAGGCGGCGGAGCTCGCCCGCGAGGCCTGGCGGAACTTCGAGGAGTTCAATCTGAACGCGTCGCTCGCGCTGGAGGCGCTCTTCGTGAGGTTGCGCCGTGCGTTCGCCGGCGCCAGGGTCGCGGCCTGATTCGTCGAACAAGCGAGGGTTGTGACTAACTCTCGACGGAGCTAGAGTCCTCCGGTCCCAGTGAGTTCGAGGTCGTTCACCTCGCGCCCAGCGTTCGTTGCGGCTTTTGCGCTCGTCTTGACGGCGGCTGTCACCGTGCCGTTCTTCTTCGTCTCGGACCTCTACCAGCAGCTTGCAATCGCCGTGGCGCTCGCGCTCGGGGTCGGCGCGCTCGTCGGCTACCTCGCCGTGCGGTTCCGCCGCCGTGAGGACGAGCGCCTCGGCGAGCAGCGTCGCGCCCACGAGGAGCTCGCCGACTCGGACCGGAAGTACCGCGACCTGACCGACAGCCTCCCGCTCGTGACCTGGATCTACGCGGTCGGCGACCGGAGCGACACGCGGCTCGTCAGCCCACAGGTCGAGTCGCTGCTCGGATACGCACCGGGCGACTGGGACGGAGAGTTGCTCGAGCGAGTCATTCACCCGGACGACCGCGAACGTGTCATCAAGGAGATTTCAGCCGCAAACGAAGCAGGCACGCCGTTCGAGACCGAGTACCGGGTGCTGGCTCGGAACGGCTCCGTCGTCTGGATCCGTGAGCAGGCGAGGACGATCTCGAGACGGGACGGCCGGCCGCTTTTCGGCGAGAGCTTCCTCGTCGACATCGACGAGCGCAAGCGGGTCGAAGACGAGTGCGACGGCCTCGTCGCCGCTGAGCGGAAGGCCGTGGCCGAGACCGCCGAGCGGCAGGCCCGGCTCGACCTCCTCCGCGAGGTCGCGGAGCTGGCCTCGTCGCTCGACTACAAGACGTCGATCGAACGGATCGCCGCGCTGGTCGTTCGAGGCTTTGCCGACTGGTGTCTCGTCGACCTGGCCGAAGAGGGCGCGCCTCTGAGGCGTGTCGCCGTCGCCCGCGCGGAGGCCGGCGGCGCGGGCGCGCCGAAGCAGGAGCCTGACCCCGCCGTTCTCTCGGTCGTCTCGAGCGGCAGCCCGCGAGTCCTCCCGGATCTTGGCTCGACGTCGAACGGCCAGCCTCCTGCGTTCCTCGAGGGGCTTAAGACACGGTCGGTGATCTGCGCGCCGATGCGTGCCCGCGACCGCTCGATCGGGGCGATAACGGTCGCCCGCACTGCGATCGGGGTGACGTACAGCGCCGACGACCTCGCACTCGTGCAGGAGATCGCCGGCCGGATCGCGGTCGCGGTCGACCGCGCGCGCCTCTTCGGGGAAGTCGAGCAGCGCGCCGAGGCGGCCCGAGTGCTCGAGCACGTCGCCGACGGAATCTTGCTGCTCGACCGGAACGGGAAGGTCAGGCTCTGGAACCCGGCTGCAGAGGGGATCACGGCGATCCGCGCCGCGGACATCGTCGGCCGCGCCGCCGTCGACGCGATTCACGGCTGGCAGGACGCGGTCGAGACGGTGCCGGTCGCCGCGACGCCTGACCCGGGCCACCCCGAGGTTGTCATCCCGATCGAGACCGAGCGCGGCGAGCGCTGGATCGCGATCTCGGGAGTCCAGTTCTTCGGCGGCACCGTCTACGCGTTCCGCGACCTCACCGATGTCCGGCGGCTCGAGGAGCTGAAGGCCAGCTTCATCGCGACCGCGTCTCACGAGCTCCGGACGCCTCTCGCCGCCGTCTACGGCGCCGCGCAGACGCTGCTCCGGCACGATTTCGCCCTCGACGAGGGCGGGCGCGACCGCTTCGTTTCGCTGATCGCCGACGAGTCGGAGCGTCTCGGTCGGATCGTCAACGAGATCCTGCTGGCGAGTCAGCTCGATGCCGGCCGGCTGGACCTCGAGGCGGAGCCGTTCGACGCCGTGGAGCTGGTCGACCGTGTTGTCGAGGCGACGCGCGCCTACGCGCCTCCGGGGGTGAAGGTGGGCCACAGCGTCTCAGACGGCCTGCCGCTCGTCGAGGCCGACCGCGACAAGGTCAGGCAGGTGCTCGTCAACCTCGTCGAGAACGCGATCAAGTACTCGCCCGACGGCGGCGCGATCGAGGTCGGCGTGGAGCCGCACGAGGGCAACGTGATCTTCCACGTCCGCGACGAGGGGCTCGGGATCCCTGTCGACGAGCAGAGCCGCGTGTTCGAGAAGTTCTACCGCGTCGACCCGCACATGACCCGCGGCGTCGGCGGCACCGGGCTCGGCCTCTACATCTGCAACGAGCTCGTGGGCCGCATGGGCGGGCACATCTGGCTGGAGTCGAAGCCCGGCGAAGGGTCGACGTTCCTGTTCGAGCTGCCGGCGGCGGCGTCGATCACCGCGCCGCGGCCTGCGGAGGTGGGCTCGCGGCCGCAAAACGTTTCGCCTGAGCGCGCCTAGCTGCGACCTAGCTGCGAAGGAAACCGACGCTGCCGCAGTCCCGACGCCGACCTCAACGAGCGTCTTCGCCAGCACGAAAGGGACGGTGATGATGTTCATGCCCGTATGTACGCGCAGGCCTCGCGCTTAGATTCGTCTTGGCACTTGAGGACTTGGGTGGGACAATTTGTGATGAATGCGGCTCTTGGTTGCTGCGCTGATTCTGTCGGTCGTGATCCTCCTCGGGTTCGCGGCTTTCGAAGCGCGGGTTCTAGTTCCCGGGCCGTCTAATGGACAGGCTAAAGGGGTCGTGTGGCGGGGCCGAACCTTTGCGACTCGAGCGGAGTTCGCCCGCTGGCTTCGGTCGCGGGGCGTCTCCTACCGGGCCTGGGCCCGGAGCCATCCGGTGGAGGCGGGCCTGGCTACACATGGGGGTCAGAAGCATTCGGGTCGGGGCGCCTGGCGCCTGGCAAGCGTCGCGGCTTTCCTCGCCGCCCTGGCCCTCGGCCTCACCTATGTTCGCCGACGTTGGCCAAAGAGCGACGCGTTGGCTGCGCATTCTCTCGAGGTCTTGGCTCTCAGAAGTGCCGCGGCGATACAGACAGGAGCTCGAACGACACGCCGCTGGGCCGCTCTGACCGCTCAGCGTTCAAGGCCTCTTGCCACCGCAGCCGCTGCTCGAGCCCGGGCCGGGACCGGGCTGTCTGCCGCGCTGCTCGAGATTGTGGCTCTCAGAAGTGCCGCGGCGATACAGGCAGGAGCTCGAACGACACGCCGCCGGGTCGCTCTGACCGCTCAACGCTCAGCCGGCCTTTCCACCGCTGCCACCGGTCGCGCCCGGGCCAGGACCGGGGCGTCGGCCGCGCATTGGCTCGAGACCGTGGCTCTTAGAGGCGCCGCCGCGGCAAAAGCAGGCGCTCGAACGACAGGTCGCTGGGCCGCTCGGACGGCTCAACGCTCAGTGGCCCTTGCCACGGCCCCCACCTTTAGCGTTCGGCGTCAACGTTCTGAACTCATGTGGTACGTGACGATGGCGTTGCTCGCGGCCGGAATTGGAGTCGTACTGACGGTTTCGCTGAACGGCGGTTGACCGCCGCGCGAGCCCGACACGGCGGCCTCGCCCGGCCTGAGGAGGACCAGGAGAACGGCTAAAGTAGGCCGCCTGCCGACGTAGCTCAGCTGGTAGAGCACTTCACTCGTAATGAAGGGGTCCCCGGTTCGAGTCCGGGCGTCGGCTTCGCTCTACGAGCGGCTTAGCGGTCTCTCGCGCTAGTGAGCGAGGGGCGTGCGTCAAGCGTTTGCGTCAAGTTCACCTTGGCGTCCTCGAACTAGGTCGGGGATGACTCAGGAGGCGAACTGCGAGATGCCGCTGCGAGGTAGGCAATGACGGCTCCGGCCCAATAGATCGCTAGATCGGCCAGGTCCGGCGGGACCTCCGGCGACCCCGGTGCTTTCCCATGCGCGTCTCCTTGGGTACTCCGTGCTGCGTGAAGCCGGTCGAGAAGGTCCTCGAGAAGGCGGGACTCGCCGACAAAGGCATCACGATCCACGGCTCGGCCGCGATCTCCCTTTATGCGGCCCGTGGCCTCTCGATGCTGGAGACAGCGACGATCATGGGGCAGGCCGACCCTGGCGTCACCTGGAAGCAGCGCGCTCGGCTGTTCGACCGGTCCGACGTGGAAGCCCGCGTTCGCGCCGCCCAGGCATCCCTCGGCGACTAGGTCATTTGCGTTGAAACGTCCTCGGCCCGTCGAGGCCATATCGTCCACCACTCGCACTCGCGGCCTTAGTAGTGGCTGGGCCCCCCGGGAGCCAAGATCGTCAGCCAGACGAGGAGAAATACCAGCGCGGTAAGAATGAAGACGAGGGCGACCGGATGAAAGAACAGGCCGTATAGACGACGCATCGCAGAAGAGTGCGCCCGGTTGTCCGTTCTGGCAGACAAGGGGCTTAGTGATGAAGAGCTAGTTCTTGCGCTCCCTGTGCGACCATCCTCAGTCTTTTTCCGCTACGCGGACCTCGTCCTCAGTCGCGTTGCGCTGGTCCTGCCCTTCCGACTCGCGCTCGGCCTCCTGTGCCTCTTCTTCGGAGGACTCGCGTTGCCGTTCGAGGGGGGCCGGTTCCTCTTCTGCGCGCCGGACTTCGTCCTCGTCCGCTGGCCGCTGCTCTTCCCTCATTTGAGCCGCCTCCTTCTGCATCGTCGGAGCCTCACCATTCTTGGGGATGACCGTGTGGGTAGTCCAGCATGTCGCTCCAGGCTTTGTCCGCCTGTCATAAACCTGACACTTGACCCGATAGCCAAGCAGGCTCTCCGGCGGGGACGGGAGTGGGATCACCAAATCGTCCGTGATCGTCTCTTGCGACTCGACTGACTCGTGATCGCGAAACGCGTGGGCGCGTGCAATCTCCTCCCAATTCGCTTCGCCGCGTTCGTCGCTCTCACCCGCGACGGCCGAGAAGATCGTCAGCAGAGTTGTCCGCAACGGAACATCAGCAGCGCCGGTGTTCTTGAGCGTTACCCGCGTCCGAAGCGCGGAGTCCTCTCCAGTCGACATCAGGGTCGCCTCGACCGTTGGCTCGGCTCGCCGATGCCAAACGCGGCCCTTCACGAACTTGTAGTAGGCCCAGATCGCGCCGATGACGATGGCGGCGATTTGGACGAGGCTAAGCGCTGCTCCAACCCAATCGCCGAAGTTCATCGAGTTCGCTGCAATCATCGGGTGACCTTACGTCGCTTCGTGGGGGCGACCAGCGGGGCCGTAGGGTCCCATGCGTCAAGTTTGCGTCAAGTACACGGCGGCCCCAAACGGGAATCACCTCGACCGAGGGGTGCAAATCGCGCTTAGGAAGCCGGTTGGAGCCGATACGCGCCGCTTGCGGCGTTCCTCGTAATGAAGGGGTCCCCGGTTCGAGTCCCGGGCGTCGGCTTTGAGCGTGGGCCTCGCATCCCGCGCCTCTTCCCGCCTCCGTCCGAGTCTCCGCTGGTACCGGGGTGTACGAGGGGACTGGATCCGTTTGTTTGTCGACAGTGATAACCAGGCGGGCGTTTTCGTCTAGGACAAGGTCATCGGCACTAACCCCGTTTCACCCGTAGTAGTGGTGCGCGTGGCTTAGCCATGCGCGGGTCGCGAAGACCGCGACGCGTACCGAGCAGATGAACCAGGCGGTCTTCGCGTTCCGCCGCTACGAAAATAGTTCCCTCCGCCTACCGACCGCGCGAAACCGCAAGCAGGACCTTCGTGCCCCTCGTGACCCTGACTCCTCCGGCCGGGCTCTGCGTGTAGACGTGGCCGGCGGCGGCCGGCGAGGTGCCGTAGACGATCCGCGTACCTAGGCCTGCGGCGGCGAGGTTGCTCTGCGCCACCGTCCTCCTGAGCCCCAAAACGGTCGGGACAACGACCTCGAGCCTCACGGAGACCCGCAGCGTAATGGCCGATCCCTTCCGGACCTTCGTTCCGGCAGCCGGCGTCTCATGGACGACCACGCCGGCCGTCCCAGGTGCCGGCACCGTCTTCACGTGCGATTCGAATCCCGCGGCACGCAGCTTCGCCAGAGCGGACTCTCGCTTCTGGTTGACAACGTCGGGCACCTGAGCCAGGCTCGCCGCAGAGGCGGTGGGAACCCTCACTGGCCGGGTAGCCGTGCTGTGCTGGGGTCGTTTGAGGAAGTACGCGGCGAGTAGGACGCCGATGACGAGTAGCGAGAGAGCTGCCAGCAGCTGCCACGCCCCGGCCCGAAGGTGTCGCCAAGCCGGCCCCGCCGCGCCCGGCTTCGTTTGCAGGACGCCGGCGCCAGCCTCGGTGGCTCGCTCGTTTTCGACCGCTTCGGCACGGTGCTGCTCCGCGGCCGCGGCGGCTTCGCGCTCGGCCACTGCCGCCTCGCGCTGTCTGGCCTCCTGCTCGGCCCGACTCCTTGCTTCCTCCTCCTGGCGCTCTTCCTCGCGCCGCTGCCCTTCTTCGGCACGGCGGCGTTCTTCGGCCTCGCGCTGGACCACTGCGGCCGCCTCGGCCTGCGCGCGCTCCCTCGCCTCCTGCTCGGCTCGGCGCTTCGCCTCCTCTTCGGCACGGCGGCGTTCTTCCGCCTCTCGCTCGGCCCGCGCCGCTGCTTCGGCCTGCTCGCGCTCTCTGGCCTCCTCCTCAGCTCTGTGCTTCGCCTCCTCTTCGGCACGGCGGCGTTCTTCCGCCTCGCGTTCGGCCCGTGCCGCCGCCTCAGCTTGCGCGCGCACCCTGGCCTCTTCCTCGGCCTGGTGCTTCGCCTCCTGCTCGGCCCGGCGGCGTTCTTCTTCACGCTGCCTTTCCTCGGCGCGGCGGCGCTCCTCGGCTGCGGCGGCCTCGCGTCGTGCTCTTTCTGCCTCCGCTGCCGCCGCGGCGATCGCCGCAGCGACGAGCTTGCGAGCCTCTTCCTCTTCGCGCCGCCGCCGCTCCTCGGCCTCGGCTTCCTCCTCGACCGGCTCGAGCTCCGCCGGCGACCGCGAGGCGAGCCGGAGGGCTCCGTCTGCAGCCAGGGCTCCTCGCCAACCGAAGCGGAACCACCCATCCCTCTGCGGAACCCCATCTCCGGAGCCCGCATAGCCGACAACGAGCGAGGGCGCCTCACCTCGCACGACCACATCGCCCACCAGACCCGCGGGCAATCTCAGGCCCTCCTCGCCGATGACCGCCAGCTCGATGCCCGGCACCGGCCGCGCCGTTTCGGCCATGTCTTCGCCCTCGGTCCCGGCCGGCCACCCGGCGACGACGCCTAGCTCGGCGAGCCCGAAGACCGCGGCAACGTTGGCGCCCACCGCGTTTGAGAACGCTTGTGCTCCGCTCGAGCGCTCGTCACTCAGGAGCGCGCGGTTGATCGAGCCGTTGATCCGGGCAGCCGGGGCGGCCGACTCCAGCCGCTCGTACTCCTCGTCCGAGAACCAAACGGCGGCCATGCCGAGCCTCCCGAGCAGCTCGAGCATGGCCTCGGGGTCGAGCTCGAGATCGACATTGACGATATTCGCGCCCCCTTGCCAGCCCGCGAGCAATAGCCAGATCGACTCGGGCGACCCCTCGGCGGCCGTGCACCAGACGGGCTCGTCTTCGCCGACGCCAAGCCAGTGCGTGCCGGCTTCGGCTTGAGCGATCAGTGAGGCGTGAGTGTGCATGGCGCCGCGAAGGCCGTCGGCGCGACGTGCATAGAGGACGAGCGCGACGTCGTCCCGCCGCGACTCGTGCGCGGGTTCCTGCAGCGCCCTGGATGCGTCGATCGCATCGATTCCTTCCGCGTCCAGGACGGCGAGACCGTCAGCCTCGGCGAGGTCGGGTCGCGCCGGGATCGAAATCAGCTGCCCTGCGCCTGCGCTTGCCCCAATCGCCCGAATCTCCTGTACCGGCAGCGACGCCGGACACGGCACCGCGACACCGCCAGCGCGCAGCACGCCGAGAAGCGCGCACCGCCAAGCCCATTCGCGGCCGGCGAGGACGAGCACGCGGTCGCCGGGCTGGAGACCGCTCGCGCGCAGCAGGTGCGCCCAGCGTCCCGCCTCGCGAGCGACGTCCGCGAACGTGAAGTGCTCGATCACGCCGACCGGATCGACGTTCGTGACTGCGTGGTGTTTGCTCTCGAGTCGCGGCTCGAGCAGGTGAACCTCGACGTTTGCGAACGGCGACGGCGTGTCGCGCGTCCGTTTGCCGATTAGTGATCGCCGCATGACCGGTTTCCTCGACCGCCTTCAACGAGTTTCGAGCTACACCGCCTGCAACGATGATGCGACAAACAAGGCCCGAAGGCCAAGTCCGCGAGGCGCATTGGGCGCGTTCTCGACCCAGAAACTGGCTAGAACCTAGAGTGAAACCGTGGCTCGACTGTACGCCTCGACCGGCGACGGAATAGCGCGCCTCGACGAGAGCGACGGCGCCTGGGAAGTCTCGCTCGCGCTCCAGGGAAGCGGCGCCCAGTGCCTGGCCGTCGATCCACGAGACGCCGAGGTCGTCTACGCCGGCCTACGCGAGCGAGGGCTTCGGCGCACGAGCGACGGCGGTCGTAGCTGGGCCGACTGCGAGCTACCGGCGCCGGGCGTTTTCTCCGTCGCGGTGAGCGCCGCCGACGGCGCCGTCTACGCCGGCACCGAGCCGAGCGCCCTCTTCCGCAGCGACGACAGCGGGACGACGTGGCGGGAGCTCAATGCTCTGCTCGACCTGCCCTCGCGGCCGACCTGGAGTTTCCCGCCGCGCCCGTGGACCTCGCACGTGCGGTGGATTGCGCCGAACCCGCACGATCCCGACCTGCTGCTGGTCGGGATCGAGCTCGGCGGCCTGATGCGCTCCGTCGATGGTGGCGGTTCCTGGCAGGATCATCGGCCCGGCGCGCAGCGCGATGTCCACTCGCTGGCCTGGCACCCGCGGATCGAAGGGTGCGCCTACGAGGCCGGCGGCGGCGGTGCTGCGTCGAGCGACGACGGAGGGGAGAGTTGGCAGGCGGCGGAGACCGGCCTCGACCGTCACTACACGTGGTCGGTCGCGGTCGATCCCGACGATCCGGATTCGTGGTACGTCTCGGCGAGCACGGGCCCGTTCGCGGCGCACGGCGGAGGAGATCCGGAGGCGCGCATCTACGCCTGGCGGGACGGGGCGTGGCACCCACTGTCCGGCGGCCTGCCGGAACCGCTTCCGGCGATGCCGTACGCGCTTCTTTCGACGGAGCGGCGCCTGTTCGCCGGCCTGGCCGACGGTCAGCTCTGGGCCAGCACGGATCGCGGCGAGACGTGGCACGCGAGCTTGCTCCGAGGCGACCGGCTACCGCGCATCAACGCGCTCGCGTACGCAACCGCAACGACGGCTTGACGTGGCCGTCAGCGAGTTCTAGCGTCGCTCGGGTGGAGTGCCGAGTCATATGCATCTCACACGCCACCGGCGCGGGCGGCGAGGAAGTCGGGCGACTGGTCGCGGACCAGCTCGGCTTTCTCTACGTCGACGACGAGATCGTGGCGCGGGCTGCGGCCAAAGCGGGGGTCGGCCACGACGAGGTCGCAGACGCGGAACGGCGGAGGTCTTTGATCGTGCGCGCCCTCGACGCGATCGCGGAAGGAGGGGGCGAGACATGGACGATCGGCACGGTGGGCCTGCCTCCGACCGGCAGAGAGCTCGGCCGCTACGACCTGCTCGCCTTGATCCGCGAGGCGATCGAGCAGGCGGCGGCGCGCGGAAACGTGGTGATCGTCGCCCACGCCGCGTCGCACGTCGTCGCTCGCTCGCCCGACGCGCTCCGCGTGCTCGTGACGGCGTCGCCGGACACGCGGGCGACACGCCTGGCGGCGCTCGAGGAGATCGACCCCAACGAGGCCCGACGCAAGATCAAGGATGCCGACGCAGGGCGCCGCGACTATCTGAAGAGCTTCCACGGGGTCGATCAGGAAGCGCCGACGCATTACGACCTCGTGCTCAACACGGACGTCCTCCCGATCGAGGATGCCGCGCGCGTGATCTCGCTGATCAGCCGCGCCCCGGAGCGCGCGGCGCACTAAACGACGCTCAGCCTTCGAGCAGCTCCGTGTCCGCATGCGTGTATGCCGGAGCGCAGCAGCACAGGAGCACTAACGGCTCTCCCTCGTCTGCCCACAGTTTGTGCGCGACGCCCGGAGCTATGACGATGCAGTCTCCGGCGCGAACCAGGCGCTCTTCGTCACCGAGCCGCATCCGGCCGCTCCCATGGGTGAACAGATAGATCTCCTCGCTCCGGTGGTGTAAGTGGGCGATGGTCGCGCTCCCCGGCGCTACGACCGCCTCAGCCAGGCTCTGGTTGTGCGCGTTTCCTGACGGAATGCCGGCCAGCTCCCGAATCGAGGAGCCATCAGCGGTGATGAAGGCCTCGCGCTGATCTCGGCGCACGATGTCCATGATGCAAGGCTAGTTGAGCACCGGGCGGGCCTTTCGGCCCGCCCGGTGCGATCCGGCTTACTGAATCGAGACGTCGTCCACGAGCATGTAGGTCGGATCGGTCGGCCAGCCGTCGTCGTGCACGTTGAACCACAGGACAACGGTCTGCCCGGCGTATGACGCCAGGTTGAACGTCCGCTGGGTCCAGACGCCCGAATTCGAGCAGACGTTCATCACGGTGGCGAGCCTGGTGCCGGCCGTGTTGCGGATCTGCATCTGCTGCTGGTCGTAGGCCAGCGTGTCCGGGCAGTGCGGTTTGTACCAGTAGCTCAGCGTTCCTCCGCCGGCCGGGACGGTGATCGTCTGCTGGAACGTGCTGTTGCCGTTGTACGGCGAGGGCGAGCCCGGCCGCGCGGCATAGGTGCCGCCGTGCGCCCCCGAGCCGACGATGATCGGCGCGCGCACGCCTCCCGTCGTCCATGGAGCGAACGCACCGGTCTCGAAGCCGGGGTTCGAGACGACGTTGTGACTCGGAACGTTCAGCGTCACGGTCGCCGTGTGCGAGGCGCTGGGGCTCGTGCCCTTGACAGTGATCGTGTACGTCCCGCCGGGTGCCGTGCTGTTGGACACCGTCATCGTCGACGAGCCGCCGGCGGTGACCGACGACGGGCTGAAGGTGACGGTCGTTCCCGCCGGTTGCCCTGTCGCGGTCAGGGCGACGTTCTCGGCCGACCCGGCGGTGACGCTCGTCGAGACGGTCGAAGTCCCGTTCTGGCCCTGATCGACGGTCAGGCTGCTCGGGCTGGCGGAGATCGAGAAATCGTTAGTCGGCGGGGGCGGAGGCGGCGGAGGCGGCTGCGTGGAGCAGTTCGGGAACTTGAACGAGCCGATCCGCGTCCGCCAGTTGAAGCTTCCGTTCGCCGACAGGTACTCGTTCGTGTACCAGAACGTGCAGTCGTCGCTCGGGTCGACGGCGATGCTCGAGTAGTCGCCCCAGCGATTGAGGCCGCCGGTCTGGGAGCCGGTTCCCTGGATCAACGTCGACTCAGCCTGCAGCGTGTTGAGCGGATCGTCCACCGCGCGGCCCGTGTAGCGGATCGCGGGTTTGATGCTCGAGCTCGATGCGCTATAGCCCAGGCCGAGATCGCCGTTGTGGTCCATCGCAATGGAGCCCATCCAGCGATAGGTCGAGTCCGGTGCGTACGTGCTCTGCTGGTAGACGGTCGGCGTTCCGCCCGGATCGCGCAGCTCGTACCAGCGGATCCCGACCGAGCTGCCGGCGGTGACCGATTGGTTGACGACGATCGACTCGTGGTCGCCGAAGTTGCGGTACGCCAAGCGGTACATCAGGCGGTCGGCGAGTGAGTCGAGCTTGTTCGTCGTCCCGGACTGCGGGATGCACGTGCCGCCGCCGCTGCAGGCGGCGGTGAAGGCCGCGACCGGGATGCTCGTCGGCCCTGAGAAGGTCGACGCCGCAGCGTTCGTCCAATCGACGTGGAACTTCCAGAGGTTCAGCGCATTGGTGCCGAAGTTCATGACGTAATTCGGGGAGCCCGTCGGCGGCTGCGTCGATCCGTCGAGGTCCGACGGAAGCAGGCCGCCGTAGGCCGAGCTCGTGTTGAAGCATTGCTGCGTCACCGCGCCGCCGACGAGCATGGCCGCACGGTTGAAAGCGCACACCTTTGCGCCGGCGAAGGTGACGCCGTTGTTGAAGATGTTGTACGTCTCGTAGTAGGCGTCCGACCAGACACCGAGCTTCGGGTAGTCGGGAAACGCGACGTTGCCGTAGTTGAACGAGTAGCGGTAGTACGAGCCGGTCGGATCGCCGGTGGTCGAGACCGCGACGCACTGCAGGTACGGCGTCGTCGACACCGAGAACTGGCTGATGATCCAGCGGTCGGCGAGCCGGTCGTACTTGACCGTCGCGTCGCCATCGTTGTTCGACTGGCAACCGCCGCCGAAACCGCTCCAGAGGGTGTTCGTGTCCGCGGGGCCGTAGAGGACCGAGCCGGTCTTGCTGAACACGGCGAACTGCTCGTTGACGATCTCGACGAAGTTGTTCGGCCCGACGTCACCGTTCGGGTCGGGCGGAGCGGCGTCCACGGTCGCGCCCGGAAGGCCGGTTCCAAGACCCTCGAAGCCCGCGCCCGCGGTCGGTGCGGCCGCGCTCGTGGCCGCCTGCGACTGGACCACGGTGTCCGGCGCGCCGGTCGAGACCGGCGGCGGAATCTCGTGTTCGTCCATCTCGCGGATCTTCTTCTTGGCTTTCTTCGGTTTGATCGTGCGGAGCGCCGGCGAGACGTCCTGGTGCGCCGGCTTCCGAACCTCGACGGTTCCGCCCCCGTTGTCATTCGTCGCGGCAGCAGCCGGGATCGCGATCCCGAGCACGGCCGCTAGCGCCAGTAGCCCGAATGACAAGGCGATGGACGACAGATGGGACCGACTACGGCGCGCTTCTCGGCGCGCGTTGCGTGTGTCCACGTACGAACCCCCTTCGCGAGAACCTGACAGCCGCTCGATAGTACGACTCTCAAAGCACAATTTCTAGGGAGCGCTACGCTTGCCTTCGTGCGTTCGGGGCTCGTCGTCGTGATCGCGCTCGGGGTCTTTGCCGCCGCTTCGCCCGCGGCGACTGCGGCGGTCGTGTCCGGCACGGTCCTCCTCGACCCCGCCCAGCCCGTTTGCCGAGTGGGTCACCCGTGTACGAAGCCGTTCGCGCACTTCAAGCTTGTGTTCTGGCGGCACGGCAAGGCGGCGGCGCGCGTCGTGACCGACAGCAAGGGCCGGTACCGGGTCGCGCTCCCGCCGGCGATCTACGGCGTCACCACGCCCTCGCGTCCGTTGTCCGGGCTACGGCCCCGGCGGATCACCGTCCCGAGTCTTTCCCACGTGACGCGGAACTTCCGCTTCGACGCGGGGATCCGCTGAAGGGGATGCATGACGAAGGGACCGACCGGGTACCTCCGTGTCATGCAAGCTGCTGACGAAGTACCGCTCCGGCCGCCGGCGCCGTGGCGAGCCGAGGCGCCGACTGAGATCGAGAAGACTCGCGCCCACGTCGCCGCCACCTGGCGGTTCCTGGACGAGATGCACTTGCGCATGGACAGCATGCAGCGGCACCGCACACGGACGGCCCGCACCGCCTCCTGATCTCCGCTTGCGTGGGGTCGGTGGCGGCGAAAGACTGCGACGATGGAGCCGCCGGAGACCCTCTACGCGACGAGCGGTGACGTCAACATCGCCTACCAGGTGGTCGGCGAGGGGCCTCTCGACCTCGTCTTCGTTCCGAGCCTGACGCACCACCTAGAGCTCGTCTGGGAGAACCCGCCCCAGGCGCGGTTCTTCGAGCACCTGGCCTCGATGGGGCGCCTGCTGCTGTTCGACAAGCGCGGAACGGGGATGTCCGACCGCTTTGTCGGCGCGCCCACGCTCGAGACGCGAATGGACGACATTCGCGCCGTCATGGACGCCGCAGGGTCCCAGCGTGCCGCGCTCATCGGGCTCGGGGACGGCGGCCCTCTCTGCGCGCTCTTCGCCGCGACTTACCCGGAGCGGACGACTGCGCTCGTTCTCATCCACACGGCGCCACGGTTCACGCGGAGCCCGGAGTTTCCCTGGCTTCCGACACGTGCCGAGCGCGAGCGAGAGATCGAGGAGGCCGTCCGCACGTGGGCCGATCGCGCCGCCATCGCCGAGCGATTTACGCGCGGTTCGCCGAGCGCGACCCAGGAGGAGCGTCAAGGGTTCGGACGGGTCATACGACTCAGTGTCAGCCCCGGTGCTGCGGCGGCGTATCTCCGCGTGAATCTGGACGTGGACATCCGGGACGTGCTCCCGCTGACTCGAGTGCCGACCCTCGTCTTGCAGCGGACGGAGGCGGCGATCGATGTCAGGGAGGGCCGCTACCTCGCGGAGCACATTCCGGGAGCGCGGCTGGTGGAGCTCCCAGGGCGCGACTTCGCTCCCCAGATTGGCGACACGCAGCGCCTCCTCGGCGTGATCGACGATTTCCTCTCCGACGTGGCCGCAGGGGGCGCATGGCGGGCCGAGCCGGACCGTGTCCTCGCGACGGTGCTTTTCACGGACATCGTCGGAGCGACCAAGCGGGCTGCCGAGCTCGGCGACAACGCCTGGCGGGAGCTTCTGCACCGCCATCACGCTGCGATCCGCGACGAGCTGGGGCGCTTTCGCGGCCACGAGGTGGACACCGCGGGCGACGGCTTCTTCGCGACCTTCGACGGCCCGGCGCGCGCGATCCGGTGCGCCTGCGCAATCCGCGACAGCCTGCGCGACCTCGCCCTCGAGGTGCGCGCGGGGCTTCACACCGGCGAGTGCGAACGCGAGGGCGAGCGGGTGACGGGAATCGCCGTGCACATCGGCGCGCGGGTCGCAGCGATGGCCGGGCCGGGGGAGGTGCTCGTCTCGCGTACCGTCAAGGACCTCGTGGCCGGGTCCGGGATCGAGCTCGACGACCGAGGCGAGCACGAGCTCAAGGGCATCCCCGGGGACTGGCAGCTGTTCTCGGTTCGCGCGGCCTAGAGGCGAGTCGGCGCAGTAGGAGTTACTCGTCCTCAGGTTGCTCGGGCGGCTCCGCCGGCCGCTCGGTTGAAGCCGCCGACATCCCGTACTGCTGGATCCGTGCGACGACGTCGGGCACGTGCTCGGGCTCCGGTTCGTCGACGACCTCGCGCCGGCGGCGCCCGAAGCGTCGTTGTCCGTCGTCGGCGGGCTTGGGCGCTTCCGGGGCGCGACGCTTATCCTCTCGAGCGGCTCGGCGTTCGGCCCGTTCGGCTTCCTTGGCCTCCTGCTCGGCCCGGCTGCGCCCCTCCTTCTCCTCGCGTTCGCGTTCCTTCTCGCGGCGCTTTTCCTCCTCGGCGCGCTGCTTGGCCTCGGCCGCATCGACCTTCGCCTGCACCTTCGCGGCCTCCGCTTCGGCCTTCTCGCGCTCTACGCGCTCTACGGCTTCGCGTTTCTCGCGCTCCTTGTCGTCCTTGGCGCGCTGCTTGGCCTCGGCTGCGTCCACCTTCGCCTGGACTTTTGCGGCCTCCGCTTCGGACTTCTCGCGCTCTGCCCGTTCCTTGGCCTCCCGCTTCTCCCGTTCCTTGTCGTCCTTGGCGCGCTGCTTGGCGTCGGCCGCGTCGACCTTCGCCTGCACTTTCGCGGCTTCGGCTTCGCGCTTCTCACTTTCCCTGTCGTCCTTGGCCCGCTGCCTGGCGTCGGCCGCGGCGGCCTTCGCCTGGATCTTGGCGTCCTCCTCGGCGCGGCGGCGCTCCTCGGCCTCCGCCTTCTCGCGCTCCTTCGCCTCTTGCTCGGCGCGGGCGCGGGTCTCCTTCTCCTCGCGCTCACGTTCCTCCTCGCGGCGTTTCTCCTCTTCTGCCTGGCGCTTCGCGTCGGCCGCGGCGAGCTTCGCCTGGGTCTTGGCGTCCTCCTCGGCCCGACGGCGTTCCTCGGCTTCGGCCTTCTCGCGCTCCTTCGCTTCCCGTTCCGCGCGGGCGCGGGCCTCCTTCTCCTCGCGCTGACGCTCCTTCTCGCGGCGTTTCTCCTCTTCTCCCCGCTGCCTCGCGTCGGCCGCTGCGATCTCTTGCTGCGCTTTGGCGTGCTCCTCCGCGCGGCGTCGCTCTTCGGCCTGGGACTTCTCGCGCTCCTTCGCCTCCTGCTCGGCGCGCCGCTGCTCTTCGGCTTCCGCGGCGGCTCGTTCCTTTGCCTCCTGCTCTGCCAGGAGAAGGGCGTCCGCTGCCGCGCGCGCTGCCGCCACCTCACGCTCCCGCTCTTCGGCCTCGCGTGCCTCTGCCCGCGCGGCTTGCTGGGCTTCTACCTCCGCTGCTTTCCGTTCGGCCCGGGCGGCGTCCTCTTCCGCCGCAGGCTCAGGCTCTGCCGCCACGGGCTCCGCCGGCTGGGGCTCTCCGAGCACCTCGGGAACCGGCAGGTCGGCAGTGGCCTCGACGGGCTCGACCTCGCGCGGCGATCGCGACTCGAGTCGCAACGCCCCCTCGGCGGTCAGTGCGCCGCGCCAGCCGAAGCGGAACCACCCGGCCGACCGCGAGCGTCCCTCCTTGCCCGCGTAGCCCGTGAAGAGCGTCGGTGCGTCGCCGCGGACGGCGACGTCGCCGACCTCGCCGGGCGGAAGCTCGGTTCCGTCCTCGCCGACGACGGCGACTTGCACGCCGGGAGCGGGCTGCGCGGTCTGTGCGTCGGCATGGCCTTCGCGGCCCGCGGGCCAGCCGGCCACGACTCCCAGCTCGTCCAGAGCGAAGACCGGAACCAGGGCTGCACCGAACGCAGTCGCGAACGAGCTCGCGCCCTCGGTCTCGTCCGAGTCGACGAGCGCACGGCGGATGGAGCGGAGGTCGACCCACGGTGGGACCGCCGCGGAGCCGAGAATGGCGTACTCGTCGTCTGAGAACCAGAGTGCGGCTGGGCGCAGCCGATCGAGCAGCTCGAGCTTCGCATCGGAGTCGAGCTCGAGATCGACGACGACGATGCTCGCGGCGCGGCGCCACGCTGCGAGCAAGAGCCAGATCGAG
The DNA here is from genome assembly GCA_051955535.1 of Gaiellaceae bacterium. GTDB lineage: Bacteria > Actinomycetota > Thermoleophilia > Gaiellales > Gaiellaceae > 13-2-20CM-68-14. The sequence goes on along the minus strand of JBQCGP010000082.1, from coordinate 9,614 downwards.
GGCCCTGATCCGTCGTCGGCCGTGGCCCAGATGCGCTCGTCCTCGTCGACCCCGAGCCAGTGCTCGGCGGTGTCGGCCTGCGCGAGCAGCGATGAGTGCGTGTGCATCGTCCCGCTCAGATCGAGGCCGTGCCAGGCGTAGAGGATCAACGCGATGTCGCGCGGGTCGGTTCGGTGGGGCCGTTGTTCGAGCGCGTGCGCCGGGTCCACCGTCTCGAGATCGTCCGCGGTCAGTGCGGAGCGCCCGTCGAGCTCGACGAGCTCGGGCGGCGGCCGGAGCGATACGAGCAGCGAAGCGTCGGCGTGCTCCGCCACAGTGCGAATCTCGCGAAGCGGCAGCGAAGGCGGGCAGGGCACAGCCACGGCGCCGGCGTGGATCGCCCCGAGCAGCGCGCACCGCCAGCCCCATTCCCGTCCTGCCACGATGAGGACGCGATCGCCCGGCTGGAGGCCATTCTCACGGAGGAGTTGGGCCCATCGGGCCGTCTCGCGCGTGATCTCGGCAAAGGTGAAACGCTCGATCACGCCGAGCGAGTCGACATTCGTAATTGCGTAGCGCTTGCTGTGCTGGACAGGCTGGAGGAGCTCAACGGTGAGGTTCGCGAACTCAGGCGGTGGCTCGCGTCCCACCTGCTCGACGGGCGTTTTGCTTGTCTCTTTGCGCAGCCTCAACTTGCTCGACCCCTCCGCTGATCCGAGCCGCGTCCCGCAGCCGAACAGAGCCTACAGCCGTCCCCGGCGGGCTCCAATCGGCGACGCCTACGCCTACCCGGGCGCACCGCCGAGCTCGTCGAGCACCGCGATGGTGAACTCGATCGCCGGGCCGAAGTCGTCGATGCGGATGTGCTCGTTCGGCGCGTGCGCCGCCGAGCCACCGTAGACGGGGTTGTCCGGCGCGCTCAGGCCGGGAACGCCGACGTGGCGCTGGAGCGACGCGATGACCGGCAAGGTCGCCGACGCGATCGGATAGATCGACGGCGCCTTTCCCATCACCCGCTCTGCGACCGCGATCACGCGCGCCGCGAACGGGTCGTCGAGGGCGGTCATGGCCGGCTCGGCCGAGGCGAGCTTCGTCAGGCCGACGTCAGAGAAGCCTTCTGCGTCGAGGTGTGCACGGATCAGCTCGAAGATCGCGGCCGGATCCTGGTCCGGGACGAGCCTGAAGTCCATCCTCGCCGTAGCGTGCGCCGGCAGGACGGTCTTGACGCCTGGCCCGGCGTAGCCGGTGTGGAGGCCGCAGATGTTGCAGGTCGGTGCGAAGGCGAGCCGCTCGCGGAGCTCGAGGCCGGTCAGGCCGTCCACGAACCGCTCGACGCCGAAGAACTCGCGCATCTCCTCCTCGACCGCGGGTCCCTGCTGCTCGACCGCTTTGCGCGCCTCGGCGCTGGGAGCGCGGACGGCGTCGTGGAATCCTTTGACGAGGACTTGCCCGTCCGGCGCGCGGATGCTCGAGAGTGCGGCGTGCAGCCGCCACGCGGCGCTCGGCAGGACGCCTGCCATCCCAGAGTGCGCATCGTCGCTCAGCGCTTGGACGTCGAGCTTGATGAAGAGATTGCCCTTGAACCCGAGCGCGATCTCGGGGCGGCCGTCGAGTGCGAGGCTGCTGCCCTCCCACAGGGAGCCGTCAGCCCGGAGGAGCTCGGCGTTCCGCTCGACGATTGCGTCGAAGTGAGGGCTGGCGACCTCCTCCTCGCCCTCGATGATCCAGCGGACCGTCAGCGGCGCCGCGCCGCGGGCGTCGCGAAGCGCGCGGATCGTCGCGAGCCGGACGCCCAGCTCGGCCTTGTTGTCGGCGGCACCCCGGGCAAAAAGCCGGCCGTCGCGGAGGGTCGGCTCGAATGGGGGCGACTCCCAGAGCTCGATCGGATCGACCGGCTGGACGTCGTAGTGGTTGTAGAGGAGCAGGCTCGCGTCGCCTTCACCTTCGAGCTCGCCGTAGACGGCCGGCGGCGAGCCGTCGACCGTTAGCTGCTGCGTCTCGAAGCCGGCGGCCCTCAGGAGCGTCTCAACGAGGTCGGCGGTTTCCTCGAGCGCACGGCCTTCTGCCGAGATGCTCGGCTTGCGGCAAAGCTCGCGCGTGAAGTCGAGCGCCTCCTGCTCGATCGCGTGGACGTCCACGGAGGTCATCCCGAGAGGATCACGTTTTGTCTATCTGCCGTCAACGTGGACCGCGAGCTCACGGGCAAGCGCGCGGCGGCCACTATCGGTCACGCGGACGGCACGGCTGCGCGGCAACCTCTCGATCCACCCGCGCTCCAGAAAGGTCGTTGCGAGCGCGGCGCCGAGCGCGCCGGCGAGGTGGTGGCGCCGCTCAGTCCAGTCGAGACAGGGGCGCGTGAGCGGACGGCGACCGCGGACGAGCTCGTTTATCTCGATGCCGAGCTTGGCGAAGCGATCGGCGCCGCGCGGCGTCACCTCGAGCTCGTCCGTCAGCAGGTCCGATCGTTGCAAGGCCTCGAGCAGCGCCACACCGAGCTTGCCTGCGAGGTGGTCGTAGCACGTCCGCGCTGCGCGCAGGTCCGAGCCGACACGCGCCCGCTTCGGCGAGCTTGCCGGGCGTTGCGGCGCGATCGCGGCGAGCGCCTCGATCGCTTTGGCGATTTCCTGGTTGGCGAGCCGGTAGTAGCTGTGCCGCCCGTTCCGTTCCACCTCGACCAGGCCGCCGTCGGCGAGCTTCGCGAGCTGAACGCTCGCGGTCGGTGCGCTGACGCCCGCGCGTGCGGCGAGGTCGCTTGCCGGCAGCGACGATCCGTCGGCGAGCGCCGTCAGGAACGTCGCGCGGGTCGCGTCGCCGATCAATGCTGCCGGCGTCGCGATCTCGGCTTCGACCGACACAGTTTGACCATAACACAACTGTCCCTTACACGATTATGGTGTCCAGAAGTGTCTTCGCTCCTCGTCGGCTACGGCCTCGGCCTCTTCGTGGCGGCGCAGATCGGGCCGGTCTCGCTGCTGATCGTGCGCTCGGTCCTTCGCGGCAACCTCGCGATCGGCCTGGCGATGGCCGCGGCAGTGGCTCTGGTCGATCTCTGTTACGCGGCGCTCGGGCTCGCCGGCGTGGCGCGCGCGCTCGAGTCCACGGACGGCGTACAGGTCGCGCTCGGGTACGTCGGCGCGGCGGTGCTCGCCGCGTTCGGTCTGCGGGCGATGTGGATCGGCTTCCGCGCGAGGTTCGGGCTCGAGACGTCCGAGGAGGTCGGGACTCCGCGGCGCGCCTTCGCGACGGCGTTCGCGGCGACCGCACTGAATCCGCTGACGATCGCGCTTTGGACCGCGGCCGCGCCGGCGGCTGTCTCGGGCGGCTCGCGCTCGTCGGTCGACACGGCAGCCCTGCTCGTCGGCGTCGGGCTCGGCACACTGACCTGGTACACGTGCTTCGCGGGTGCGATCGCGCTCGCCCGCCGCCGGATCGGCCCGCGGACACTGTCCGCGATCGACATCGGCGCCGGCGCGGGGATCCTCGGCTTCGGCGTCTACCTCGGTTACCGGACCGCTAAGAGCTAAGGTGCGTACTTCGCGAGCGTGAGCGCGAAGGCGACGTTCGCGGTGATTGCCGCGACCGCGACAAGCGGGTGGCGTAATGGCTTCGGCCCGTCGGCGACGGCCCAGTAGAGCGGGAACGCAAACAGCGCCTGCCGGGCGAAGCTGGTCACCGTGCCGGAGAAGAAGGAGACGGCCACAACCGCCGTGGCAAATGCGGCCCACGGCCGATAGCGCGGGCCGAGCCACCAGAGCAGGCCGACGACGGGGACGACGGCGGCCAGGACGGCGCTCTGGATCCTGCTCGGCGTGCTCTGCGCGCCGAGCAGAAGCGCCGCGGCGACGCAGGCGTATGCGACGGCGGCCGCGTACCAGCGCCCGAATCGCCGCGCGACCAGCGCGATCACGACGATCGCGAGCAGCCCGCCGACCACGAGGAGCGTTGCGTGGACGTTGAACGCGTGCGCGACGTGGCCGGGCCATTTCGAGAGTCGGGTCGGGCCACTTCGCTGCCAGATCGGGAGGTCCTCGGCGTGGACGAAAGCGCGCGGGTCGCCGCTTCGCGCCCAGAAATAGCTGTGGACCGCGACGGCCGCGGCGATGGGCGCGCCGGCCGCGACCAGCCGGGCGGCCGTTCCGCGTGCAACCAGAAACAACGGGATCGCGATCAGGATGCCCGTCGGGCGGGCGAAGGCGGCGACCGCCCCGAGCGCGCCGGCGAGGTAGGGGCGACCGCGCACCACGAGCGCGGCAGCCCAGACGGCCGCGGCCAGCGCGACGACGTCCGGGTAGGCGAGCAGGAGCATGAACGACCCCGGCCAACAGGCGAGCGCGAGCACCGCCTGCCGTCCACGCCCGGTCGGGCTCGCAGCCGAGACGCCGAGGAAGGCGAGCCCGCTCGCAAGGACGACGACGCCGAAGGCCGCGGCCCAGTCAGGGATCGAGCCCGAAGCCCGGAGGACGAGCGGCCAGAGCGGGAAGAACGCGTAGTAGGGGCCGCCGTGACCGTTGGGGTAGCCGAAGATCGCGACGCCTCGGTACCAGCCGAAGTCCCAGCTGAAGAGCGGCCAGAGCGGTCCGCCGAAGTGAGGCCACTTGTGGAGAGGATCGGAGATCGCGCCGGCCTCGACGCCGAGGATCACTACGGCGAGCACCGCGCCGAGCCAAACCGCCCAGACCGCGCCGGCAAAGAGAGCCGCGTGGCGGTCGAGCCTGCTCAGAAACCGATGGTGGATGGCCAGCCGCGCCGGGACGGCGCCCACGGCAGGAACGCGCTGCGCCACGCGGCGAGAATAGCGGCCGCCCTTTCGGGAGACCGGTTCTATCCCGCTTACGCGGCGTCGATCTCGACGGGCTCGTCGTCGGTGCCGTTGCGCCCGAGTTGCTGGTCCCACCAGACGGCTTCGCGCCGCTGCAGCTCCGTCTGTGCCTTGCCGACGAGCGTGGCGAGCTCGGACTCCTTCAGCGTCAGGTGCGCCTCGAGCTCGGCGAGCGTCGCTTCGCGGGCCTCGATCTTGTCGGTGCGCAGGTCGATGTCCGCGTCGAGCACAGCCTGTCGCTGGTCGATCTCGGCCTCGCGCTCGTCGAGGTCGCGGACGCGGTCGCGGATCGTGTCCTCCATCGAGCCGAGCCGCGTTTCGCGCCGGTCGAGCCGGTTCGACTGCGACTCGGCGAGGCCCTCCTGGCTCGTCAAGGCCGATTCGCGCGTGGCGAGCTCGCGCTCGCGCTCCTCGAGCTGCGCCGCCCGCTGCTGGAGGTCGGCGGCGAAGTTCACGTCGCGCTGGGCGTGGGCGATCTCCGCCTTCAACCGATTGAGCTCGGCCTCCCGGGCAGCAAGCTCGGTTTCGCGCAGGTCGAGCTCCGCGGAGCGCGCGGTGGCGTCGCGGACGGCGGCGGTTTTGTCTGTGTACTCGCGTTCGAGTGTCTCGAGCTCGCCGCGCAGGCGCTCCTGCTTGAGCAGCAGCTCCGCCTCACGCTCGCCCAGCGCCTCGTCCTTGGCCGCGACGCGGGCGCCCTCCTTCTTGAGCTCCGCTTCGCGGGCGCTGAACTTCCGCTCCCGCTCCGAGACCTCCTTGTCACGTGCGCGCCACTCGTCCTCGCGCTTCGCGAGTGCGCGTTCGCGTCCCTCGAGCCTCACGGTGCCGGCGCGCTCCCGCGCCTCGAGCTCCTGCTCGGCGCGCGCGAGCTTGCCCTCGCGGTCTGCCACCGCCTTGCGCTGCTTGTCGAGGTCGTTCTCGAACTTCGAGCGGTCGCGGTCGAAGCTCTTGAGCTCGCGCAGCTTGCTTTCCGCCTGCTCCTGGCGCTCTACCGAGAGCTGCTGCTCGCCTGCGAGCTCCGCCTGCAGCTCGGCGAGCCGGGCATGCTCGGCCTCGATCGTCTGGCGCTGGTCTCGCACCTTGCGCTCGCGCTCCTCGAGCTCCGCCTGGAACTCGGCAAGCTTCGCGTCGCGCTCGTCGAGCGCGCCGGAACGGCGGGACAGGCCCTGCTCGGAATCGACCCCGGCCTTGAAGACCTCCTGCTGCTCGGCGAGGGCGGCCGTCAGCTCTTCCTCGCGCTTCTTCGCGGCGGCGAGCTGCTTCCGTAGGTCCTCGGTTGCGCCGTTCGAGACCACCGTCAACGGCTCGGCCGATTCGGAGGGACGCGCCGTCAGCTCCAGATGCAGCTCGACGCTCGGCGGCGCCTCGGCCGCCGGGGCCTCGGGCTCCTCGCGCCGGCGCTGTAGCTGGGCGCGGAGTCCGGTTCCGAACTCCTTCTTGCCGTGCTCGTTGGTGCCTTGCTCGTTGGGGTCTTTTTTGGGCGCCATTGACTGCTCCTAGGAGAAGACTTTGGACAGGTTCAGGAAAGCGGGGCCGAGGATGATGATGAACATCGCGGGGAAGATGAAGAGCACGGTCGGGAAGAGCATCTTGATCGGGGCCTTCATCGCCCTCTCCTCGGCTGCGGCCTGACGGCGCTGGCGCGTGTCGGTCGCCTGCACACGGAGGATTCGGCCGAGCGAGATGCCGAGCTGGTCGGCCTGGATGATTGCGCGGGTGAAGCCGGAGATCTCGGGGGTATCGGCACGCTCGGCGAGCTTCTTCAGCGCGTCCTGGCGCGACTCGCCGATCCGAATCTCGTTCAAGGTCAGGCCGAACTCCTCCGTGAGCGGCCCGTCCATGTACTCGATCAGCTTCGCGATCGCACCGTCGAAGCCCATTCCTGCCTCGACGCTGACCGCGAGCAGGTCGAGCGCGTCCGGAAGCTGCTGCCGGATCCGGTCGCGCCGTTTCCGGGCCTTCGCGCCGACGATGAAGTCGGGCGCCATGAAGCCGAGGACCGCGAGCCCTGCCCCGAACAGGAGGGCGGCGGAGCCGCCGGCAGCGGCGCCGCCGAGGACCATTCCGAACACCATCGCGCCGATGGCCGTCGCTGCCTTGGCGGCGAGGAAGCCGGTCGGCGTGACGGTCCGGCCCAGGCCGGCGGCCAGCAGCCGGCTGCGGACGCCGTCCACGGTCGACTTGGGCTGGATCTTGAGGACGACGCCGGCGAGGCGATCGCGCGCCGGAGTGAGGACGCGCTCGCGGAAGGGCATGTCCCGCTCGCCGAGGGCGGCGCGGATCTTGCCGTAGTTGGCGGCCCGTTTCACCGAGACATGGCGCTCGCGGGCGGGCGCGGTAGCCGCCTCGCCGATGAGGTAGGCGGCGGCGGCGAGGAAGAGGACGGCGAGGACGATGAGGATCATGTCTGGTTACCCCTTGAAGGAGACGATTTTCTTGAGGATCAGGGACCCGAACGCCATCATCGTCAGCCCGCCCACGATGAGGATGTGCCCCGAGCGAGTGTCGTAGAGCGGAGCCATGTAGGTCGGGTTCAGCAGTGTCAGCGCGCCGGCGATGAAGAACGGGAGACCGACGAGTGTGTAGGCCGACATGCGTCCCATCGCCGTCAGCGAGCGGATCTTCCGCGCGAACTGCTGCCGGTCGCGGACGGTGTCGGCGACCATGTCGAACAGGCCGGCGAGCGAGCCTCCGACCTGCCGCTGGATGTTGACGGCAGTGATCACGAACGAGAAGTTCTTCGAGCCGATCCGCTCGGCCGTGTCGTTGAGAGCCTCCTCCATCGGCCGGCCCAGCTGGGTGTCGGTGAGGATGCGGCGAAGCTCCTTGGCGGCCGGCTCCTGACCTTCGTCGACGATGCTCTGTAGGCCCTGCTTGAAGCTGTGCCCGGCCTTCAGGGAGGCGGCCATCGTGATCAGGATGTCCGGCAGCTGGTCCTCGAACGTGCGGATCCGGCGTTTGGCCTTCAGCCAGACGAAGACGTACGGGATGAAGCCGCCGACGACGAACATGCCGAGCATCGCCAGGCCGCCGGCGCCGGCGAACAGGGCGAGGATCGCGAACAGGAGCGCGCCGCCGACCATGATCCAGGCGAACTCGACGGTTCGAAGCGGAAGATCGGCGCGCTGGAGCAGCAGTTGCAGATCCCGCCACTGGCGCCGGTGCCCGAACGTGTTCTCCGTCACCCGGAACAGGCCGTTCAGCCAGTCCAGGCGTTCGCGGCCGGTGCGTCGCTTCGACCTGAGGCGCGTCGAGTCGACGTGCGGAGCCAGTCGCCGCTTCAGCATGGTCCCCTTCAGCGTCGAGGCGAAGAGGACGGCTGCCGCGAGCACGAGCAGCCCTGCGAGGAGCGCGAAGAGGATGCTCCCGAGCGGGCCGTAGAGCGGGCTCGGCACCAGCGGGGACGGGCTCGACTTGGGTGAGCTGCCGTCACCGTTCTTCGGGACGGTCACCGTGCGCTGGTCGGAGCCGAGCCGGGCGACGGTCGCCTTTAGCTGGAGCTTGTCACCGGGGCGGGCGCTCGTCAGGTAGCGGAGCCGCCAGGTGCGCTGGAGCTCACGCGCGATCGAGCTGTAGATCGCGCTGAGCGTTCCGCTCGAGGCGGCCGCGTGGTAGCTGCCGCCGGTCTCGTGTGCGAGGCGCTCCAGGCCCGACGTGTCCGCCTTGGTGCCGAACGCGATCGGGTAGGCGACGGTCCCGGCGTGGTGCAGGGACTTGAGCGCAGCCTGCTCGGAAACGCGGCTGCCGACATCGTTGCCGTCCGTGAGCAGGACGAGCACCCGGCCTCCCTGCTGGCCTGCGAGCAGCCGGGCCGAGAGGTCGACCGCGTCCCAGAGGGCCGTGCCCGAGTTCGCGCCGATCGAGAGCGTGCGGAGCGCGTTGTCCGCGTCGATCGTGGCGCTCGAGAAGGGACCCTGCTGCGCGGCGTGCTGGCCGAAGGTGACGAGGGCGATCCGGTCGCAGGCAGGCTTGGAGGCGACGAACGCAGTCGCCGCCGTCGCGGCCTCGGACAATGGCTTGCCTGCCATCGAGCGAGACGTGTCGAGCGCGAGTACGACGTTCTTGCAGCGGCCGAGATTGACCGCCTGCAGGCCGGCGACGGGGCTTCCGTTCTCGAACAGGGCCGGCGGCGTTGTCGACGGCGCCGACGTGACCACCGTCGCGCCGACGTTCGGGTAGGCGCCGAAGTCGAACCCGTTCAGCCTGACGCCGGCATTCGCGGCGCCCGCCATCGTGGCGAGCGCAGCGAAGCCGGAAACCAGACCGAGCAGAAAAACGACGGTTTTTCTGCTCATTTGAAGCTCCCGTAGCTCGCGTTGGCATAGGCCACGTAGCCCGCGGAGTCCGCGCTGAAGAAGTTCGGCGGCAGGATGACGCCGTTTGCGGCCATCTTCTCGAGGAAGTGCGGCTTCAGCCCGGCGCACTCGAGCGGCTTGAGCAGCTTCGTCGAGCCGTTCTCGTCCCCCTGTTCGCCCTCCTCGGGCGGCTTCGCCACGAAGATGTCCTGGAGCGTGATCACATCGGACTCCATGCCGAGCACCTCTGAGATGTGGGTGATCCGGCGGGAACCGTCGACCAGGCGCGTGATCTGGACGAGCAGGTCGAACGCGCTCGAGATCTGCTCTCGGATCGCGCGGTGCGGCAACTCGACGCCGGCGGTCATCACCAGGGTCTCGAGCCGCGAGAGCGCATCACGGGGCGAGTTCGCATGGATCGTCGTCAGCGAGCCCTCGTGGCCCGTGTTCATCGCCTGGAGCATGTCCAGCGTCTCCGAGCCGCGGACCTCGCCGACGATGATCCGGTCGGGGCGCATGCGCAG
>JBQCGP010000081.1:0-45236 GCA_051955535.1 Gaiellaceae bacterium | reverse complement strand
ACAACGGCGCGAGCAGGGTTCTGATGGACTCGCGTTATTTGTCCCCAATGGCGGAAAACCGAGCAGGGCGCGCGGCCGCATTTGGTGGGGGCCGCGCTCACGCTCAAGCCCGACTCCACCGCGGTCGATACTGGAACGGAGCCGGGGTTCGCCTTTCCGGGGAACTTCTCCCTCCCACCCGAAGGCCAGGCGGGAAAGAGGAGCCGTAGCTCTTCATCGCCCAGCCCCGGCTCCCCCCCGTCAGCCCTCGTAAGCGAGCGATTACTGGGGTGGCAACGGCCGTGTGCTCACGTGGCCGGCCTGGTCGACGCTGACGAGCATCAATTCGCTGCCGCGCCGGAGCACGGCGGAGTCGGCGCTTTGGCTTTCCAACGCCCAGCCTTGAGCCGCCCACGTGCCGACCGCACCGTCAAGTCGCCGACGCCGTTCTTCGGCGGGAACGGCCCCGCCGCCGCGGCGTGCGAGGACCACGATGAGCACGACCAGCGCCACCGCGAGAATGCCGAGCAACACCCAGACCCAGGCCGGGGTGCTGTTGTTCGAGCTCGACGGGGACGTGGTCGTCCCAGATGTCGGCACGGTCACCCGCCGGGTCGTCGTCTGTTCGACGGTCGCTGTCGTCGTCTCCTGGACCGTCGCTGTGGTGACCGTTGTCTGCTCCACGGTCGTCTGCGCGTCGGCCGCCCGTCCCCCGGAAGCGATTGCGCCGGCCAGGAGAGCTCCAGCGGCAAAGAGTGCGCCGAGGGCGGAGAGCTTCATCGCCGTCGGCGCAACCGCTTGCCACCTACCCACGGTCCCAGCATGACATCCGAGGGACGCGCGCGTTCTTGAATGACCTGCGTGCGTCAGGCGGTTTGACGTGGATGCAGGCAGGATCGAACGCGGTCGGGATGCCGTCACCCCGACCCCGCGAGAAGCCCGGCGCGGCGGGGTCTCAATACGCGCCGGGCTTCGCTTTTCGTTCACCTATCCAGCAGCGCTGGTTTGGCGTAGTGGCCCTCAGCGGCCTGCTGCCGCATGACGTTCTCAAGAAACCGGCCAGGAGGTAGGAAATGGCGGACTCGAGCCTGTACGACCGGCTTGGTGGCGCATTCGCAATCGCAGCGGTGATCGATCAGTTCAGCGACGCGATCATCCGCAACCCGATCGTGGGCCAGACCTCGGAGAACCCGGCCCTCCGAGAATGGCACACCAACAACCTCGGCCGGCTGCCCGGACTGAAATTCATGCGCACACTCTGGGTCTGCGACATCTCCGGTGGCCCTCAGGGCTATGCAGCAACGAAACCGGGCAGCACGACCCTCGGCCTGGAGGAAGCACATCGCGATCTCAAGATCTCTCCCGACGAGTTCGACCAAGTAGCCGCTGAGCTGGCGCGAACACTCGACTCCTTCAGTGTGCCCGAGCAGGAGAAGGGGGAGGTCCTGGCTGCCTTCGCTGCACACAAGGACGAGGTGACCGAGGGATACCTCGGGTAGCCAAGCGAGGGCACGAACGGAGCGGTGCAACCACGCAATGCCTTAGGGCGGCGCGAGCCGGTAGGCGTTTCAGATCGCGCCCACAAGGTCCCGGCGGCGTAAGCGTTGCCGGGGCTCTCTGATCTCCCGGCCCCAGAGACATGGCCAGGGTGGTTTGGAGCCGCGTGCAACGGGACAGGAGAGAGGTTCGGCGTGAGCCGACAGGACTGGGCGCATTAGGGAGAGGTGTGTGCGCCCGAGAGAGTCAACTCTGGGCGAACTGCCGGCTCACGCCTCGACAGTGAGTCCTGTCCCGACGACGTTAACGCCCACGAGGTGTGTGTTTCGTGTGCGTTTCGTGTGCATCTGCCTACTCACGTCGTCGCCCGTTACCGCACCGCCTCATCGGGGTACATCTCTCGAGCCGTGAACCGTGACAGCGAGTTGCACTTGAAGGCCACTCGCCTCCACGAGCTACACGCCCGACATGCGCGGGAGCACGGCAATGAGGAGATGGCTCGGGTGGCCGAGGACAGAGCGGAGCGTGCTCGGCAGCGTTTCGCTCGAAGTCTCGCCAAGGAGCATGAGGCGATGGTGCGCGCCTACACTCCTGCTCGCCGTTCGGCCCCAGGCGAGAGAGGAGGCCGAGTGGCCGGTTTTCTGTTCAGACTCGTGACGACGGACGGCGGAGCGGCCGAGCCGCCGGTGCTTCGCTCGTCGGTGCCGAACTGGAGCTCCGGCGACGCTATTCCGCTCGGCGCCGGCAGGACGCTCCGCGTAGTCGAGGTTCGAGACGACGATGCCGATAAGCCGCCCGTCCTGGTCGTCGAGGACATGGCCAGTTAGTGGATGAGGGTGACCTTCAGCACGACGACGCAGAGCCCGAAGACGAGGTTCATCACGAGGATCGCAGCCGTACCCGCGCGGCTGAGCTGTGTGACTCGGGCGTAGCGGATGCCCTCGGCCGAAAGCGTGCCGAGCCCGACGCCGATCGCAAGCCAGATCGACGCGCTCTCATGGATCACGCCGACGGCTCCGAGTAGGAGCGCGAGGATCGGGGCGACCGCCGCGAGCACCACACCGAACTCTCTGCTTGCGATGCTCGCGAGCCCGGATCGGTTGAGTCGACTTCGACTCTCGATGCTCTCGGACAGTGCGTGCGCGTAGACGTAGGCGACCCAGAAGACGACGACTACCGTCAGGACGAGCTCGACCAGCTTCCACGGATGGTGTCGCTCAGCCGCGTAAGACGCGGTCAAGGCCGTGAGGACGAGGAGCGTTCCGTAGACCGTGCTTCCGATGCGCCCCTCGCGACCGACGAGAACCTCCGAAGCTGCGCGCCGGAGCAGTCGTTGCGAGGAACGTTCAGCGGTGTCCGACATCCCTCCGCGATCATCTCTCAAGACGGGCGCGACGGCGCCGGCCCTTCACGACAGATCGACGCGAGCTCAGGCTCTCCCGTCCCGCAGGGCTGGCCTCTCCGACGAATCTATGCGCCTGGCAAGAATCGAAGCTGTCCCTCTGAGCACGGACTTCTCGTTAGCTCGCTCTGAGACAGCACATAGACAGCACGCGACGAGCACGCCCCTCACGTTTCCGAAAGAATCGGGACCGGCCAAAGGTTTGTACCGGGTAGGCGGAAGGGAGAGCTCCATGCGCACCTTGCTCGGAGGCCTCATCGTCCTCATCGCATTTGCGCTGCCCGCAGGCGCACTCGCCGACAAGCCGCGCGTCACGACCCAGCCCGTCGATATGTCGATCCCGATCCCCGCAGGCACTCTGTGCGGGTTCGACCTCGCTTTTACCGAGACAGGCAACCTGACCGTAACCACGTTCTCGGACGGGAGCCAGTTCTTCCAGGGGATCCTGCAACACACAATCATCGGCCCCGGCGGCACACTCAGCTCGATCGGGCCCGCGCCGGTGCACTTCGACGTGAACACCGGCGTCATCACCGACACGGGGATGCAGTTCTCGTTCCACGTGCCGGGCGACGGCGTGGTGTTCGCGCAGACCGGGAGTCTCAGCTTCCTGCCCGACGGGACAGTGGTCGCGATCGGCCTCAACCGCTTCTCGCCGGTGCTCTGCGAGGTGCTCGCCTAGCGCGGGCTCTGCCGCTCGAGTGCGCTGCGGTCAGGCCGCGAGCAGCCTCGCGTAGTCGACTTCGCTCTCGTCGACGAGCACGTGCGTATACGTGTTCGCGGTGACGGCGAGGTCGCGCTGCCCGACGAGCTCCCCGATTCGAGCCCAGTCGCCACCCGAGCGACTCGCCGTACCCGAGCCGCAGCGCGCGTAAGCCCTGGCGGCCCGAGGTTTGGCGGACGCCGGACGCGGGGGACGATTACGTAATCGCCGAAAGGAGCGAGATGGCCACCAAGGTGGGAGATCTGATGACGCAGCGGCCCCGCGCTGTGGATCCGAAGACGCCTCTGAACGAGGTCGCTAAGGTGATGGAATCCGAGGACATTGGTGCGATTCCACTTGTCGAAAACGATCGGCTTGTGGGAATCGTCACAGATCGAGACATCGTCGTCCGCGCGATCGCTAAGGGCAAAGATCCGAGCGGAATGCCCGCGTCTGAAGTGTCCTCGCGCGAGCTCGTCACCGTGCATCCGGACGACAGCCTCTCGGACGCGCTCGAGCTCATGGCCCGGCACCAGGTGCGCCGCGTCGCCGTGACTGCCGAGGACGACCGCCTCGTCGGTGTCGTTGCGCAGGCCGACGTCGCCCGGGAAGGGAAAGACAAAGACACGGGTCATCTGGTCGAGGAGATCTCGCGCGAACCGCAGGGCCCGCGCACGAACTGATCTAGCGGTAGAGCGAGGCGCCGCAGGGCGCCTCGCTCTACTCAGCGCTCTCGCCGTTGAGATCGCGTGCTCACTCGTGACGTTTATGACGGCCTCTCCGGGGCCGGACGGCGCGTCGATTCAAGTCCGAACAGGGCCTTGCAAGAAATCGCACACGCGTCCCGTCTAGTAAGGGGCCGACGGGCGCCTTAGCGGCCGTGAGGCTGGCGAGGCGTCCCGCCGGCTATTCCAAGTATCGGTTACTCCGGTCGAGGGCTACAGGACAAGAGACTCGCCGAGAAGTACGCAATTTGCGACTATTGCAGCCGCAAATTGCTTGGGTGTCGTTTGCAATCAAGACAAGGCAGAGGGACACTTCCAGGCACTGCGGCAGTTCCGTCCAGGCTGCCCCCACAGGGAGGACGGAATCAAATTGACGGGTGGGAACGGATTTAAAAAAGCCCCACTCCACGATTGCGCGTGGAGCGGGGCGTTGCACCGACCTCGCAGTTCCCGATGCCCCTTGAAGACAACGAGAGGGGAGGTGGTGCTTAGCGGCTGAGTCTACGTGGCCCGGCTTGAGCCGAGGCCATCTCGTAGCACGAAGTTCACGCCTAATCAGCCAAGTTCCTCGAAAGGGGGAAGCCCGAACGATGCGTTTGCAAACACGCGTCCTTATCGCCGGCCTCGCCGTCGCGCTCTTCGGCGCGCTCTCGGCGGCGGCCCTCGCAACCAGCCCACACTTCAAGAAGGGCGGCGAGCCGGTCTGCAACGTCAGCGGCGCCGGCACGAATTCGAGCTCAACAACCTGCTCTGCCTCGCTCTCCGGGCTTGGCGGCGGCGACCTGACGATCAGCGTGACCGTGAGCGGCTCCGCGGTCTACCAGTGCCAGAACGGCGGCGGCAACACCGCGCCGGGGCAGAACAGAGTCATGGTCGGCCCCTCGACCACGCCGACGACGATCCCCGGCAGCGCGGTCAAGAACGGGAACGTGAGCTTCACGACGAACCCGGCCGTTCTCTCGGCGCCGGCGACGGTGTCGGGGTCGGCGGCAGGTTGCCCGAACGCGCACTGGACAGGAGTGAACCCGGCCCTGACGACGACCAACATCACCATGTCGATCGCGCAGGGCGGGGTGACGCTGTTCACCTGCACCGCGAGCAACCCCGAAGGGCTGAGCGGAACCGTTCCACTTAGCTGCTAGCCGGAAGCGCAGGAGGGGGCGCGATCTGCGCCTCCTCCCGCTGCCTCGACCCTGAAGGCCAGGGAGGTCGAGGCGATTGTCTACGGGGCCGGGTCACTGCGGCGGCTCGGCCCCGTAGAAGGCGCCCCCACCACCCGCGCGCTGGAGCGCCGGGCCGCGCATCCAGGCAGGCGCGTGGTGGCCGGCCAGCGGACGGCCACCCGCGGAAACCGCTCTTTACTAGATCGCCGGCTGACCGCCGAGCGCGGGACAGATCATGCCGGCGAAGTCGGGGTTCACGGCTGGCGTAACCTTGACCACCTCGCCCGTCTCGGTGTCAATCACCAGCTGCCCGGCCTGGACGACGACGAGCTTCCCCGACGCGTCACGGAGATGGACGACTAGTCCGGCCTGTTTGATCTGGCCATTGCTCGCATCGAGCTGCAAGGTGTAGTGGACGACCTCGCTCAGGGTGTCGCCGGTGTCATCGTTGGTGTTCGTCACGTGCGCGGTCTCGGAAAGCACGAAGCTCCCGTCGTCGAAGAAGACGCCCGTGTCCACGATCGTGAACGACTGGGAGAAGTTGAAGTCGCACAAGTCACCGGCCGGAGCCGAGAACGAGTCGGAGAAGGCCTGCTTGAGGATGTGGGTCGGCGGAGCCGCCGACGCCGCCGTCGCCCCGAGAGCAACGATCAGCAAGCAGAAGCTGATGATGAGCGCAAGCCTGCGCATCGATAGGTGCATCGTCCCTCCTTTTTGAGAGCACGCCCAGTCGCCTGCCAACGCGCCTGGCCTTCGCTGCCTCGATCGAGCCGTCTCGTCGGGTTACGAATTGACACAAGCCTCCTACATGAGGCTCAGGAGTTCAAGCCCCCTGCATGTCATATGCAGCGCGGGAGACGGTACGTAAAGGCCTCGTAAACCTGACGCTTGGGGCGTTCGCGATCGGGAACAGGTCTCGTGCCGAAACCCGAACCTAAGGGGGACCAACCTATGAAGAAGTTTCTAATCGCGGGCGTCCTTGCTACAGCGCTCGCCTTCGCCGTCTCGGCATCCGCGGCGCTGGTCCCGGGCGTGTTCGACCCGGGCAACACGGGTTGCGTCAAGGCGACGTACATCAAGAAGACGAAGACGTTGCACCTCGAGAAGAACTGCGCGACGGCCACGAACGCGGCCGCAGGCGCCGACATCACTGGCGTGAGTGGCCAGACGTTCCAGTCGGCGTCGTTCACGCTGGCCAGCGCGACCCAGTGTCACGGTGGCTCGCCCCGGTTCGACGTCGTGACCACGACGGGTCTGTTCTTCCTTGGCTGCAATAACGTGACGCCGACTACGAATGCGAACGGGACAGCGACCTACACGATTACCCCCGCGACGCTCGCCGCAGCCGGCCAGCCGATTCCTACGGGCACGATCCAGTCCGTAAGCGTGCTCATCGACGTCGGTCCAGCCACTGCTGACCTCACGAAGATCACCTTCAACGGCAAGCTGCAGAAGCTGGCACCGGGCCAGGCCGACTTCGCCCGCCCGTGCAAGAAGGGCGGCTGGAAGAGCTTTACGAACCCGACGTTCAAGAACCAGGGTCAGTGCGTCAAGTTCCTGATTCACGGTAGGAACGCGGCGAAGAAAAAGTAGAAACGCAGACATCCATCTTCGGAATAGCGAGAGCCCCGTATATGCGGGGCTCCCGTTGTCTCAGAGGGCGCGAAGCCACGGATGCCGGGCGGCGAGCCGAACGCCGCGGCGTTTCCGATCCTCCCGGCCCCGCCGCTCAATCTACGCCCCGACTGAAACGCTGCAAGTGCCGTTTCGGACGGGTTGCGCTAGTAGCCGCTGCTCGTTGTCGTCGGCATCGTCGTGGTCTGCGTCTTCCCCGAGGAGACGACGTGCCAGGTGAAGCTTCGGCCGCCGAACTGGTCGGAGGCGCCGTCGCCCGTTACCTTCCCCGGCGAGCCGTCAGGGGAGAAACGGTAGAGCGGTTTGCCGTCGAAGGTGACCTGGCTCTTGCCATCGGGGCGCATGACCGTGCCGAGCTTCGACATCAGGCTCGACGACGCGGTCGGAGCGCTCACACCTTTCGAGAGTGTCAGCGGAACCCAGATGGCGGTGCAGCTGCCGATGCAGCGCACGGTGCCACCCTTCTCCTGATCCGGGCTGTAAAGGGCAAAGCCCTTCGAGTCGACGAGGACGGCGCCGACGCCCGAGACCGACTTCAGCGAGACGGTGTCGCCGGCCGCGGCAGCCTTCGAGCCGCTCGAGGTGCTACTCGAGCTGCTGCTCGAGCCCCCGCAGGCGCTTAGGCCGACGGCCGCGCCGGCGGCAAGCCCGAAGGCGGCGGCATAGGTGGCGATCCGATTCATGTCTTCAAATACGTGCTGGAGCGGCGGCCGGATTTCCTGGGCCGGGCAGAGCGCGCTGAGTCCGGCGTTAGGGCGGCCGGGGGCGGCCGGGGGTGGCCGGGGGTGTCCGGCCTGGTCCCGGCGGGGCCGCGCTTCCCATCCTCCCGGCCCCGCCTGAACCTATGCCAGCCGACGAGGGCGCGCCAGACGCTCATTCGGCCATGTCCTCGACGACCAGGACCGGAGGTTGCTCGGCTTCATCGTCTCGGACATCGACTACTCGCAAGGTCTTCGCGGCGCCAAACGGGATCGTGTCGCCCGAGCTCCAATTCGGCATTGCGCTTGTCAGCGTCGGCGGCTCAGCGGGCACGCCGTCCCTCGTCTCGAGCCTGAATAGAAACGCCATCCGGTCTCTCCTCTCCGGGGCCGGACGGCCCGGAGAGCCTACTTGTCCGCTGCGTATCGGGAGGATGCCCCGCAACCGACGGGGCATCCTCCGTTCTACTGATCGTCAGGCCGGACTACCGCCGAGGAGCGGGCAGAGGATCTGCCCGGCCGTCTGGTCCCAACCGCTGTTGGGCGTGAAGCTGATGAACTCGCCCGTGGTCGCGTCAAAGGTCAGTTCACCCGCCTTCACGAGCACGTTGGTGCCGCTGGCATCGCGGAGGTGGAAGAAGATGCCCACATTGGTGACCGTGCCCCGGACTACTTGGGTGACGGCAGTAACGTGGTCCACCTCGCTCAGGCTGTAGCCCGTGTCCAGGTTGGTGTGCGTGAAGGACTCGGTCAAGACGACCGATCCCAATGGGCTGCCGGCCGGGCCGTTGACGAACCCGTTGATCGCGAACGTCTCCTGCTCGTTGAAGTCGCAGGCCGTCCCGGCCGGATTGAGCTGCTGCCCGGAGAAGCTGAAGGTGGAGTGAGCGGGGTCGGCGCGTGCCGCCCCGGCCGTGATCGCGAGCAGCGCCGCTGCGGCTGCGGCTGTCCCAAGAATCACCATTCCTTTCATCGTGCTCTCCTTTCCTCTTTGACCCCGTGTGCGGAGCCAAGGTTCGCGAGCGTCCCTACCGCGTCGCTAACGCTGAGTACGAGGCTGCGGCCCTTCCCGGCACCGCGTCTCCCTATCCCGTTTCCTGAATCGGAGGAGCGCTGGCCGTGAGATCAACCGGCGTGCCGTTCAGCGTCCCGTGGACCGTGAACGTCACTACAAGCAGCCCGTTTGGATCGCTGGGATCGGTCGTGTGGAACCAACCCTCGACGAATACCGCGACGTCCTCCCCGGGAAGAACGGCCGGGCTGATCACCGTGTTGCAGGGAACCGTGACCGGGTCACCACAGGTGACCGTCGAGATGAAGCGGCCCGCCGAGCGGAAACGGCGCGTCAGATTAGGCGGCGGGACGAGCGTGTCCTGACCGATTTGGACTCCGCTGACGACCTCCCTCTCGTCAACGCTGTTGACGACGAAGGCGTTTGGCAGTTCCGGCCTTGTCCCGAACGAGAGGGGGGAGGGGGAACTGACGTTGAGGACCTGGTTGCTGTTCGCGACGTGGATGTACCACTGGACGGAGTTGCGTGCCGTGCAGTCGCTGAAATCAGGTTGGGAACAAGCCGGCAGCGGTTGCCGTTTGCTCGGGACGACGTAGGCAGAAAGCCCGTTTACCGGTGACGCTGCCTTTGCCGATGACGTTGCTACGCCACCGGTGACAATGACGGTGGTGACCGCAGCCGCGGCGATAACGAGCCCCGCTGCGATAGAGAGCAGTCGCTTCATCGCTCTTTCCCTTCCTGCCTGCCCTCATGACCCGATCGGTCATTGCTTCTCTCTGTGAACCTGAATTACGAGCGTGGGGTACTAGCGCCCGCGTCAACGCGGGCATCAGGAGCCGCGGAAGCGGCTCCTATGCGCCGGGTTGGGCGCCGCAGTCAGCAGGAAAGCCGAGGCTCGTAATCATCGTCACAATCTTCTCACTGACCGGACTCAGAGTCAACGGCCCCAAAACGCAGGCTTCCGGCTGACAGGCACGAGGCTCACCTCCTTTCTGAAGGCGAGCCTGCGGTAGCGCGCTAACACGGCTCTAACGCCAACTCGAACGGACGAGGCGGTCAGGCGCCCCGGGTCGGGAGTATCAGGCTGCTCGCAGCTGCTAGACCACCGAGATCGGACGGCTCAATCCCGGTCGACAAAGGCTTACGACGCTCGGACATTCGTCCATCTCGACGACCGGCGACATCTACAGGGATTGGGACATCGACCAGGTCGCGGAGACGCTCCGCGGGATCTTGGAGGAGCAATGACCGATCTGATCGCGATCAGCGACGAGGAGCGGGAGGTTCTGAAAACACGCCGCACGCTTCATCGAGGCATACGAGCCCGACAGTCCGAACGCCGCGTTTCTCGTCGGCCGTCTGGACGGCCTCGCGGGACGCGCCCCGGTTAGTGAGACGGAAGGGGACGAAAAGTAAATTGTTCCCTCCAGGCCTCTCGCAAACCCGCATGGATACTGGCCTATGCGCCTGGCAGGAATCGAACCTGCGGAATGTTCCCTCCAGGCTGGTGGTCGGCTGGTGAGCCCGGGCGGCTGGCTACCGACAGCCCGTCCGGCAGGACGCTAAGCCAAGAGCAGCGCCGAGAGTCGCCGGCTGCCGGCCAGCTGAGAGAGCAGCCGGAACAGGCAACTTGAATGCAAAACCGCCGCGGGCAGGTCGCGACCATAGAAATGACGCGACTGCGACCTGGCTATGCCAGTTGAGAACCCTGCAGCGGGAATCCCCGGAAGGATGAGAGCTCTGGCGGGGTGGGACTGTTCAAGGGTTGGAACGGCAAAGGGGTGGGACTTCGGGTGTGGTGCGGCCTGCAGGCGAGCCAAGCCCAGCATGGCCATTCCTCGTTGCCGGTTTTCAAGCGAACTACAGCGGGGCAACGTCGACCGAGCTCGAGCTATGGGCAAACCCCATTTCTCCAATGCCGTCTCTGCCGTAGCGGTCGCTAAAGCCGGTGCCCGTGTGGTCCCGGTGTGGTCTCGACTCAGCGGCCAGGTTGACGCCGTGTCGGTTTCGTAGGAGGCTCTCCTGCGCAGGGCTGCGGACTGCGGCGGCAGGCCCGTCTTCCTCGGCCATTTCCCCAGGGGGGAAAGGGAGGCGACATGAAGTTCCTCTTCAGCGGACGCATCCGTTTTGTCGCGCTGCTCGCCGTCGCGCTCGCGGCTGTGGCAGCGGTTTCGGCGGCGGCGGCCCCACGCGGCACGAACGGCCAAATCGCGTTCGCGCGCTTCAACCCCGCGCTCGGCGACACGCAGGTCTACGTCGTCAACCCGGACGGCACCGGCCAGCGGCTCGTCCAGGCGCCGACGGACATCGGCGAGAGCCCGCACTGGTTCCCGGACGGCGCCCACATCGCGACCGGAGGCTCGCCCGTATTGCCGGGCGGCTCGCGAATCATCAATCCCGACGATGGGACGTTCCGCGATATCGGCGCGCAGCCGGGGCTCTTCAACCCGTGCGGAAACCCGTCGCCCGATGGGACGCTGCTTCTCTGCGAGACGTTCAGCGACGATGGAAGCCAGAACGGCATCCACACGATCCGCTCGTCGGACGGCGGCGGCCTCACCCAGATCACCTCCAACCCCGGCGGCGACGACATACCCGGCGACTGGTCGCCAAATGGGAAGCGGATCGTTTTCCAGCGGCTTGACTCGAATTTCAACTCCGAGGGCTTGTTCATCGTCAACACCAACGGGACTGGGCTGAAGCAGATCACGCCCCCGGACTTCTCCGATCTGAGTTCGTTCGGCAGCTGGTCGCCGCAGGGAAACGAGATCGTCTTCTCGGTTCATTTGACGCCTGACGTGCACAGCTCGATCTGGGTCGTGCACACAGACGGCACCGGCCTGCACGAGATCAACGTCCAGCCGGCATCGGCGTGCGGCGGCGCGAACGCCAATCCCAGCGCCAAAGGTTGCAACGAACCAACCTGGTCGCCCGACGGGACGAAGATCGCGTTCGTGAGGTCCTTCTCAAACGACGTCGACGGCGAGATCTACACCATCAACGTGGACGGCACTGGACTGACACAGGTCACGCACGCGCCCGGCTCGGGCTCGCCCGACTGGGGCACGCATCCGCCGGTCGGATAGACACCGGGCGCGAGCCTAAGGAGCGGGCGGTTCGATGACGGGCCGCCCGCTTCGCGTTCCACGAAGCTCGCGCTAGACGCTCATCCGGCCATGTCCTCGACGACCAGGACCGGCGGTTGCTCGGCGATCAGCCTAGGCATTTCAAAGGCTTAGGGATATTCCTCGACTCTTGTGTTCGCACCGGCCTGGTGAGACGATCGCCACGGCAGGCGAGAGCCGTCGTCGCCACCACGGGAGGGTCGACATGTGGAGAGCATTGGCTGGATACCTGCGCCAGCATCACCTGGCGCTGTTCGCGTTGTTTCTCGCGCTGGGCGGGACCTCGTACGCGGCTGTCGGTCACGTCGCCTCCTCGTCAGGGCGCCTTTACGCCTGCGTGACGCCCGCTGATCACGAGCTGAGCCTGAGCAGCGCGTCGGGTGTCTGCCCACGAGGCCAGCTCAAGATCTCCTGGAACCGAGTCGGGCAGCGCGGGGCGCGAGGCGCTCGCGGGGCAATCGGCCCGGCCGGTCCGGCCGGCGCCGCGGGTGCGACCGGTCGGGAAGGTCCACCCGGACCGCAGGGTGCCGCAGGAGCAACGGGTCCCGCAGGACCCTCAACCGGACCGGCGGGCGGTGATCTGACCGGCAACTACCCGAATCCGACTATCGCATCGGGCGCCGTGACGACTGCCAAACTCGCCGACGGCGCGGTCACTAACTCGAAGCTCGCCAACCCGTCGCTCACGCTCACCGCCGGAACCGGACTGACCGGCGGCGGCTCGATCTCACTGGGGAGCTCCGGCACCCTGAGCTTCGATCCCACGGCGGTCCAAACCCGCGTGACCGGCACGTGCCCGGCCGGCACCTTTATGACATCGATCGCTCAGAACGGGTCGGTCGTTTGTGTGGCGCCCTTTATGCCGTAGTCGAGACGGGCAACTAGATTCCGCTCGCGCTTCACGCTTCGCTCTCGAGCCGTGCGCCGGCCGATTTGCGAGCTTCACTCGTTGCCCTGGCGGATTTGTGACCGGAATGCGCCCACCGCCTGCCTAGGCGCAACACGGGAGCGCAATCGCTTTTGAGACCGCACCGAAGCCACACGGCTCAGGAGGGTGAGGGCCGGGCGGCGGGACGAGCGCCGCGGCGCGTCCCATTCTCCCGGCCCGCGTTCAGGCTACGCTCCGAGTCGCCGTCGCCTAGTCATTCTTTCGGCCCGCCCGCTGCCAGGCTGCTGCCACCCACTGAAGCCGGGCGGCCGCTCCTTTTCGACGACCGCCCGTGCGTATCTCGTTAGATCGCCGGATGCCCGCCGAGTGCCGGACAGATCACCGCGGCGGCCTGCGGTCCGAAATTGGGGGTCACCTTGAGGACCTCGAACGTGATCAGGTCGATCAGGAACTGTCCCGCGTGGACGACGACGATCTTCCCGCTCGGGTCGCGCAGATGCCAGACGATGCCCACCGTCTTGGCGTGCTGCGTTGACCCAGTGAGATCGTACGTGTTCGTGAAGTTGTCGACCTCCGTCAGCGTGTAGCCGGTATCAACGTTGATGTGCGTCACGAACTGCGTTTGGTGATCGATGATCATTGTCGGGTTGTTCGGGTCACCGAAGAAGATGTCGTTGAATTCGATGGTGACGTGACTTGAGTAGTTGAAGTCGCAGAGCGTGCCAGCGGGCTCCGTGACGTCCAGCGAGACGGTGGCCTTCTCATGTGTTGATGGCTCCGCCGACGCCGACGCCGGCAGCGCGAGCACCGCGCCTACGGCTGCCGTTAAGGCGAGGAGCAGTAGTCGTTTCATCCTTGTGCCTCCCAGCCTGCCCTCGGGGACCTAAAGAGGCGGGTGCGGCCCGTCTCCAAGCCAAGGATCGCGATCGTCTCTAACGTGCCGCTAACGCGGGATTCTCGCGAGTGGATCTCATTGGCGGCTCCTCTCCCAGCCGAAGCCCGACGAAGCTTGGTCGGCCGAGCTGACTCGTCGCCACGGCCTTCTGGGACGACCTCGGGCGCTGGATCATCGACTGGGAGGCGCAGCCGAACGAGTACCTACTGCCGCGCCGCAAGGTGCGCCCGAACCGCTACCGCAAGGGCGAGCAGTTCGTGCAGGAGTTCCGGGACCAGCCGATGGGCGTCAACGGCCTTCATCTCTGGTGGTACGCCTGCCTCAACCGCGCAGGCGTCGCCGCCAAGGGCCAGACCTCGGGCGAGCGGATGCACAAGGCCAGGCACACGGCCGGCCAGCGCGTTTCTCGACAAGACGCAGGCAACCTGAAGGCCGTCCAGAAGCTGCTCGGCCACTCGTCGATCTCGACGACGGGCGACACCTACACGGACTGGGACATCGACCGGCTCGCAGAGACGCTGACCGAGATCCTCGAGGAGGGCGAAAAGTAAATTGTTCCCTCCAGGCCTCTCGCAAACGCGCATGGATACTGGCCTATGCGCCTGGCAGGAATCGAACCTGCGACCTCGCGCTCCGGAGGCGCGCGCTCTATCCCCTGAGCTACAGGCGCGGAGCAGCCCAGTCTAGCCGCGGTCGACGCCCGGACTAGGCGGGCGCGGGCTTCGGTAGCGGCTCGCCCTCGTCGTGAGGCTCGCCGACCGGCGACCGGAGAACCCGCTTGGGAAGGCGCGGCTCGAGGGCCAGGCAGCCGAACGCCGCGACGACGCTGATCGCGGCCGCGCGCGGCCAGACCGCCAGGGGATGCCAGCCGAGCAGCGGCCCGCCGATTGCGGGCCCGAGGATGCTGCCCGCGCTCCACGACATCGAGCTGAGCGCGAAGTAGCGGCCGCGCAGCCGGTCGGGCGCAAGGTCGGCGACGAGCGGAGCCTGCGTCGGGCCCTGGAGCGTCTCGCCGACGCCGAAGACGACCGTCGCGCCCACGAAGACGAGGGCGGCGGCGGTGCCGGTGAACCAGATCCCGCCGAAGAAGACGATCATCGCCGCCGATGCGAACAGCAGGCTCATCAAGGCGAGCGCCCGCATCCGCCGGCGGCCCTCGAGCGCCTTCGACACCGGCAGCTGGATCAGCACGATCAGCAGCGTGTTTGCGAGCCACATCGTCCCGACCCAGCGCTCGCTGACTCCGGCGTAGTTCTTCGCGAACGGCGGCAGGAGCGCGAAGACCTCGTAGCCGACCGCGACGAAGAGGACGTTCAGGCAGAGCAGCCAGACGAAGTTTCGGTCGCGCAGGACGACGCGGTAGCCCTCCGCCGCCTCCGGCTCATCGGACTTCGGGACCGCAGGCTCGTCGACCGTCGCGAGGATGCTGATGAAGACGAGGAACGTGACGGCGTCGAGCAGGAACAGCACCGTGAAGCTGTGGGGATGGCTGGTGCTTGCGATCAAGCCGCCGATCACGCCGCCCAGGCCGAGGCCGAGGTTCATGCTGATCCGCTGGAGCGCGAACGCCGAATGCGTCCGCTCGGGCGGCGTCAATCGTGAGAGCAGCGTCGACTGGCCGGGCCAAAAGCAGGCTGTCCCCGCGCCCTCGAGCGCGAGGAGCACGAAGGCTTGCCACGCCTCGCGGACCAGCGGGAAGAGGGCGAAAGAGATCGCCTGGAGCAGCAGACCCAGGAGCAGCGTGTTCCGGCCGCCGAACCGGTCGACGAACGTGCCCGCCCCGAGCCCTGCCGCCAGCGCGGCGACGGCTCCCGCCGAGAGCGCGAGGCCTGCGGCCGCGAACGAGATCCCGCGCACGTTGTGCAGGTAGATGACGATGAACGGGAAAACGATCCCGTTCCCGAGCGAGTTGACGACGCCGCCCGCCTGGACGAGCCAGACCTGGCGCGGAAGCATCGGGTCGAGGCTCCGCAGGTAGGTCGCAATGGGTCTCACAGCCTCCCGGATTACGCTACCGGCGTGGAGCTCGAGGCCCGGGCCGTCATCTACCAGCTGGCTGAGACGTTCGTGATTTCACGCGGGGCGACGGACGACAGCGAATCCGTCGTCGCCGAGGTCACCCACGCCGGCGTGACAGGCTACGGCGAGGGAACGCCGATCGACCGCTACGACGAGGACCCGACGGTTGCGGTCGAGTTTCTGAACGAGTCGGCCGAGGTGCTCGGCGACGACCCCTTCGCCTTCGACGAGATCCAGGCGCGGCTGCCCGAGACACCGTTCGTGCATGCGGCGCGCGCTGCG
The DNA here is from genome assembly GCA_051955535.1 of Gaiellaceae bacterium. Classification (GTDB taxonomy): domain Bacteria; phylum Actinomycetota; class Thermoleophilia; order Gaiellales; family Gaiellaceae; genus 13-2-20CM-68-14. Next base: position 29,212 of record JBQCGP010000081.1, on the reverse strand, counting down.
CTCGACCACGCGCTGCACGACCTCTGCGGAAAGCTCGTCGGCCAACCCGTCTGGCGGCTTCTCGGTCTTCGTCGCGAGGGCCCGCCGACCGCCTGGACGATCTGGCTCGGCGATCCCGACGACATGGCTCGTCGAGCCGAGCAGGCGGCGCCGCGGTTCCGGCGCCTGAAGCTGAAGCTCGGTGGGGGCGACGGCCTCGACGTGGAGCGCGTCCGGGCGGTGCGGTCGGTCACCGAGTTGCCGCTGCAGGTCGACGTCAACGAGTACTGGTCGGTCGAGGAGGCGCTCGATGCGCTGCCGCACCTCGCAGGGCTCGGCGTCGAGTACTGCGAGCAGCCGCTGCCCGCGGGTGATTCTGGTGGGCCGCGGGTCAAGGCCGCATCGCCGATCCCCATCTATGTGGACGAGGACTGCCACACGCTCGCCGACGTCGCCCCCTGCGCCGAGCGCGCCCACGGGATCAACATCAAGCTCTCGAAATCCGGTGGCATCCGTGAGGCCGTGCGGATGGCGCATGCGGCCCGCGCGCTCGGGCTCGGCGTGATGCTCGGCTGCATGACCGAGTCCGGCCTCGGCATCGCCGCGGGCGCGCAGATCGCGAGCCTCTGCGACTTCATCGACCTGGACGGGAACCTGCTGCTGCTCGAGGACCCGTGGCCGGGCGTCGAGCTCCGCGACGGCGTCCAGGTTCCCTCGGAAAGACCCGGTCTAGGAGTGGCACAGGCGCTTTCCTCGGTTGCCGAGCACAGCGATGGCAGAAACTAGCTCCGCGGAAAATGCGGAGCATTTTTCGCGGTGAGAAAGCGGTACTTGCTCCTGGCCGAAGGAAAGTCCGGCGATCCGCACTACGGGAAGACGGCGCGCGGCGTCATGCGCTACGTGCCAGAACAGGTCGTCGTGCTCCTCGACGGCGCGCGCGTGGGGGAGACGGAGCAGGGCTTCCCGATCGTCGGCGCCGTCGAGGACGCTCTCGCCTACGAACCGAACACCGCGCTGGTCGGTGTGGCCACCCAGGGCGGCCGCTTCCCGCCGGCCTGGCGCGAACTGCTCCGCTCCTGCGTCGAGAGCGGCCTCGACGTCGAGAACGGGCTACACGAGTTCCTGACCGACGACGCCGAGCTGGTCGACCTCGCGGTCCGGCACGGCGTCGAGCTGCGCGACCTGCGCCGCCCGCCGCCTGGACTGAACGTGCCGACCGGCGAGAACCTCGAGCTCGACGCCCACATCGTCCTGACCGTCGGCTCCGACTGCGCGATCGGGAAGATGACCGTCTCGCTCGAGCTCGACCGGGCTGCGCGAGAGCGGGGAATCGGCTCCGTGTTCGTCCCGACCGGCCAGACCGGGATCGCGATCGCGGGCTGGGGCATCTGCGTCGACGCGGTCGTGTCCGACTTCATCGCCGGTGCCGCGGAGCGCCTGGTCGTCGAGGGCACCGAGAAAGGCGACCTGCTGTGGGTGGAGGGCCAAGGGGCGCTTCTGCATCCCGCCTACTCGGGCGTGACGCTCGGGCTGATGCACGGCAGCGCGCCGCACGCCTACGTGCTCTGCCACCAGGCGGGAGCGACCGCGATCGAGGGGTTTCCCGACCATCCGATCCCGCCCTTGAGCGAGCTCGTCGACCTGCACGAGCGCGCAGCGCTGCCGGCCCGACCCGCTCCCGTGGCCTGTATCGCAGTGAACACGCGCGGTCTCGACGAGGAGGACGCCCGTGCGGAAATCGCGGCAGCCGAGGCGGAAACCGGCCTTCCGGCCGACGATCCGGTCCGGTTCGGGGCCGAGAAGCTCCTCGACGCCGTCTTGGCGCTAAGGAATGATCCGGTCAGCGCCGAAAGATAGGCCGCGAGACCTATGCACGCCGCGGGCCGGCGTGGCAACCTACACAGCCGAGGGAGAAAGGGACCGCCCGTGAAGAGAATCGTGCTCGTCGCCTGCTGCGCCTGCGCAGCGCTCGCGCTCTGTGGGCGTGCCTCGGCAAACGTCAGCTTCGGAATCACCGAAGACACCGGCGCGCTCGGCGACCCGAACACATTCTACGCGACGCTCAACGATCTGGGCGCGACCGAGAACCGGATCGCGATCTCCTGGGATCCCTCGCAGCCGACGACGATTCCCGACCAGGCCTCCCTCGATTACTGGATCCCTCAGGCGACGATCCACGCCGTCCGCATCATCTTCGCCGTCTCGCCCGCTCATCCGAGCGACATCACGGCGTCGCCCGACCGGGTCAATCAATTCGCCGCTTTCGTCAAAGAGCTGGCTACCACGTACCCCGTCGTCCAGGACTTCGTGATCGGCAACGAGCCGAACCAGCCTCGCTTCTGGCAGCCGCAGTTCAGCACGACCGGCACGGCACTCTCGGGCGCCGCGTACGAGCCGCTGCTCGCAGCGTCCTACGACGCGCTCAAGTCGATCAGTCCGTCCATCAACGTGATCGGCATCGGTCTCTCCCCGCGCGGAAACGACAACCCTCTCGCGAAGGACAACGTCTCGATCTCACCCGTGCGCTTCATCAACGACGTCGGCATCGCCTACCGGGCGAGCGGGCGCAAGAAGCCGATCATGGACGAGCTCGGGTTTCACCCGTACCCCAACCAGAACAATGACCCGCCGCTGAAGGGCTACCCGTGGCCGAAGGCGGGCATCCCGAACCTCGACCGGATCAAGCAGGCGGTCTGGGATGCGTTCAACGGCACGGCGCAGCCCGTCTTCGCCGAGCGAGGCAAGGCGGCGCCTGCGAACGCGATGAAACTCGATCTCGACGAGACCGGGTGGCAGGTCGCGATCCCAGCCTCGCTGCAGAAGTTCTACACGGGCAAGGAAAACGTGATTCCGATCGACGAGGGGACGCAGGCGCAGTACTACTCGGACATCATCCGCTTCGTCAGCTGCGATCCGGATGTCCGCTCACTCAGCTTCTTCCACCTTGTCGACGAGACCGACCTCGACCGTTGGCAGAGCGGCCTGATGCGCGCCGACGACTCGAAGCGGCCCTCGTACGACGCCGTCAAGGCGGCCATCGCCCAGACCCAGGGCCGCTGTCAGCTGACGCCGCCCGGCTGGAAGCACATCACCACGGTCAACGGCGCGACGGTCTCCTTCGGCTACCTCGGTGCCCCGCGCGGCTGGAGCAACAAGCTCTGGCGCTTCCGGGCCGGGGTGCAGGAGGACGCGACCTACAAGGCCGGCGTCTTCCGGGTCGCGCCGGGGAAACTGAAGGCCAAGGCGCGGAAGGCGATCCTCAAGTCGCTCGCGAACCCGCGCAGCAAGCCCTTGCTCGCAGCGAAGGGCACGGCGCTTGCGTACAAGTCGAAGCTGGTCGCGCTGCCGAAGCAGCGGCTCAAGCGCGCCGGCTTCTACGTCTACGGGATCCAACTCGCCGCGGCCATGAACCCGCACCGCACCTACATCGCGATCAGCCGTCCGTTCCGCGTCAAGGCACGCAGATAGAGAAACCGCTATCGTGACGGTATGAGGGATCCGCGGTACGACGCCCTCGCCGAGCTGGTGCTCGACCACTCGCTGAGGCTGGAGGCGGGCAAGGTGCTCCGGATCGATGCAGACACGGTGGCCGCGCCGTTGGTGCTGGCGCTGCACCGCGAGGCGATCAAGCGGGGCCTGCATGCATATGCGGCGCTCGACCTGAGCGGCCTCAAGGAGATCCTGGTCGCTCACGGGTCGGACGAGCAACTCGAGTTCGTGTCCCCGATCGCGCTGCGCGAGATGGGTGGGCTCGACGCCTCGATCACGATCTGGTCGGAGACGAACACGCGCTCGTTCTCTCTCGCCGACACCGACCGGCGCCAGAGGCAGCTCGCGGCCGAGCGCCAGCTCGCAATCCGGCGGCGCGACCGGATCGCGCACGGCGAGCATCGCTGGTTGGGAACGCTCTGCCCGACCGAAGCCCACGCGCAGGACGCCGCGATGTCGCTGGACAAGTACGAGGACTTCTACTTCCGGGCCTGCCATGTCCACGACGCGGATCCGGTCGGCCACTGGGCACGCGTCGGCGCGAACCTCCAGGCCCGTGCGACGGAGCTCGACTCGGTGCGCGAGCTGCGGATCGTCGGTGAAGACACCGACCTCACCGTCGTTGTCGAAGGCCGCAGCTGGCGTGCGGCCCACGGGCGGCAGAACATGCCGGACGGCGAGGTCTACACGAGCCCGGTCGAGACCGGCGTCAACGGAACGATCCGGTTCGGCCTGCCCGCGGTCTTCAGCGGTCGCGTGATCGACGACCCGAGGCTGCGCTTCGAGGACGGGCGCGTCGTCGAGGTCGAGGCCGCAGGCGGCGACGGCTATCTCAAGTCATTGATCGAAATGGACGAGGGCGCGAGCGTCGCGGGGGAGATCGCCTTCGGCCTCAACTACGAGATCGATCGCTTCACGCACAACATCCTTCTCGACGAGAAGATCGGCGGCACCGTCCATCTCGCCCTCGGGATGGGGTTCGAGGCCCTCGGCGGCCTGAACCGTTCGGGATTGCACCTCGACCTGATCTGTGACCTCCGCAAGGAGGGCGAGGTTTACGCGGACGGCGAGCTGGTCTGGCGGAACGGACGCTTCCTCGTCGAGCCCCAACCGGCGCGGCCGGTCGAGCATGTCCGATAGCCGCCTCGTGAAGTTCGCCGACGTGCTCGTCGGCTTCTGCACGGAGGTCCGCGAAGGTGACCTGGTCACGCTCGAGTCGAGCCCCCGGGCGGCACCGCTGGTGCAAGAGGTCTACCGCCGCGTGCTCGAGGCCGGCGGGCATCCGCTTCCGCGGATCTCGATCGAAGGACTGGACGAGAATCTGCTCACGGTCGGCAGCGACGACCAGCTGGACTGGGTGAACCCGACGCGTCGCGACGACATCGAAACAGTCGACGTCCGGATCGCCGTTGCTGCGCCGGGGAACACGAGGCGCCTCTCAGGGGTCGACCCGTCCCGGCAGGCGCGCCGCGATCGCGCTTCCGAACCGGCCCGCAACCGCTACCTCGAGCGCGCGGCGGCCGGCGAGCTGCGCTGGGTGCTGACCAACTACCCGACGGAAGCGACGGCACAGGACGCCGAGATGTCGCTCGCGGAGTGGGAGGACTTCGTCTACGGCGCCGGCTTTCTGGACGACCCGGACCCGGTCGCGCGTTGGCGCGAGTTCGGAGAGCGCGTCGAGGCCGTGGCCGAGTACCTCGCCACGAAGCGAGACCTGCGGATCGTCGCCGACGGAACCGACCTGCGCCTCTCGACCGAGGGCAGGACGTGGGTCTCCTCCAAGGGGCGCGAGAACTTCCCGGACGGCGAGGTCTTCACCGGTCCAGTCGAGACCAGCGTCGAAGGCGAGATCCGCTTCACGTATCCGGCGATCTTCAACGGCCGCGAGGTCGAGGACGTGCGGATCCGCTTCGAGGGCGGCGAGGTGGTCGAGGCGACTGCGACACGCGGACAGGAGTTCCTGCGGGAGATGATCGCGATGGACGACGGCGCCAAGCGCGTCGGCGAGTTCGCGTTCGGCCTCAACGACGCAATCACGAGGTTCACGCGCGACACGCTCTACGACGAAAAGATCGGCGGGACAGTCCACCTGGCGCTCGGGACGGCCTACCCGGAGACAGGCGGGCTCAACCGCTCGGCGCTCCACTGGGACATGGTCTGTGACCTCCGGTCGGGCAGCGAGGTCTACGCGGACGGCGAGGTCGTCTACCGCGACGGGCAGTTCCTGAACGGCGTCGGCTGACGCGCGTCGCCGTCATTACCGATACAGGCTAGGGGCACACCCGTCGAGCCGCAGCTGGTCGCGCTGAGCTGAGACGGGTCGCCGCTGGTTTCGCGCCGGCCGCGCATCTTTTCGGTCGTGGGGGAGAAGCGCGAGCCGAGCAAGCCGCTGACCGCGAAGGAGCGCAAAGCGGCGCTTCGGCGTCGTCGCGAGATCCTCGAGCGTCTGCTGAAGATCCTGCGTGCTTGAGGAAGGCACTGTCTCCGAACGGGGACCGTCCCCATTAAACGGTGGTTGGGAGAGCAGCCCTTGACACGAACAAGTGTTCGCTATAGCATGGCGAACATATGTTCGTGAAGTTCGTCGGAGTGCTGCTCGCCGGGCTTGTGATCTGGTCGATCGCGGCACACACGTCGAACGGCGCGGGCAAGGCGCAGGTCTACACGGTCAAGCGGTACGACACGCTCTGGTCGATCGCCTCGTCGCACTACGGTGGCGATCCGCGCGATGCGATCTATCGGCTGGAGCAGCGCAACGGGCTGACGAGCGCGGTCGTCTGGCCAGGCCAGCGGCTCGTCTTGCCCTAGATCTCGGAGACGTGAATGCGCTCACCCGCAAAGAGGCGCTTCTGCTCATCCCAGGGGAAGAAAATCACGACCGTGAACTCGAGCTGCCGCCCGTTCGCGGCGACGCCGAGCCAGTCACGCGCGTGCGTCGCGGTCACGCGCGCCTCTTCACACACGCCCTGCGGCCCGATCACGATCTCCGAAAGCGCGAAGTGGATGTCGGGGAAGGCGGTCAGGAGCCCGTTGTAGAACTCCGTTGCGCCCGCGTGGCCCTGCCAGCGCCGGCTCCAGGCCGGAATCTCGTAGACGCAGTCCTCGGTGAGCGTCGAGATCAGTCTGGCGAGGTCGCGGTGTTCCTCCGCGATCGAATGGCGTTTCCAGAGCTCGCGGATCTCGTCGTATAGCCGCGGGTCGACTTCCCGGCGCAGTTGCTCGCGCGCCTGCTCGCTGTCAACTGCCGGGGGAACCTCCACCGAACCGAGCCTACACTTGCGGCCGTGGACCTCGACCTCGTGTTCTTCGGCACCTCCGGCTCGGTGCCAACTGCTCAGCGGGCGCCGACGGCGCTACTCGTGCGCCGCGGCGGCGAGCGGATGCTCTTCGATTGCGCCGAAGGGACTCAGCGCCAGATGCTGCGTTCTACCGTGGGACTGGTCGAGCTCCGCGAGGTCTTCCTAACGCATTACCACGCCGACCACTACCTCGGCCTGCCGGGAATGCTGAAGACGTTCGCACTCCGCGGGCGCGAGCTCGACCTGACCGTTTACGGCCCGCCAGGGCTGACCGACCTGTTCGGGGCGCTCCGCCGCATCTTCGGAAGGCTGACCTACGAGCTGCGACTCCAGGAGCTCGAGGCGGGCGCGGTGCTCGACCGCGACGGCTACAGCCTGACCACTTTTGCTCCGGCGCACGGTGTCTCGGCGATCGGCTACGCGCTCGTGGAGGAGCCTCGGCCCGGCCGTTTCGACGTCGAGGCCGCGGACGCACTCGGGGTCGATCCGCGGCAGCGGGGCCTGCTCCAGCGTGGCGACTCGATCGAGCTGGACGAGGGCGTCGTCGTCACGCCGGACGAGGTGCTCGGCCCACCGCGTCCCGGCCGAAAGCTCGTCATCGCGGGCGACACGGCTCCTTCGCCGATCGTGCTCGAGGCAGCCCGCGAGGCCGAGGTGCTCGTCCACGAGGCGACCTTCCTCGACGAGGAGCGCGAGCGGGCGAGTGAGACCGCCCACTCGACCGCGCTCGAGGCGGCCGAGCTTGCGCGCGACGCCGATGTCTCGCTGCTCGCGCTGACGCATCTCTCCAATCGCTACTTCGGCCCCGAAATCACCCGCGAGGCGCGTACGATCTTCCCCGAGACTGTTGTGCCGAAGGATTTCGACGTGATCGACGTGCCGTTTCCCGAGCGCGGGTCGCCGCGGCTGGTCAAGGGCGCCGTCCGCCGCAGCCGGGAGACGGTCACCGAGCCCGAGCCCGAGGAGGCTGTGTCATGACCCAGCTGGTGCAAGTGGCGCTCGCGGAGGACATCGCGGAAGCGGAGGAGCTGCAAACAATCCTCAACCAGGCCGGAATCGCGTCGGAGCTCGAAGCCGCAGTCGAGCACCATCCGCGGGCGACCGAGGACACGCCTCAGAAGGTGCTCGTCGAGGAAGACTCGCTCGAGGCGGCGCAGCATGCGATCGAGGCGCTCACGGATCCGGACGACCTCGTCTCCGACGTCTGACGCGTAAGCCCGATTTCGGCGCGCGCGCGGCGCGCTACGACGAATTGCGTCCGCAGGACGAGCACTGGTGGGAGCTCTACGAGCTCGTCGTGCGGGAGGCCGACCTGCGAGGGCGGCGCGTCCTCGATGCCGGGTGCGGGACGGGGCGATTCGCGGCCGCGCTGGCACCGGACGCGCGCGTATGGGGGATCGACGCCTCGGCGGAGATGCTCGCGATTGCGCGCGAACGGGTCCTGCCCAACGTCAGGCTGAAGCTCGCCCGTGCCGAGGAGCCGCCGTTCAAGAACGGCTGGTTCGAGCGCGTCCTCTACTGGCTCGTCATCCACCTGCTCGACCGTCCGGCGGCCTTCCGGGCCGCTCATCGGCTGCTCTCACCCGGCGGCTTGGCCTGCGCGGTGACGTTCGACTCGTCCTACTTCTCCGGCTTCTGGCTGAGCCGGTACTTCCCCCGCTTCGAGGAGATCGACCGCGCCCGCTTCCCGACCGCGGCCGAGCTCGAGGCGGAGTTACGCGAAGCCGGCTTCGACAGTGTGCGGCTCGTCCGCCACCGCCAGCATGACCGGATCGACCGCGAGACCGCGCTGAGGAAGATCGCCGGGCGCCACATCTCGACCTTCGACCTCCTGGACGAGGAGGAGTACGAGCGCGGCCGCGCCATGGCCGAGCGCGACTTGCCGCAGCACGTGGACGTGGACGTCGACTGGCTGATCGCGATCGCCGAGCGCTAGAGCCCGCAACTCGACAGGGGCGACGTCTAGCCGGGCCGTGTCCCCGTGCCTGGCACGAAAAGAACGGGGGACACGTCCGGCGCTCGAAGGCGGAATATGGCCCGTTGCAGGCGCTTTGTCCCCTTCGGACCGGTCCCCGTGCCTGGCACCAGGACCCGCTCAAAGGGACGCGCTAGAGCGCTAGATCTGCCAGGTCCCGCCGCGGAGGACGGGGACTTCGTCGCCCTCGCGGGTGATGCCGGTGACGTCCACGTCGTCGCCGCCGATCATGAAGTCGAGGTGGATGGCGCTCCTGTTGATCTTGTCCACGTCCTCCGCGCCCACCGTGACCTCGTAGGCGTTACCCAGTGCGATGTGGCTCGCGGCGTTCTCATCGAGGAGAGTGTTGTAGAAGGTCGTTCCAAGCCTTCCGATTCGACCTTCGCGGTCGACGAGGGCGACCTCGCCGAGCCGCGAGGCGTCGGCGTCATGCGCCGCGCGCCCGCGTAGCATGTCGCCGCCGGTTTCGGCCTGGATGTCGACCGCGTGGCCGCCCTCGAAGCGGACCTCTAGGCCGTCGATGATCGTTCCGGCCACGTCGAGCGGCTTCGTCGCGCGCACGACGCCCTCGGCGCGGGTCGGATCCGGCGTCGTGTAGACCTCCTCCGTCGGCACGTTCGGCATGTGCTCGACGTCGTCGATGGTCGTCGTCGAGCCACCTTCCCAGATCGATGTGGGGAGCAGGCCAATGGTCAGGTCGGTCCCGGGCCCCTGGAAGCGCACCGAATCGAAGTGACGCTCGCTCAGTCTTTCCGCGGCTGAGTGGAGCGTCTCTTTCCGCTCCTGCCACGCTGCAACGGGGTCGTCCTCGTCGAGCCGACAGACGTGCGCGAGCTCCTCCCCGAGACGCTCGAGCGCGGCATCGCTCTCGAGATCGGGGTAGACGAGCTCGGCCCACGGCCCGGTGGGATACGGAAGGATCGTCCAGTTGACAAGCCTCTTGTTGATGACCTCGAGGCGCTCGTGCAGATCGGGAAGCTGGTCGCGCCCGGCCCTTTTTGGGTCGACGCCGTTCAGGATCCCGGGCGAGACCCGCGGAACGAAGACGATCCGCGCCGCGTGGACATCGCCGAGCTGCAGCATCCGGTTGCCCCACCACTCGGGGACGAAGTCGAGCGTGTCCTCGGCCGCGCGCTCGAGGCGCGCCCTCTTGACGTACGGGTCGAAGAAGATCGGGTCGACGAACCGCGCCCCGCGGTCGTAGGCGCGTGCGGCGACGGCGCGAACGATCGGCTCCATGCCGGTCTCCGCCTCGGTCGTGACGATCTGGCCGGGCTGGACGTTGGCCGCGAAGTCGACGGCCAGGGCGGCCAGGCGGTCGAGGGCCTGGTGATCCACGCGCGGGAGGATAGTGGCTGGCTGTCGTCCGCAGGACGCGCTACTCTCCTACGCGATCACGAACCCCTTTAACCCGGTCCCGTGAGGCCGGAAAGGAGTTGCGAAATGACTGTGCCCGTACCTGCTCCGCTGCGCCCGCGCGCGTGAGCGTCATGAATACCGAGCGCGAGACGGTCCTGCTCGACCGCGACGATATCGAGCGGACGCTCTCGCGGATCGCGCACGAGATCATCGAGGGCAATCCCGATCTCGACAGCGTCGCGCTCGTCGGGATCCACACCCGCGGCGTGCCGCTGGCCCAGCGGCTTCGCCGGCGGATCGCCGACTTCACCGGCCGCGAGGTCGCGCTCGGCCAGCTCGACATCACCTTCTACCGCGACGACGTCCACGTCCGCGGCCGCGAGGCGCCCCAGCACGCGCAGCCGCTCGTCCGCGACTCGAAGCTCGACTTCGCCCTTGATGGGATGACGTGCGTGCTCGTCGACGACGTCCTCTACACCGGGAGGACGATTCGCGCCGCCGTCGAGGCGCTCTTCGACTACGGACGCCCGGCGCGCGTGCAGCTCGCAGTGCTCGCCGACCGCGGCCACCGCGAGCTGCCGATCCGTCCCGACTACGTCGGCAAGAACTTTCCGACCCACCGCGACGAGCGCATCCAGGTGCAGCTCGTCGAGGTCGACGAGGTCGACCAGGTCGTACTGAGAAGCGAAAGGGAGGACCCCCGTGGACCATAAGGCCCGTAGGGCAGAGATACGCGTCATGCGGGAGGACCTGCTCCCGCCCAAGGAGCCGCCGCGGCGGCATCTGATCTCGATTAGCGACCTCGAGCGCGAGGATGTCGAGCGGCTGCTCGCGACCGCGCGCAGCTTCGAGCGCTCGCTCGAGCGGGAGCTGAAGAAGTTGCCGACGCTGCGCGGCAAGACCGTCGTCAACGTCTTCTACGAGTCCTCGACGCGCACGTCGTCGAGCTTCGAGCTCGCTGCGAAGCGGCTCTCCGCCGACACGATGTCGATCAAGGCGGCCGGCTCGTCGGTCGACAAGGGCGAGTCGCTGAAGGACACGGCGCTGACGCTCGGCGCCTACGACCCGGACGTGATCGTGATCAGGCACCCGCAAATCGGCGCGCCGCAGCTCGTCGCCCGCTTCACCGACGCGCACGTCGTCAACGCCGGCGACGGCAAGCACCAGCACCCCACGCAGGCGCTGCTCGACCTGTACACGATCCAGGAGGAGCTCGGCCGGATCGAAGGTCTCCACGTCGCGATCGTCGGCGACGTCCTCCACTCGCGCGTCGCGCGCTCGAACATCCAGGCGCTTGCGCTGATGGGGGCCCGGGTGACGCTGGTCGGACCGCCGCCGCTGATCCCGCGCGGGATCGAGGCGATGGGCTGCGAGATCTCGTACGAGATCGACGCGATCAAGGCCGCGGACGTCGTCTACGTCTTGCGGATGCAGCGGGAGCGGATGGCCGAGGGCGCCAACTACGTGCCCTCGCTGCGCGAGTACACGGACCGATGGGGCGTTACCGCGGAGCGGCTGCGGCCGGGGCAGAAGGTGATGCACCCCGGGCCGATGAACCGCGGCGTCGAGATCGACGGCGCCGTCGCGGACGCCGCCGACGCCTTGATCGAGCGCCAGGTGCGCTCGGGCCTCGTCGTCCGGATGGCCGTGCTGTACGACCTGCTCACCCATGGGCCGGTCGGCGTTCAGGCGGCCGCCCTGCACGAGATCGGAGCCGCGTGATGCTGTTCGGAAAGACAGGCGACGAGAACCTGGTCGTCCGCGGCGCCCGCGTGATCGACCCGGCCGAGGGGGTCGACGCGCTCATGGATGTCCGCGTCGACGGCGGGGTCGTCGCTCAGCTCGGCACGAACCTCGAGACGAACGAGCACCGCGTGATCGACGGTGAGGGCCTCGTGCTCGCTCCGGCGTTCGTCGACCCGCACGTCCACCTGCGGACACCGGGGCGCGAGGACGAAGAGACGATCGGGACGGGCACCGCGGCCGCGGCGGCCGGCGGCTACTGCGCCATCCTGGCCATGCCGAACACCGAGCCGGTCGTCGACTCCGCCGCCGTGCTCGGCTCGCTGGCGGAGACGGCTCAGACCGAGGCGGAAGTGCCGGTCGGCTTCCTCGCCGCAATCACGAAGGGGCAGGAGGGCGCGGAGCTGACCGAGATGGCCGAGCTGGCCGACGCCGGCGCAGCCGGGTTCTCGGACGACGGCCGTCCCGTGGTTGCGCCCGGGCTGATGCGCCGCGCGCTCCAGTACAGCTCGGTGACGGGCAGACCGCTCGCGCTCCACTGCGAGGAGCCGACGCTATCCAGGGGCGGGCAGATGCACGAGGGCGCGGTGTCGGCCGAACTCGGCTTCGCGGGCTATCCGTCGGTCGCCGAGAGCCTGATGGTCGAGCGCGACCTGGCGCTCGCGGGCTACGAGAGGCAGCCGCTTCACCTCATGCACCTCTCAGCACGTGAGTCGGTCGAGGCGCTCTCGCGCGCCCAGGTCGCCGGCGTCGCGGCCACGGGCGAGGTGACGCCGCACCACCTCTGCCTGACCGACGAGGCGGTGCGCTCGCTCGACTCGAACGTGAAGATGAACCCGCCCCTGCGTGCGGAGGAGGACCGCCAGGCGCTGATCGCGGGCCTCCGCGACGGCACGATCGCCGCCGTCGCGACCGACCACGCGCCGCATGCCCGGCACGAGAAGGAGGTGCCGTTCGAGGCGGCGCCGTTCGGCGTCACCGGGCTCGAGACCGCCTTCGCGGCTCTCTACACCCATCTCGTCGAGCCTGGGCTGCTGAAGCTCGAGACGCTGTTCGAGCGCATGTCGGCGGGGCCGGCGCGGGCCTACGGGCTGGACGCGCCACGGATCGCCGTCGGAGCGCAGGCGAACCTCGTCCTGCTCGACCTCAAGGCCAGCCTGCGCGTCGCCGGGAGCGACTTCCGCTCCCGCTCGGCGAACTCCTGGCTGCTCGGCGAGACGGTGAAGGGCCAGGTGCGACTGACCGTGGCGGCCGGGAGGGTCGCCTACGAGGGATGACCGCTGTGGCCGAGACCTACCTCGACGAGACGGCTGAGGCGTACCGAGACGAGGTCGTGGCCGCGGTTGGTGCCCACGTCCAGGTGCTCGCCTCGTTCGTGCTTGGCTCCGGCCTCGTCGGCGGCTACCGGCCCGGCGCGAGCGACCTCGATCTCGTCGTGGTGTCCGATGCGCCGCTGCGGGGCGACGCGCGCCGCGAGGCGATCGAGCGGATTGCGTCCGTCGAGCTGCCGGGACGGCGGCTCGAGCTCGTCGTCTACGTCCACGGTCACCAACCACCCGACTTCGACCTCAACCTCGAGGTCGACGCCGACGGCGTCCGCGAGGCGCCCGACGAGGCCGACCACTGGTTCGTGATCGACGCCGGCATCGCGCAGGAACGCATTCCCGACTGGCTCGACTACTTCGACCCGATCCCGGAGGAGCGTGTGCGCGAGGCCGTCGAGCAATCCCTCGCCTGGTCGGCCGAGTGGCCCGACCTGGAGTTCGCGACGCTGAACGCGGCGCGTGCACGCCACTACCTCGAGCACGGCGAGTGGCTCTCGAAGGGGGATTCGGCATGAAGGGCTTTCTCGCGCTCGAAGACGGCACCGTCTTCCGCGGCGAATCGGTCGGCGCCGACGGCTTTGCGTTCGGCGAGGCCGTCTTCACCACCGCGATGACGGGCTACCAGGAGATCGTCACCGATCCGAGCTTTGCCGAGCAGATCGTCGCCTTCACGGCCCCGATGGTCGGCAACTACGGCGTCGAGGGAAGGCGCTCGGAGTCGGGTCGGCCGCACGCACGAGCCGTCGTGATGCGGGAGGCGCGCGGGCCGGCCTGGACGGACTGGCTGGTCGAGCACGCTCTCGTCGCGCTCTCCGGGATCGACACGCGCACGCTGACCGTCCACCTGCGGAGCCGAGGCGCCATGCGCGCGGTCGCGGTCGCGGGCGAGGCGTCGGTCGCAGAAGCGGTGTGGGCGGTCTCGGAGCAGCCGCCAATGATCGGGCGACCGCTCGCCGAGGGCGTCTCGACGCCCGATCCTTACGTCTTCAGCGACCGCGGTCGCGCCCGGATCGCCGTCGTCGACTACGGCTGCAAGCGCTCGATCCTGACGCGGCTCGCGGCCGCGGGCGCGGCGGTGACGGTCTTCCCGCACTCGGCGCAGGTCCGCGAACTGCATACCTTCGACGGCATCTTGCTCTCGAACGGGCCGGGCGACCCGGAGCCGCTCCACGACGAGGTCGACACGGTGCGCGCACTGCTTGGGCGCGTCCCGATTCTCGGGATCTGCCTCGGCCACCAGCTGCTGGCGCTCGCCACCGGGCACGAGACCTACAAGCTGCCCTTCGGTCACCGGGGCGCCAATCATCCGGTGCTCGACAAGGGGACCGACCGCGTGCTCGTGACGAGCCAGAACCACGGTTTCGCCGTCAGGGCGAGCTCGGCGAGGGAGGTCACGCACGTTTCGCTCTACGACGGCACCGTCGAAGGCCTCGACTTCCCGTGGCTGCGCGCGCGCTCGCTCCAGTTCCATCCCGAGGCCGGGCCGGGGCCGCACGACGCCTGGGCGCTCTTCGAGCAATGGGTGGGGGAGGTGTCGACGCATGCCGCGGCGGCGTGACCTGCGTTCGATCTGCCTGATCGGCTCCGGGCCGATCGTGATCGGCCAGGCCTGCGAGTTCGACTACGCGGGGTCCCAGGCGCTTAAGGTGCTCCGCGAGGACGGCTTCCGGACGATCGTCGTCAACTCGAACCCGGCCACGATCATGACGGACCCCGGCTTCGCTGACCGCACCTACCTGGAGCCGCTCGACCTTGCCGGGGTTGCGGACGTCCTCGGCCGCGAGCGGCCCGACGCGCTGCTACCGACGCTGGGCGGCCAGACGGCGCTCAACCTCGCCATGGAGCTCGTCGCGGAGGGCGTGCTCGAGGCGCTCGGGGTCGAGCTGATCGGCGCCGGTCCGGACGTGATCCGGCGCGCCGAGGACAGAGAGCTTTTCCGCGAGACGGTCCGGCTCGCCGGGCTGAAGGTGCCCGAGTCGACGATCGTCACCGACCCTGCCGACATACCTGCCAACTTGAGCTTCCCCGTCATCCTGCGTCCGGCGTTCACCCTCGGAGGTCATGGCGGCGGAACCGCGTCGTCCTGGCAGGAGCTCGGAGGCTTCCTCGAGCGAGCGCTGGACGAGAGCCCCGTCCGTCAGGTGCTGGTCGAGGAGTCGTTGCTGGGCTGGGACGAGTTCGAGCTCGAGGTGATCCGCGACCGGCGGGACAACGTCGTGATCGTCTGCTCGATCGAGAACCTCGACCCGATGGGCGTCCACACCGGCGACTCGGTCACCGTCGCACCGCAGATGACGCTCTCCGACGAGGCTTACCAGGAGCTCCGCGACGCGGCGATCGACGTCATCCGCGCTGTCGGCGTCGAGTGCGGCGGCTCGAACATCCAGTTCGCCCGCCACCGCGAGACCGGCGAGCTGCGGGTGATCGAGATGAACCCGCGTGTCTCTCGTTCGTCGGCGCTCGCCTCGAAGGCGACCGGCTACCCGATCGCGAAGGTCGCCGCGAAGCTGGCCGTCGGCTACACGCTGGACGAGATCCCGAACGACCTCACGGGCACGACGCCGGCCAGCTTCGAGCCGACGCTCGACTACGTCGTCCTCAAGGTGCCGCGCTTCGCCTTCGAGAAGTTCCCGGGCGCCGAGACCGAGCTCGGCACGCAGATGAAGTCGGTCGGTGAGGCGATGGGGATCGGCCGCACGTTCAGCGAGGCCTTCCTGAAGGCCGTGCGGTCGCGAGAGCTGGACGGCGGCGCCGTGACGCCGTGGGCGGCCATCGACGCCATCCCGGACGGCGTACACCCGTGGTTCCGGCGCGAGCTCGACTCGGTGACGGCCGCGCTCGAGGCCGTGCATTCGCTCGACGATCTCGTCGCCGACGACTGGGTGCGCTTGAAGCGGCTCGGTCTGTCGGACGCCGACATCGGCGGCGCCTGCGGCGTCGACGAGGGCGCCGCTCGTTCGAGGCGGCGCGCCTGGAGCGTGAAGCCCGCGTACCGTCGCGTCGACTCCTGCGCCGGCGAGGTCGAAGCTGGCTCGAACTACCTCTACTCGACCTGGGGCGAGGCCGATGAGGCCATGTCGAGGGACCAGGTCCCTGGACACGTCCCGGGACCAGGTCCCGTTGTCATTCTCGGCTCCGGCCCGAATCGGATCGGCCAGGGGATCGAGTTCGACTACTGCTGCGTCCACGCGGCCAAGACCTTCCGCGAGCTCGGTTACGAGGCGGTGATGGTCAACTGCAACCCGGAGACCGTCTCGACCGATTACGACACCTCCGACCGCCTCTACTTCGAGCCGCTCGGCGTCGAGGAGGTGCTGGCGATCTGCGAGCGGGAGCGTCCCGCCGGCGTCGTCACGCAATTCGGCGGCCAGACCCCGCTCAAGCTGGCGCGGGCGCTCGAGGCCGCAGGCCACACGATCCTCGGCACTTCCCCGGAGACGATCGACCTGGCCGAGGACCGCGAACGGTTCGCCGCGCTGCTCGACCGCCTGCAGATCCGCTGCCCTGCCTGGGCCACCGCGGCCGAGCCCGACGAGGCGGTCGCTGCTGCCGACCGGATCGGCTACCCGGTGCTCGTGCGGCCCTCGTACGTGCTCGGCGGCCGCGCGATGCGGGTCTGTTACGGGCCCGACGAGGTGCGGGTGGCGATGGCCGAGGCGTACGGCCGCGTCCTGCTTGACCGCTTCCTCGAGCAGGCGCTCGAGCTCGACGTCGACGCGCTCTGCGATGGAGAGGACACGTACGTCGCGGCGGTCATGCAACACGGCGAGGAGGCCGGCGTCCACTCCGGCGATTCCGCCTGCGTGCTCCCGGCCCCGTCGCTGAGCCCGCTCGAGCGGACATACCTCGAGGAGGTCGTTCGCGAGCTCGGCGGCGCGCTTGGCGTCGTCGGGCTGCTGAACGTCCAGCTCGCGCTCGCGGACGGTGCCGTTCGCGAGCAAGGCGAGCGGGATCAACCTTGTCGCCGCCGCCTGCCGGCTCGCAGGCGGGGCGAATCTCGCCGAGCTCGACCTCCCGGTCGATCCGACGCCGTCGCAGGTGAGCGTCAAGGCGGCGGTGCTGCCGTTTGCCAGATTCCCAGGCGCCGACCCGGTACTGGGGCCGGAGATGCGGGCGACCGGCGAGGTGATGGCGACCGCGGCCGACTTCCCGACCGCGTTCGCGAAGGCCGAGCGCGCCGCCGGCCGGGACCTGCCGACCGAAGGTACGGCCTTCATCTCGGTCTGCGATGCCCACAAGCAGGCGATCGTGCCCGTTGCCCACGCCCTCGCGGGGCTCGGTTTCGAGGTCGTCGCAACCGCAGGCACCGCGCACGTGCTGGCCGCCGCGGGCCTCGCGGTCGAATCCGTGCGCAAGGTCACCGAGGCCGACGAAGGGCCGAGCGTGGTCGACCTGATCCGGCGCGGGCGCGTCGATCTCGTCGTGAACACGCCCCAGGGCTCGGGCGCCCGCACCGACGGCTACCGCATCCGCGAGGCGGCCCTTGTCGCCCGGGTCCCCTGCATCACGACGATCTCGGGTGCTGCCGCGGCGGTCGAAGCGATCGCGCACGCGCAGCCGGAGATCTCCGTCAGCCTCCAGGAGCGGATCGGTGCAGCAAGAGCGAGCTGACGTCACCGGCTGCGAGCAGGTCGGGCCGTACACGCTGCTGCGTGTGCGCCGCGGCGGCCTCGAGCCGGGCGTGCCGGGTCAGTTCTTCATGCTCGAGGCGCCCGGCCGCCTGCTGCCGCGGCCGATGAGCCTCTGCCTCGCACCGCCGGGCGAGCTCGCCTTTCTGATCGATCCGATCGGGCCAGGTACGCGGGCGCTCTGTGCGCTCGAGACCGGCGATCGGCTCTCGATCCTCGGGCCGCTCGGGAACGGCTATCGCCTCGACGTCGAGCGTCCGCTCCTCGTCGGAGGCGGGATCGGCATCGCGCCGCTGCCCTACCTTTCCGAGCTGCTGAACGAGCCTCCGGCGATCCTCGGCTTCCGGACCGCGGCGCACGCCGAGGCGGCCGCGCTCGTTCCGGGCGCACAGGTGGTGGTCGACCCGATCCTCGTCACGGACGTGATGCCGGCCGGGCACGATGTGCTTGCCTGCGGCCCCGAGCCGATGCTCGAGGCGATCGCGCGGCTCGTGCCGGCCGCGCAGCTCGCCTGGGAGGCGCCGATGGCCTGCGGGTACGGCGCCTGCTACGGCTGCGCGGTGGAGATCGACGGCGAGATCAAGCGACTCTGCGTCGAAGGGCCGGTGCTCGACGCGGAGGCAGTGGGTGCGGCTGCATGAAGATCCTGAACGCCTCCGGATGCCTCGACGCGCTGACGGCGCCCGAGATCGCGCGCTCGCTCGACGCCTTCGTGACGAAGACAGTGACGCCGCTCCCGCGGGAGGGCAATGCGCCGGCCCGGATCGCCGAGGTCGAGCACGGGATGCTGAACTCGATCGGGCTCGCGAACCCCGGCATCGACTGCTTCCTCTCGAACAGCCTGCCGGGGCTGGCCGATCTGGGCGTGCCGATCTGGGTGTCGGTCGGCGCCTTCGAGGTTGCGGACTACGCCGACGTCTGCGACCGCCTCGACGATCTTCCCGAGGTGGCCGCTATCGAGCTGAACGTCTCCTGTCCGAACGTCGACGACGTGCCGGCAAGCGTGGGGGAGATCGTCGCCGCGGCGCGCGGCGCGACCCGCAAGCCGCTCTACACGAAGCTTTCCCCTGCGACTGCCGACGTCGCCGAGGTCGCGCAGGCCGCGCAGCGGGCCGGCACCGACGGGCTTTCGCTCGTCAACACGATTCTCGGGCTCGCGCTCGACGAGCAGACGCTCCAGCCGCGCCTCTCCCGGACGGCAGGCGGCCTCTCGGGCCCGGCCCTGAAGCCGATCGCGCTGGCCGCCGTCCACGCCTGTTACGCGGCGACGGGGCTGCCGATCGTCGGCATGGGCGGGATCTCGTCCGGCCGGGACGCCCTCGAGTTCATCGCCGCGGGCGCGTCGAGCGTCGCCCTGGGAACAATCCTCTTCTCGGACCCCCGCGCCTCTGATCGCGTCAGAAACGAGCTTGCAAGCGAGCTGGGGAAGTTCGGCGTTGACGACCCGGACAACGCAATCGGCCTCGCGCACGCCGAACCCGCGCCGCATGTTGCGAGAGCGGAGCGTGCCGCGTCGGTGTCCAGCTAGTAAACACGCTGCAAATCGGGACGTTTTAGGGTGGTTGACCTGCTCGTTCCACTTGTTAGTATGCGGCGTTCGTGCCAGCGCTCAAGACTCAGGCCCAGGCACCGCTTCGCTCGCTTGATCAGCGCATGGAGGCGCTCAAGCGGGCGAACGACATTCGTGTCCGCAGGGCGCAGCTCAAGAAGGATCTCAAGAACGGCTCTGCCAGCATCGACGACGTCCTCCGCGACCCTCCGGAATACGTGTCGACCGCCAAGGTTTTCGACATCCTGATGGCCGTGCCGAAGTTCGGCCGCGTCAAGGCCGCCCGCTTCCTGAATCAGTGCAGGATCAGCCAGTCGAAGACCGTTGGAGGCCTGTCTGAGCGCCAGCGCGCCGAGCTCATCGGGCTCTTCAACAGGTAGCCGGACGCGCCCGCCGGTCTTCGTCATCACCGGGACGTCCGGGGAGGGCAAGAGCACGCTGGCGCGGATGCTGCTGGAGCGCGTCCCAGAGCTTGAGCTGGCCGTCTCCGCGACGACGCGAGCCCAGCGTCCCGGTGAGGAGAACGGCCGTGAGTACTACTTCATCAGTCCCGCGGAATTCGACCGGAAGCTGGCGAACGACGAGTTCCTGGAGTGGGTGGAGTGGCCCTGGGGAGAGCACAAGCGCGCCGGAACCCTGTGGTCGGAGGTCGAGCGGATCACCGGCAGCGGCCGCCCCGTACTGCTCGAGCTGGAAACCGGCGGCGCGCTGGCCGTGCGCGACCGGATCCCCGGCAGCGTCACGATCTTCATCACCGCCCCGAACCGCGAAGAGCTCGAACGGCGCCTGCGTTCGCGCGGCACCGAGAGCGAGGCCGAGATCGAGCAGCGCATCGCGCAGGCGCTCGAACAGCGGAAGCTTGCCGGCGAGTTCACCTACACGATCGTCAACGACGACCTCGACCGCGCGATCGCCGAGCTCGAGGGCATCGTGAGGAGGGAAATGGCGGCGACGCACCATTGAGCTAAGGGACTGACCCCGCAGGGGTCTGTCCCGACAACCGTTGGTGGGACAGTCCCCGTCCGGTTACGGTCCCTACCTCGGCGACAGGTAGGCTGTTCCGCGATGATCCACCCACGCATCGACACCCTGCTCGAGAACGTCGACTCGCGCTACGCGCTCGTGATCGTGGCCGCGAAGCGTGCTCGGCAGATCAACAACTACCACCACCAGCTGGGCGAAGGCACGTTCGACCAGTTCTTGCCCCCGCTCATCGAGTCGCGCTCGAAGAACTACCTGACGATGGCGCTCGAAGAGACCGCGGAGGGCAAGATCAAGTACGCCTATCCGAAGTAGGGCATCGACTGTCCCGAACAGGGACTGTCCCGAAGACGGTCGGCGAGATAGACCCTCAGGGGCAGTTCCTGCGTACCTCGCCAAAGCAGGGGCTGTCCCCGAATGGGGACCGTCCCGTTCTTCCGTGACTCGCTACTTGACGGTGAAGAAGCCGAACATCAGCGACTGGTGGATTGAGCAGTAGTACTTCCACTTGCCGCGCTTGAGCGTGACGGTGACGGTCTTCGGGCCCTGCCGCTGCTACGAGAAGTCGCCGAGGCATCGTCCCTCCTTGCCCGTTGGCGGAAGTGACATCGTCGATCTTCCCACGTTCGAAGGGCAAAATGTGGCGCATGGCACGGGTCCTGCTCGGCGTCTCCGGTGGAATCGCGGCCTACAAGGCGGCCGAGCTCGCCCGCCTGCTCGTCAAGGCCGGCCACGAGGTCACGCCGATCTTGACGCCCGAGGCCGAGAGTTTCGTCACCGCCAAGACCTTCGAGGCGCTCGCCAGGCGCGAGGCGCCGCGGGAGCTGTATCCGCACCTGGTCGAGGCCGACCTGCTTGTGATCGCGCCGCTTTCCGCGAATACGCTCGCGAAGCTCGCCCACGGCCTCGCCGACAACGTGCTGATGCAGACGGCGCTCGCCTTCGACGGCCCGCTGCTGGCGGCGCCGGCGATGAACTCGCGCATGTGGGCGAACCGGGCGACGCGCGAAAACGTCGCGCGCCTGCGCGAGCGGGGCGTGGTCCTCATCGGTCCCGACGAGGGCGAGCTGGCCGAAGGCGAGTGGGGCATCGGTCGGATGAGCGAGCCCGAACAGATCTTCGACCGCATCGAGGCAGTGCTCGCGCGCCGCGGGCAGCTTCTCGGCAAGCGAGTGTTGGTAAGCGCAGGCGGGACGAGCGAGCCGCTCGACGCCGTACGCTTTCTCGGCAACCGCTCGTCCGGACGCATGGGGGTCGCACTCGCCGAGGAGGCGAGGCTGAGGGGTGCCGAGGTCACCCTCGTCGCGGCGAACCTGGCCGTTCCGGCGCCCGGAAAGGTCGAGATCGTGCCTGCCTCGACCGCGGCCGAGCTCGAGCGCGAAGTGCTGGCGCGCTCCGACGCCGACGTCGTCGTCATGGCGGCCGCCGTCGCCGATTACCGTCCGGCGGAGCCGAGTGCCGAGAAGCGCCCGAAGAGTGGCGAGCCGTGGACGGTCACGCTCGAGCCGACCGCCGACGTGCTCGGGCAGCTCAGCGAGCGGCGCCGCGACGGTCAGGTGCTGATCGGGTTCGCTGCCGACCGCGGCGACAAGGGTCTCGCGCGCGCCCGCGAGAAGCTGGTTGCGAAGCGCACCGACCTGATCGTGTTCAACGACGTCTCAAGAGGAGACATCGGTTTCGACACGGCCGACAACGAGGTCGTGCTCATCTCGCCGACCGGCGAGCGGCGAATCCAAAAAGCGCCGAAGGAGCGAATCGCGAGTGAGATCGTCGACGAGATCGTGAAACTGGTGCCGGAGGCCTGATGGACGACCCGATCGCAAGCGCCGCGACCCGGATTCGGTCGGACGAAGCGGTCCGCCGTGTCGTCGTGAACCTCGCCACGGTCGTCCGGGCGCCGGCGGAGACGCTCGAGCTCACCGTCCTCTGCCTGCTCGCGGAGGGTCACCTGATCATCGAAGACCTGCCGGGGGTGGGGAAGACGACGTTGGCGAAGGCGCTCGCACGCAGCGTCGACTGCTCGTTCTCGCGCCTCCAGTTCACGCCCGATCTGCTGCCCTCCGACGTCACCGGCGTCAACGTCTTCAACCAGCGCTCGAACGAGTTCGAGTTCCGGCCCGGGCCGGTCTTCGCGAACCTGCTTCTCGTCGACGAGATCAACCGCGCCTCGCCGAAAACGCAGGCGGCGCTGCTGGAGTGCATGCAGGAGGACCAGGTCACGATCGACGGGGTCTCGCACCCGCTCGTGCGGCCGTTCATGGTGATCGCCACCCAGAATCCGGTCGAGTACGAGGGCACCTACCCGTTGCCGGAGGCGCAGCTCGACCGATTCGCGGTGCGGCTCGGCATCGGTTACCCACCGCTTGCAGACGAGGCGCGCATGCTCACCGAGCAGACCGTCGACCCGCCTCTTGAGACGCTCGAGCCGGTGGCAACTGGGCCGGACGTGCTCGAGCTCGTCGACCAGGCTCGCGCGATCTTCGTCGAGGAGAGCGTCAACCGCTACGTGGTCGCCCTCCTGCGCCAGACCCGACAGGACGAGCGGCTCTACGTCGGGGCAAGCCCGCGGGCCGGCATTGCGCTATTGCGGGTCGCGAAGGCCCGCGCCCTCGCCGCCGGACGGGAGTTCGTCGAGCCCGACGACGTCAAGGCGGTCGCCGAGCCGGTGCTCGCCCACCGCCTGATGTTGGCGCCGGAGGCGCGCTCCGCGGGTCTGACCGCTCGCGAGCTCGTCCAACACGCCCTCGAGCACACGCCCGTTCCGGTATGACAGCCAGGGGCCGCGCGCTGCTCGGCCTCGGTCTCCTGACCTACATCGTCGCGCGGGCGTTCGGCTCCAAGCCGCTGTACCCGGTCGCGATCGGGCTCCTCTTTGCGCCGCTCGTCGCGTGGCTCTGGGTGCGGCTGGCGCAGGGACCGATGCGCCTGCACCGGGAGATCGGCGCAGAGGAGCGCTACGAAGGCGACGACGTGGACGTGGAGCTGCGGCTCGAGCACACGGCCGCGGTGCCGGCGGCGTCGCTCGTCCTGGTCGAGCGGGTGTCGGGGCTCGGCGAGCGCCGGACGCCGCTCGACTCGAAACGGGGCCGCTACACGCTCGCGGGGCTGCGGCGCGGCCGTTACCACTTCCTCGAGGTTCGGGCCGTGATCGAGGACGCCTTCGGGCTCCAGCACGCCGAGGTTCCGCTTGCTGCGCCGTGGACGCTGCTCGTCTACCCGCGCCTCGTCGAGCTCGACCGGCTCTTCTCCGAAGGTGGCACGTACGCGCAGGACGGGCGGCGGCTCCTGCTCCGCCGGCCGAGCGGATTCGACCTGCACAGCGTGCGCGAGTACGAGCAGGGAGAGTCGCTGCGAAAGGTGCACTGGCGCTCGACGGCCAAGCGCGGCCAGCTGATGGTCAAGGAACTCGAGGACGCACCCCGCGACGAGGTCGCGATCCTGCTCGACGCCGAGGCCGACAGCTCCGTCGCGGAGAGCTTCGACGTCCAGGTTCGCGCAGCGGGCTCGCTCCTGCTCGCCCAGGCGCGGCGGGGGAGGCGCGCCGTCCTGCTCGTCAACGGCGCCAACCGGACCGTCCAGCGCGTCCACTCGTACGAGACCGACTGGCAGCAGGCGTACGACCTGCTCGCCGCGGCCGAGCCTGACGGCCATGCCTCTGCCGCCTCGCTCCTCGGCGACGAGGGCAACGTCGTCTCGCGGACGCTCGAGCTGACAGTGGTGACGTCGTCACTGTCGCCGCTGCTCGTCGAGCGGCTGCTGCAGCGCACGCTCAGCCAGCGGCGCGCCGCCCTCGTCTTCGTGGATCCTGCGAGCTTCGGCCCGAACGGCGACAGGACAGAGCCGCGTCCGGCGCTGCTTCGGCTCCAGGCATCCGGAGTGCCGGTCGCGGTGCTGCGCCGCGGAGACGACCTGCTCGCCACACTCGCAGGCGACGCATTTCGGACGGCCGCCGGTGGCTAGAACGGCCGCTCTCTGCGCCGGGCCCGCGGCGCTGCTCGCGTGGAGCTGGCTCCGGCTCGGCGAGCCGCACGGGAGCTCGTCGACGGCGTTCTGGCTGATCGTCCTCGCCGTCGCGCCCGCCCTTCTGCCGCGTCTGCGTCTTCGCCTGCTGGCGCTGATCCCGGCCACAGTGCTCGCGTTCCACGCGGCGCTCGGCGTGTGGATCGTCCATCCGCTGCGGCTCGTCGGACGCTTCGGCCACGGTTTCCTCGAGTTCTACGACGTGAAGCTGCCGTTCTCGTCGATTGCGCATCCGCGGATGGAAAGCGTCGTGCTCGTGGCCCTCTTCGCCTCGTGCGCCGTCGTGGCGCAGCTGGTCGCAGCCCGCAGGCCGGTGCTCGCGTCGCTCGCGGTCATCGTTGCGGTCGGCTGGCCGGCGACGCTCCTGACCGGCCCGGACGACCTTCAGCGCGGCGTCGCGCTGCTCGCCGTGGTGCTCTCCCTCGTCGTCGGTCTCGGCGGGCCGCCTCAGCCGAGGCGCCTCGGGCTGGCCGCGCTCGTCGGCGGTGCGCTCGTGCTCGCCGCCTTCGCGGCCTCGACCTCGTCGGCGGTCGCCAGCGGCCAGGTCCTCCACTGGCAGGGGTGGGACTTCTACACCAAGCCTCCGAAGCCGGTCGGCGTCGAGTACGTCTGGAACTCCAACTACTCCGGCCTGCACTTCCCGAAAAAAGTGACAACGGTCCTGACGATCAAAGCGCCGAGCAGGCCGACGTACTGGCGCGCGACGACGCTGGACGAGTTCGACGGCGGCGGCTGGTTCGAGAACAACGCCGTCGCGGTCAGCCCGACTCGGATCAACGGCCGAGACGAGCTGCTCGAGGACCCGGAGCTGCCCGCTGCCGCGCGCGATCCCAGGCAGTGGGTCCGGCAGGACGTCACCGTGCGCGCGCTCCGCGACGACCACCTGATCGGGGCGGCGCTCCCGGCCGCTTACGCTCCGGGCTCGCAGAGCGTGGACTACACCGCCGGAGGAGTCGCCAACCTCCAGGGCAGCCCCCTCGCGGACGGCGACCGCTACAGCGTCTGGAGCTACGAGCCGCAGCCGACACCGCGGCAGCTGGCCGCGCTGCCGGCGCGCTATCCGGCGTCGATCAGCCGCACCGACCTGTACGTGGAGACACGCGCCCTGTCGCCGCCGTTCGGCGCGCCGCACCGGGCGGCGCTGATGACAAAGCTCTTCCGGAGCTCCTACCGCGCGCAGCAGTACGAGGGCTTTTACGCGACGGCGCAGCGGGTGGTGGGGCAGACGTCGAATCCGTACGCGGCTGCGCTCGAGCTCGAAGGATGGTTCCGGAGCAGCGCGTTCCACTACGACCAGACGCCGCCGCCGATCGGCAACGTGCCGCCGCTGGTCGCGTTCGTGATGCAGACCCGCCGCGGCTACTGCCAGCACTTCGCGGGCGCGATGGCGCTGATGCTGCGCTACCTCGGGATTCCTGCGCGCGTCGCCGCCGGCTTCACGAGTGGCGTGTACGACCGAAGCACTCACCAGTGGACGGTCACCGACCACGACGCTCACACGTGGGTCGAGGCCTGGTTCCCGCGCTACGGATGGCTTCCCTTCGATCCGACACCCGGCCGCGGATCACTCGGTGGCACCTACACGACCGCCTCGCTGCACTTCGATCTCTCGGACGGGTTGCTCGCGGTCGCCCAGCACCTGAAGCGGCCCGGATCGTTCAACCTCCGGACGCTCAAGGGTGGAGGCCGGGCCCATGCAGGAGCGGGTGCGGGCAAGGGAAAGGCGCCCGCAAAGGCGGCCGCCTCCGGCGCGCGGATCGGCGCGCTGCTGCGGGTGCTCATCCTCGTGGCCGCTGCGCTGATAGCCGCGATCGTCTTCTTTAAGCTGGCCGTCCGCAAGCGGCGCTACCTGACCCGCGATCCCCGCAAGCTGGCCCGCGCCTGTGTCCGCGAGCTGGCCGACTTCGTCGCCGACCAGGGCGCCTCCGTGCCGCCGAGCGCAACGTTGCGCGAGCTGTCCGGTCTCGTGATGGACGAGCTCGGAGTCTCGGCGTCGTCGTTCGTGGCCGCGGCAGCCGAGGCGCGTTTCGGGCCGGAGACGGGTGCCCGCTACGCCGCGCGCTCCGCCCGCCGGGAGCTGCGATCGCTGCGGCGCGAGCTTCGCGCAGTGCTGACGCGGACGGAACGAACCCTGGGTCTCGTCTCGCTTCGCTCGCTGGGGCTCCGCGAGGTTTGACGGATGCGCTTGACTAGGACTAGGCGAACTTTCGATTCGGGGGTTACATGAGCGAGACCTACAACCTGTTCCAGCAAGGCCGGGCCCACCTCCGTGAAGGCATGGCGGCGCAGGCCACGGTTCCGCTCGAGAAGGCGAAGCGGAGGGAGCCGGAGAAGGCGTCGATCCGCGAGGCGCTCGGGATCGCGTATTTCAGGATCCATCGCTACGCGGAGGCCGAGTCCGAGTTTCGGAAGCTGCTCGAGCTCGCCCCGGTCGACGACTACGGCCACTACGCGCTGGGCCGCTGCCTGGAAAAACAGGGCCGTGAGGCCGAAGCCCAGGGCCACTACAAGCTGGCGAGCTCGCTGCGGCCGGCCAGCAAGGCCTACAGCTCCCGAATTCGCGACGTCGCCTAGAGGCGGTGCGCGCTGTCGTCCAGCGCGTCGCGAGAGCTCGGGTCATCGTTGCAGGCGACACGGTCGGCGCGATCGGCCGCGGCCTCTGCGTCCTCCTCGGCGTTGCGGCTTCGGACACGTCCGGCGAGGCCGATCGCCTGGCCGGGAAGGTCGCGCGCCTACGGATCTTCGAGAACGAGGCCGGCAAGTTCGACCGGAGCCTGCTCGACGCCGGCGGCGAGGCACTCGTCGTCAGCCAGTTCACGCTGATCGCGGATAGCAAGCGCCAGAAGGGAACTCGACCCGACTTCTCGCAGGCAGCACCGCGGGATCAGGCCGAACCCCTGTACGAAGCCTTCTGCGAAGCGCTCCGCTCGCACGGCGTTCCGGTGCAGACCGGCATCTTCGGCGCCCGGATGCAGCTCGAGCTCGTCAACGACGGGCCGGTCACGATCATCTTGGACACCTAGCGAAGTTCAAGCCGTCCAGGTGGTGCTGCCCTGGCCGGCTGACGGTCCACAACGGTGGCGAGAGTCGGGTCGAGGTACTTCCGGACCGGGGGCCGAGTAAGTAAAGGGGCAATCAGCGAAGCTCGGAGCTCGGTAGGCACCTGAGACAGCGGATCCAGCGGACACCGCGCCAGCAGTGGGACCTGAGCGAATAGCGGAAGCTAAGCGTGGGAACGCCTCAAACCTCGGACGCCACCGAGATATGCGGCGCCCAGCTTCCCCTACAAGGGAAAAGTCAATCGTGCCCGGCTCAGGCTCTCCCGTCCCGCAAGCAGTGATTCTGCCGGAAGACCGCTTGATCTCTAATCAGAAAATCGGCTGAGTTCTTGAATTCCTTCCCGCCCCGTAGCAAGGTAGTCGCATTCGTCTCGAGAAAGGCAGGTGTCATGACGGGACGTTCTGTACTAATCATCGGGCTGCTCATTGCGGGCGCCGTGCTCGCCAGCGCACCCGCTACCGCCCAACCGATCGACAAGGGTCATTTCCACGACGTCTTCACCAACGACGTCTACGACTGCGACGGCATCCCAGCCCAGGACAGCGGGGACGTCTCGGGCAACTTCTTGTTCAACCAGCGCGGCTCACCGTTCCCGTACTACCGAGAGAGCGTCCATGGCACCGCCATGACCACCAACCTGGAGACCGGCGGGACTTTTACCAACGTCTTCACCGCCAACACCAGGGACCACACGATCGTCGACAACGGCGACGGCACCATCACGATCACTTCGTTCGGCTCCGGTACCTCGCGCTTCTATGACGCCGACGGCAACTTGGTGCTCAAGGACCCCGGCCAGCTCCGGGTCGCCTTCGACATCGACTACAACGGCACTCCTGGTGACCCCAGTGACGACATCGAGGTCCCCGGCTCGTTCCGGATCGTGCGTGCGTCCACCGGGAACAGCGACCTCTCGAACCGCGACTTCTGCGCGGACCTGGCGGAGTTCACTAGTTAGGAAACCAAGGCGATACGGGGGAGGATGCCCCCGGCCCCCTGGCCGGAGCATCCTCTTTCCCGATCGTCAAGGCCGGGCTTCCGTCATCTCGTCCCGCAGGGTCAGCCCTCCGAAGACTCCGGGCTTGAACTGGGGCTGAGACCCGGCGTAGGGTCGGGCGGCCGAGGGGGTTCGGCCCGTCGAGCCTCACCGGCCCAACGCAAGGGAGAGGCCACGGGTCTCAAAACCGAGGAGGTCAGCATGAAGGATTTGCTGCTGGCTCGTGCGTGGACGGCGTTTGCCGCAGTCGCCGTCGCGGTCGCAGTCGCGGCCGGCGTTTCGTATGCCGCCACGGGCGGGTTGACCGGACATGCGGCGTCTTCAAGCCGTCTGTATGCGTGCGTCCTGGGCGGCGTTGAGCGCAACGAGCTCAGCCTCTCGTCGGCCGGCGCCAAGTGCCCGCTCGGCGTGCAGAAGATCTCCTGGAGCATCAAGGGCGAGCGCGGGGCGCCTGGACACCGGGGGCGGAGAGGTACGACCGGCCGGAGCGGACTCAAGGGCAGCACCGGCGTCCCCGGACCGCAGGGGCCGAAAGGCGATGCCGGAGCACCGGGGCCGAAGGGCGACACCGGAGCACCGGGGGCGATGGGCGATCCGGGGCCGAAGGGCGATACCGGGCCGAAGGGCGATACCGGGCCGAAGGGCGATACGGGGGCCACCGGGAGCGTGGCGAGCGCGTACCTCGACGCGTACAACAAGTCAGGCCAGACCCGGAGTAACGGCGAAGCCCTCGTATTTGAGACGCTGGCCGTCGCCCCAGTGGGAATCAGCATCGACGCCTTCCTCAACGCGTTCCACGTAAGCGATG
>JBQCGP010000080.1:0-29056 GCA_051955535.1 Gaiellaceae bacterium | reverse complement strand
TGACCGGAGCCGGCTTCCTTCGACTCGGAAACCGGATACCCGACCCCCTCTTGCCGACGAAATCCCCGCCGCTGCAGGCCGCGTCAGAGGCGACCTGATGCGCCGAGGGATGGCGGGGGCGGGGATCCTCTGACCGGGCGCCCATCGAAGTGACACAGGGCGAAGCCGATGTCAAGGCCGCGATGCGCGCGCAGGGCTAGCGCGATCGCTCAAACCTACTCAGGCGCTGCTAATCAGGCGACAGAGGCGTGGGCTGGGCCAGTGCTCAGGAATGACGCCTGAGGACTAGGGCTGCTCTTCCAACGTCGGTGGTCGAACGTTCTGGATGAAACGTCGCTCTGAGGCCGCAAACTCTCGGAAGTTCGCCCGCGCCTGGTTCAGCGAAACAACGTTCGCGCCACCTTGAAAGTCAGCATCCTCGAACTGCACTGGTCCGCTGAGCCTTTTCGCGCCCCGGCTTCAGCGAGCTACTCAGCGGCGTCGGCGAGGGCGTAGGCGATCGCCTCCTCGCGGGGCATCTTCTCGCCCTCGGCGAGCAGTTCCGCCGCGGTTTGATCACCGAGTGCACTGCGTATGGCTGTCAGCGTGTTCTCGTAGAGACTTGTCTCGAAGATATCTCGGGGCTGGCCGGCCTCTTCGGCGACGCGGTTGGATGCGCCGAGGAGCCGTGTGGCTCGGCGTGGTTTGTCCTTTGCGTTGGCAACGGCTGCAAGTCCCAGGAGACTGTCGCCTGCTACGACCGAGCCTGTGGTGGCGAAAAGGGTCACTGCCTCGCTCAGGTGCTCGGCGGCTCGGTCGGCGTCGCCACGAGCTAGAACCGCCAGGCCGAGGTTGTGCAATACGCGACCGGTTGCATCCGGATAATCGACCTCTCCCACGACGGCGAGTGCGTCTCCGAGCGCGCCGGCGGCGGCGTCGAAGTCTCCGTTGATCATGTGCACATCCCCGAGGTTGTTGAGCGCGACCGAGAGCGACCAAGGGTCTCCGCTCGCACGGGCGAGCGCCACTGACTGTTCGTGCATGCGTTGCGCCTCGTCGCGATCACCGTCGGCCCCGGCGGCCCAACCCAGAATCGTCCGCGCGCGGGCGCGACCCACGGTGTCATCGAGCTCGGTCGCGATCCGGTCGATCTCCAGTGCCATCGGCCTCAGCTGCGCTGGGCGGCGGCGGTTGAGATCCCCGTCCAGCACACAAAGAGCGATGAGTGCGCGAACTCGAGCCTGAGGATCACCATCCCCGAAGGCCAAGGCGTTCTCCAGCCAGAGCACACCCTCGCGCCAATGACCGCGCTCACCCCAGAGAGGCAGCAGCGCAGCGCTCAGCGTCTGGAGCGCCGCGGCCGCCTGCATCCTCTCGAACCAGGCGAGCGCGGCGCGCATATTTCCGAGTTCGGCCTCGAGCTGATCGAGCCAATCCGCCTCCTCGGGACCTCGCATGTGCTCATCTGCTCGGTCTGCAACGCCGGCGTACCAGTTCGCGTGGCGGCTAGAAACCTCGTGCGCGTCGGGTAACTGCCGTAAGCGCTCGGTGGCGAATTCGCGGATTGTCTCCAGTAGCCAGAAGCGGTCGCCGCTGTGGCGGAGCAGGCTCTTGTCGACCAGCGATTGCAGCGTGTCGAGGTCGGCTCCCGCGATCTCTTCGGCGGCCTCGAGGGTGCAGCCGCCCGCGAACACCGACAGCCTCGTGAAAAGCCGCTTCTCGGCCTCGCCCAGGAGGTCGTGCGACCATTCCATCGTCGCCCGTAGCGTTTGCTGTCGTGGATCGGCGTCGCGGCCGCCCTTAAACAGGTCGAGCCGCTGTGAGAGCCGCTTCAAGATCTGTGCAGGCGTGAGGACGCTGGTTCGGCCGGCGGCGAGCTCGACGGCGAGCGGCAACTCGTCGAGTTGACGGCAGAGCTCGCTGATCTCCTCGTCCGGCTCGAGCTGCGAGCGAACGCAGAAGAGCTCGATTGCCTCCGGCTGGGCCAAAGGCGGGACGGAGAATTCCACCTCGCCATGGATGCGTAGGAGCTCCCGGCTGGTGAAGAGCAGCTTCAGGTTGGGGCAGCTCCGAAGCAGCTCTGAAAGCGCAGGTGCCGCATCTACGACCTGCTCGAAGTTATCGAGCAAGAGCAAGAGCTCACGCTCGCCGACATGCTCGGCCAGATCCTCCTTCGCACCGAGCGTTTGCGCGATCTCCTCCGCCACCAGGGCCGGGTCGCGCAACCGCGCGAGCCCCACCCAGATGACGCCGGCCTTGAAGGTTGGCACGAGCTCAGAGGCAGCCTCGATCGCGAGTCTGGTCTTACCCGAACCACCGGGCCCGGAAAGCGTGACCAGACGAGCTCCGTCAGCAAGCAAAGCGACGAGCTCATCCCGCTCCCGCTGCCTGCCGACGAAGGAGGAGGCAGGCCGCGGCAGGTTCGTGTTCGAGATGGTCTTCAGTAGCGGAAACTCCGCCAGGCCGAGTTGGAACAACAGCACCGGCTCGTCGAAATCCTTCAGTCGGTGCTCGCCAAGCTCCGTCACCTCGCCATCCACCAGCTCTCGCGTCGCCGCCGACACGACGACCTGCCCGCCATGCGCAGAAGCAGCGATGCGCGCCGCGCGGTGCAACTCCCGACCGGCATAACCCTCGTCGGTCATCCGCGCCGCGCCCGTATGCACGCCCATCCGGACCCTGACCGCCCCTGAAGCGAGCGCCTCCTGCCCGTGCGCGGCCGCTTGCAGCGCATCACTCGGATCGGAGAAGACATAGAGAAACGCGTCTCCCTGGGTGTCGACTTCCACGCCACCGCGGGCGGCGAACGCTTGCCTGAGCGCGCGACGGTGCGCGGCGAGCGCATCCACGTATCCGTCCTCGCCGAGGTCCTCAATCAGCCGCGTCGAGCCTTCGATGTCAGTGAAGAGAAAGGTGACTGTCCCCGCAGGAAGATCAGCACCCACGGGGATAGATCATGCGCTGCTCAGGGCAGTCCGTCCAGCCTACGGCGTGTTCGGGTGCCGCGTCACTCGTCTGCGCCAGTGTTCCTAAATGACGCCTGGACGAGTAGCTGGGGGGCTACCTGGGCGACTCGGCAGTGGCCGGAAACGCCCCGACCCGGAAGGTGTGACCGTCGGGGTGGAGGAGATGGAACTCGCGCACGCCCCACGGCTCGTCCGTGGGCGGCATGGTCACGTCGAGGCCAAGCGCGACGGCGCGCCCATGCATTGCGTCCACTTCTTCGAGACTGTCGAGGAACCACGACATCCAGACGCCCCCGGTCGACTCGTCAAAGGGATGGTTGGGCTTGTGCGTCCCACGCGAGCCCTGTCCGTTTCGGCAAAGAAAGATCTCGGCGTCTCCGAAACCGACACCGGCAAAGCCCGGCTCGTCGCCGCCGCGGCTCTCATCCCAGACGAAACGCGTTTCCCATCCAAGCTGCGCGAACCAGCTCAGACTCGCACGAAGGTCCGAGACGTTGAGAATCGGCGTTACGGAATGCACGCTCACGCGGTCCCGAGCTTACAAGCGGGTGTAGCAAGCACGGCCTGGGCCAGCGTCCTTCTCGCAGAAGGCCCGATTGCGCAACAGTCAGTCCGCGATCGGCTCCCAGATGAGCTGGGCGACGTCCGCCACGAGCTCGGTTTCCCGGTCGGGATCGGACGACGCGCGAACCTCGCCGACCGAGACGCAGACCACGTCGTTGAGGCGGCTGTAGCGCTCGGCGTCGCTGAGGTGGAACACGGCGCCGACTATCTGGCGCCGGCCGACTGGGTACGCGCGCCCATAGCCGTGCCACTCGAGCATGATCGTGGCGCCGTCGTCGGTCTCGATCACGGCGCGGAAGTTCGGCAAGAACGTGCCGTCGGGCCGGCGGCGCGGAAAGTTCGCCCCCCGAAAGCGGCCGCTGATCGAGCCCTCGCAGCGGCCCTCGGCAAGATAGAGGTGCTGTTCGCCGCCCGGGACCTCGACGGCCCAGCCCCCGGGATAGGTGAAGCGAACGCGATAGAGCGGCTCGAGCTTCATCGCGTGTCAGAGGGAGCGCAGGATGAAAGCGTCGACCCGCTCGGACTTGCCCTTGACGGCCAGCGGAGGGAGTCGCTCGAGCAGCGCGCCCGGCGGCAAGGCGCCGGCTGTCCCGGAGCCGACGACGACCTGCCCTGACTCGGCCTGCGCCTCCAGGCGGGCGGCCAGGTTGACCGCGTCGCCGACGACGCCGTGCTTTCGATGGCCGGTTCGGCCGCCGACGACGCCGGCGAGTACCTCGCCGCTGTTGACGCCGACTCGGAAGCGCGGCCAGCCGGGATGCCGATCGGCGAGCGTGGCGGCCGTCGCCTGGAAGTCGAGTGCCGCATGCGCCGCCGCGGCCGCGTGGTCGGGCCGTTCTCCATGCTGGTTCCAGATCACCATCACCGCGTCGCCGATGATCTGGTGGATCGTGCCCCCGGCGCCTTCGAGCAGCGGCACGAGCGTCTCGAAGTAGCCGTTCAGCATCTTCGCCACATCTCCCGGGCTCATCCGTTCGGCGAACGTCGTGAAGCCCTGTAGGTCGGCAAACATGATGCTGACCTCGCGCGAGCCTGCCAGCGTCTCGTCGAGGTAGAGCGGGCTCCAACGTTCCTCATGCCATTCGGCGCGCGCGCTCGCGGCGATCGCCAGGAACGCGCCGACCATCAGCAGGTGCCACTCCCACCACGAGACGCGCCAGTTACGCGCCCAGGCGATCACGAGCATCGCCTCTGCGAGCAAGCCGAACGCCAGCGCGACGATGAGCAAGAACCCCAAGCGACGGCTGCGGTAGAGCCTGAAGTAACCGAACGCCGCCGCCGCGTAGAGGACGACTCCGAGTGCGGCGAGTACGATCTGCCAGCCGTCGAGCTGCTCGCCGACGAGCAGGTGCGAGAGTGGCCCGACCTCCGCGAGGGACAACGCGGCCCAGGCCGCCATCACCGCGCCGAGCGCCACCGCGAGAGGGCGCGACCAGCGCAGGACGCGCTGCGCCGCCGCCGGCCGCAACGGCAGGCCCGAAGCGGCGGCGAACGCTCCGGCGAGCGCGAGGCCGACGGGGGTCGCGAGCTCGAAGCCCGCGTTCTTGCCGATCAGGACGCCGGGCGTCGCAAGCGCATGGAGCCCGAGGAAGCCGGCGGCAGAGACGAAAGCGAGCGCGACGAGGAAGAGCCGCGCGTCGCGCCGGCGGCTCGCGGCGACCCCGACCGTGTAGCCGAGAGCGACGTTCAGCGCCGCGGCGACCAGGACGATCCAGAAGTGCGCGGCGTGGTTCTCCCAGGTGCCGTCGAGTGCCGGCCGCGAGAGCACGGCCGCGAACACGGCTGCGCCGGCGACGATGGCCAACCCAGGCCAGACCCCGCGCGTGTCGCGGGCCCGCGCCTGGACGGGTTCGACCGCGGCCTCTGACATCGACCTCCGCCAACCCTAAACCCAAGCGGCGCCAGGCATGCTTGTCACCTGGTGACAGGTTTTCGGCGGTTTTCCTTCGTCCTTTCCCTCGCGGGGACGAGGTTGTGGCGGCGGCTGCCTCGGGTGCTGCTCGCCGCGCTAGGGATTGCCGCCGGCGCCGCGGCGCTCGCCGCTGTCCTGAGCGCAGGCGAAGTTGCGCAGGATCAGAGCCTCGCGCGGGCGCTGCACCGGCTGCCGGCCGAGCAGCGGGTCGTCCGCGGATCGTGGTTCGGAAGCGCTGTTGGGCAGGCGGGATTCCGGCGACTCGATGCGAGCGTCCGCCAGACATTTCGCGGCATCGGCTCGGACCGGCCGATTCGCAGCGTCATCTACCGGCAGACGGACGTATCGGGCCACGGGTTCAACCTCGGCGCCGCCGACCACCTCACTCGCTGGATCCGCCTGCGTTCTGGGCGGCTGCCGCGGGTCTGCGAGCCGTCCCGCTGCGAGGTCGTCCAGGTTGCGGGCAGCGGGCCGATCCCGCGCGCACGCGGCCTCCATCTCGTCCGCGTTGGCTACGCCGAGCTCGTCTCGAGGGTCCCGTTCATGCAGCTGGCGCCGTACGGCCGCGCCGCCGAGGACGTCACCGGGTTCATCCCTGAGTCGAAGCGGCCGCCCTTCCTCCTGACCGGAGACGTCGCCGGTACGAGCGGGATCCCTCTTCTGAACCCGATCTGGCGCAGCTACGCGTGGATCTTTCCGCTCCGCAGCGGCGACGTGCACCCGTGGGCGCTCGACGCCCTTTCCCGGCGGATCGACCGCGCACGCTCGACGCTGGCGGCGAGATCTGTCTACTTCGACGTCGCCGACCCGATTGCGTATCTCGCGCCCGCGGTCTCGGCGAACCGCGTCACGTCGCGGCGGCTGCTGCTCGTCGGCGGCCAGGCTGCCGCGTTGCTGCTCGCGTTCGTGGTGCTCGTCGCTGCCGGCGGGCGGACCGAGGCGGCGCTGACGCGTGCCCGTCTCGCGCGGTTCGGCGCTCGGCGCTGGCAGGTCGCCTTGCTCGCGGTCGCCGAGGCCGTGGTAGTCGGAGGGCTCGCGACGCTCGTTGGCTGGGCGTTCGGAAGCGGCGTCGGTGCGCTGGTCGCCGGCAATGCCGGCGCCCCGGTCGGTGGGGTGCTCGCGCACTCGGTCGTTTCCGGAACGGGCGTCTGGTCGGCCCTCGCGCTCGCCGCCGCGGCGGCGGTGGTTCTGCTGCTCGCGCTCCACGCGCCGGTCGTCCAGGTCTCGCGATTCACGGTTTCTGCGCTCGACCTCGCCGCCGTCGGAGCGGCCGCGGCGATCGCGCTCGCCCTCGCGCGCGGCTCGGCTGATGCGAACGAGCTCGCGAACGAAGGTGGCACGGGCGTGCTGCTCTTCCTGCTGCCCGCCCTGATCGCGTTCGTCGCCGCGGTCCTCGCCGTCCGCCTGCTCGGGCCGCTCGTTCGGCTCCTCGAACGCGGCGCACGCCGGTTCTCGGTCTGGGGGCGACTGGCCGCGCTCTCGCTTGCCCGCGATTCCGGCTACGCGGGCGCCGCCGCGGCGTTCCTGCTCGTCAGCATCGGGCTCGCTGCCTTCTCGCTCGGCTACCGCTCGACGCTGATGCGCTCGCAGTCGGACCAGGCACGCTTCGCGACGCCGGCCGACGCCGTGCTGAAGCAGGATTCCAGCGTTGGGGCTTCGCTCGTGGATCCGCGGGTCAATGTGGCTTTGCGGCAGGACGCGAGTCGGCAGATTCCGGTGCTGAGGCTCGACGCCCAGGTCGGCGCCGGCAACGACACGCGCAACATCACTGTGCTCGGCCTGCCTTCCTCGGCCATCCGCAGGCCGCCGTTCTGGCGGAGCGACTTCGCCTCGGCAGGCCCAGCTCAGCTCGCCTCCTCGGTCGATCTCGGCGACGCCGCGCTGCGCGGCGTCCGCCTCCCTGCCGACGCCGATCAGCTCCGGCTGCGCGTGCGGCAGCGCGGCTTCCCGCTCCGGATCGTCGCGAGCGTCGCCACGCCGTCGGGGCGGTTCGAGTCGTTCGAGCTCAGCCACACGCCGCCGCTCCTTGTCGGCCACATCCCCCGCGCGGCGCGAGGCGGGCTGCTCGTCGGTTTTGGCTTCGGGCCGTCGCAGGCCGAGGCGCACAACTCGCGCCCGGCCGCCGGGTCGCTCCTCGTCGAGTCGCTCGGTGCCGGTGGCCCATCCGGGACGCGCGTGCTCGAGCGAGGCTTCGGCGACTGGATCGGCACCGACGGGATCGGCGGCTCCGGCCGGCGGCTGACCTACTTCGTCACGAATGCCAACAGCCCGCAATTCCGCCCACGGCAGCGGACCGACGAGACGCGCGTCGCCGTGATCGCTTCGCCGGACGTCGCAAATCAGGCGGGTGCCGGCGGGCTGTTGCCCATCCACGTCGGCGACCAGACCCTGGTCGTCCGCGTCGCGCGCGAGGCGCACCGGTTCCCGACCCTGTACGGCCGCTTCGTGGTGGCCGACGAGCAAGCGCTCGCGACTGCGCTCAACTCGCTGTCGCCCGGCTCCGCCGTCCCGGACGAGCTCTGGCTTGACGGTCTTTCGGGACGTCCCCGGCTACCGGGCGTCCAGGTCACCTACCAGAGCCGCGTCGAGGCGAGCCTCCGCGACGACCCGCTTGCCCGCGCCGTTCTCTGGACGCTGGCGGGGCTCGCGCTCGTCGGGTTCGCGCTCGCGCTCGCCGGGCTCGCGGTCGCGGTCACCACAGACGTGCGGGACGAGCGAGGCGAGCTTTTCGATCTCGAGGCTCAGGGCGCGCGTCCGTCGGCGCTTCGGCGGCACGTGCGGCTGCGCGCCGGCGGCGTGCTGGCGCTCGGCGTGACGGGCGGGATCGCGCTCGCCGCCGTGCTCAGTGTCCTCGTGGTCGCCGTTGTGCTCGTCACCGCCAACGGCCGGCTGCCGGAGCCGCCGCTCGTCCTCAGCATCGACTGGCCGCTCGTTCTCGCAGGGCTCGCCGCTTACCTCGCCTGTGCTGCGGGGCTCGTCACGCTCGCGACCCGGAGCGCGTTCCGTTGAGCGCGGTCGAGGTCCAGGACGTCTTCCGCGTCTACGCGACACCGGAAGGAGATGCCGCGGCGCTGCAGGGTCTCTCCCTGCGCGTCGAGCAGGGCCAGATCGTCGTTGTGCTCGGCCCCAGCGGCTCGGGTAAGACCACGCTGCTGCGGCTGCTCGCCGGCCTCGACAGGCCTTCGGCCGGCTCGATTCGCGTGTTCGGAACCGATCTGTCGCGCGTGCCGGGGCGCCGGCTCGATGCCTACCGGGCGGAGGCGGTCGGGTACGTCGACCAGCATTACGTGCGCTCGCTCGCCCCCGAGCTGACCGCGGGGGAGTTGGTTGCGCTTCAGCTCGGCCTCGCTGGGGAGCCGCGCGCTGAACGGCGCACCCAGGCGCTCGACCTGCTCGGCCGAGTCGGGCTCGAAGACCGCGCCGATGCGCACCCGGCCGAGCTCTCAGGCGGCGAGCAGCAGCGCGTCGCCGTCTGCGCGGCGCTCGCCCATCGGCCGCGCGTGCTGCTCGCGGACGAGCCGACCGGTGAGCTCGACGCAACCAACGCCTCAGTCGTCTACCGGCTGATCGCGGAGCTCGCGCGAGAGCTCGACTGTACGACGGTGATCGTCAGCCACGACCCGAACTCGGCCCAGATCGCCGACCGGGCGATCTCGATCCGCGACGGTCGCGTCAGCGAGGAAGCGGGGCGACACGCGCGAGATGAGACGATCGTCGTCGGCCGCGGGGGCTGGCTGCGCATTCCGGAGGAGCTGCTGGCCCGGGCGGGGATCGCAGGGCGCGCGACGGCGAAGGTCGCGGACGGCGGGGTCGTCGTCTCGCCGGCCGGCGAGCGCGCGCGGCCGCTCTCCGAGGCGCCGAGTCGGCGGCGCCGCGCTGCGACTGCCGGGGGCGAACCCGTTGCCGTCGCGGCTGGGCTGGCGAAGGCGTTCGGCGGCACCACCGTCTTCTCCGGCCTCGACGCCACGTTCGACGGCGGCCGGCTCCATGCCGTCACCGGGCCGTCCGGGTCCGGGAAGACCACGCTCCTCCACTTGCTCGCCGGTCTGGAGCTCCCCGACGCCGGGTCGGTCCGCGTGCTCGGCACTGAGGTGAGCGCCCTCGACGCAGAGGCGCGCGCGGACTTCCGCCGCGACCACGTCGCACTCGTCCGCCAGGAAGCCGGGCTCGTCGCGTTCCTCAGCGCCCGGGAGAACCTCGAGCTGGCGCTCGCGCTGCGCGGCCGGGGGGACGGTAAGCCGGACGAGCAACTCGACTCCGTCGGGCTCGCACAGCGCACGACACAGCGCGTCTCGCGCCTCTCCGCGGGCGAGCAGACGCGCGTCGACAGCGCGCGGGCGCTCGCCGCGACGCCGATGCTCCTACTCGCCGACGAGCCGACCGCGCGACTCGATCAGGCGAACGCGCTGGCGGTCACCAACCTGCTCGCAGCGCTCGCCGCGGAGACGGGGGCCGCGGTCGTCTGCGCCACCCACGACCCGATCGTCAGCGAACAGGCGGATACCGAGCTGCGCCTCGAAGGCGCCGTGCCGGCCGAAGCTACGGCGAAGGCTCTGAGCGGCTCGTAGCGACGCTCAGCGAAGAGCCTCCTCGAACCGGGGGTCGCCACGGACGGCGGCGAAGTCATCGTCCCGGGGCGCTTGCTTGCGGAACGGCGGGAACAGATCGACGGACCTCTTGAGGTTGCTGAACGTCTCGTCGGTGGTCTCGCCCGCGAGCGATGAAAAGCACGCGTAGTTGTAGAGAAGGGCCGGGTGGTCGGGCGTGTGCTCGAGGCCGCGGCGGACCGCTTCGAGCGCGTCCGCGTAACGCTGCTCGCCGTATGCGTTCATCGACTCCCTGTGGAACGGCCAAGCCTCACCCCAGTCAATTCCCTGGTAAGCCTCGCCGGGTGTCGCGCCGACGGCGAGGACGGTTCCGTCCCCGGAGGCCTTCCGCTGCGACCCCGGCTGCACGAACACGAACGTCCCTGCGGGAGCGTCGACCGTCTCGCCGTCGACTTCGAAGGTCGCCGTCCCGTCGAGCACGATGTACAGCTCCTCCTGTCCCGAGCCGGATTCGTCGTGCTCGCCGATCAGTGTGCCGTCGTCGCCCGGGGTGTAGGCGTTGATTCCGTATGCGTGGATCCCGAGGTGTTCTCGCACCGGGATATCTCTGCCGCGCCGCTCCATTTCGTCGAGGCGCGTGACCTGCCACTTCTGGTTGTTGTTCATCCGATCTCCTCCCTCCGGGGCGCTCGCTGCCAACCTCGATCGTAGCTTCGGCGGGCTGAGAGGTTTCCTGACACGAGGGTCAGAGCGGCCGCGGTCGGGGCTACGATCGGTCCATGAGCGGGCACGATCACGACCATGCAGCAGCCGGCCGGCGGTCACTCGCTGCGGCGCTTGCGCTGATCCTCGGTCTGCTCGTCGCCGAGATCGTCGTAGGCATCGTCGCCGGCTCGCTGGCGCTGCTGGCCGATGCCGGCCACATGCTCACCGACGCCGCCGCGCTGGCCCTCGCGTTCGTCGCGGCCACGGTGGCTCAGCGCCCTCCCGGTGGCAGCTGGACGTTCGGCTTTCGTCGCGTCGAGATCCTGGCCGCCCTCGTGAACGGAATCACCCTCGCCGTGGTCGGGATCTGGATCGTCTTCGAGGCGGTGCAGCGGCTCGTGTCGCCGACCGACGTGCGAGGCGGGCTCGTGCTGGCGCTTGCAGGAGCGGGCATCGTCGTCAACCTCGTAGCCGCCGCTCTGCTCGCGCGGCCGAGCCGCACGAGCCTCAACGTCCGCGGCGCCTTCTTGCACGTCGCGACCGACGTCGCCGCCTTTGCCGGCACCGCCCTCGCGGGCGCTCTGATCCTCACCACCGGCTGGGACCGCTTCGACCCGCTGGCGAGCCTCGCCGTGGCGGCGTTGATCTTCTGGTCGAGCGCGACGCTCCTGCGTGACTCGTCGCGGATCCTGCTCGAGGTCTCGCCGGGCGAGACGCCTCCCGAGGAGGTCGCAGAGGCGATGCTCGAAGTTCCCGACGTAGTCGAGGTCCACGACCTCCACGTCTGGACGGTCGGCAGCGGCTTCCCGGCGTTGTCAGCACACGTGCTGGTCCGGCCGGAGGGCGACTGCCACGAGGCGCGTCGCGCGCTCGCCGAGCTGCTGGCCGAGCGTTTCCACCTGCAACACACGACGCTCCAGGTCGAGCACGCACGCACGCCGCTGCGAAGTGAGCTCCCGCTCGCTCGGGGCTGACTTCGCAATGCACACGCTCGCTGAAATCGAAGACGCAATCAGAGCGAGTTGGGCTCGCGACACTGCGGACAGAGACGACGGCTGGACGCCCGAGAACCCATCGCGCGGCCAGTGCGACGTGACCTCGCTCGTCGTGCAAGACATCTTCGGCGGCGAGCTCTTGGCGGCCGGCGTCTTCCGCGACGGCGAGCGGGTCGAGTGGCACATGTGGAACCGCCTTCCCGGCGGCATCGAACTCGATCTGACGCGCGATCAGTTCACCGACGGCGAGGTCATCGGTGAGTCGTCGGTGCGGGAACGGCCCTCGGAGTTCGTCCGCGAGCATCCCCGGTACCACCGCTACGAGGCATACCTCGTCCTCGCGCGTCGCGTTCAGGAACGCCTCACCGGAGATCAGCGACCGCTCGAGAACGAGCTTCCGCTCGTCAACCAGTCGGCCTGAGCGTCCGGTCGAAGAACGCGGTTACCCGCCGCTCGTATTCCTGCGGGTGGTCGGTGAGACCGTGCGTGTGCGAGGTCTCGATCTTCCAGATCTGCTTGGGGGCGCCCGCCGCATCGAAATAGTCCGGGTTGTTGTCCTCGCCGGCCGCGCCCTTGGTCGCATGGATCAAGAAGACGGCGGTCGGGGCGATCTTCGGCACGAGGTCGACAAGGCTTGGCGGCGGCAGTTGGTTCGCGAAGATCGTCACACCCGCGGTCATGACGGCCGAGCTGACGATTTCGGGCACCTTCGACGCCCGCATGTGGACGACGTCCTCGCGAACCGAGCGAGCGCCCGCACCGTCAGAGACGATCGCCGCGAAGCCACGCCTCTTCGCGCTGGCCTCCAGCAACGCCTCGCCTCCGACCGAGAGGCCGATCGCGCCGATACGTTCGTCGTCGACATCCGCCCGCCCGCGGAGGAACCGCAAGGCGCCCTCGAGGTCGCGATGGAACGCCCAGCCGAGCGCGTTCGGATCACCTTCGCTCTCTCCCTCACCTCGGCGGTCGAAGACGAGCACGCCGTAGCCATGGCGGGTGAGCATCCGCGCATGCTTCTGCGTCCCTTTCTTACCGGGGAAGACGATCACCGTCGCACCGTTCTCCGAGGGGACGAACCACCCCTTGAGCCGCAGGCCGTCAGTCGTTTCGAAGGCGACGTCTCGGTACGGGGCGCCGAGGTCGCCCCTCTCGGTCGTCGTACGCGCCGCGTGCGTGAAGCCGTACGAGAGTGAGAGCGGGAAGAGAACGAAGGCCACCACGAGCGCAGCTGCGAGGGTCAGAAGGGCTCGTCGCCCGTAGCGA
The DNA here is from genome assembly GCA_051955535.1 of Gaiellaceae bacterium. GTDB lineage: Bacteria > Actinomycetota > Thermoleophilia > Gaiellales > Gaiellaceae > 13-2-20CM-68-14. The sequence continues at coordinate 16,125 of JBQCGP010000080.1, read as the reverse complement.
CGGACGAGGCCGTCGTCGCGCCGTCTCGATCGCCAGAGCGTGACAGCACCGACGCCAAGCAACACGACCCCGCCGGCCAGCGCCAGGAGGCCCGTGTAGTCGTCCCCGGAAAGCCCGACCTTTGGGCCGTAGTACGCGGGCTCGATTCCGCCGATGACAATTCCGAGGATTCCGAAGAAGAGCGCGAAGGCTGCGCGGGCGCCCGCTCGCAGCCGCGGATACGCCGCAGCTACCGCACACACGACTACGAGCGGCACTAGCCCGCTCACGACGTGGTCGCCGGCGGACGTGCCGGGCGGCGGCTGGAAAAAATTGTCGTCGAGCACGTGAAACGCGATCGCGACGAGCCCGGCGACCGCGAGCTGCGTCTCGAGCGGCGCCGCACGCACACGCGCCCAGGTCGACGAGCGATCTGCAACCGGTCCGGCCGCGACGGTCATCGCCGGGACCGTCGCACGGCGAGGTCAGCGCCTCAACGGGGCGGACACGTAGACGGGGGTTCGGGTAACTACCCGGTTGCTCGCTTTCGCGCCGCGACGGCGCTAGGGTCGCCCTCGAGAGGAGCGTTTTTGGTAGGCATGGCGACACCGGCTTTGGCCGGCGGGCTTGCACCGACCGAGCCTCGGCGCCTTCGCCCGGGCGTGCCGATGCTCGCGGCGCTCGGGCTTGCCGCGGCCGTGGCCTCGTTCGCGTTCGCGGTCGAGGTGCAGCATCCGGACCGCGTCCAGGTCTTCCTGCTCGAGTGGCTGAGCGTTCCGTACATCGTCGCCGGCCTCGTCGCCTGGTGGCAACGGCCCGAGAGCCGGCTCGGCCTTCTGATGGTCGCGGGCGGCTTCGCAAGCGCATTCTCCGGCTGGCAGTTCTCGGGGCGCGCCGGCGAGTACACGCTCGGCGCGGCGTTCGACATCGTGCCGGCGGCCATCTTCCTCCACGTCTTTCTCGCCTTCCCGGACGGGCGACTGCGTTCGACGTTCGAGCGCGTGCTCGTCTCGGCCGCGTACGTCTCTTCGGTCGGACTACAGCTCGTGAAGATGATGCTCGGGGGCGTCGAGCCAAAGAACCTGCTCGAGGTCACGGCCCAGGCGAAAATCGTGGCGCAAATCGAGCGTGTCCAATTGCTCTCGCTCAGCGCCATCCTCATCGCCGGTGTCGGTGTGCTGGCGGCTCGACGCCGTCGGTTCGGCCGACCCCGACGCCGATCGATCGCTCTCCTCATCGACTCGTTCGCCCTCGGACTGGTGATGGCCGCGGTCCTCTTCGTGTTCGGCGCGTACCGCTGGCCCGGGTTCATCGAGGTCAGACACGCGACGCTGTTCGTCTTCGGGCTCGCGCCCTTCGCATTCCTGATCGGCCTGCTCGACGCACGTCTCGCCCGCTCGGCAGTCGGCGACCTCGTGCTGGAGCTGCGAAGCGATCCCGCGCCGCATGACGTCCGGACTGCACTCGCCCAGGCGGTACGGGATCCCTCGCTAGAGCTCGCGTACTGGCTGCCGGACTTCGAGACGTACGTCAACGTGGACGGTAGAGCCGTACAGCTCCCGGACGACGAAGAACGGACCGCGACGCTGATCGACCGAAACGGCGAACACGTCGCCGCCCTCATTCACGACCGGGCGCTCGACGACGAGCCCGAGCTCCTTGATGCAGTCGGAGCCGCGGCGGGGATCTCGCTGGAGAACGCGCGTCTCCAGGCCGAGCTCCGCGCCAGGTTGGAGGAGTTGCGGGGATCGCGAGCGAGAGTGATCGAGGCAGGCCAGAAGGAGCGCCAGCGGCTCGAGCGCAACCTGCACGACGGAGCCCAGCAGCGGCTGATCGCGCTCTCGCTCCAACTGAGCCTGCTCGAGAAGAGGGTCCCCGCCGATCCAGGCGTGAGGGCAGAGCTGAAGGCTGCGCGGCAGGAGATCGCACAGTCACTCGATGAGCTGCGCGACGTTGCGAGAGGAATTCATCCGGCTGTTCTCACCGGGCACGGCCTCGCCGTCGCGATCGAGTCGCTGGCAGCTCGGGCTCCGCTCCCGGTTCGGCTGCGCGTCGACGTCGGGCGGCTTCCCGAGGCGGTCGAGGTGTCCGCGTACTACGTCGTGTCCGAAAGTCTGGCGAACGTCGCCAAGCACGCACAGGCGAGTGTCGCCGACGTGTCGCTCGCGCGAACGCCGACGGGCCTTCTCGTCGAGGTCGTCGACGACGGCGTCGGGGGCGCAGACACCGAGCGCGGTTCGGGTCTGCGCGGTCTCGCCGACCGCGTCGAGGCGCTCGGCGGCCGCGTGCGGGTCTGGACGCCCCAGGGAGGCGGCACGCGCGTCCAAGCGGAGATCCCGTGCGCGTAGCGATCGCCGAGGACAGCGTTCTTTTGCGCGAGGGCCTGGCGCGGCTCCTCGATGATGCTGGCATCGATGTGGTCGCCCAGAGCGGCGACGCGGACGACCTCCTGTTGAAGGTTCGAAGCTACTCGCCCGACGTCGCGATCGTCGACATCCGCCTGCCGCCGACGCACAACGACGAGGGGATGCGTGCCGCCCTCGAGATCCGCGAGAAGCATCCGAACGTGGCCGTCCTCGTTCTGTCGCAGTACGTCGAGCTCGGCCTTGCGCTTCAGCTGCTGGCCGACTCGGCGGAAGGGGTCGGCTATCTCCTCAAGGATCGGATCAGCGACGTCGACGAGTTCGTCGCCGCGCTGCGCCGGGTCGCCGACGGCGGCTCGGCGCTCGACCCGATCATCGTCTCCACGCTGTTGTCGAGAGAACGGCCGGACGATCCGCTCGCGGAGCTGACGCCGCGCGAGCGTGAGGTGCTCGAGCTGATGGCGGGGGGTAGCTCCAACCAAGGAATCGCCGACGAGCTCGTGATCACCGTTCGAGCCGTGGAGAAGTACGTCTCGAGCATCTTCACGAAGCTCGGGCTGCCGTCGACAGGCAGCGAGTCGCGGCGAGTGCTCGCCGTCTTGACGTTCCTCCGCTCGTAAGACACCAGAAAACCGCCCCTCGAACCACCGGTCGCCCGGCTTTTGCCGCTCGACGACGCCTGCGACCGTCGTCGCAACAGCGACGAAGGGAGCCGAGATGAAGAGCCGGGTGATCCAGGGCGGGCGTGAGCCGGAGCCTGAGCGTCGCCGAACGGCGAGCGACCTCTGCTCGAAGCAGATGCAGCGGGCGATGAACATCGCGGGACGCATGGGCGCCTGGAGCGCCCGCCACTGGAAGACGGCTGTCTTTGGGTGGCTTGCCGTCGTCGTGGTCTGCTTCTACGTCGGGAACACCATGGTCGGGTTCAAGCAGCTCGACCAGTACGACGCAGGATCCGGCCAGTCGCACAAGGCCGACCAGATCCTGAAGAAAGCGTTTCCCGAGCGAGCCCCGCAGACGGAGTTCGTGCTGATTCAAAGCACGAGCCGCACGGTCGACGATCCTGCCTTCCGGGCGACGGTGAACGACGTGGTCCGCTCGGTGAAGACGAGCACGGCGATCAAGGGCCTGACGTCACCCTACGACCCGGGTCATCGCGACCTGATCAGCGACGACCGTCTGGCGGCGATGGTCAAGTGGGACATGAAGGGCGACGCCGACGAGGCGCAGAAGAAGATCGACGCGCTCTCGGCGACGACGGAGAGGGTTGCGACGCGCCATCCGGACTTCTACGTCGGCCATGCCGGAGTCAGCTCCGATAAGGCGCTCGAGAAGCTGTTCAACGATCAGCTGGCGCTCGCCGGAGAGCGATCCATCCCGATCACGATCGGTGTGCTCCTCCTCGTGCTTGGGACGCTGGTCGCAGTCGGCATTCCGATCCTGCTCGCGCTGACGGGCGTCGTCGGAACGATCGGCCTCGTGGCGCTGACGAGCCACGCCGTTCCTGCCGACAGCAACGTCAACGCCGTCATCCTGCTGATCGGGCTTGCTGTCGGGGTCGACTACTCGCTCTTCTACATCAAGCGCTGGCGCGAGGAGCGAGCGGCGGGCCGCGATTCGTCGGCGGCGCTCACCGTGGCGGCGTCGACCTCGGGCCGTTCGGTCTTGATCTCCGGCTTCACGGTGATGATCGCGATGGCCGGGATGTTCCTCGCCGGCGACAAGACATACCTCTCGTTCGCGATCGCGACGATGATCGTCGTCGCAGTCGCGATGCTCGGGTCGCTCACGGTGCTGCCGGCGATCCTTGCCAAGCTAGGTCCGCGGGTCGACAAGGGCCGGATCCCGTTTGCGCACCGCTTCCGGAACGACGCCGGCGGAAGCCGCCTCTGGAAGGCGGTCCTCAGGCCGACGCTCAGACATCCGGCCGTCGCCGTCGTCCTCGCCGGCGGCGCACTGTTGTTGCTCGCGCTGCCCGCGTTCCGGATGCACACCGCGCAGAGCGGCTTCGACGCGCTGCCGAAGAACGCACCGACGGTCGGCACGATCAACCGCGTGCAGGATGCATTCTCGAACGGCGACGTCTCGCCGGCGATCGTGGCCGTGAAGGCCGACACCGACGCACCTGCGACCCAGCAGGCGCTTCGCGAACTGAAGCGGAAAGCGCTCGCGAGCGGACAAGCGCGGCAGCCCATCGAGGTCGAGACCAATGCCTCGCACGACGTCGCACGCGTCACGATCCCCCTGGTCGGCAAGGGTGTCGACTCCAAGAGCAATGCCGCCCTCGACACGCTGCGGAGCGAGCTTCTCCCACAGACCCTGGGGACGCTGCCCGACGACGCCACGTGGGCGGTCACCGGGATCACGGCGCAGTCGGTCGACCAGAACTCGCTGCTGAAGAGCAAGGCGCCGATCGTGTTCGGCTTCGTGCTGATCTTCGCCTTCTTGCTCCTGCTCGTCGCGTTCCGGTCGATCGTGATCGCGTTGAAGGCGATCGTCCTCAACCTGCTCTCGGTGGGGGCCGCGTACGGCGTCCTGGTCCTGACGTTCCAGTACGGGTGGGGCGAGAGCCTGTTCGACTTCAACTCGAACGGCGGAATCGCCTTCTGGCTGCCGATCTTCCTGTTCGTGATCCTGTTCGGGCTGTCGATGGACTATCACGTGTTCATCCTCAGCCGAGTGCGCGAGGCGTACGGCCGTGGGGCGTCGACGGAAGAAGCGGTTGAGCACGGGATCACGACGACGGCCGGAGTCGTCACGAGCGCGGCGATCGTGATGGTCGGCGTCTTCTTCGTGTTCGCGTTGATGCCGATTCTCGACATGAAGGAGATGGGAATCGGCCTAGCCGCGGCCGTGTTGATCGACGCGACGATCGTGCGCGCCGTCCTCCTGCCGGCTTCGATGAAGCTGCTCGGCGACTGGAACTGGTACCTGCCGAGCTGGCTCGAATGGCTGCCGCGGCTCGAGACCGATCCGACGCCGGACGGTCGGCCCGAGCGAGTCGAGGCACCGGCGTTGCCCGCTTCGTGACAAAGATCGATTCGCAAGCAGGCGCGGCTGAGCAGAGAGGCCGCGCCTGCGTCCCTTCCAAGTTGAGCACGCCCTTGCGCCGCTGCGAAGCGGACTGCCGTTGGCGCCTCGGTAAGACCCTCCTAGACTCAACCCATGCAGTCGTGTCCTGCCTGCGGCCGGGAGACTCCGGACGGGTTCAAGTTCTGCGGCCAGTGCGGCGCACCGCTCGCCGAGCCTGCTGTGGCGAGGGAGGAGCGGAAGATGATCACCGTCCTCTTCGCCGATCTCGTGGGCTTCACCTCGCGCGCCGAGAGGCTCGACCCCGAGGACGTGAGCGCGTTGCTTTCCCCCTACTACGCGCGGCTGAGACACGAGCTCGAGCGGCACGGCGGCACCGTCGAGAAGTTCATCGGCGACGCCGTCGTCGCGCTTTTCGGTGCGCCCGCTGCGCACGAGGACGATCCCGAGCGCGCAGTACGGGCCGCGCTCGCGATTCGAGAGGCGATCGGAGAGCTCAACGATGACGATCCCTCCCTCGAGCTCGAGGTTCGCATCGCGGTTAACACCGGCGAGGCACTCGTCGCACTGGGATTGAGGCCCGAGCTGGGCGAGGGGATGGCCTCGGGCGACGTCATCAACACGGCGGCCCGGCTGCAGACCGCGGCTCCGGTCAACGGCATCCTCGCCGGCGAGGCCACATTTCGAGCGACGGCTCAGGTGATCGAGTACCGCGAAGCCAAGCCGGTCGAAGCGAAAGGCAAGGCACGCCCCGTTCCCGCCTGGGAGGCGATTGAGGCCCGGGCGCGGTTCGGAGTGGACGTCGACCTGCAGCCGCGCACCCGGCTCGTCGGCCGCGAACGGGAACTGGATGTCGTCGTGCAGGCGCTCAACAGGGCTCGCAAGGAGTTGAGCCCTCAGCTCATCACGCTCGTCGGCGTGCCGGGGATCGGCAAGAGTCGGTTGATCGTCGAGTTGTTCCAGATTGTCGATCGCGATCCCGAGCTGATCTCGTGGCGCCAGGGCCGCTCACTACCCTACGGCGAGGGATTGAGCTACTGGGCGCTGGCCGAGATCGTCAAGTCGCAGCTTGGCATCCTCGAGACGGACTCGACCGAAGAGGCCCTGACCAAGCTCACGATGGCGGTCGGCGGCTTGCTCGAGGACGCTCAAGAGGCCGCCTGGATCGAGCGGCATCTGCGCCCGCTCGTCGGTCTCGATGTCGAGGTCGGCGAGGAGGCGGATCGTCGAGCGGAGGCGTTTGCGGCATGGCGTCGCTTTCTCGAAGCTGTCGCCGAGAGAGGGCCGATCGTCCTCGTCTTCGAGGATCTGCATTGGGCAGACGAGGGCCTGCTCGACTTCGTCGATCATCTCGCCGACTGGGCCAGCGGCGTCGCGCTCCTGATCGCCTGCACCGCTCGTCCCGAGCTCCTGGCGCGCCGTAGCGGCTGGGGTGGGGGCAAGCCCAATGCATCGACGATCACCGTGGCTCCCCTCGAAGAGAGCCAGACAGCGCAACTCCTCGCCGCGCTGCTCGACCAGGCCTTGCTGCCCGCCGAGGTGCAAGGCGTAGTCCTCGAGCGGACCGAGGGCAATCCGCTCTTCGCCGAAGAGTACGTCCGCATGCTCCAGGACCGGGGGTACCTCGTCCAGGGCGCCGGGGGATGGCGACTAGAAGCGCAGGAAGGCCTCCCCCTGCCGGAGAGCGTGCAGGGCTCGATCGCCGCCCGGCTCGACTCGCTCGATCCGGCTGACAAGGAGCTCGTTCAGAACGCGGCTGTCTTCGGCAAGGTCTTCTGGAGTGGAGCGTTGGCGACCCTGACCGGGCGCGAGCGGTTTCTCATCGAGGACCAGCTCCATGGGCTCGAGCGGAAGCAGTTCATCCGGCGCGAGCGGCGGTCGGCGGTCGCCGGCGAGACGCAGTACGCCTTCCTGCATCTGTTGCTACGCGACGTCGCCTATGCCCAGATTCCGCGCTCCAATCGGGCGGACAAGCACACGAAGGCCGCCGCCTGGATCGAGTCGCTAGCCGCTGACCGCTCAGAGGACCGGGCCGAGATGCTCGCCCATCATTACCTGGAGGCGCTGGATTTGTTCAGGGCGACGGGTCGAGACGAAGGCGTCCTCCGCGACGCGGTATGGAGGGCTCTGGCCGAGGCGGGCGAGCGCGCGCGGGCGCTTCATTCCCCCGCGGCGGCCGCGAGCTATCTCGAGGAGGCGCTGAAGCTGGCTCCGGAAGACGATCCGGGTTACGCGGCCGTCCTCTTCGAATACGTCAAGGCCCGGTGGAGTCTCGGGAGTCTCTCCGGGCTCAATCGGCGCGCATACGAGAAGGCACTGGCGTCGGGGAACGTCGAGCTGGCGGCGGAGGCCTTGAGCCTGGAGAGCACCGCTCTTTGGGCGCAGGGCGACACCAAGCAGGCGAATCAACTCGCCGAGGAGGCATTCGCGCTCGTCGCCGACGCGCCACTGTCACGGACGAAGGCTCAGGTCACGGCCCAGCTCGCGAGCCGGGTCTGGATCTCGGGCCGCGATGAGGAGGGTTTGGCGCTCGGCCGGGAAGCCCTCGCCGAAGCTGAGCAGCTCGGGGCCGAGGACGTGGCCGCTCATGCGCTGCGCGTGGTCGGCAGCATTCGGGCGGTCCGGTCGGACGAGCGCGGTCTGCGCGATCTCGAGCGCAGCGTGGCGATCGGCATGAAGCTCAGCGACCCCTCGATCATCCATCTGAGCAGCAACAATCTCGCCAACATGCTGTGGCACTTCGGCCGGATCGCCGAAGGCGCCCGTTACCTCGAAAGCGATCGCGAGGCGCAACTGCGCTTCGGCCTCACACCCGAGTCCGGGTCGCTGAGATGGATCGAGGGCGAAGAGGTCTTCCTGCTCGAAATGTCGGGCGCCTGGGCGGAGTCTCTCCAGAAGGCGCGCGCGTTCCTAATGGCGATGGAAGGAAAACATCACTACCTCGTGGCTCCCATTCGGCAGACGGCTGCCGGCGTGATGCTCTCCCAGGGAGACCTGGTCGGTGCCCTTGCAGAGTCGGAGCGGGCGCTCGGGCTTTCCCGCGAGACCAACGATCCCCAGCAGCTTCAGCCTGCGCTGGTCTATCGAGCGCGGGTCCTGGATGTCGCCGGACAGCGGGACGGGGCGGCACAGCTCCTCGACGAATACTTCGCGCTCGAACCCCGGCCTCAGTTGGATGAGTGGTGGTTCATGCATCTGCCGGTGCTGATGCTGGATCTTGGTCGCGAAGCCGAGTATCTCCAGCGTGCCGCGGGCACCCCGGTCACGCCCTGGCTCGAGGCAGGTCTGGCGATAGCCCACCGGGACTTCTCGGCCGCGGCTGATGTCTACGAGCGGATCGGGGCCAGAGGAGCCGAGGCGATCGCCCGCCTCCATGCAGCCGAGAAGGCCGCAGGCGCCGGCCGGCGACCCGAGGCGGACACTGAGCTGGCGAAGGCGCAGCAGTTCTTCGAGGCCGAGGGCGCGACGCTTTACCGGCGCCGCTGCGAGGCTCTGCTCGCCGCCGCGAGCTAGGCTCTTCCGCTTCGTGGCCGTGCTGGCTGGAAAGACCGCGATAGTGACGGGTGCCTCGAGCGGCATCGGCGCTGCGACGGCTGCCGCTCTGGCGCGCGAGGGCGCGAAGGTCGCGGGCGGGGCGCGTCGTATCGAGCGGCTCGAGACGGACGTCAAGCTCGGGCTCGACATCACGGATCCGGAGAGCTGCCGCCGCTTCGTCGACGACGCGGTCGCGGAGCTCGGCGGCCTCGACATCCTCGTCAACGGTGCCGGGCTCGGTCTGGGGCGCGACCCGTTCTGGGAGGGAACCGAAGAAGACGAGCAGACGGTGCTCGAGACCGACGTCAACGGCCTGGTCCGGATGACGCGGCTGTGCATCCCGCACCTGCGCGACGGCGGGCATATCGTCAACCTAGGTTCGGTCGCGGGCCGTGAGCCCTACCCGAACGCGGCGCTCTACATCACCGCGAAGTGGGCTGTGCGCGGCTTCACCTACGCGCTCCGCCAGGACCTGCTCGGGCGCCCGATCCGGCTCACCACCGTCGACCCGGGCCTCGTCGAGACGAACTTCTCGCGGGTCCGCTTCCGCGGCGACGAGGAGAAGGCCGCGGCCGTCTACCGCGGGCTCAGGCCGCTCCGCGCGGAGGACGTCGCCGAATGCATCCTCTTCGCGGTCACGCGTCCGGCCCACGTGAACGTCGACGAGATCGTGCTCAAGGCGCTCGATCAGTCCACGGCCGTCCGCACGATTCGCGATCTATGACGCTGACCATCCTCGAAGGCTCGACCTTCTGCATCTGCGACGACCTCGGCGACATCGATCGCCGGACGCATGGGTTCTACAGCGAGGACACGCGCTTCCTGTCGGCCCTGCGGCTGCGGCTGAACGGTGCGCGGCCGCTGCCGCTGTCGTCTGGGAAGGTCGAGTACTTCTCGGCCGCGTTCTTCCTCCGCAACCCTCTCGCCGGCGGCCTCCAGCAGGACGTCGTCTCGATCCTCCGCGAGCGCTTCGTCGGCGAAGCCATGCAGGATGTGATCGTCGCCCAGAACCAGAGCATGGAGCGGCAGTCGTTCGAGCTCGAGCTTCAGATCGAGGCCGACTTCGCGGACATCCTCTCGGTCAAGGCGCACGACTTCGCGCTCGGCAACCCGCTGAACGCCGACCCCTTGCCGGAGCCGGTGCCGATCCGGTTCGCCGAGGAGCACAACGAGTTCCTGCTCGAGGACCGCGGGAACAGCGCCCAGACGCAGGTGATCTTCTCTGAGCGCGGCGAGATCGACGGCGCCACCGTCCGCTGGCGGATCGAGCTCGAGCCGCGCGAGCGCTGGCACCTGCGCGTCGACGTGATCCCCTCGCTCGAGGGAGACCACCTCGTGCCGCGCCAGGCCGAGCGGCGATTCGGCGACGAAATGACGCGCGTCCGCGAGTCGCTCGCGGCGTGGCGGCTGCGCGTGCCCCAGATCCGCGCCGACTGGGACGACCTCGACCGCTCCTTCTTTCAGTCGGTCTCCGATCTCGCCTCGCTGCGGATGAAACGCGGCCGTGGCATCGGGCGGCTGCCCGCAGCCGGAATGCCGTGGTTCATGACGGTCTTCGGCCGCGACACGCTGATCACGTGCTACCAGACGCTCCTGTTCGGCCCCGAGCTCGCGCGAACGGGGCTCGAGGTGCTCGCCGGCCTGCAGGCGACCGAGGACGATCCGACGATCGACGCCGAGCCGGGCAAGATCGTCCACGAGGTCCGGGACGGCAAGGCCGCGAAGACGTGGTTCCACACCTACTACGGCACCGTCGATGCGACGCCGCTCTACCTGATCCTGCTTTCGGAGGTCTGGCGCTGGACCGACGATGCGGCGATGATCCGCGACCTGAAGGAGCCGGCTCTGAAGGCGCTCGCGTGGATCGACGAATACGGGGACCGCGACGGCGACGGCTTCGTCGAGTACGAGCGACGAACGGAGCGCGGCCTCGAGAACCAGTCCTGGAAGGACTCCGGGGACTCGCAGCGGTTCAGCAACGGCTCGCTGGCCAAGGGCCCGATTGCCCCCTGTGAAGTCCAGGGATACGTCTACGACGCGAAGCGGAGGACGGCCGAGATGGCTCGGGAGGTCTGGCGCGACCGCGCCCTCGCCGACCGGCTGGAGCACGACGCCGAGGAGCTGCGCCGTGCCTTCGACGCGAGCTTCTGGACCGACCGTCGCGGCGGGTACTACGTGCTCGCGCTCGACGGCGAGAAGGGGCAAGTCGACTCGCTTTGCTCGAACATCGGCCACCTGCTCTGGAGCGGCATCGTCCCGCGCGAGCGCGTCGACGCGATCGTCGATGCGCTGATGGGGGAGGAGCTCTGGTCCGGCTGGGGCGTCCGCACGATGTCGACCGGCGATGCCGGCTACAGCCCGCTCTCCTACCACAACGGAACCGTCTGGCCCCACGACAACTCCCTGATCGCCGTCGGCCTCGCGCGCTACGGGCGCTGGGCGGAGGCGCAGCGGATCATCCGGCGGATGCTGACTGCGGGGGCGCATTTCGGGTACCAGCTCCCGGAGGTGTTCGCGGGATTCGCCAGACAGGAGACGCCGTTTCCGATCGCATACCCGACTGCCGCGCGACCTCAGGCCTGGGCTGCGGGAACGCCGGTACTGCTGCTCCAGGTGCTGCTTGGCCTTCGGCCGGACCGCGCCCGGCACGCGCTCGAGACGCTGGCGCCTCCGGAGCTGCCGTCCTGGGTCGGCCGCTCGGTGCGCCTGACCGGCGTCAGGGCCTTCGACCGCCAGTGGGACGTGCGCGTCGACGATTCACACGTCACAGTTGAGGAAGCATGAGGATCGCCGTCCTCAGCCCGGTCTGGTTCGCGGTTCCGCCGAGCGGCTACGGCGGGATCGAGTGGGTCGTCTCGCTGCTCGCAGACGGGCTCGTCGACGCAGGGCACGACGTGACGCTCTTCGCCTCGGGCGACTCGCGCACGAAGGCTCAGCTGGCCTACGTCTTCGAGGAGGCTCCGAGCGAGCAGATCGGCAGGTCGCTTCCGGAGCTCAGGCATGCACTCGCGTGCTTCGACCGCGCCGGTGACTTCGAGGTCATCAACGACCATTCCGGTCCATCGACGATCCCCCTGGGCGGCCTCGTCGACACGCCGACCCTGCACACCGTGCACGGGCCGCTCGACGACGAGCCCGGGCGGGTCTACGAAGGGCTTGCCCAGCTCGCGCCGCAGGTCGGCCTGATCTCGATCTCGCTCAACCAGCGCCGACCGAAGCCGGATCTGAACTGGGCCGGCAACTGTCCCAACGCGCTCGACCTCCAGCTCTACCCCTGCCACCCGCATCGCGGCAACTACCTGCTCTTCCTCGGCCGGATGAGCCCGGACAAAGGCGCCCATCGCGCGATCGCGGTGGCGAAGGAGACGGAGCTGCCGCTCAAGCTCGCGGGCAAGAAGCAGGACCCCAGGGAGCACCGCTACTTCCACGAGCTCGTGGAGCCGCACCTTGTCGACGGGATCGAGTACCTCGGCGAGGTTACGCACGGCGAGAAGGTGGAGCTGCTTCAGAACGCGCGCGCGACCCTGTTCCCGATCGAGTGGGAGGAGCCGTTCGGGCTCGTCATGATCGAGTCGATGGCCTGCGGGACACCGGTGATCGCCACGCGCCACGGTGCGGTGCCCGAGGTAATCGAGGACGGGGTCAGCGGGATCGTCGTCGACGACTACCGAGAGATGCCCGCCGCGCTCGATCGCGCCGACGCCCTCGATCCCCTCGAGTGCCGGCGCTATGTCGAGGAGCGCTACGCGCCGGAGCGGATGGTCGACGACTACCTGCGTGTCTACGAGGCCGCGGCCGAGCGAGCTTCGGCCTCGGTATAGACCGGTTCGTCGACGCGCCGCAACGTGCGAACGTCGCGGCTGAGCAGCGCGCTGCCGATCGAGAGGACGCTGACGGCGAGGAAGAGCCACAGCGTCTCGGTGACGCCAAGCTGTGCCGCTAGCGGACCGGCGATCGCGAGCCCTACCGGGATGAACACGAACGAGCCGAGAGCGTCGTAGGAGTTCACGCGCGAGAGGACCCGCGCCGGGATCTGCTGCTGCATCGTCGTGATCCAGTTGACGCCGAAGATCTCGAGACCGACGCCCGCGCAAAAGGCGGCGGCCGCGATCACCGCGGTGACATGAACGCCTGCGAAGCAGGCAATCTCCGCTGCGATCGGTAGCAGGGCGATCATCGAGACGAGCAGCGGCCGGGCGGGCCGCCAGTTGAGCGAGATGACGCCTCCCGCGATGTACCCGGCGCTCTGGGCGGCGAGGATCGCTCCGTAGGCTGCGGCGCCTCCGAGGTAGAGCTTGGCCACCAAAGGGCCCAGAACGGCGAAGCTGGCCGTCGAGACGACATTGCCAACCGAAACGGAAAGGACGATAACCCAGAGCCATTCGCGCGAGCGGAACTCGTGCCAGCCTTCGATCAGCTCGCGGACCAACGTCGCGCCGCGCTCGGCGACGACTCGTGGGACCCGCATCCAGACGAGGATCAGCGCGCTGGCGAGATACGTTGCGGCGTCGAAGGCGATCGCCCAGCCCGGCCCTACGGCGGCGACGGCGATGCCGCCGAGCCCTGCGCCGAGGACTCTGCTGGAGCTCTCGGCGAGGCGCAGCAGCGCGTTCGCCGGCTGGAGAGTCTCTGCGCCGACGATCTGCGGCGCCACGGACTGCGCGGCAGGGAAGAAGAGCGCCGTCGCGGTTCCGCGCACCGCCTGAAGCAGCGCGAGCTGCCACACGTTGGCCGAGCCGGTGAGCAGGAGCGCGGCGCTCGCTCCTTGCGCGGCGGCGCTGAGCAGGTTCGCACCGACCATGACGAGATTCCTCGGCAGGCGGTCGCCGAGCACGCCGCCGATCAGGATGAAGACGACCTGGGGCGCCCACCCGGCCGCGAGCACGATGCCGAGGTCCGTCGCCGATCCGGTCAGGTCGAGGACGGCGAAGGCGAGCGCGATCGGTGCGACCGCGGTGCCGAGTAGCGAAACGAGCTCGCCGGCGAAGAGCAGCCGGAAGTCTCGTAGCCGGAACGGCCCGAGGGCGACTTTCATGCGGCTTCGCGCCGCTTGTCCCAGTAACGCCGCAGGCCGGCGTAGGACTGCCAGAACGGCATCGCCCGCTCGTAGGGCGCGGCGTCATCGCCGAGCTCGGCCAGGGCTGCCGCCTCGAACTCCTCTTCGCTCGCGCCCTCTCCGACGCGCTCCGTCCAGGACCGTAGTCGCCGGCGAAGCTCGGCCAGGTGCTCCGCCGGTTCGGCCGCGACGCCGAAGTGGATCAGCGCGAGCCTCTCGGGGTCACGCGCTTCGATCTCATCGAGCGTCTGCTCCCAGGTGTCGAGGTCGAACTCCGGCGGCGGCGTCGGCGGCAGCACGAAGCGGCTCGGCTGCACCCTCACCCCGGCCGCGTCGCCCGCCCAGAGCGTGCGGTCGGCGTCGAGGTAGCAAACGTGGTGCGAGGCATGGCCGGGCGAGGGAAAGCATTCGAGGCCGAGTACCCGGTCCGCGGTCTCCTGCACGTTCTCGTCCGGCACCGGCGCGAGCTCGCCCCAGAGCGTGTCGAACTCGTCGCCGTAGAGCCGCCGAGCGCTCCGCTCGAGCCGCGAGGGATCGACGAGGTGCGGGGCCCCGAGCGGCGACACATGCACCTGCAGCCCCGGGTGCTCGCGCACGAGCACGCCCGCCGCGCCCGCGTGGTCGAGGTGGATGTGTGAAAGCAGCAGGTGCCGTACGTCGCCTAGCTCGAGCCCTCGCTCGCGCAGTCGCTCCTTCAGCGCTGGGACACACGTCGACGGCCCGCAGTCCAAGAGGGCCAGACCGCCGTCCGTCTCGAGCAGGTAGACGCCGATGACACGTTCGCGGCCGAGGTGGAGAAGGTCGAGCGGCTCGAGCACGCCGCGCGAGGGCTATGCGCCCGCGGTAGCGGTCGAGAGCGCCAGCGCGACCTCGAGGTCGGCGAGCAGGTCGTCGGCCGACTCCAGGCCGACCGAGAGGCGGATCAGGTTCGGCGGCGCTGCGAACGGCGAGTCGACGGTCGAGGCATGCGTCATCCGCGCGGGCACCTCGATGAGGCTCTCGACGCCGCCGAGGCTCTCCGCGAGCTTCCAGATCTTCGTCCGGGCCACGAGGTCGGCGGCCTCCTGCTCGGTCTCGGCCAGGAACGAGACCATCCCGCCGAAGTCGCGCATCTGGTGCGCCGCGGTCGCGTGGCCGGGATGGTGCGGGAGCCCGGGGTAGAGAACCCTCTCGACGCGGGAATGCAGCTCGAGGAAGCCGGCGATCGCGAGCGCGCTGGCGCAGTGCTGCCGCATCCGTACCGCGAGGGTCTTCAGCCCGCGGAGGACGAGCCAGCAGTCGAACGGCCCAGGAATGGCGCCGAGCGACTTCTGGAGGAAGTAGAGCCGCTCGGCGATCGTCGGATCGTTCGTCGCGAGGAAGCCGCCGATCAGATCCGAGTGCCCGCCGAGGTACTTCGTGGTCGAGTGGAGGACGACGTCGGCTCCGAGCGACAGCGGCTGCTGCAGGAACGGCGTCGCGAAGGTGTTGTCGACGACGACGAGCGCGCCGACCTCGTGGGCGGCCTCGACCGCTGCCCGGATATCGATGATGTTCAGCATCGGGTTGGTCGGCGTCTCGAGCCAGACGAAGCGCGTTCGCTCGTCGAGGTGGGTGCCGAGGTTGGTGCTGATCTCGTCGGCCCGAACCCACTCGAACGCGTAACCCTTCGGCTCGTAGACCTGCGAGAACATTCGGTAGACGCCGCCGTAGACGTCGTTCACCGCGACGACACGGTCGCCCGGGTTGACGAGGTGCATCAGCGTCGTCGCGGCGGCGAGGCCCGAGCCGTAGGCGATCCCGTGCTCCGCCCCCTCGAGCGAAGCGAGGCATGTTTCCAGCGCCGTCCGGGTGGGGTTCCCCGCGCGCGAGTAGTCGTAGCCCTTGTGCTCGGCTACAGCGTCTTGGACGTACGTCGACGTCTGGTAGATCGGCGTCGTGATCGCGCCGGTGGCGGGGTCGGGCTGCTGGCCTTCGTGGATGGCGCGGGTCTCGAACTCCACGCGCGTGAGTCTAGTTAGTCGCTTTCAAGTCACAGGGACTGTCCCCGAACGGGGACTGTTCCAACAACGGTCGTTGGGACAGGCACCCTCCGGGTGCCAGTCCCTGCCTAGGTCAGCTCCAGCTGAACGGCTTCGCGACCATGTCGAAGACGATCAGGAACATCAGCGCGATATCGACGCG
>JBQCGP010000079.1:0-4843 GCA_051955535.1 Gaiellaceae bacterium | reverse complement strand
CGAGCCCGCTTCTTTTTCTGCGCACGCCTCGGTAGGCGCAACGCTGCAATCGGCGCGCCACCCCAGGATTTAGATCCGGGGGACCTCCCGGGTGCCCCTGACCCCCACCCCCCCCGCGCAGCCCCCGCGATGGGGGGCCGGGGGGGGCGCGCGGCGGCCCGGGCGGCGCCGCCCGCGGGGGGCCACCAAACTGCGGCGCGGGCGCGGGCCCCCCCGGGGGCCCCCCGCGCGACCGAGCCGAGGGCGAGGGAGCAGTCGGCGTGAGCGAGCGGGAGGCCGTTCTCGGCCTCGTTCGCGGCGCTGTCGCAGCGCTCGATCGAAGCCGCGCCCGGATCGACGATCTCAACGTCTATCCGGTGCCGGACGGCGACACAGGCACGAACCTCGCTTTGACGGCGCGGGCGGTGCTCGAGGCGCTGGAGGCATCGACGGCAGATGAACGTGGTCTGCTGGCCCGCGAGGCGACCCGGGCCGCGTTGATGGGCGCCCGCGGGAACTCGGGCGTGATCCTCTCTCAGGTCGTCCGTGGTGTCGCCGAGGCGCTGGCTGAGCCGGGCCCGACCGACGGCGCGGCCGTGGCGCGGGCGCTGCGGGCCGGCGCCGATGCCGCCTACCGCGCAGTCCGAGAGCCGGTCGAGGGCACGATGCTGACCGCCATCCGCATCCTCGCCGAGACAGCCGAGGTCGAAGGGGCGCGACCGGTCCAGGAACTGCTCGAGCTGCTCGTCGCGCGGGGCGAGGAAGCGGTCGCACACACGCAGGAACAGCTCGACGTCCTGCGGGAGGCGGGCGTCGTCGATGCGGGTGCCGCAGGCCTCGTCGAGCTCGTGCGCGGAGTCTCGTCCGCGGTTGGCGGACAGCCTCTCCCAGAGGCGCCTCCGGTCGAACAGGTGACGGTCGAGGCCGCTCACCAGGAGCTCTCGCGCTTCCGGTACTGCACGTCTTTCGTGATCGAGGGCGATCTCGACCCGGAGGGTGTCGAGACCGACCTGGAGCGCCTCGGGGACTCGCTTCTCGTCGTCGGCGACGAACAGGCTCTCAAGGTGCACGTTCACACCGACGATCCGGGTGCGGCGCTCGCGATCGGCACGCGCGCGGGGGCGATCGAGAACGTCGAGATCGCGGACATGCACCGGCAGACGAAGGCGCGCGAGCGGCGCCTCCTCGCTGCCGTTCCGAGCTCTCCTCCGGCCGCCGTCGACGTCGTTGCGGTGGTCGCCGGTGCGGGAAATCGCCGCCTGTTCGAAAGCCTCGGCGCCACGCAGATCGTCGAAGGCGGCCAGACGATGAACCCTTCGACGGCCGATCTGCTTGCGGCGATCGAGGCTACGAAGGCGCCCGAGGCGATCGTGCTGCCGAACAACCCGAACGTCGCGCTCGCCGCCGAGCAAGCAGCGTCGCTAGCGCCGAAGCCGGCCACGGTCGTCCCGACAGAGTCGATCCAGGCCGGCCTCGCCGCGCTGATCGCGTTCAACCCGGATATGGTCGCTGCGGACAATGCGGAGGCGATGAACGAGGCGGCGGCACGCGTCGCGACCGGGGCCGTAACGATCGCGTCGCGGGAAGTTCGCCTGAACGGCCGCGCGGTCGGCACGGGCGAGTACGTCGGGCTCGTCGGAGAAGAGCTGATCACGGGGGGCGCGGAGTTCGAGCCGGTTGCCGCTGCAGTCCTGAAGCGGCTACTCGCCGAGCCGCGCGAGGTGGTGACGCTCCTGACGGGCGCCGACGAGCCGGACGTCAGCGCGCTGGTCGCAGAGCTCGAGCGCGCAGACCCCGAGCTCGAGATCGAGGTCCACGAGGGCGGCCAGCCGCACTATCCGCTCCTCGTGTCAGCCGAGTAAGCGGCTAGGCTCGCCCAAGTGGAGCTGCCGATCCGGGTCGTCCTGGTCGAGGACAACCAGGTTTTCCGCGAGGGTCTGGAGCTCGTGCTCGGGCTCGACTCCGGGATCGAGATCGTGGGAGCGGCCGAGGACGGCGCCGAGGCCGTCGAGCTCGTCCGCGACCTGCGTCCCGACGTCGTCCTGATGGACTACCGCCTGCCGGGCATGGACGGTGTCGAAGCGACGGCGGCGCTTCTCGACGCCTACTCCGGCGCTGCGGTCATCGGCCTGACGGCGTCCGCCAACGTCCGCGAGCGGCAGGCGTTGCGCGACGCGGGGGCGGTCGCCTGCCTTAGCAAGGACGACGACCTGGAGGAGATCGTCGCGGCGATCCGCGCGGCTGCGGTGGCGCCGGCGGGGTAGTGGAGCTCAACGCGGGCAACACGGCGATCGTCGTCGACTCGACGGCCGACTTCCCCGAGGCGCCGAAGCGGTTCTCCAACTGGCGGATCGTCCCGCTCTATGTCCGTTTCGGAGATGAGAGCTTCCGCGACTACGTCGAGCTCGGCCCGGAGGAGTTCTACGCGCGCCTCCGCACCTCGCCGGTGATGCCGTCCACCTCGCAGCCGACACCGCGCGACTTCGGCGCCGTCTACGACGAGCTGAGCGGGTACGAGCGCGTCTACTCTCTCCACATCGCCGGAAAGCTCTCGGGAACGGTCGAGAGCGCGCGCCGCGCCGCCTCCGAGGTCGGCGACCGGATCCGTGTCGTCGACACTGAGACCGCCTCGGCGGCGGTCGCGATGCTCGGGCTTGCGATCCAACGGCGGCTGGAACGAGGAACGACCGACGAGGAGGTCGAGGCGCTCGTCGAGCGTCACAGGCGCGAGTCGGAACTGATCTTCACGCTCGACACGCTCGACTACCTGGCCCGCGGCGGGCGGATCGGCCGCGCGGCGGCATGGGCGGGAGAGCTGTTGAACGTGAAGCCGATCCTGACGATCCGCGCCGGCGAGGTGATTCCGCTCAAGCGCGTGCGCGGCAACCGCCGCGCGTTCCAGGAGTTCGTCGCGGCGTTCGAGTCGGGCTCGGCCGAGGGCCCGGGCTTGCGGGTGGCGATCGCGCACGCGGACGCGCCCGAACGCGCCGAGGCGCTCCAGGAGCTCGTCCGCCGGACCCGGCCGGACGCGCAACTCGATCTCGTCACGATGCTCGGCCCGGTGGTCGGCACGCATGCGGGGCCGGGTACCGTCGGCCTCTTCTGGTTCGACGATGGCTGAGCTCTCGGCATTCGCGGGGACCGACCGGCCGGCGTCTTGGCCGCCCACCCGGGGGCGTGCGCGCTCCGCGTTGCTCTCGCGGCCTCTCGACACGCTGCCCGGCGTCGGCCCGTCGCTGAGCGCCAAGTTGGCCAAGCTCGGCCTGCGGACGGTGCGCGACCTCCTCGAGCACCGGCCGCGCGATTACCAGCAGGCGGTCGGGCAGACGCCGATCTCCCAGCTGTTCGGCGAGGAGGAGGCGGTGATCGCCGGCGAGGTCCGGCGGGTCTCCGTGCGTCCGACGCGACGCCGACTGACGGTCTTGAAGGCCGCCGTGCGGGACGACAGCGGCGAGATCTCGGCGGTCTGGTTCAACCAGCCCTGGCTTGCGGACAAGCTCCGGCCGGGGACACGGCTCAGGCTGCGTGGGCAGCTGCGGCGAAACGAGTTCCACGTCCGTTCGTACGACCTGAACGGTGCGGCGGCGACGGCGGACTTCGCCCCGGTCTACCCCGCGAGCGAGGAGGTGACCTCGCCGAAGTTGCGGACGCTCGTCGAGGCGGCCCTGCCTCATGCGCGCGACTTCGGCGACTCGCTGCCGGCCGGGCTGCGCGCGCGGGAAGGGCTGCCGCTCCGCTTCGACGCGCTCGTGGCACTGCACCGGCCGCGGGACGCTGACGAGGCGGAAGCGGCGCGGAGGCGCCTTGCCCTCGACGAGCTGCTTCTGCTCCAGGTTGGCCTGGCGCGCATCCGCGAGGGCTCGGAGGAGGCGACCGCGCCGGCGCTGGGGGCGCCCGGCGAGCTGGTCGGCCGCTACCGCGACGCGCTGCCGTTCGAGCTGACGGCCGACCAGGAGAGCGCGATCACCGACATCGACGCGGATCTTGCCGGTGCGAAGCCGATGCAGCGATTGCTCCAAGGGGACGTCGGTTCCGGCAAGACGGTCGTCGCTCTGTACGCGCTCTTGCGGGCAGTCGAGGCCGGGAAGACCGGGGCGCTGATGGCTCCCACCGAGACGCTGGCCGAGCAGCACTTCCTGACGGTCGAGCCGATCTGCGCCGAGCTCGGCGTCCGCGCGGCGCTTTTGACCGGGTCGGTCAAGGGCGACGTCGAGGGCGCGCAGATCCTCGTCGGGACGCACGCGCTGATCCAGGAGGGGGTCGAGCTGTCCGACCTGGCCGTGGCCGTGGTGGACGAACAGCACCGCTTCGGGGTGGAGCAGCGAGGCGCCCTCGCCACGGGTCGGTCGCCGCACGTCTTGCACATGACCGCTACCCCGATCCCGCGCACGCTGGCGCTGACCGTCTACGGCGACCTGTCCGTCACCGAGATCACGAAGCCCCCTGCGAACCGCAAGCCGATCGTCACGCGTTGGGTGACCGAGGAGCGCAGCTCGGAGGCATACATGCGGCTGCGCAAGCACCTCGACGAGGGCCGGCAGGCCTATGTAGTCTGCCCGCTGATCGAGGAGTCCGAGACGTCGCAGGCGCGGGCCGCCGAGGTCGAGGCGGAGAGGCTCCGGCGCGGGGAGCTTCGGGACTATCGCGTCGGGCTGCTGCATGGGCGCCTGCGTCCCGCGGAGCGGCGGGAGCTGATGGCGCGGTTCAAGGCACGCGAGCTCGACGTACTCGTCGCAACGACCGTGATCGAGGTCGGCGTCGACGTGCCGAACGCGACGATCATGATCGTCCAGGAGGCGGACCGGTTCGGCCTCGCGCAGCTTCACCAGCTGCGGGGGCGAGTCGGCCGTGGTGCCGAGCAGTC